>NZ_CP032760.1:0-672626 GCF_003953885.1 Halocella sp. SP3-1 | reverse complement strand
TTTCCAGGGCATCAAGGGCCTTGTCTACTGCATCATAGTTCATCTTTACAATCTTGTCTCCCTTATGTCCATAACTTTTCTTAATCGCCTCTTTCAGGTATTTAACTGCTTCATCTACAGGAATAATTTTGGCCAATTTAAAGAAAGCAGTCTGCATAACCATATTTATCCTGCCGCCAAGACCTACTTCAGCAGCTATCTCAAAGGCGTTTATAATATAAAGATCAATATTATGCTCAGCCAGATATTTTTTAATACCGGCAGGGAGTTTTTCATCTAATTCATCTTTAGACCAGGTACAATTAAGCACAAAAGTCCCACCATCTTTTAGTCCATCCAGTAGATCAAACTGGTTGACATATGATTCCTTATGACAGGCTACATAATCAGCTTCTTCAATTAGATAAGTAGATTTAATTGGATTATCTCCAAAACGAAGGTGTGATACTGTTACACCACCTGATTTCTTGGAGTCATAGGAGAAATATCCCTGGGCATATTTATCAGTATTGTCACCAATAATCTTAATAGCATTCTTATTAGCACCAACAGTACCGTCAGAACCCATACCCCAGAATTTACAGCGTACAGTTCCCTCGGGGGCTGTATTTATTTTATCTCCTAATTCTAATGATGTATTAGTAACATCATCAACAATACCAACAGTAAAATTGTTTTTAGACTGGTCTTGCTTGAGATTTTCAAAAACAGCCTTAATCTGTGTTGGTGTAGTATTTTTAGAACTCAGACCATACCTGCCACCAACTACAATAGGTGCATCTTCTTTATCATAGAACAGGCTCCTTACATCTTCATATAAGGGTTCACCTACAGCACCCGGTTCCTTCGTCCTATCTAAAACAGCAATCTTCTTGACTGTTTCAGGCAGTGCCTCTAATAAATATTTTTCTGAGAATGGACGGTAGAGACGAACCTTAATAAGTCCAACCTTCTCACCCTTACTGGTCAGATACTCAACAGTCTCATCAATGGTATCTGTTACAGAACCCATCGCAATAACTACATATTCAGCATCTTCTGCACCAACATAATTGAAAGGACGGTATTCCCTACCTGTGACCTTACTAATCTCTTCCATATAATCTGCCACAATATCAGGCACAGCATCATAAAAGCTGTTACAGGATTCACGAGCCTGGAAGAAGATATCTGGATTTTCCGCAGTACCCCTTGTCACAGGACGTTCAGGATTTAAACTATTGTGTTTGAATCTCTTAACCGCATCATAATCAACTAACTTAGCTAAGTCATCATAATCCATAACCTCAACTTTCTGTATCTCATGTGAGGTGCGGAAACCATCAAAGAAATGTAAAAATGGAATACTGGACTTAATAGCTGCCAGGTGGGCTACACCAGCTAGATCCATAACTTCCTGGACACTACCTGAAGCTAGCATAGCAAAACCTGTTTGTCTTGCTGCCATTACATCAGAGTGATCACCAAAAATCGACAATGCCTGGGTTGCCACTGAGCGAGCACTTACATGGAATACACCAGGTAATAATTCCCCAGCAATTTTATACATATTAGGGATCATTAACAGCAATCCCTGAGAAGCAGTAAATGTAGTAGTCAGTGCCCCGGTTGCTAAAGAACCGTGTACTGCACCAGATGCCCCTCCTTCAGATTGCATCTCAGTAAGCTTAACCCGCTGTCCAAAAATGTTCTTGCGACCATGAGCACTCCATGTATCAACATATTCAGCCATAGGTGAAGATGGAGTAATAGGATAGATACCAGCTACTTCAGTAAAGGCATATGCCACATGAGCAGCAGCAGTATTACCATCCATGGTCTTCATAGTTTTACCCATTTATTTTTTCCCCCCATTTATATAATGTAATAATGTATATTTACATTCAGTCTTAGTATAATACAATTAAAAATTGCTGTCAAATCACATAACCTTTTGAATTGAAAGACAACAGTTTTTAGACAAAAATATAAGGGCTGGTTCTTTATCCAGCCCTTGTTTTATATAAAAAAGGGGTTAGTTACCCCCCTTTTTTATTCTACTCTCCAGCCATAATTGCTTCAAGGTCATCTCCCACAGTATTAATTCCTTTAATATCAAATTTATCTACTAATACCTTTAGAACACCTGGAGATATAAAAGCCGGTAGGCTTGGTCCTAAACGTATTCCTTTAACCCCCAGATATAGTAAAGCTAATAAGACAGTAACAGCCTTCTGCTCATACCAGGCTATATCATAGGATATAGGGAGTTCATTAATATCATCAACCCCAAAGGCTTCAGCAAGTTTCTGGGCAATTACTACCAGTGAATATGAATCATTACACTGTCCGGCATCAAGTACACGGGGTATTCCATCAATATCACCCAGCTCCAGTTTATTATATCTGTATTTAGCACAACCTGCTGTTAATATCACCGTATCTTCAGGCAACTTTTCGGCCAGATCGGTATAATAATCCCTTCCCTTATGCTTTCCATCACAACCAGCCATTACTACAAAGCGTTTTATCTTGCCAGCTTTAACAGCTTCAACTACCTTATCAGCAACACTTAAGACAGCCTCATGGGCAAACCCACCCATAATACTACCTTTTTCTAATTCTGCTGGAGGCTCACACCTTAAAGCATGTTCAATAATAGCTGAGAAATTCTTCTGCTTACCATCCTCCCGGTCATCAATGTGTTTAACCCCGGGAAAACCAACTACACCAGTGGTATATACCCTATCTTGATAGCTTTCCCTGGGTGGTACCAGGCAGTTAGTTGTCATCAAGATAGGTCCGTTAAACTTCTCAAATTCACCCGTCTGCTGCCACCAGGCATTACCATAATTCCCTACAAAATGTTCATATTTTTTAAAGGCTGGATAAGAATTAGCAGGCAGCATTTCTCCATGTGTATAGACATCTATCCCTTTACCAGCTGTCTGTACAAGCAGTTCCTCCAGGTCTTTAAGGTCATGACCGCTGATTAATATGCCCGGCCTATCACCAACACCGATATTTACCTCTGTCGGCTCTGGATTACCATATGACCCAGTATTAGCTTTATCCAGCAGGGCCATTGTCTGTACTGCAAGCTCACCACAGCGCATAACTAAGCCTATTAGTTTATTAACTGAAATATCTTGATCTGCTGTTGCTGCCAGTCCTTCAATCATAAATTCATATATTTCCTCATCTTCTTCAGCTAAGACATAGGCATGTTCAGTATATGCTGCCATCCCCTTCAGGCCGTAAGTAAGAAGCTCTTTTAAAGACCTGATATCTTCATCTTCTATATTAAGGATACCTATTTCTGCACCCTTCAGGTAATAATCTTTACTATGATCACTGTACCAGGTACACATATCCGGCAGAACATCACTAAATACCTTCCCTTCTTTCTCTTGATAGGCCTCTTTAAACTTAGCAGCAATACTCTCCCTTAATTCCAAGGCTGCTTTTATTCTCCCCTCAAAACGTGCTGGGTCAAAACTTACATTAGTAATAGTAGTAAAAAGGCTCTCTGTAATAAAACGGCCCACTGTCTTATCTGCTATCTCCAGTTCGCCAGCCTTACGGGCATAGACTGAAATACCCTTAAGTAAGTAAACTAATAAATCCTGGAGATTGGCCACATCTTCGGTTTTACCGCAGACACCCCTGATTGTACACCCTTCATTTTTAGCTGTTTCCTGACATTGATAACAAAACATACTCATCCTCACAATTCCCCCTTCATCCATTTGTTTTGATTACAAGTATAATTATAAAGGCCAGTGATAATAAATACTATGATATTTATCACATGATAGGCTAAAATTTAACAATTATAGTCCTCTTTTTAGATTCAGATACTACTGATTCACATTATATGGTATTATGCATATCTTATTATATATCATCATATATAAAATATTAAAAGGAGTGATAAAGTGGTTAATCTAGACAGTTTTGGATCGAGACTGGAGAATTTCCAGGATGATGACGTAATTATCGAATTTTGTTGTGATGGTGTCCTCAAGGTAGCCCGGGGTGTTCTGGAGTTAATAAGCAATGAGAGTGTTGAACTTACTCCATCTGCAGAAAGACCTGGTGTCATAGTCAGAGTCTGGAACCCCAATACTGGCCAGTTTGTACAACAAAACGGGTCTTTTGACCGGGTATTAATCCGTTCTGCAAATATCTGCAGTGTAGACAGAATTTTTGACCTACCATTATAATAGCTATTAATTAATCCCTTTTTTCATAGAGAACATTATACTATTTACTATTATAATATATTTGTCCTAATGATGAACTATTTGCAGAAAAAACCATATAATATAACAAACAGTAAGAAAGGAGGGTCATTATGGGCGACTATGGAGTTTGTGGTGACAATTGTGCTTTTATCATCTTCTTAATCCTTATTCTTCTCCTCTTAGGCATCTACTAATAAATAATAAAATACCGTTATAATAAGAATAATTATATTTATAAATTAAAGAAAACAACCACAGTATTTTCCTGCTGTGGTTGTTTTTAATTTAATTCTTCTTAGCTTTAATTTTATCCTCGATTGTTTGTATTTTTTCCACGGCCTCCTGTGATAGTTCACTCAATAAAGATTCCCTACACCTAGCAGCCATATTCGGGCGATTTGTCCTTACCCCCTGGCTAACTACCTCAAACCACTGCACTTTTTTGCTGTTATAATAAAGGTCATAATCGACAATCCTTTCTCCATCCTGGTCGTATTCCAGGCCTATCAGAATTTTTTTGATTTTTTTGGGCGACAGGATAGTAAATAGCCTTATTTGATAAGCTATTACTGATAAGAGGGCAACAGCATGGTCTTTAGTCCAGGATTCCCCTAGTATAAAACCTAATTCCAGGTCAGCCAGAGCTGTTACTAATCTTTTATACTGTTCTTCATACATATTCCCTGAATCATAGATATTAATCTTAAGTTCATACCACTGGGTCTCCTCTAAACCGTGGGTTATATGTCTTACCACATCACGCCTGAGTTCCTTATGTATTACATTAACAGGCTTTTCTATCAAAAGGTTGGTTTTTACCATCTGCAATGAACTTACCCTGGTCTTAATTGGCTCTTCAGTAAAACTTAAGATTGTATCACCTGTTTTACCCTGCTTAATCCCTTCTATTATATTAACCAGATGGGCATTATAGTTTTCCTTTAATTGTTTTATTATCTCCTGACCATCTTCTGGTATACGCATTACCAGCTGGCCTGCCCCCAGTTCCACTTTGTTAATCAGCTCAGCAATCCCCAGATTTATTAATTCTTCCATAGTTACCAGTGGTGTAGTGGGGAGCATAATAATACTTTCAGTAACATCAACCCCATCAAAATCTTCTTTAGCCTCACTTACAAAAGCAATAGTCATGTCTTCCTCTGCCCTTTCCAGGGCATCAGTAAGTCGTAAAGCCTGCCCATTTAAAAAATCTTTTAGGGCCTTTTCTAAATTATCTGTCTTTTCTGTCCTGAAAAATAAGTATCCAGGACCCTTTCTAATAAAATTCATAAAATCCTCCTTTCCCTCATGGGAGTTTTAGTCTCTTATACTTTCTTTCCTGGGCTGTAACCAGGGGATAAGATATAGGGTATATCTTAAGTGAGGGTATTAAAATAACGCTGATATTCATTATTCCATTTAAAACCACTGTTCCCTCCTCCTCATAATTTTTAAGATTATGCCCATAAAGTTTAATATCAGCCTTTTCCGGCAGTCTGTTCCCATAATGGGCTAGTCCTATCTCTATTCCATTAACAGTAATCAGACTACCCTCCTCCATTATTTTGACCCTACTACCTAACCCTTCTATAAAATCCCCTGCATCATGGTTTCCAGGGACAATATAGATATCAGCCCACTGTCTTGCTACAAGACCCTCAATCAGTATACCGGCTTTTTGCTTATACAGGTCTAATGGCGCCCCGGAACCCAACTTAACATTATCGGCTAAATCCCCTGTGTGAATAACAACATCTGCTCTAAGACGGTCAATAGCCTCAAAAATAAAGGGGTAGATTAGATCTGGTGTATCACTTATATGTAAGATCTTCTTCTCACTACTTTCTCTAAGTTCATCTAGTATATATAATTTATCTGTCAACTTCTTTACTCCCTTTTTTACTCTGTCTATTAACTCCTTGACTAGCACATCTTAAACCCCTCTCTAAATGTTTAGCTACCATAATTATACAACAATAAGTGAAAATAGTAAAAAAAATTATAGAGCTGTTATAAAAATAACAGCCCTACTTATTTTATAAATCCCTTCCACTGACCTCTGCTATACCCTCCAATTCTTCCAACAGGCTTTCAAATTTAGCTGGTTTAAGGGATTGCTGCCCATCACTCAGGGCTTTAGCAGGTTCAGGGTGAACTTCAATAGTTAAACCATCTGCTCCCATAGCTACTGCTCCTTTAGCAGCAGGACCGACCAGACGCCAATCCCCTGTACCATGACTGGGGTCAATCACTACTGGTAGATGACTTAAATTCTTTAAAACTGGTATACTTACTAGATCAAGTGTATTTCTGGTATAGTCTTCAAAGGTTCTAATTCCCCTTTCACAGAGAATTACATTATAATTACCCTCTGACATAATATACTCGGCAGCCATTAAAAACTCATTATAACTGGCACTTAAGCCCCTTTTTAACATTACCGGTAGTTCAGCATGACCAAGCTCTTTAAGCAGATAAAAATTCTGCATATTCCGAGCCCCTACCTGAAAAATATCAGTATATCTACCTACCAGTTCAACATCACGCGGGTCCATCACCTCTGTAATTACCTTTAAGCAGGTCTCATCTGCGGCTTTTTTCAATAATTTAAGACCCTCTTCTCCCAGTCCCTGGAAACTGTAGGGGGAAGTCCGCGGTTTGAAGGCACCACCCCTTAATATACTAGCACCAGCCTTTTTCACTGCTCTAGCAGTCTCCATAATCTGCTCCTCCCCCTCAATAGAACAGGGTCCGGCCATAATTACTACCTTTTTCCCTCCAATGATAAGGTCATCTGACAGCTTTATTTCAGTTGCTGTATCCTTAAATGTCCTACCCACCAGCTTATATGGTTCCTGTATCGGTACCATTTTCTCAATTTCAACATATCCCCCTAGTGATTCAACCAATTCACGCCGGTCCAAATCCCCCACAATTCCAATCACCGTCTTATTTGTCCCCTGAATTGTATGTGCCCTATAACCCAATTCTTCAATCCTGTTTTCTACTTTTTTAACATCCTTCTCTTCTGCTTTGTTTTTCATAACAACAATCATCAATAACACCCCTTTAATTTTTTTTAAAAGTAAATTAAAAAACCCCTCGTTCCTTTATATAAAGGAACGAGGGGTTACTCTCGCGGTACCATCCTGTTTGATATTATCTAAATAATACCCACTTTAACAACTACGGAAAATCTCTTTTCTATAGCTTGCCACCTTTAACGGTCGGCTTCCGGTCAGACCTACTAAAATAATTCAATCTGACAGCTCCCAGGGGAACTTCATTAAAATAGCCATTACCAGGCTCACACCAGATCCCAGCTCGCTATAAATAACTAATCTTAACTACTTTCCCTGTTCAATGCCTTTACTTAATATTTTATTAATTTCTATTATTATACGCCAAGTTTCATTTTATGTCAAATAAAATTAAAGTTAAAAAAGGTCATATTAATTGCAAGTTAAAATGCACGGTTTTTTAAAATATTTTCATCTTCAATATTTGTTAATATATGTTAAGCAACATTAAATGTCTTTTCCTTAAATATTTCTCTAGACGTTTTGAACTCAAAGATTTTTCTCGGGTAGGTATTTATAAATTCTTGTATTCTTTTAACTTTATTTCTGGTTAATCCTTTGAAGCTAATTCCTTTGGGTAGAAACCTACGGATCATCTTATTTATGTTCTCATTTGTTCCTCTTTGCCAGCTGCAGTATGCATCACAATAATACTGTTTTGTCCTAGGAATACTACTCCCTGTAAAAGACTCTTCAATACCCTCATAATCTTTAAATTCAGACCCATTGTCTGTTGTAATTGTTTTAAATATCTTTCTAAATTTAACTACTCCATGGCGTCGCTCAATTCTATCTAGGCCTTTTATCACTGATTCCTGGGTTTTATTTGGAATTAATTCTATTATCTCTTTACGACTTGTTCTTTCACTCAATACAAGTAAATATGGTTCATTCTTGCCCTTTCTACCTTCAACTAAATCCATCTCCCAATGTCCAACCTCTTGCCGCTTATCTGCTTCATTTGGTCGGTCTCTTATTGTCCTGTTTTGTTTATGATTTTTTGTTCTTTGACTCTCTTTCGGCTTCCTTTTTTTCTTTCTATATTCACCATAGATTAAGTTATTTCTTTCAATCTGTAATATCCCTTGATCTATATAATTATAAATTGTTTTCCAATGAATTGATATATCAAATTTATCACTTTCATCAATCATTAATGCTATTACTTCTGGTGAATATTTCTCTTTAATTTTTTCTTCTATAAAACTTGCTAAATCAAAGTTTTTTCCTATTTTAAGTTTAGGCCCTTTTGCTGATGCATTAGTATCATATACACCCTGAGCTATCTCAGGAATATATTCTCCCTTATCTCTCCACATGTAGTCCTTTAGGATTGTAATTCCTTTTTTAATTTCTCTACTAATAGTGGTTCTATGGCTGTTCATCTCTCGGGCTATCTCAGTATAATTTTTTCCTTGCTTATTATATAAATGAGCTATGATTTTTCTATCTTCTAGAGTTAAGTGTTTTCCTTTTTTTCTTTGTATGTTATAATGAGTTTGACGCATATTCTGTATCCTCCTAATGTTTTGTGTGGTGCTTAACATTATATCGAAGATACAGATATGTGTCTATTTTTTTATTACCCCGTGCATTTAATTATACAATGTTTCGTTAAAAAAGGTCACCTGTCCTTTTTAAATTATTATTTTTGCTTAATTAAAAAAACAGCTACCACAGAAGTAATCGGAACTGTTAATATAAGCCCGATACTACCTGCTAACCCCTGAATTATTTCAGTACTGACTGAGTTTAGATTTATTGCCCTGAAATAAGGGACATTATAAGCCATAAGCAATAACATCATACTTAAAGAACCACCTGTAAAGGCAAGAATTAATGTATTGGCCATAGTACCTACAATATCCTTACCAACATTTATACCTGATTTAATTAACTCTGTCCTACTCAGTCCTGGTACCTGATTATGAATTTCAAAAATTGTAGCAGCAATTGACATAGCCACATCCATAACTGCCCCAAGTGATGAAATAATAATACCGGCAAACATAATACCTTTAATATTAATGGGAAAATCACCCATTATATAAATAAGCTGTTCACTGGCCTCCCCTGTAATCCCGGTAAGGTGAGCCAATCTGCCAGAAATTAGTGATATTACACCTGCAATTATTACTCCTATAACAGTCCCTATTATAGCGGCAGAACTCTTTTTATTAAATCCACCAATAGATAACAGTGTTATACAAGTAATTACAGAAACAATAATAATAATTAATAAAATAGGACTATAGCCTCTAAATATTAGGGGCATCATAAAATATACTATCAAAAAACCTGTAGTAATTAAAGAAAGAAATGCCATTATCCCTTTTACTCTACCTACTCCAATTAAGGCAAGTATAAAGAGAAATATAAGAAAGTAAATAACCCTATCCCTGACATAATTATCTATTAGAGCTGAATGGAGTTTTCCTTCCTTTTCATCTATTGCCAGAACCACCTCCATCCCTTCTTCAGCGATAACATCATAAACCAGATCACCATGTAACCTGGAATTAGTTATTATTAACTCCAACCCTTTAAATTTTCCATTCAATATCCTAACCTTTACTTTCTGTGACCCGACATAGGCATCAGGGATGTCTTCTTCCTCTTTAAGCCTACTATCAATTACCTTGACAATTTTTGCCCTTACATAATTAATACCTTCATTTTTCTCTCTATCTTTATTAGCATCTATAAAAAATATTAAAAATATAATAATTAGAATTATTACAGGCAAAATAAACAATAAAGGTTTTCTCATTTGATTCAGCAAATACCTTTTTTTAGTAAGTAAACAAAGAAATTTGCCTTCTCTCCTTCCGTTTTGTATATTTGAACCCTCTTACTAGATATACATCTAATTTCTTACATCCTACTTCTTAACCCACACTCACACTTTTTTATAAAAGAAAGCAGCATGATTTTCATGCTGCTCTCACTTTAAATCCAGGTTTATTTAATTTACTTATCCAGCAATCTTCAAGTGAGTAAGCAAAGTAATTTTTTTCAACTCTATAATCCAATTCTTTTTAACTGGAGATAAAGTCCCAGACTTCTCTACTGCTTCTATCAAAGTTTCCCTTAAGGGAATAAAAGTATTCACCGCTTTTCTGGCATTTTCAAACTTATAGTCATCTCCTCCAGTAGCCATAAAATCATTTGTTACCACAGTATAATACTTATCCATCTCCAGTGGTGTACCATCTTCCAGTGTTATTGAAATAATCCTGTTACCTGCTTCTTTATCAGAATTATAGACTACCTTCACGCCAGAGACCTGAATCCAACCTATATCTTCATTTAATATCCCATGTTCAATATTGGCCCTGATATCAGCCCCAGATAATTTCATGGTAAATAGGGTATTATCAAAAGGCATTACCTCATACATTTTACCTACTGTTATTTCTCCAGCAGGTATACTGGTTCTTAAACCCCCACCATTGGTCATAGCTATTTGAACACTAGCTTTTTCCTTCATTACCTCGGTTGCCCATTCTCCAAGTAAAGATGGGCCTTCATATCTGTCATGCCATAAATTAACAGTCGTTTTCCCTATAACCCTTTCCAGTACAGGTTTCATTTCATTATTATACTTATTATATATTTTCAACGTCTCCGGGTCATCTTTAAGCTCATCCTGCCTTTTATAAAGATTGTCTATTGAAGGCTTGGCACTAATCAACCTATCATTTTGATCAAAGATAAATTCCAGTTTCCCTAGTGTCCTGCCATATTTATAAGCCTGTACCAGTGGTTTACCATTCACATAACCACTTACCTTCTGATGAGTATGTGCTGATATTACAGCATCTACTCCCTTAACATATGTTAAATCAACAGCTTCACCAGTTATACTACCATCCTTATCTTGAAAAGCACCACAATGTGTCAGGGCAACAATAGCATCAGAACCGGCCATCTGTACTATAGGCACCCAGGTTTTAAGTGTGTCAACCGGATCCCTAAACTCATAATTTTCTACATTAGCTTTAAGTGTTTTGTAAGCTGTCTCCGGTGTGGCAATACCAATAAAGGCAATAACCGCTCCCTTTCTCTCAATAAAGACATAGGGTTTTGCCCAGGAAACAGGTTGGCCAGTCCTCTTATCATAAATATTAGCCGCAACAAAGGGGAATCCCCCTTCTTCTCCCCACCGGTTAATCCTGTCATCACCCCAGTCAAATTCATGGTTACCCACTGCTGATGCCTCAATACCCATTTCTCTAAAAACAGCTGACACAGGTTCACCATATAGTAGATTGGACATGGCACTACCCTGATAATTATCTCCAGCTGATACTATAATAGTACTATCAGGATTTTTAACCTTTTCACTCTTAATAGCACCAGCCAGTCTGGAAGAACCAATATTTGAACCACCTTGAGCCAGGGCGCCATGGAAGTCATTAATGGATAAGATGCTTACCTTTTTATAGTTATCCCTTAAAATAACTACATTTTTATAGAGTTCTCCTTTAGTCTGGAATTTTTCTAGTATTTTCACAGGAATATTTGTCTTTTCAGAAATCAAACTAATTTCTTCTTTTTCTGGTTTTTCATAAAGATTTATTGCTTGATAGTTAACTCCAAACCTACCTTTAGTTGGGACACTAATTATACCTTCATTGATGAGCTGAACCATTTCATCTCTACCCACTAGGTCAGAAAAATCAAAACCAGTCAAATGCCAATTATCATCTACTAGAGGGGAGATAGTCCCTTTTTCTTTAACATAGCTAATCATCAAGTTCCTTACCTGTCCCTCATCACCATATTTCTCCTGAGAACTAAATACAACCCTTTTCATGGCTTCTTCTTTACTTTTGATTCCCATAGCATAAAGGAAACCACCGTGCATCTTTTTTCCCCAACTCTGGAATCTATAATCATTTAGGGCAAGGATAAATTTATCATTATCTTTAACCAATTTCCCATCCCTTTTCAGGTTGTAAATCCTGAACTGTTTACCATCTTCTAAGTCAGCAGCACTTTCAGGAGCAGGCTTAGAAAGGTCAATATCAAAAGTAATATTAAACATATCATAATTATAACCAGGAATACTATCGTTAAAGGCAATGGTAGCATCTCCATCTTTAACCTGTCGGTAATACCGGGCCTCAAATTCTAATAATTTTTTTAATTCACTTCCAGTAATTTTGATACCATAAAGATAGTTTTCATAAATATAAATTGATGATAAATCATTAATTGTAATATCACCTTTTTTAATATTTGCTGTTGCAGCAAATTCAGCTGCCAAAGAAATATCTGCTTTAGCATATTTCATCTGAACAGCATTTACTAGATTAACTAAAGGAGTATCCTGAAGTTTACCCTGAGAAATACCTTTTATCTCATCCTGATAACCTTTTTTAAAGTCAGCAGTAGCTGTACCTATAACTGTACCTGTATATTCTAATGTTTCTTGGTGGTAACTTTTCCCGGCAAGTAATATTTCTTGGTCAGGTTCAAGTTCCATTTTCCTTAAGTCATATACCTGATGTTCTGTCTTATCCCTATCTATAACCCATTTAGCATTATCTCTTTTTAAATAAAAATCATATCTAGCAAGAGCCCGACCCCATTTATAAGGCATAAGTATCGGAACAGTATATCCCTCTGGACCCATCTCTTCTATATCAACAAAAGCATGGTCATGGCCTGTTAAAATCCCGTCTACCCCAGGAACTTCCTGGGCTATAGGCCTGGCATAATTGCCTTCTCTTTCTTCAGGATCCAGACCAAAATGGGCTGAAATAAAGACCAGGTCAACCTTTTCTTCTTCCTTTAATTTTTTAACATACTCTTTCGCTACATCCAGTGGATTCAAGATCCTTAGTCCTTCAATCTCTGAAGCAGTAGTCGCCTGAGTAGTTAAACCCAAAATAGCAACTTTGACCCCTTCTACATCTACAATGGTATAGGGAGTGAATTCCAAAGATCCATCAGATTCCTTAATAATATTGGCAGATAATACAGGAAAATCTGCTGTGTCAATTATCTTGTGGAGGGTATCCTGACCATAATTAAATTCATGGTTACCTACAGCTCCGGCACTATAACCCATAAGATTCATAATCTTAGTCATTGGGTAGTTTTTATCTGGCTTCATCTTTTTCCCATAATAATAGGTAAGAGGGGTACCCTGAATAAGATCCCCTGCATCAATCAAAATAGTATTAGGATTTTCACTTTTGATTCTCTTTACCATTGTATTAACCATAGCAAAGCCCTGTGAATAAGTATGAACCCCGTAATAATCGTAATTCATGATATTTCCATGTACATCTGTGGTCCCAAGAATAGTAATATGTACTTCTTTATCAGCAGCTAAAATTAAAGCCGTAAAACTTAATAAAAAAACCAATAGCAAAATTGCTGACTTCCAGGTCTTATTAAATTTAATCATTTGTCATCAAATCCCCCTCAATTAATTTAGCAAACTTTATACAAACAATATATACCATTCACCTTAATTATTCTATATATCCCCCCTCCATTTTTGATACTAGAGAACTGACATCATATATTACCTAATCTCCATTATGAACAAATTATAGAGTATCTATATTTCTTTTTTATGAATATATTGTTAAAATTATGTTAATATTCCCTACTCTACCTTAATACCTGCAATACTACGAAACAAAAAATTTTCTTGGGGAAATCTAAACAAATACTTCCTTTAAATCTATCTTCAGTCCCTGGAAAACAAAGGATTCTGCTATTTCTTTTTTCTTAAAGGTCAGTATATTTTCTACCTGGTTTTTTTTAAATAAATATATATTTACTTCTTCTGAAAAAGGATTTACTATCCAGTACTCTGCTACTCCACTATGCATATATAGATCCATTTTTTGAATAATATCCTTACTCCTGCTGGATTCCGAAAGCACCTCTACTACCAGGGTAGGGATTCCCATGTAGCTGCCATCTTCTTCAATATTCTCCTGGTCACAAATAACTAACAAATCTGGCTGTACTACATTAGCCTTATTATCTTTATAAAGTGTCACATCAAAAGGGGAAGTAAGTGGTTGACATTCACTATTATTAAACCAGGATAATAGCCTACTGGAGATTTTAATTACTATCATTTGATGCCTGAACTTTGGAGAGGCCAATAAGTAAACCTGTCCATCTATATATTCATATCTATTTTCACTTTCTCTAACAATCTTTAGAAACTCATCATATGTTACCTTTTTCCCTTCATGGCTGTACATAGATGACCCTTCACATATAATATAATCATTGTCCCCAAAATACTTAACTAACCTAGCTACCTTTTTACCATTTCTGCTTATAATTATATCTTCCTCATTTACCAGCCTAAGGTATTTCCCAAAATTATTCTGAACCTCTGTACTACTAATAATCATAAATACCCACTCCTTTGATAAAACTTAGCTATTATAATTATATTATAGCTAAGTTTTATCATTTAATCAAAATTTTAGGCATTATTTTGTTGATTATCTCTCCTTTCTCAAGTATATTCTATATTAAAATCCAATAATGGCGCTTAATATAGTTATTTAATATAAGTATAAATTAAAAATTCTAGTTAATAAATATCACTTTAGTACAGTCTTAAGTAAGAAAAGTACAGTCTTTTGACTGTACTTTTAGAATAAATATTATATTTTACTTAATAAGAAACTTATCCTTCACCTATTTCTATAAGAGATAGATTCATTCCTGTTTTACTTAAAATCAAGCAAAAATGGTTTAACTCGCAGGGGATTAATCTCTTTTTCTACAAGTGGTCTATCATCCAATTGAGAAAACCTATCCCTAAATATTTTCTTCTCTTTCTGATAAAAAATTCCAATAGGTATTTGTTCTCCCCATTCATTAGCTTTTTTTAAGGCTTTATTGTAATCACTATCATCATAATTATCAGCAAGTTTATAAACTCGCTGCTTATACCACTGATAGGTATTTACCTTATTAAAAGATACACAGGGCTGTAAAATATCATGTTATCTTCCTAGAGCTTTTTATAAGCAAAATGTTCTTTAATGACTTTGAGAGCTTCAGCTATTTTGAGATTTAAGACCTTCAGGACTGCTCCGACAAAAACTGTATTTAGAGCTTTGGAATTTTCTGAAAATCCATCCTGACCCCTCCACTTTGTAACCATAATAATTTTAGATTATTAATATTGTTCATGGTGATACCATTCCGCATCTTCAAGCCACGTATTAGGTCTATTAACCATTTCAACAATATTAACCATAATGTTTTCATGTTTCCTTTCTTCTTCAGCAAGTTCTTTAAACACCTTTTTTACAAATTCTAAATCAGTCTCTTCTGCCTTTGACTGATAGAATTCCCGGCTTTTTTCCTCCATTTTCCTGGCCTGCTTATAGATATCTACCTGTTCAGTAGGAATAACACTTGTTGGTAAACCAGAAACAATCTCCTCCAACACCTGCTTAACTCTGGGTAAGATATCTGATTTAACATAACTGACTTTATTTTTTTCCGCTAAGTCCTTAACTACTTTCGCATGTTTCTGTTCTTCCTCTGCCAGATCATTAAAAACCTTCTTCAATTTACTATTGTTAGTTTTCTCTGCACAGTCAAGATAATAAGAACTATGTTCCTGTTCAAACTCTAAAGCAAATTCATATACATTCATTTAAAAACTAACCTCCCTATAATTAAATTTTGTTTTCATAACTAGATAGTTATTAATAGTAGTTATTATTCTTGTTTTATCAAAAATAAGAATATTTGTACAACGTTAATTATTATTATTACCTACTATTATCACTGTTCACTAGTACTTGCAGTAAATTAAATTGTTTGCCTGCACATATACTACTTTATAATCTATATTAAATATATGAATAATAATTTTAAGTTAGCTAATTATTCTCATTTAAGACTCTTTTATAATAAACTTTTTGCATAATTGAATTGTTGCCTAGTCTATTAAAACGGAGCGCTTAGGGCACTCCGTATCAAAGTAGACCAGGCAAGAACATTAAGGTTACAGAATTTAGTAAAGCTGATTACGAAAGAGACTGTCTTTCTGTCTGATCGTAGGGAGTTTCATATCCTCAATGGACTAATACTGACCTTAACATGGCATTTATAAATCAAAAAGGGCAGTGCAACCTTAATCTATGATAACGGGAGTGCTGGGTCAGTAATTATGCAAGGTGCTTATTTAATCAAATAAAGAAGGCCTCTTACCATAACGAAGTTCTTTCCTGAGTTTAGCCAATTTATTATTCACTATTTTTAAATCCCTTAAAATACCCTTCTCTCTATTATTTCTTTCGATAAGATCGACAATAGCTCCATTATTAATGACAATCCTCCTGTCAGCCATCAGGGCCAGAGTTGGATCATGGGTAGCCATTAAAACAATTTTCTCTTCCCCTACCAGGAGGTCAAGGGCCTTCTCTCTGTCTATCCCGGCATTTTCTATCTCATCAATAAGAATAATCGGGGAAGAACTGAGAATCGCAGTATCAGCGATCATCAGGGCCCGGGACTGCCCGCCGCTTAGACTGGTTATCTGACTGGTAGCCGAAAAAGTTTCCCCGGCAAGGTCATTGGCTTTCTGAATAACCTTTTTAACCAGTTCATGTTCATTTTCCAACAGTCTGCTTTCAGCATGAAGGTAAAGGAATTCTTCAACAGAGAGGTCCATGACAAAATTCATATTCTGGGAAAGCTGAGCCACTAATTTCTTGCTGCCGTTCATTCTCCATTCTTTAGCTGCCTTCTCACCATTAATCAAAATAGTCCTCCCTGTAGGACTATCCCCCTGAGCTGCCCATTCAATATCGGCCAGCAGCCTACTTTTACCTGAACCAGTAGGGCCAAGGAGTGCTACAATTTCACCACTTTTTATATCTATCCTTTCATACTGCTCCTGATTACCATCCTTATCATTACCCGCTAGCAATGAGAGCAGTTCAACCCCTGTTTCTTTTTCACCCAGAAAGTCCTGCATATTCTCAATATAAGCACTCACCCTGGATAGAAACTCCTCCCCCTCTATAACTATATCCTCCTTCTCGCCCTCAGATAATTGATGATAGATCTCCAGGATAGTTAAATCTTTACGAACAAGGGGGAATTTCTGCTCCAGGAGGAATGATTCTATATAAGGATATTTATCTATTAATTCAGCTAAAGACAACTCTTGAAGGCTATTTTTGCTCTTCATCTTCATCACCCAATTCTATCTTTTTGACATTACCTAACTGGTGTTCTTCCCCTATTCTCTTTTCTCCCAGACAGTAAGAACACATCGCTGAAGGCATGGAAAACCTTAATCGTTTTCCACTTACTGTTTTTATATCTTCTTTTTCAGTATCCAGGAGTGTTGAAAATTCATAGGCCCCCTGTCCTGTTAGCCCGTTAATATGCATTACCACTGCATCAGGGTTAACTGTCCTAACCCTGGAGGCAAAAACCTCTCTTTCTGCCTGAGAAACTATATCACCCTTGGTAATAAGAACAATATCAGCAGTCTTTAACATAGGACCTATTTTACGGGGGTATTAATTCCACTTAGATTATCGATCACACAGACAGCCTTAATATCTTTAATATATGGTGAACAGCGGTTGCAGAGACCGGCGCTTTCAGTTATCAGTAGATCCAATCCCTTTTTTCTCCCCCACTGGACAACTTCTTCAATATTACTAACAAAATAGTGGTCAGGGCAGAGGGAACCAGCAAGACCTTTTTTTACTGGGATATCTTCTCTGGCATAAAGCTTATCATCATCAGTATAAAGACAGTCAAACTTCACTACACCTGCTTTAATATTACGCTCCCTTAAAGCCCTGATCGTCTTTAAGATAACAGCTGTCTTGCCCGAAGAAGGCGGTCCAGAAAAAGTAACAAGATTCATCATCCTACCCCCTTTAAGTGATTATTAAACTCTTTTGTTAATTCATCAATAATCCTACCTGGGTTTTCATTGCGCAGGAAATCCCAGCCAGGCCACATAAAGCCGGCCTCTCTGTCAAGACCATTATCTATTCCAGGTAATACACTGGGGAAAAGCCCCTGCCCGGCCAAAATCTCAGCCACCTCTTCTGAGGCAAAAAAATCAACTAGCGGTTGAACAGCCGGCAGACTATCTTCTTTTATTAACATAAAAATCGGACTAATAATTGCCCCATCTTCCGGCCAGATAAATTCCAGGTGGGGAAATCTCCCGGCCATTCTAGTAAAAAAATAAGGCATAATCGTTACTGCCGCTTCACCAGATTGCTTTCTCCCCCCCTGCTGAATCATCTGTGATGGGTGCTGTGACTTCAGTAGGGAAACTGCCAGCTTCTTAACCCCTTCCCTGCCGTATTGATGGTAAATATTAAGCAGAATTGCATTAAAAAGGTCAAAATCACTGACCGGCAGACTAACACTCTCCCTGAATTCACCAGATAGAATGTCTCTCCAACTGTGGGGTATCCGGCGCCCTGCAAGCTCTGCCCGATTTATCAAAAACACCGCCGGCACAACAGCCAGAACTGCATAATCACCCACCGAATCAAGCAGATCAACCCCGGTATCTTTAAACACACTATTTAATTCATTAATACCTGTACTGTCTTTAAATACCCCCTGCTGGCGAAAACCCTCCATCAAGTTCTGGTCAAAGAAAAGATCAAAACCAGCAGAAATAAAGATATCAGCCAGGTCTTTTGCTTCTATTCCTGCAGATAGCTTATCCTTCAGCCAGCCGAGCCCCTGTGAAGCCGCCTTAAGCTCAAGGGATACAGGTGAGGACATATTTGCTGTGACTGTTTCCAGCCTTTCCAGAAGAGGTAGTCTTACAGGACAGGGTAAAAGACCCTCTACCCTCAAATCCCCCTCTCCACTCTTTTCTATTACTGTTATGTCAGTCCTGTCATCTTTAATTTCAATCTCTTTTAGCATTAGTTTAACAAGCTTCTCCAGATTTAAACCCTTCAGTTCAGCGGCCTGTTTTAAACTAATACCTCGACCTAATTCTTTCCTCTTCTTTTCATCCTTTAACTGTACAAACCCTTTATTAACCAATAGAGCAATCAATTCTGGATATTTTTCAGTAATATCAGCCAGAGATTCCTCTATAGAAAAATATCTATTCTCCATTTACATCAGCCCCTCAAATATTTATGTATAAAGCATAGCATTATACTCGGGATTATTCAGTGATAGATCTCACACAGAACAAAGGGGCTGTCTCAAAATGAGAGGCCCCTTTGACATAAGTTAATATATTATGTTGTTTTACGACCAGGTAGCCTGACGTATAATCTTAATTAATATAGTAATAATTTTTCTATTTCCGCAACTCCATTTCAACTGTATATTTATCTCCAGACAATATAAACTTAGCATATTCAAAGATCTTATTATAAACTGTATATGTTATTCTTTCAGCAGAGAATATGGGTGAACCTATACCTTTATTTAATAATTTACTAACCTCTTTATCTTTGATTATTTTTGCCTTGTAAATTTCATGAGCTCTAGCTGGTACTGTTCCTAACCCTTTTAATATTTTATATAAAGAACCTTCTTTTTTTAATTCATTAGCCTTTTTATAGGGAAGAATTTCATGTGGGATATATGAAGTTTGCAGTGCAATTGCCTCTTGATCTACATATCTTAATCTTTTTATTTTAATTATTTCACTAACAGCAGATATATTTAATTTGTCTGCAACAAATTCATCCTTAATTAAATCCAGTTCTAGTAATTTTGTTGTAACATTAAAATTTTTTTCGCGCATACTTTCTGTAAAACTCATAACATTTAAAGGCCTATTCATCATCCTATTAGCTACATAAGTACCTCTGCCCTGAATTCTATATAAATACCCTTCATTTACTAACTCTGAAATTGCCTTTCTAACAGTAATTAGACTTACATCATAAATGTTTATTAATTTATTTTCCCCAGGTATTCTTTCTTCCACAGAAAATTCTTCAGATTCAATTTTCTTTATAATATTATTTTTAACTTGCTTATATAAAGGAATATCAGATTTTTTATTCATTATAATTTAGTTTCCTCTCTTCTTATCCAACTGTATTATCTTTTAGAAATTTATGAAGTGACTTAAGATCAGGATAACTGTCAGAACAAGATTGTTTTTTAACAGCCATTGCCCCCACAGCCGATCCATATATTAGGGATTTTTTTATTGTAAATTGATTTAATAAACCATATACAAATCCACCAAGAAAACCATCTCCAGCACCTACTGTATTCAACACTTTGACTTTAAAAGCTGGAACTTTTATTGTATCCTTAATAGTAAAAGCGGTCGCCCCATTTTTTCCATCTTTCACAATAAATATATTTATTTTCTTCCTTTTCATAATCTCCTTATAATCATTATTACAAAATCCTGTTGCAATTGCAACCTCTTTTTTTGTACCAACAACAATATCAGCTTTTCCCATAGCTAAATTCAAATAAACAGATGCAACTTCTTTAGAAGGCCAAGTCTCTTCTCTATAATCTAAATCTATAATTACCTTTAAATTATTTTTCTCTGCATATTTCATGGCCAATAAACATGCTTCCCGCGAAGGACTTCTTGATAAAGCAGTTCCCGATACTATTAAAATTTTTGCCTTTTTAATATAATTTTCATCTATATCTTCAATTGCAAGCTTTAAATCAGCTGAATTTTCCCTATAAAATAGTACTTTAAAATTATCTGGTGGAAATATCTCTCCTAATGCAATTGCAGTTCTAGCTTTTTTGTCAAAAAATATGTTAGATGTATCTACATTATTTGATTTTAAATAATTGATAACATATTCCCCACAGGCATCCATTCCAACCTTTGATATTATACCTGTTTTTATACCAAGCTTTGCTATTGCTGTAGCAATATTTGCTGGGGACCCACCTAAATACTTTGTAAAAGAATTAACTTCTTTCAATGGTACATTATAATCATTAGCAAATAAATCTACTGTTGCTCTACCAATAGTTATTACATCCATTATTCTTTCACCCTCTTTATTTTTAAATTGTCTCATACATATTCATCGATTTCAAAAATCTTATTACATTTAATAAATTTTTACCGTACTTCAACTACAACTATCTCTATGGCTTAATTAAACATTAAGTTTGGTAAAAAAACAACTATCTGTGGAAATAAAGTTACAATTAGTAATACTACTATAAGTGATAAATACAAAGGAAAAGCAGCCTTAACAAGTTTTTCCATTTTTATTTTAGAGACACTACAAACACTAAACAAACAGACTCCAAAAGGGGGAGTCACTAAACCTATAGCCAAATTTATAACAAATAGTACACCAAAGTGTATTGGGTCTATCCCAGCACTCATGACTATAGGAAACAAAATAGGAGCAAGCATAATTATTGCAACTACCCCATCCATTATCATACCTACAATTAATAAAAACACATTAATTAACAGTAGTAATATAAGCGGACTATGTGTTAAATTAAACAAATAATTTGCAATTATTTGTGGTAGATTTTCATAAGAAATAATAAAAGTAAATAATCGTGCAGAAGATACTACAAACATTACAGAAGCAGTAATTTTTGCTGTATCAATTATTAATTTATAGAATATTTTCCAGTTCAATGTTTTTAATACAAATAAAGAAATGAAAATAGTATAATATACAGCCAATCCCCCTGCTTCTGTTGGTGTTACCGTTCCAGTTAATATACCCCCGATGATTATAACTGGGGCTCCAAGAGCTGAAAGACTTTTTTTAGAGACATTCCAGATATTTTTTATAGAAAACTTGCTGTAAGTTCCATAATCTCGCTTTTTAGATATAAAAAAGTTTTGAATTAACATACTACCTGCCATCATGGCTCCTGGAATAATTCCTCCAATCAATAACCGAGCAATAGATTGTTCAGCAATAGCACCTAAAACAACTATTAATATACTTGGCGGGACAACCACCGCTAAGGTAGATGATATTACTGTTATAGCTGATGAATAATCTCTATCATAGCCATTTTCTGTCATTTTCGGGATCATTATCGAACCTATAGCAGCAGTATCTGCTACAGAAGAACCAGATATTCCACCAAATATAAAACTGGCAATTATATTTGCTGCTCCAAGACCTCCCTTTGACCAGCTGAATATTGCATTAGAAAAGTCAATTAATTTATCAGATATTTTCCCTGATTCCATTATTATTCCTGCCATAATGAAAAATGGTACTGCTACAAGTATAAATGATTCTGTTCCTGACCATAACATCTGTGGTATTACACAAAATGGAACGGGGTGATAATACATTAAAATAATTAAAGAAGAAAAACCAAGGGCAACTGCCACTGGAACACCTAAAACTAACATAAAAAATAACAAAACAAATAAATGCATACTCATCACAGCCATCTTTTATCCCCCTTATTTAACACTAATAATTTATTTTAATTTTCTAAGCTTGAATTTTTTATAAGTACTATTTTCTCAATTAAACGATAACAACTATAAAGACAGCCAAAAACAATTGGTATTCTTACAATATAATAGGGAGCGGCCATTGCTGGTGTTTTTATACCCTTCAAATAATAATATAATATAGATTCAGACCCTAAATATCCTATCCAAATAATAAAAATACAAAATATAATATTCTGAATTATTAGTACTATCTTTTTATACTTTATAGGTAACATATCAACAATAAAGGTAATGCCTACATGTGCATCTTCCTTAATAGCTATACTAATACCAAACCATACAGAAGCCCCAAATACAAAAGATATAAATTCAAGTGACCACGGAACCTCAAAGTTAGGAATAAATCTATATAATACTTGAATACCCACACCAATAATTAATGTAACTATCAGTAAAGGTTGAATATAATAATCTAATTTCTTCAAAATTTTAAATAGCATTTTTCTTGCCCCCAGGATTAATAGTTGTTTTTTTGTAATATTTTTTATAAGAAAACATCCATCATAATAATATAATGAATGCTTTCTTATTCAAATTAATTACCTTGTTTCCTCTACAGCATTAAGAAATTTCTCCCAATTTTCTGCCCCGACAGTCTTTTCTAGCATTTTATAGATTGAGCTCATTTTCTCTTTGAAAGGCTGTTTCATTTCAGGAGTAAAATAAGTAACCTCTATTCCCATATCCTTCATTTCATGAATTGCTTTGTCTTGCAACTTAGAAGCCTCCTTATAAACTATATCAGATGCCTCAATTGCAGCTTGTTTTAAAATATCTCTTTCTTTACTTGTTAAATTTTCATACCATGATTTACTTACAACAACCACTGCTGTATCCATCATATAATCCCATTTTGTTAAGTATTTTGATACTTCATGTGTTTTAAAGTCATATAAACAGCCTATTGAATTGTCTGCCCCTGCAATTGTACCAAGTTGCATTGCTGTATATATTTCTGATGGCTGTAATGGAACAGGTTTAGCACCTAAGGCTTTAAAGGTTTTTACAAAAATATTAAGTCCTGGAACTCTAAATTTTAATCCCTTAATATCTTCAGGTTTTTTTATAGACTTAACAGCATTTAATTCTTGCCTTGGAGGTCTAGGCCAGGCAGCAATAACCATAACATCTTTATCTTCAAGTTTTTTAAACCATTTATTAACAACAGTAGGATTACTATCCATAAATCTTATAAAATGTTGCCAATCATCAAACAAAAACGGAGTATTCAATGCAAATAACTCTTCTTGAAGAGTAGCAAATGGAATAGTAGATTCAACCATAATTTGACATACATTTCTTTGGGTTTGTTCAAGAATTATCTTCCAGTTATTCTGAGCTAATACACCATTAGGATAAATCTTAGCTTTCATTTCTCCATTACTTAATTCTTCTATCCTTTGGGATAGATATAAAAGCCCTTTATGCCAGGGGTGATTTTTTGATACATTATGTTGCATAATAATCTCAGAAGCATTTACAACTACACTCAAACATATAGTAATAATCATAACAACAGTAAAAACCGTTAACAATTTTCTCATAATTTTATCCTCCTATTTTTTAAAGTATATTTCCCTTTTCTACAGAAATAGCAACCTTTAAACTGTTCTTATACGGTCTTCATAGATAGAGAGTGCTTCTGGTGATTAGCTTTTTCCATGAAAGAAATTAATTAACCAAGCTTTATGTGCTAAATCCATCTACGAAGTTTGAGATAAATTAGTTATCCACTAATTAATTCGACATATTTCAGCAAATTCCCTTTATCTAGCCTCTGTTCTATTTTCGCAAAATATCTAAAGCTTCCTTAACACTAGCATTCTGATGAATAATATACTTAAGAGCTTTAATCATTTTTGCAGGACTCTCATACTGCCATATAGAACGCCCATAAGTTACACCAATTGCTCCAGCATCCATAGCATCTTTTGTCATCTTTAATAATTGCTCAACATCTTCATTACCAACACCACCTGCTATAACAACATTTATTGGCGTAGAATCTACAACTTTTTTAAATGATTCCTTGGAACCCGTATAATGTGTCTTAGCAATATCAACCCCCAATTCTGCAGCAGTCCTTGCAGCATAAGATACTACTTTTGATGAAAACTTATCTTTTACACATTCCCCTCTAGGATAGATATGAGAAAAAAGAGGCAAACCATAATATTCAGCCTTTTGAGACATCCGACTTAAATTACTAAGCATCTCAGACTGATATTGACCTCCCAAAATTGTGCCCACTGAAATACCGTCAGCTCCCAAACTAATTGCTTCTTCTATTTCAGCAACTACCGTATCATAATTTTTATGATACGGAGAAAAAGAAGTACATTTTAGAAGAAAAGATATATCACTACCTGCATATCTATCAAAACACATTTTAGCAATCCCTTTATGCATAGTAATAGCATCAGGTTTACCTTTAACTAATTCTTCTAAAACTTTATCAATATTATCTATTCCCGGTAATACTCCATGGGCTATAGGATGATCAATAGCTACAGCCAATAATTTCTTGCTTTTCCTATTTAATATTCTACTCAATCTTATTTTTTTTCCTAAATTCACATTTTCACCTCCCGTTCTTAGTATACTAAGTATGTTGTATTTAATATATACTACATAACTATTAAAAATCCTTTATTTTTTTAAATTTTTTATTTTTTTATATATAGAATCTTAGTTATTTGTTGTTTTTTACATATCAATCTTTTAATCTAGTGCTAGGTCAATTCAAACATTTAAAAAGGAGAAAACCAGGATTACCCTGTTTTTCTCCTTATAAATAAGACTTTTTCAATTTTATTAACATTTTTTATATTCATTTAATTCTTTCTATCATCCTGATTACTAAGTCAGTTCTTTTTTAATGCCTAATATCTATTGTAAAATAAATTCTTTATTATTTCAGACATTATTTCCCTCCCTTAAAATTCCATTGATTTCATAAACTCTTCCTGGAAGTCCTTACGAAGTGAAAGTTCCAGATACTCTATTCTTGCCAGTAGAGATGTCGTTTTCTCTCGCTGTGTTTTATCCAGCAGATAATTTCTGGCTCCCAATCCAGCACCATTACCAATCTTAATAATCTTATCTTCCATGTCCTTCGGTAAAAGGCCTATTTTACAAGCACTGCTTGGCTTAATAAAACTCCCAAACCCACCAGCCAGATATATCTTCTCAATATCCTGATATAATATACCAGCTTCTTTAAGAAGGATATTAATTCCAGCTGCAATTGCCCCCTTGGCCAGCTGTAATTCCCTGACATCCTTTTGAGTCAACAATATAGGCCTATTGATAGCAGTTGAATCAACTTCAACTATTTCCAGAGCCTTCATTCCTTGGTAAGTCTTTATTTTATTCAAGATATTCTCAGCAGGGTTCTCATTAAACATACCTGTTCCTGTCAAAATATCGTTTTTTATCATCTCCGCCACCAGGTCAATTAAACCTGAACCACAGATACCAACAGGTGGTTCGGTGGCAATAGTCTCATAGCTGAATTCCCCACCCTCTGTGATAGCAAAACTGGAAATAGCCCCAGGAACCCCTGCAGTACCAAAGGTAATATTGGCACCCTCAAATGCTGAACCAGCCGCAGCTGAGCAGGCTAAGAGCTGTCGCTTATTGCCGAGTACAATCTCCCCATTTGTGCCTATATCAATTAGTAAATTCCATTGTTCACTACTAAAATCTGTCACCAACAGGTCAGCAATAATATCTGACCCAACATAAGAAGATACAGCAGGTAAAACCTGAACAATTCCCCGGCGATTAATCTCTAAGCCTATTTCAAATGGGGATATCTCCAATGAATTTGTAAAAATAGGTCTGTAGGGCGCCCTGGCCAGGCTTGCAGGATTAATCCCCAGTAATAAATGACTCATAACTGTATTACCAACTACTGTCATCAAATATATATCACTGCTCTCTAGTCTATTGTGAGAACACAAATCTTTGATACCCTGATTTAAACCTGTAATTAAAACACCCTGCATCTCTTTAAGCTTTTCGTTATCACTCTGGACATAATTAATCCTTGAGATTACATCTGCCCCATACCTTTTTTGCGGATTATGGAAAGAAGCTACATCAAGCCCTTCACCGGTTAAGATATTTATTAAATAGACGGCTACAGTAGTAGTCCCAATATCAACAGCCAGTCCAAAGACTTTTTTAATCGACCCTTTATTAAGTGAGATGATTTTATTGCGGTATTTTAATAGTGATACTTCTTTTTCCTCTGCAATTTCAGGTATTTCTTTTAATAGAGCAAGGTCGATATTATCAGTAGAAGTCTCTCTATAAAGTATGTCCAGGTGACTGAGAGTGTTTTCTTCATCACTCTCATAATCTAACAGTTTATGAACTTTTAATGGGGGATTAAAGTCTATCTTAAACTCCACGCCTTCAGTAACAATCTCTAACTTACCTTCTTCTAGTAACTCTATTTCCAGATCATCTATTATTGTAAGAGCACAGGCCAGTCGATACCCCATCCTTATTTCATCTTCTGTTAATAGCTTTAACTTAGGACCTGTTAGCTTATCTCTTCCCTCTTTAACCTTCACCTTGCATTTACCACAGGTTCTATTCCCTCCACATGGTGAGGTTACATTAATATTATTTTCCCTAAGTAAATGCAGTAAATTAACACCTTTATCTGTCTCTAAAACAATCTTCTTAGCACTTGTTTGAACTGTTACTTTCTTTTTCATTATTAAAAACCTACTTCCCAGGAAATAGAATCAATGAAAATACCTGAATTATCTCTTATGATACCTTTTTTTAGCTACTGCAGCAGCGGATGCAGCATCTTTGGAATAAGCATCTGCACCAATCTCTTTACCTTTACAACCCGACAGGCAATATTTGTTGAATGACTGTAAACGTTAAGAATATCTTTCATTTCATCAATATATTTCTTCATCATCTACACCTACTAACATAACTTTTTATATTAATAAGTTAATAACACTTATATTTATCATAATTATAACATAGTTTCTTATACATTAAAAAAGAGTCCATCATTTCTAGATAGACCCTAATCAGCAACAAAACTTACTCTATTATATCAATCCCCAAAACCCCTTAAAAAGAATGTCCCATATTCATTCTAACCTGGCTTCCTTCTTTAGAAAAACCAATATCGCCGCGAATAATTACACCACCAAGGAAATTATATCTGAGACCTAATCCATAACAATAATGCATATCTTCAGTAAATAATTCAGTATTAAACTCATCACTTACCCGACCTGCTGAAGCAAATACTGTCCCCTGTAAATTAGATAATAAATATTCCATTGGAAATCTAAGTTCTACCTGGTACAAAGAAGAATTTTTATCATAAAATCTATTATAATAATAACCCCTCATGCTATTTAAATCACCTAACGAAGCCATATCAAAATAAGGGGCACAGGTATAAGCTTCAGCATCTAGATCACCAGTATAAAGTTTTTTCAAAGCAGTTCTATCCTTATCAAGTCTATCCTCTCCTGAAATACTTTCCGTTCTAAACCTTAAAGCCAGAGTAGAATTAGTAAAAACAGGTAGATATTTACGAATATCAAAAGTTAATTTAGTATAATCCCAATTATTATTAGCATCATGACTTAGTAAATTTAAGCTCTTTTTAACCTTAGTAATAATCTTATGCCCCTCTCGGGGATTATTTGTATCATCAACATATTCCTCTTCCCAGGCTAATGAGAGTGCATCAGCTTTATATTCATAACTTCTCATTTCACTATCTAAAATCTGATATGTATATTCAGTAATGATTGAATGATGTTTATCAAGCAGATAGGCTAAATTAACTGCTGCTTTACCCTGCCAGCCCGCAGAACTTTGATAACCGTTTAATCTATCTTTATTTTCTGCTAAAGCAACAGCAATTTCAGCCTCCTCAGCAGTTAATTGACTTTTAGACTCTTTCCCTTTAAGAACTCTAACAATAACATCCTGTCTTTCTTGATCCAAATTTACAAATTTACTTAATGCAGCTACAGCTTCTTCAGGGATTTCTTGATCAGGAGTATCATTACCAATCCCTCCGGCTTCAAGCTCTGTATATTTAACAAAAATTAAATCTCCGCCTAATCTCCATTTATCAGATAGGGGATAATTTCTAAGTTGATTATAAGAAACAATAATATCAGTTGTAAGTGATACTATATTTGCTGAATAAAATTTAGTGTTCTTATCAAACAAATCAAAATCATATATAAATTCACCTACCATTAACCCTCCTTCACTAACATAACCAGCAAATGGAATCTTCCCAGAATTTCCTTTCATTTTCGGACCAACAATGTCTTGGATAATACCCATAAAATTTTTAGCTGCATTGACATTAGAAGTAAAAACTAAAATCATTAATATAAAAATAAGCATTAATTTGAAAATATTCTTTTTAATAATCCACATTATCATCATTATTCCCTTCTAAAATTAGAATCTCATCTTTATTCTTTAACTGAATTTAACTAAAAAAAGCTTTATACTTAAAGCTATATTTGTTTTACATGTTTTTGTAAATTTATTAATTATCTCTCCTGTCCCAACTCCTTTTTGTATTTAGTATTGAATTTCTGGCACCCTACTTGGCAGAAACAGCATTTTGGAATAAGCATCTACACCAGAGCTGCCCTGACAAGTAAAACCATAAGTTCTATGGTTTTGGACCTAATAATATATCAAAATAATTACCATTATTGAAGTAGATATGTCCCAACAATTAATTTATTAATATAACTTTTTATATTAATAAATCAATAGAATCCATTTTACTCCCTTTTATTATAACATAATTCTCTAAACAGTAAAAAAAATCCCGCCATTCCGGCGTGTTTATTGAAACTATATAATTCTATTCCTATTAACTGGGTTTCACTATATTTCAAACTGTCCTGATGCAAGTTGAGTTGAGTTTTTGGTATTTTAAGTCAAGAATTAATTTTAAAACCTACTAATCATTTTGAACTTTTTTTGTAATAAGGTTAAGATCATAATCATAGCGAATAAAACAACAGCAATTGCTGCGCCATATCCCAATACCTAAAAGGTAGCTATTGTCTCAGTTCTATGCTGTGGACCTCCAGAAGTCATAACATAAGCTGGAACAAATACTTTATAAGTCCTTATAACTCTAAGATAATAAACATATTTAAAGGAGAATTTATAGATTCTTAATAACATAAATGAAATTCTCAAGGCTAAAATTCTAAAAAACTGGCTTTTGGTTAGTTGCTTGCCGAATCCAAGTTGTACTAGTCAATTCTTCTGCCCACATCAATTTTAATCTAATTCTAATTTTATTTTAACCGTAATTTAATCTTAGTACTATATAATATAAGTAACCCGTTAAGGGATCACATAGATATTTTCTCCTTCCTTGCCAACCTTCTGGTTGGCTTTTTCTTTATACGAAAAATATAATGGTAACCTTATTCATTCTTTTATTTTTTCCATATTTCCAATACTCTTCCTATAAAATAAAAAAACTCCACACAGAGCAAATAAAATACTACCCTAAAGTGCGGTTAAATCGATTCCTATTCAACTTTAGAAATTACTAATTTGAAATATAATTTAATTCACCTAGCTATGTATTTTATTTATCATTCTTCATTATAAGCTGAAACAAGGTTCCTTGTCATTTCCAATGTGACAGGAGCTCCTCCCACTCCAAAATTATTTTTTTGTAATGGAATTATCATACACCATATATTTCTTCCATTCTGAGATTTGATTTTATCATTAATTGAAATTAATGCATTAGTAATATCTGAAAATAATTTTTTCTTGCTTTTATCATTAAATGCATTTGAAAATGCATATATTTTCACTAATATTTTATCTTGCTTGCTCCTTTCTCCACCAACATATAGGCAGCCAAATTCTTTGATATCTAGCAAAGCAATAGATCTTGATATCGGATTATCTATAAGGCCTTCTGAATCCAATAGAATTTTAGTCATCTTCTTTACTAGAACAGTTTTTTCCTCATCAGTAATAAAATTTTTAGTTACTAAAATTTCTGCATACGGCATTGTTTCCACTCTCCTATTTTTTTGCATTTAATTATATTTCGCGATACAGCATTATTTTCCTGCAAAAATACCCAGAATATTATTTTATAAAAAACCATCCCTAATGAGACTCTTCTTCAGTATTCCTTTTATCAAAAAACCCATGTTTTTAAACCAAGTAACCTTTTTCAGATTGTTTTTTATTTGTTTTATCAGCGTCATGGACTCTTCTTTTGGATTTGTACACTATCACCACCTCAATTTTAATCTAATTCTAATTTCATTTTAACCATAATTTAATCTTAACGCTATATAATATAAGTAACCCGTTAAGGGATCACATAGATTTTTCAACATTATTTACTACCTCTTTCGTAGGCCAACCATTTGGTTGGCCATTTTTTTATGCATTAAAAAAGAGCAGCTATTAATTTTTTTCTCTATCTAGAAGTTTTTCATACTCATTTAATAGTTTATCTAACTCCTGACTCTTCATTATTACATTCTCATCTTGCATTCCTTTTTCTTTAACTAATTTATGCAGTTCTTTGCGTAAATCTTGTATCATAGCAATTATTTTTTTCTTTTCTATATTTATCACCTCTAACTATAATATCTTCAGTTAGAGATTTTTTTATTCTCTGTAATATATATATACCATTTTTTTTGCTGCAATTTATATCGTTATGATTATAATATGGTTCCCATAATGCTTAGGTCATTATCAATTAAGTTACTCTAGATATTTATTCACATTTTATTCCGATTCTTCAAGAAGGGGCTAGAAAAGAATTTGAAAATTATCTTTCAGAAGGAAATTTTGAAAAAGATAATGAATATAAAAAATCCCGCCTCGCGACGAGTTTATCAAAACTTTATAATCCCTGTCCATTAATGGCGGACGGACTAGGACTCAAACAAACACCCTTTGTTTAAATAGTAAGATAAGTAATAAACATAGGTGTTTCACCTTCACCTATTTCAAAACCACATCTCTTATAAAATCCTATTTCGTCATCATAAGCAATTAAAACTTTGCATGCACAATCTTGATATTTTTTTATCATCAAATTAACTAATTCTTTCCCAATTCCTTTGCCTTGATATTCTGGTCTAACTAACAAGTAATGAATGTAATGCAATTTTCATATCATTAACCCTCCAAACATTTAAACAAATTAACTGCTTTTTCATTTTCTTTAAGATATAAATATGCTATCCCCTTACTTAAGTAAAAAGTTGCTTCATGTTCACCTAACTTCAATGCTTCATCATAACAAAAAATTGCTTCATTAAATTTGTGTAGCTTAATGTATATTTCCCCTTTCAATTTATAGATAGCAGGTATTTTATTATTTATATCCAAAGCCAAATCTATAAATGATAAGGCTTTTTCGTATTCTCGAAGTTTGTACTTAATGTTACTTTTATCATAATAATACTGCCATGTTTCCTCATCTTCTACTGCAAAAACAATTACAGTATTTGTCATAAATAATATGACTAATACTATTAAAAGCATTTTCCTCTTATATAATCTCATAAATTACCCCACCTTTATATTTATCATATTTTCATTAAACTCTATTTTAATTTATTTTTTTCATAATCATCTTCACTTCGCTAATTTCATCATAGAAAACATTCTTTTTCAGTACCACTCTTCTTCTTCGTTATCAATAGAATCAATAATCACTAAATCTTAACCACATCACCCTATATAAAAAAGAAAAATTATAAACAATTATTTACAAGCAAACTTTAACCCAATTTTAATATTAATTTAACTCTATATTAATACTTATAATGTATACTATAAATAACTCATTAAGAGAAAACATAAACTAGCAGACTATTTTTTCATGTTTCCTTCGGTTGGCTTCTTTATTTTTATATAAGGTTCCATAATAATAAATCTTTTGCACTCTAAGTATATTTTTTTATCTCATCCATTTGCTCTAAGACTTTAATCATATCATAAAGCATCTTATTTACTGGAGTATTTACTCCATGCTCTAATCCAAGCTTATAAATAGTCCCAGCAAACATATCCACTTCTGTTTTCCTACCTGCCTCTATGTCTTGGCACATGGATGTTTTCCCATTAGGTGATAGTTCCATCATTATATCAATAAATTCATCTATATCTTTAATTTCAAGATTAATTCCTATTTTCTTAGATATTTCTATCACTTCTTCCATAGAGTTTTTAATCAAACCCAAAGCTTTATTTGATTTTTGAAAAACCCCATAGGGGGCTCTCAATACTGCTGAAACCTGATTAATACCAACATTGACCATAAATTTCCACCATAATGAACGCATTATATTCTCTGGTATTTCATATGGAATTTCAGCCTTATCAAACAACTCCTCAACAGCTAGTACATTTTCTGAATATGTATTATCCTTTTCACCAAAAACTATTTTCCCAATATTAGAAAATTTAATATTTGTACCTTCCCTAACTGCATCTATTGCAACACACATGGCATAGAGCATTTTTCTCATACCGTATTCATTACCTAGTATTTCTTCGCTTGAAATACCATTTAATAGAGATAAGATTATGGTATTAGGCCCCACATGTTTTCTCATATCTTCTATGGTGTGCTTTAAATGATGATATTTTACTGAAACCAGTATGAGATCAGCTGGCTCAATATCTTCCTCTGGTGATATGAAATCAAAATTGTATTTTTTACCATTGACATCAAAACCCTGTTTACTATATCTTTCTATTCTATCTTTACTTGCTATTACTTTAAGTGATATTGACTCTACTTCATTTAGTTTACTGCCATAGGCCGCTCCAATGGCTCCAAGTCCTATTAGTGATACTTTCTTTATTTTCATCATATACCTCCTCATATAATATACTTAATCCTAAATCCCACGTCAAATTAATTTCACCTTCAATTTGACTTTAACTTATGAATAATTCAGGTAACATCTCCTATATTGTAACATTTTCACCACCACCTTGCCATAGATCTTCTTATGATTTATAAATTTTCACATATTAAGCAGACTCTTCAAAACTTCTACAGAACCGTCAGCAAATATTCAATTGTACTTCTTAGGGTAAACATTTTTCATACACCACCTTATATGGATAATTGTATTAATTAATCACGTATGGCTGTCTTAATTATTTTAGCTGCAACAAAAATATATTTTAAGCGATATGTATCTATTAAACCAAAAATACATCTCTCATAATCTTCATCTATCATGAATAAACACTCCTGCAAATCGACAAGAATTCACAAAAGCAATTTGAACCCCCCCACCCAGAGCAACTTAATGCTCCAAGTGCAGTTAAATATGTTTTAGATGCTATAAAAGGAACTTTTTCCCATGACTTTGATTCCTCATTGATTTTAATCTAATTCTAATCTCACTCTAACTTTATTTTAATCTTAGTACTATATAATATAAGTATCCCATTAAGGAATTACATAGAATTTTTCATTTAGATTAATCCTCCTAATTAGCAATTAGCCAGCCATTTGGTTGGCTAATTTCATATTCCCCTTTCTTTATAATAAAAACACCAGATTATACTAATTCAGTGTTTTAAAAATTTAACCTAATTTTAAAACCAATTTAACTTTATCTTAATCTTAATACTATATACTATAGACAACCCACTAAGAGATAACATAAATTAAATACTTTTTTTCAATTTTTGTCCTCCTTTTTTGACAGCCGTTAGGTTGGTTTTTTTGTATCATGTATAATAACAGAATCGTATTAATTTTGAGTTGCTATTTGCAGAGAATGATAAAAAATCATATAATAGATATACAAATGTAGCACAAAATACTAAAATAAAAGGAGCAGCAGATGAATAAATTTAAAGTGTTTTTTTAATAATTATATTAACTGCAGCAATTTTTATGGTACATAACGCTAAAGCTGAAGATTCAATTAATTTTTTGCTAAAGATATTTAATATTGAACAGAAAGAAGCTGATTATTTTGTTAAACTAGATCTATCCAATGAAGATCTGGGACTTATTTTTTATCTTTACTCTAATTCTGATAGACCAATGACAAGAAATGATCTTCAATATATTGAAAAATACAAGAATAATATACGATACCTTTCTCTTTATTTTGGTATGCCTCCTATAATGTTTGAGGATGGGATAATAAAATTACATCACCCCAGCCGCAAAAGACTTTTCCCCCCAATATCCGCTAAAAAGTATGAAAAAAGAAACAAAACAAAGCATGGAGAAGAAAAAATTGAGGTAAAGGGAAATAAATATGAATATAAATATATTAATAAGAGACATCATATTGTAGAAAATATTGAAATTAAAAAGAACAAATATGATTATTATTACAAAGATTCCAATATAATAGAAAAATTATCTGTTAAATACCCCAATTACAAATACCAATACTACTATAAAAATTTTAATACAGGTGAAGAAATTAGAAAACAAGGACGAGGTAAAGCACTAGATCCTAAATTATTATACAGAGAATTAAAAGAAGAAAAACAGAATGACCCAAGTTTTATATTTAACTTAAAGATTAATATCAATTTAAAAAAATAATCAAAAAAGAGCAGCTGTAATAGCTACTCTATTATTCTACCCCCTGGTTGCCATCAGGGGGCAATTTATTTTGAAGGAGGATTCACATATACTTCTATTAATGACAGTATAACACACATTTTGGCCATATGGACCTTTTTTGACGCAAAGAAAAGAAAGAATAATCTATGGGCTTAGCCTCTTTCAACATTAACCATGTATGCAAAAAATCTTACAAAAGACAATATATTAAAAGAAATAAAAAATATTATATCTATTCAGAACCCAGAAAAAAGATTGGAAGCTTACGACCTATTAGCAATGAAATTAGGATTTAATCTAACAAAATCTAATGACAAAAATAGATCAGTTACCCAATTCGAAGGAAATAACATGAAAAATACAAGACCATTTAAAGTTAATGGCCCTTGGGAAATAACACTCAGCCGGGGGAAATCTTCTAGACATAGCAGCTAATCAAAATCAGACATGGGAGATAGCTATACCTGGTATTTTGTATGCCTGATGGCCGCAAAGTAAAACCCAGGACAGCATATAATCGCTATACTAATTATCTTTAAAAAGGCTGGTTTATCACAATTCAATTTAAAATCACTAAGAAATACACATGCTACTTTTCTCCTCCAGGCTGGAGTACATTCTAAAATAGTCCAGAAGCGCTTAGGTCATTCATCAATTAAAGTTACTCTAGATATTTATTCACATGTTTTCCAATTCTTCAAAAAAGGGCTGTAAAATAATTTGAAAAAAATAACGGGGAAAAGCCGGGGATATAAAAAATCCCGCCTTCCCGGCGGGCTTATCAAAACTCTATAATCCTTGTCATATTAATGGCGGAGGGACTGGGACTCGAACCCAGACACCTTTCGGCTTCACCGGATTTCAAGTCCGGCTCCTTAGCCAATTCGGACATCCCTCCGTATAGCACGTTATAAATTTTACTATATAAACCCTGCTTTGTCAAGAGCTAATCAGAGTTTACCATTAATTTATTTATTTCTCATTACCAAGGGAAAAACCCTGTATTATCTGTTGCTGCAGAATAATAAATAAAATCAAGGGAGGCAATAGTGCTAAAACAGCCCCAGCCATAACTATTCCCCAATCAGTACCCTGGTCAGCGGTGCCTATTAAAGAATTTAATCCAACCTGAATAACATTCTTACCATTCGTGCTGATAATAATCAAAGGCCAGAGGTATTGGTTCCAGACATATACTATCTCAATGACAGCCAGTGCTCCAATTACATTAAGAGACATTGGTATTAAAATTTGCAGTAAAAAACGTATTGGACCAGCTCCATCAACCTTTGCCGCATCAACTAAATTACTGGGAAACGACTTAAAGAATTGCCTGAATAAAAATGTTCCTGTGGCACTGGCCAAAAAAGGAACAATCAAGGCATAAAAGGTATCTCCCCAGTGTAATTGTTTCATAAGATCAAAAAGAGGAACAATTCGAACAGGTATAGGTAACATCAAAGTAATTAAAACAAAGATAAAAATCAAATTTTTAGCAGAAAAACCATAAAACACAAAGGCAAAAGCAGCCAGGATAGATAAAATAATCTTACCCACTGTTATTACCAAAGCAATAAAACCAGTATTTAAAATATATTGTTTTAAATTATAGTCATTCCACACAGTAAAGTAATTTTCCAGTAAAGCGCTACCAATTGTCATTTTAGGGGGATATGTAAAAATCTCAGTAATAGTCTGGGTACTCTTAATTAAAGCAAATATCAAGGGAAAAGCAATTATTAATAGTAAAATTAACAAAATTAAATGATGTAGACAATAATTAACTAGTTTTTTGAAACGGTATCCGAGCACTTTAAACACCTAACCTCCATAATGTATTTTCTTATCAGACCATTTAAATTGGACAATTGTAAATATCATAACTAAAAAAAACAAAATAATAGATTGGGCAGCAGCTACACCTGATTTTAAATTTTTAAAGGCATCTGTATAAAGATTATAAATCATAATATTAGTAGCATTAACTGGCCCACCTTTAGTAAGGGTCTCTATAATACCAAAAGTATCAAAAAAAGAATAGATCAAATTAGTAATTACTAAAAATAAAGTAGTTGGTTTTAAAAAAGAAAAGGTAATATAGAAAAATCTCTGAACATTATTAGCACCATCTACAGCAGCAGCTTCCATAACCCCATCCGGTATATTTTGTAAAGATGCCAAATAGAAAACAATATTATATCCTAGGTTTTTCCAGATAGCTGCCCCAATAACCATTACTAAAGCTAATTTACTATTTGATACCCAGTCCGGGCTAATTCCCCATAGTGTTTCAGTAATATAATTTACTATACCGGCAGTAGGATTAAACATAAATAACAAGATTACTCCAGCAACCGCTGGTGATAAAGCATACGGCCAGATAAAACCTAAACGGTAAATTTGAGTACCTGGTATATCTCTATTCAATAAAATAGCAATAAACATCGAAACACTAATTCCAATTACAACCACTGAACCAGCAAAAATAATGCTCATCAGAATACTATCCAGATACACCCGTGAACTTAATAATTCCAAAAAATTTTCAGGGCCCACATAAATCTTCTTTATACCCAGAAAAGCTGTTTTATATAAGCTTAAAATAAATGATTGAACAGCTGGATAATATAAAAAAATAAATGATATCAGTATAGATGGTAATAATAATAGATAGGGTATGAATTTACCATTATATTTAGAATTCATCCAAATTCTCCTTTGTTTAATGAAGGAAGAATATATTTGAAACAAATATATTCTTCCTTCCCTTATTTTTATTAACTTAGGGATAGTGTCTTTATAAGCAGTTATTTAATAACCCTATTATACTCTTCCAGGGATTTCTTAATATCTTTATTAGCCTGTTCCATAATATCTTCAATACTACCATTATCATTTAAAACAGCCTCAACAGCTTTTTCAATTATGGTTCTTACTTCAGCAAACCTACCTATTAAGGCACCCTGAGTAGGTCTTACTATCTTAGTGCTCTGTAACTGCTCAAAGGCTGTTTTATAATTTGGATAATCCTCAAACCATCCTTCAAGTTTAAGTAAATCAACAGCACTCTTCCTAATCGGGAAATATCCAGTGGCTTTATGCCATCTTACCTGATTTTCTGGCAGACTCATCCATTTGACAAATTCTTTAGCAGCCTGTTCTACGGTTTCATCTTTATTTTTAAGTATCCAGAGAGAAGCACCACCAATTACTGCCCCATTTCTCTTCTGCCTTTCTGGTATCGGCATAGGTGCTGTTCCCACTTCAAACCCCTGTCCCCGGCCTTCATTACTTAAACTGGTTACACTGGAAGTAGAAGTAATCAACATAGCCGCCTGTTTAGAAACAAAATTTTGTCGTGCCTGGGACCAGTTTTCAATACCAGCATTAACCCATAAACCCTTATCATATAATTCCTTCCACCATTTAATAATCTCTAAAGATTTATCACTGCTAAGATAAGCATCATCAGCTAGACCTGCCCTACCATTTTCTTTATTAACCAGGTTTTGTCCTAAATTAGCCATCCACTCTTCATAAAACCAGGAATGCAAAGCCCAGGTAGTACCTGCTTTAGCTAGACCCTTATCAACTATAATCTGAGATGCTTCCCTTATCCCTTCAAATGTTGTCGGTGGATTTTGCGGATCAAGGCCAGCTTTAGCAAATATATCTTTATTATAATAAAGAATGGCATTAGAAGAATTAAAAGGCATAGAATATAATTTGCCATCAACCCGATAATAATTTAATACCGGGTCAAGAAAATCATCCCAGTTTACTTCACCCTCAACTAATAAATCCTCAAACGGCACAAAAATACCACTATCTACATTCTGCCTGGTACCAACCTCAAAAGACTGTATAACACTAGGAGGAGTACCCTGACGAGCAGCTGCAATAGTGGCATTCAATGTTTCACGATAACTACCCTTATATTGTACACTTACTTCAATATCAGGATGAGTATAATTAAAGTCCTCTACCATCCTTTGAATAACACCAGTAGTCCCACCACCCATAGCATGCCAGAAACTAAGTTCAATTTTTCCCGCCAGAACTGCTCCACTAAAAGTATTTACAAATAAACAACTTAATAACAAAACAAATAAAAATCTCTTCCCCATAATTATTTAACCACCTCTCAAACAATTTGTTTGAGTTTATTATATCTAAACTATATTACAATGATGTTAATAAAAGATTATTTTTTCTTTAAAATTTGCCTAATTTTAACTTTCTTAAACTATTTCGTACCAAATGCTAGAATCTTAAATTTTAACAATAATATAAGTTTCCCTCATCCTTTTTGTCTGCAGTTTTGGATGAATAACTACAACTTGCAGCATTATAGCAAGAAGACCTGCAATCTAGAAAACTATAAAATTCCTAGACATGCTCATGAAACAATTTCCAGAAAGCCGAAAATACTTCATTGATTAGTAATTCTTACATTTTTAGAACAGTTAATTTTTCATTAAAATTTTTTTATTAATTTCGGGACTTCTGTCAAATCAGTTAATTTTGCAAAAGTTAATTTTTCTATTTCGCAAGGAACTTTAACTAAGTCTGGAATTAATACTACCTTTATTTCAGCTTTGTTTGCCGCTTTTATTCCATTAATAGAATCTTCTAAAATTAAGATCTGTTCTTTTTTTACATTAAGTATTTCATAGCATTTTAGAAAAATTTCAGGACTAGGTTTACTGCATTTTACCTCATCTCCACCTATTATAAAATCAAATTTATCTTTTAATTCTGCAGATTCTAAATAAAAATTTACGGCAGATCTTTTACTTGACGATGCAACAGCAATTAAAATATCATTTTCTTTTAGAAATTTTATAGCTTCTTTTAATCCCTTTTTAATAGGAATACCACTATCTTTAATTTCTTTAATCATCATTTTATTTTTATCTTTTTTGAGTTCTTCATATGGAAAATCAGAACCAAAAACATCTTCAAAAACCTTTATTGTTGCAGATAAATCTAGACCAATCACTCGATCAAAAAAGCTGTCTTCAAAGTTATATCTATGTTTTTTTCCTAATTTTTTCCATAATTTTTTTGACATATTTTCTGTATCAAACATAAGTCCGTCCATATCAAATATTACGGCTTTAATCATATATTACATCCTTCCTAAAAATTAATTTTTTTTATATCTAAAAAAATAAGGAGTATCTATAGTGATTAAATAATAAAAAACTTTATAACCATAGTTAATCGACTATAGCAACTCCTTATTATATATGAATAACACTTTATAATTCAAGTTCTAATATTCTAACTTCCACATATACCTTCTTTTAGTTAAAGGATGATTTCTGGCTTCTGCTAATTGTTGTGCATATACCCTCATAACTGCAGTTAATAACATTGGATTAAAATAGTCAATAACCTCTTTTGATATTTCAGAAGACAAACCAAAGTCTTTTGCATCTAAAACTGTTACCTTGGCACCAAACCTTTGCAAAAATGTTAAAGCTCTACTATCTATGGGACGAGTTTTGCCTTCATTCATAAAAAGTACAAAAGGAACACCTTCCTCAACTATTTCAAAAGGCCCATGAAAAAATTCTCCTGCATGAAAATTACCTGAATTAATCCACTGCATTTCCATAAATAAACAAATAGAAGTGGCATAAGCAACATTTTGAGTTGCTCCACTACTCATAAAGTAAACGACTTCTTCATCTTTATAGGTAGCTGCAAATTCCTTTGCCTGAGGTACAACACTTAGCACAGATTCTTCTATTAAATCATATATTTTATTAAAACCATTTAACATCTCCTGATATGCATCATATCCCTCAAATTGATTTAAAACTTCTACTGCTAATTGCAAGGCTATAGTCATTTTTTCTAATTTAGAGGCATAATTCTTTCCAAACCCATGAACAATTAAATAATCTGGATTTGCCTTAGCTAAGGGAGAATCCTTTTCCTTGGTTAAACTTATAACGTAAGCCCCTAATTTTTTTGCTTTAATTGTAGCTTCAACTGTTTCCGGAGTAGCGCCACCTAAAGAAGCAGTAATAATAATGGAATTTGAATTAACAGATTTTGGTGTTGCATAATTAAATTCATTTGCAGTATATGAACTAACTCTAATTTCTTTGCTATTTTCTTCTAAGAAATACTTTGCTGGATATAAATCTGCAATAGATGCCCCACAACCCACAAAAATTAAGCTTTTGATATTTGACTCTTTTTCTTTGATTTCTTTAATTATCTCTTTTGGCAACATGTAAAGCCCCCCTATTATTATAAAGATTATTTTTGACATTTAAGTTTAGTTAATTAAACTGATATGAAACATAAGTACACATGAATACAATTACACCCCCCTAATTTTGTGGTCTTCTGGGATATCCCAGTATATTGACAAAAAATATACTACCATTTTAGTGTTTTTTAGTATTCAACTTTTCCCATATTTTTTTATCCTTTAACACTACCTGCAGTTAGACCCCTAACAAAATATTTCTGTAATAATAAGAAAATAACGACCATTGGAATGGCAGCAATAACAATACCAGCCATCAAAGAAGAATAATCTGTCTGCAAAGCACTCTGGAAGTTCGTTAAACCTACTGGTATAGTCATTAGTGATTTATCATCAATAAACACCAATCCAAACAAAAACTCGTTCCAGATTAACCTACTAGATACTATAACTGCTGTTGCAATGATTGGTTTACTTATTGGTAGCACTATTCTAAAAAAAACGGAAAATGTATTACATCCATCAAGATAGGCTGATTCTTCAATTTCCTTTGGGAATGATAAAAAATATGCTCTCATTAAAAATACTACAAATGGCAGTTGAAAACCTACATACGGTAATATTAAAGCCAAGTATGTGTTATAAATATTCAAATTATTTAACAATTGATACAAAGGAAGTAAGGCAACCTGAGGAGATAATAATAGCCCTGCTAAGATAGTATAAAAAATTATTTTTTTCCCTTTAAAATTAAATCTTGTCAAAGCATAAGAACAACTGGCAGCAATAAAAACTGTTAAAAAAACTGAAATAGTGGTAACAATAATACTATTTAAGAAATACTGGGATAATCCCCTTTGCCAGGCAGTTACATAATTTTTAAAAAGTAGCTTTTGGGGAAAATTTAAAGGGGACGAAAAAAAATCTGCATTTGATTTTAATGAACTAATCACTACCCAGAACATTGGTAAGAGAGTTATCAGAACCAATATAGATAAAAATATTAGTATTAAGGTTTTTTTAAACGTAAATTTAGAATTATTTTTCAACGTATGCATAATTATGCCTCCTCAATTCTCACTGCCTCCTATTTTAATTTGAATTATAGATGCTATAAATGTAATAATAAATATTATTGCTGCTATTGCAGCTGCATACCCCATTTTATCGTGAAAAAATGCAGTCTCATACATATAAGTTCCTAATACATGACTGGAACCATAAGGCGCACCTCTTGTTGTTACAAACACTTCAGCAAAAAGTTTAAAAGCACCTATTACAGTAATTACTGAAGCTACCAAAAGCATTTCCCTTATTTGTGGAATAGTTACATAGATAGCCTTCTGAAAAAAATTAGCCCCATCTAAATCAGCACTCTCATATAATTCAACTGGTATTCTCTGGATAGCTACAATTAATAACATTGCTATATATCCAGTCCACTGCCATTGACTCATCGCAATTATTGCAAATATTGCAGTTTTCGGGTTACCAAGCCAGGCAAAATCAAAATTTCTACCTATAAATATTTCAATTACTGAGTTTAATAATCCTAAGGTAGGATTATATATAAAGTAAAAGGCTAAACCTACAGCAGTAATAGCTATAACAGAAGGAATAAAATAAATAGTGCGAAAAAATTGTTTTGCTTTATTGCTTAAAAATTTGCTTTCTACAAAGATAGCAATCATTAAACCAAAACCCACTTGACAAGTTAATGAAATTACAGCATACCAGCAATTATTAATTATGGCTGTATAAAATACATCATCATTAAAAATGTCTAGATAGTTTTTTAGTCCCAGGAATTCAGTATTAACACTATAACTATTCATTCTAAAAAAACTAAAATAAAAATTTTGGATTATTGGGATATAGACAAAAATTCCAATAAAGATTAAAGTAGGTGCTAGAAATACCCAAGGAATATATTTTCCCCTTTTCACTGCCAACTCACTCCCCTCTATAAATTACTGTGAAATAGTATTAATACTATTTCACAGTAATTACAAAACATATACTAGTTCAACTCTTGCCTTACTTCTTTTGTTTTATCTCTGATTTTCTTCATAGTTTTTTCAGGTGTTGTAACTCCATCAGTTAACTTCTGTAGTTCTTCTCTAGCAACAGCCCATATTTCGGAGTGAAGCGCCGAATCAAACCAGTTAACTAATCTTTCAGTATTAAGCACTAATTTTGAAGAATTATATATAGCATCATTTACTTCTCCTTTTTCTACAACATTTTTAATCCCATTAATAAAACCAGTTTCTTTAGCTTCTAATTTCCCTACTTTTTTGCTGGTTAAATATTTGAGGAACTTTATAGCCTCAACTGGATGTTTTGTATTTGAAGAAACCACAAAACCCTCGGGGTATCCCACTAGATAATCAGGACCTCCTTTTCCATCCTCCGGGAAAGGCATCTTAAATATATTATATTTTTCTTGAAATACTATGTCCTCTCTTGCTCTCATTATTTCAGGCACTTCAATTATTTCTATATACATCATAGCTGCCCCACCATTTAGGAAATTAGCCCTAGCTTGGTTATGGGTAATAGCATTTGGACTAGAATTGAAATATGGTACCAATTCTTGATAATCGTTTAGTGCTTCAACATATCCCGGGTCTTCAAATGTCCCTGTAGTAGGATCCAGGTCTTTTTGATAAACATCATATGGAACATGGTAAGCATTTAGCTGCCCAATGTAATGAGAAATTGGCCAGGAGTGTAAATTACCAAAAGCAATCGGAGTAATACCAGCCTCTTTTATTTTTTTACAGATTTCAATTAATTCACTAAAGTTTTCAGGCTCTTTAACCCCAACTTCTTTAAATATCTCTTTGTTATAAACAAATACCTTTCCATCCATACGGTAAGGTGCACCATAAATTCGACCATTATATTTAAACGGTTCAAGGATAGATGGGACAAAATCACCTTGCCAACCATCTTCCATATATTTTGTTAAATCAAGCACCTTGTCTTCCCGAATAAAACGATTTGTGAATTCACCAGGCCAAGTAAAGAAAACATCAGGTGCATTATCAGTGCCTAAAACAATTTTAATCTTTTCCTTATATGGATTATTTGATATAGCAGTTACTTTAACATCTATATTGGGATTCTCCTTCTCAAAATTCTTTGCTATTTCTGCTAAAAATTCGTTATCCGGACTCCGTGTCCATCTATGCATGAAATTTAAATGTACTATATCCTGGGCCACAACTACACTAGTAAAAATTACAGTAAAAGCTAATACAATTAAAAATAACCCTACTCTTCTTCTCAATTTAAATCTCTCCTTAGTTAATTTAGTTGATTTTTTTGCCTTCTCCAAAAGCCCCATTTACCAAACAAGTCTCAGCAGCAAATTTAGCTGCCCTAGCAAGCGATTTTTTTATCACCTCCACTGAAAAATTAGATTTCGACATATAATCCATCAGAAAAGATGTAAGAAAAGAATCCCCTGCACCAAGTGTATCTAAAGGAACAACTTTGTGAGCACTTTGGTAAAAATACTCATTTTGGTAATACAGATATGCACCTTGTTCTCCCCTTGTTGCCAGGGCAAAATCACACCCCAATTCAACTACAGTTTTCAGTTTATTTTTAGTCTCATTTACAGATATATTACTGCAAGATATTATTCCAAAATCAATTTTAGGACATATTTCTTTTAAATAATGCTCACTTATGTTGCTTGAAAAATCAAAAGAAATAGGCACATTTAATTTTTTTAATTTCTCTAAGCTCTCTTCAATATTGCTGAAACAGCTTGTATGAATTAAATCAAAATGACCTAAATATTCCAAATCTTTTTGAAATACTTTAAAACTATTCTCATATAATACTCCACCCTTATTACCACCAACAAAGACCCTCTCTCCATCATCTAAATTGACTTCTGCATAACCAGTTTCTCCTTTATATACCCGACAATGGGAAATATCAATCTTATATTTTTTTAAAGTCTTTATAATATGTGCACCAGGCTCATCATCACCTAATATACCCATGTATGCTGAATCAAAACCCAGCTTTTTAGCATATACGCTAAAATTTAAAGCATTTCCACCAGGGAACATCTCGTTTAAATCTAAATACTTATCTACTACACTATCACCAAGTCCTATGACTTTCATAACCATTACCTCCAAAATTAAATTTAATTTATTGGGATTGTGGGCTACCCCTCTAAAAAATCAAAAAAATCTCCTCCAAAATATTAACCCTAATTACAACCTTATAGTCATTAATTTGATTTCAAATCAATTATAAATTCAAATTTATCTGTGCGATACTTAGCAATATTATATTCAAAAGGAATTTCTTCACTTGTATAAGAAGTTGCTTTTTTGACAAGAAGAGGGGTATTTAATTTCAAATTTAATATTTCAGATTCTTTTTCACCTGAAATACGTATGTTATACACACCCTTTGAACGAGCAGGTTTTATATTATACTTATGATTTAAAACATTATAAAGAGATCTATTTAAATCCTCAATCTCTATATTTTCAAATAAATATAAAGGAAGATAAGTTTCTTCCAACATCACAGGTTCCCCTTTAACATACCTAACTCTTTTTAAAAATAAAACATCACTACCTTCAACTAACTCTAATTTACTTGATAGATTTTCTTCAGACTTAATGATTTTCTTGTCAATAACTGATGTTTTAATATCAAAGCCAAATCGCTTGATAAATTGTGTAGTACCTTCAAGATTTTGAATATTCATGATCAGCTTTTTATCAGCAACGAAAATCCCCTTACCAGATTTTTTTTCACAGAGGCCTTCCATTATTAAACCTCTCATTGCTTTTCTAATAGTAACCCTGCTAACTCCTAGATTTGAACTTAATTCTCTTTCTGTTGGCAACTGCTCTCCAGGCTTTATCTTAACTTTTTCAATTGCTTTTCTAATCTGCTTTTGTATTTGAAAATATATAGGAATATGACTATTTTTATTTATACTAATTTTCATAAATACAGCTCCATTTTGATGTAGCAGTGGGGTATCCCACCTAATTTAATATAATTTTATCAAAATCATTTATTATTGTCAAGAAATTATTTAAAATAACAATTCCAAAAAATGGTCCTTGTCTTATACTCTCTTATATATTGCAATTTTATTGATCTTCCTACGAACTTTCAAGGCTAAATCCGGTTTATTAGTAATAATACCATCAATTTTATATTTAAATAGCCCCGTCAAATGTTTTTCCTTATCTACTGTGTAGGTATTTATAGCAATAGATTTCTCTCTGCATTTTTCTACCAAATGGGGGTTATTATAAACAATATGAAATTCAGGATGTAAAGCAGCAGCCCCCAGATATTCAGCATATAACCAGGGATCAATAATATTAGAAACATAAAGTAAACCAATCTCTGCTTTTTCTTCAATTTCTTTTATTACTTTTAAACACTGATGATTAAAAGAAGAAAATATTACCCTATCCCCTAGGTTATTTTCTTTTACTATATCAATGAGTTTCTCTTCAATACCAGGATAAATAACAATACCACTTTTTATTTCGATATTTAATAAACCTGTCCACTTTTTTCTATCCAGGAGTTTAATAACCTCTTCTAAAGTAGGTATTTTAGTTTGACAAAAATTCATGTTAAACCAGCTGCCGAAATCGAAATTCTTTAGTTCTGCCAGAGTTAAATCTTTAACAAAGCCTGTACCATTACTGGTCCGATCTATCCTTTCATCATGAATAACAACAACTTCCCTATCCTTACTGAGATGAACATCCAGCTCCAGACCATCAACACCCATATCCACCGCTTTTTCAAAAGAAGTAAGTGTATTTTCAGGTGCATAAGCAGCTGCACCACGATGGGCAATTACCTTTATTTTCTCCATAAAATCCCCCACCTTAATTTAATTTTGAATGAACAAAATGGCTACGCCACCCAGACTTAATCAAAACATCAACTTTCTTAACTCAAACTATTTATTACCCATAGTTAATCAGCAAACTATTAACCAGACAAATATATTTGTCGGCCTTTAAAGTTATCCACAATTTTAAAATTGCATAATTTCCCTAATCATCTAATCATACTATATTAGCCTCTAAAAAAGATTACATCCTACTAGCTCAACTACAGCTGTAGAAATGTAATCATTTTAAAGCTATTTAATAATGTCAATACCCATGTATGGTCTTAATACCTCTGGAACGGTAACAGTCCCATCTTCATTTTGATAATTCTCTAGAATAGCTGCTACTGTTCTGCCGACTGCCAGACCAGAACCGTTAAGCGTATGAACAAATTCAGTCCTGGCCTTTGGTGCAGGCCTATACCTTATACCTGCCCGTCTGGCCTGAAAATCCTCAAAATTACTGCAGGAAGATATCTCTCGATAGGTATTATAGGCTGGCATCCAGACCTCTATATCATAGGTCTTGGCTGAAGAAAAAGTAAGGTCACCAGTACAAAGGATTACTACCCGGTAAGGCAGCCCCAGTTCCTGGAGTATCTCTTCCGCATTTTGTGTTATTTTCTCTAGTTCATTATATGATTCCACAGACTCTACAAACTTTACCATCTCTACCTTATTAAATTGATGCTGTCTGATGATCCCCCTGGTATCCCTACCGTGTGCTCCTGCCTCTGCCCGGAAACAGGCACTATATGCTACATGATTTATGGGTAATTCATCAGCACTAAGAATTTCTTGACGATACATATTGGTAACAGGCACTTCAGCAGTAGGAATCAGGTAATAATCCAGCTCCTCAAGTTTAAACATATCTTCGGCAAACTTGGGGAGTTGGCCGGTACCTGTAGCACTATCAGCATTGGCAATAAAGGGAGGAAATACCTCTGTATAGCCGTGTTCCTTAACATGAAAATCCAGCATGAAATTAATCAGGCTCCTCTCCAGCCTGGCACCTGCCCCTTTAAGGAAAGTAAACCGTGCCCCTGTTACCTTTGACGCCCGCTCAAAATCCAGAATATCCAGTTCCTCTCCCAGGTCCCAGTGGGCTTTATATTCAAAATCAAACTCCCTTGGTTCCCCCCATTTCCTTACCTCTACATTATCATCCTCATCCTTTCCAAAAGGTACACTTTCATGAGGTATATTTGGTATCCCAAGGAGTATACTGGATAAACTATCTTCTATCTCATTTAACCTCTCATCATAGTCTTTTATCTTATTAGAAACTTCCTTCATTTCAGAGATTATCTCACTGGCCTCTTCCCCTGCCCTTTTTAACTTCCCTATCTGAGCAGAAACAGTGTTCCGCTTATGTTTTAACTGTTCGGCCTCATAAAGAATCTCTCTCCTCTCCTCATCCAGTTTAATAAATTCATCTAAGGAAATATCCTTTCCCCTCTTTTTCAGTGCTTCTGCCACTACCTCTGTATTCTCACGAACAAACCTTAAATCTAACATATTACATCCCCCTTCTAGTTTTTTAATATAACTAAAATTAAAAAACTCCCCATCCCTGAAGGGACGAGGAGTTAACTTCCCGCGGTGCCACCCTTATGATCCCATCGCTTACAATATACTATAGGACCACTCAGCTGTTGTAACGGACAGACCCGGATATAACTACTCTACTTTCACTATATCACTCCCAGGTGGATTCAGCAGTCTGCTGGCTAATTTTCACCTACCATTAGCTCTCTTTTTTCAGCAAAACATACCTAATATTCCTGTTCAATGATTTAATTATATTTCGATTTTTATATTGTTTACTATTATAATATATTTATTTATTAAATTCAATCCCTTTCCATAAAATTAATCAAATTCTACAATGAAAAACTTAAGTTAATTAAAAAATCGTGGATCCTAAATATTATTTTCAAATTATTATTTTTTCTATGGTTATTCATTCATATCAATAACAATTTTAACAGTCTTATCTTTGTTTTCTATATTATAATCAAAAGCTTCCTTAATTTCTAAGAATCCAAAAGTGTCAGTAACTATCTGTTTTATATCTATTAAATCACTCCCAACAGCTTTAATAGCAGAAGGATAAATATTTCTATATCTAAACACAGTATTGATAAGTACTTCTTTAGCTTGTAATTTTCCAAAATCAAATTTGAATACTGGGTCTGCGGCCATTCCTACAAGCACAATTTTACCACCGCGTTTAACGAGTTCAACAGTCTGCTGTGCTGTGATTTTACTTCCTGCAGTATCTATAACTAGATCAACACCCTGTCCATCTGTCATCTTCATGACCTCTTCTACAGCATTAACTTTCTTTGCATTAAATACTTCAGTAGCACCAATTTCTCTAGCTTTATTTAATCTTAAATCTATCAAATCAGCCATATAAACTTCTTTGATACCTCTCGCCATAAGAGCCATTAATGTAGCTAATCCTATACACCCTGCCCCTAATACCACTGCTGTATCTCCAATTTTAGCATCAGCTTGATTGGCAGCATGAAAACCAACTGATAAAGGCTCAATAAGAGCACCTTCAACAGTATCCATTCCTTCAGGAAGTTTAAAACACATATTTTCTGGATAAGCTAAATATTCTGCAAAGGCTCCATCATACGGTGGAGTTGCTAAAAATTCTACATCTGGACAAAGATTATATCTTCCTGTTTTACAGAATTCACATATACCACAGGGAATACCTGGCTCTAAAGTAATATAATCTCCTACTTCCAGTTTTTCAGTATTTTTTCCTGTCTTAACAACTCTACCTGCAGATTCATGACCAAGTACTATCGGGTCTTTAACAATAAAATCACCGATTCTACCATGTTCATAATAATGCAGATCTGAACCACATAATCCAACATGTTCTATTTTTACAAGAACTTCATTATCTTTTATCTCAGGTATATTTCTTTCTATAATTTCCATTTTACCCGGCTCTGGCATTAAAGCTACTTTCATTTTATCCATTATAAATCTCCCTTTCTTATACTATTTTTAGGAAATATTGTCATTTACAATTAAGCACAACCAAGTATATAATCTTATATACTCAGGTGTGCTTTTGATATTGTATTACAATAACTTTTAAACTAAATCTATCTATTTAAAACGATAATCTCTAATAATTATTAGAGATTACCTGCCTCTTTGTGCATTTCAAGATATTCATCTACATTTTCCTGTGTAACTAATGGATTACTAATATCTGTATGAATCTCAATTACTTCATTAGTTAAAAGAAGATTAGAAGCCCATAATAGTTTTTCAGCCAAAGCGTAGGCACTCTGCATAGTAGTAGAAGTCATTTTTCCTTCCTTAATTAATAAACAAGCCTCAGCAGTACCATCTACACCATATGCCAGAATATCTTCGAACTGTGAATCATTTTTAACAACTTCTAAAGCCCCAGCTGCCATATTATCATTCATTGAGATTATAGCATCAATTTTATCATTAGACATAACCCAGTCTTCCATATATCTCATAGCTTCACCTTTATTCCAGTTAGCAATTTGTTCACCAACAATTTCTACATCAGGACGTTTTTTAAAAAATTCTTGTTCCCAGGCTTTGCGTCTTTCAGAAGCATGGAAGTTTCCTGGAGGTCCGTTTAATACAACTACATTGGCATTTTGAGGTATTTGCTCAACTGCTTTACGGGCATTAACTGCTGCCTGAGCATATGGATTAGCATCAACAGAAGAAGCACCTTCAATACCTTCAATGCGGGCGTTAGTTGTTATCAATTCTATTCCTGCTTCAACTACTTTTTCAGCATATGGTCTCTGAGCTTCTCCATTATTAGGCTGAATAATTACTAAATCAAACTGATTAGTAATTGAATTTTCAATTAAAGAATTCTGTTTGGCATCAGAAGCCTGGCCATCAAATACTTTAACCTCAATATTCTTATATTTTTCAGCTTCTTTTTCCACTGAGTTAGCTAACCAGGCTGCAAAAGAATCCCCCTGGGCTCTAGCTATATAAGCTATTTTATAATTTTCCTGTGCCATAACACTTATACCACCAACTGCCAATACACTAAAAACTAAAATCATCATCATAATTAAACCTTTTTTCAATATAATTCCCTCCTCATTTTTTTTATTAAAACGGCACTAGCCATTTCAACCAATAAAACATAATTCACTTTAGTAATAAGATTTACTCCTCTTTTACCTTAGCTAATTTACTTTTGATCTTTACATTCTTAGAATAAGTATCATATATTACTGCCAGAGCTATAATTGCACCGCGAATAATTTGTTGTAAGTATGAATTAACCCCTGAGAGATTCATTATATTATTTAAAGTTCCTACTATAAAAGCCCCTATAACAGTCCCCCCAGCTGTACCAATACCACCAGAAAAACTTGTTCCACCAATGATAGATGAGGTCAAGGCTTCAAACTCAAATCCCTGAGCTCCATTTGGAAGACCAGCATTAACACGAGACATAAAAATTACACCTGCTATACCAACAAAAACACCATTAATAATAAACGCTATCATTTTATTTTTATTTACATCAATTCCAGAGGCAATAGAAGCTTCCTCATTTCCCCCAATTGAATAAAGAGACCTTCCAAGTCTTGTATGTTTAAGAATATACCAAGTAAGTAGACCAATTAATACTAAAAATATAATTGGAGTAGGAATAACTCCGATTGATCCTTGTCCAAATACTGTATACTCTCCTATCTGATAAATATTCTGTCCATTTGTATATAATAAAGCTGCACCACGTGCCATAGCCAGCATAGCAAGTGTAGCTATAAATGGAGGGGTTTTAAATTTAGTAACCATAATGCCACTCAAAATATTACAAAAAACAGCTACAGCAATTGCTATAATAAACGCTATTAATAATGAGCCTGTCATTTTAAATACAGAAACAGATAATAAACCTGATAAAGCAAGCACCGAACCCGAAGAAAGGTCTAACATTCCAGAAATAATTAATATTGTTTCTCCAAAAGCTAAAATAGTTGTTATGGAAATTTGTCTTGATATATTAGTTATATTTCTTATAGTTAAGAAATTGCCATTTATAAATGAAGCAACTGTAATAAGTAATATCAAAACTAAAAGTATTCCATATTTTTGTTTTAATTTAGAAAAATTCCTATCTAAATCTAATTTCACGCTATCACCACTCTTTCTATGATTTTAATCCTACAGCCAGTTTCATTATTGCTTTTTGAGAAAATTCTTCTCTTTTAAGTTCACCGGTTATTGTCCCTCCTGACATTACATATATTCTGTCACACATACCAATTAACTCTGGTAATTCTGATGAAACCATTACAATTCCTTTTCCCTGTTTAGCCAAAGATATCATTAATTTATAAATTTCGTATTTTGCCCCCACATCAATACCTCTGGTAGGTTCATCTAGAAGATAAACATCAGGATCATTAACCATCCATTTGGCTAAAACCACTTTCTGCTGGTTACCCCCACTTAAAGTATTAATATCTGTTTCTATAGTAGGAGTTTTAATATTCATCTTAGAACACATATCTTTTACAACCTGCTTTTCTTCTTTGGCATGTAATCTACCATTATAAATAAACTCTTCCAGTTTTGATAAAGTAATGTTTTCTCTAACACTGCGGACAGGAATTATCCCATATCTCCGTCTATCTTCAGAAAGCATAACCAGCCCATTATCTATACTGTCACAAGTATTTGTAACTTTAATTTCTTTGCCTTTTATTTTAATAATACCTGAATCATAAGGATCTAACCCAAATAAAGCTTGCATTACTTCTGTACGTCCAGCTCCAACTAAACCAGCAAAACCAATAATTTCTCCTCTATGAACATCAAAGTTAATATCCCTTATAACTCCTTGTCTATTTAAATTTTTTACTTCAAGTATTTTTTTGCCAATTTCAACACCTTCTTTTGGAAAACTTTGAGCAAGTTTTCTACCTACCATAAGAGAAACAACCTGATCCTGATCTAATTCATCAGCTGGTTTTGTATCTACTACCTGTCCATCTCTTAAGACAGTAATTTCATCAGCTATTTTAAATATTTCATCCATTTTATGAGAAATATAGATAATACTTTTTCCCCGTTCTCTAAGAGAAGATATTTTATTAAAAAGCACTTCTGTCTCTTTTTCACTTATTGCAGAAGTAGGTTCATCCATTATAATTATATCGGCATCATAAGAAATAGCTTTTGTAATTTCTAACAGCTGTATATCAGATATAGAAAGCATTTTTAATTTAGTTTCAAGATTATAATCAAGTCCTTCTTCTTTCAGTAAATTTTTTGCCTTTTTCCTTACTTCTTTCCAATTCACCTTGCCCAATTTATTTGTAGGCCAATTACCAGCTATAAAATTTTCTTCAACAGTCATTTCTGGAACAAAATTTAATTCCTGGAAAATCATCGAAATTCCATATTCTTTTGCTTCAATTGGATTATCTATTTCTACTAGCTCACCATCAATATATATATTACCTTTATCCTGCTGATAAACCCCATTAATTATCTTCATTAATGTTGATTTACCAGCACCATTTTCACCGCATAATACATGAACAGAACCTTCTTGAACAGAAAAGGTGATATCATCCAGTGCTTTTACCCCAGGAAAAGATTTTTCTATATTTTCTATCTTCAGTTTTACTTTATCTCCCATAGTACACCTCCCCAATTTGATTTTTGATACATATTATCTTGAGTTACTGTGTATTAAGTATAATTTTATTTTACTGTCAAATAAATGAATTCAATTATTCCACTTATATAGAATATTACTTGTAACTTTCTTAAAAATATTTTTATTCTGTTTTTTTGTTATATTTTAATATTTAATTATATTATTTTAATTTATTAACTGTTTTAAGCATCTTTTAAATACAAAAAACGCTGCACCTACAAAGGTTAAGCGTTTTTTAATCTAATTTCTTATTTAAGCGTCTTGCATAATTGATTGTTCCCATCCAAAAACTCCGCAACGAATTTAGTATCAGCCAATTATGGTCTGTTCTAAACTCCCTACGGTCAAACAATAGAACAGCCTCTTTCATAATTGCCTTTACTAAATTCTGCTCCGTTTTAATCGTCTGGATAACAATTCAATTATGTAAAAGGTCCATTATGAAAGAGCCTTATTTAATTAATTTATTATAACCATCATAATAAAATATTAAATCATAAGTTGTTTTTCTTTTTATATTCTGTAACAGTCATCCCTGTTATTTTTTTAAAAACTTTACTAAAATAATATTGATTTGAAAATCCCACTTTTTCGTATAATTCTTTTATTCTATAATCTTTTTTCAAAAGCATTTTCTTAGCTTTTTCTATTTTAACTTTATTGATATATAAAGAAGTATTTTCACCAGTCTCTTCTTTAAAAATATTACATAAATAATTTTTAGACATATGCAGACCATCAGCTATATTTTCTAATGATATTTGTTTATCATAATTACTTTGAATATAGTTTAAAGCACGACTAACAATGAATTTAGAATTATCATACCTGCAATTATCTATCTCTACAATAACCGCAGTAATTAAATCATAAAATAGTTCTATTACACTATCTAAATCTTTAAATTGCATGACCCTATAATGATAATATTCGAAATGCTTTATCTTTTTATTATCTTTAAAAACTACTTCATAATTATCAAAAATATCAGCAATCAAATTAGAATAAAATATTTTTACAATCATGGGCTCAATATTATTATCTTCAAAAAAACTTTTTACTTTCTTATTTAAAATCTCTATCTGCTTTAAATTTTTCTCCCCAATAAAATTTATAAACTTTTGATTATATTGCTTTTTTAAATCAAAAATATTTAATCTATTAAATTTTATCTCAGAACTTTCTTTAATGAAAGTTTTATGAAAATCTTTATAAAATAATATATTAGTTTTTTCAATTAAAAACTTATACCTCGAAGAAATTGCTTCTATATTTTCAAAAAGATTCGTGTGAAAAATCTTAACAAAAACACCAAAATATTGCTGTGCAGCATTACTTATTGAATTCAAAATATTTTTTAATTTATTTTTATTAAGTCCGGGAGAAGACAACAACAAAGTATAATCATTTGATTCATTGTTATAAATAAAATTAATATTTTGGCTTGAAAGTTGATCAAAAATTATATTTGCAATTGCATTGTTTACTTTCTGAAGATTTTCCTTTTCCTTTTTTTCTTGAACTAAGAGATCATTCATAATAATACTTACTAAACCAAAAACAGTATTGGAAACTGCAAAATCTAATTCTTTACATCGCTTTTTTATTTTAGAATTTATATCAAAATTATTCTTTAACATATCATTAAATAATGATCTTTTTAAAGAATCACGTGTAATTTCTGTCTTTTTTGTCTTAGCTATATTTTTTTTATCAATTTTTTCTTTAATACCTGACATTAATTCTATTAGTTCCTCATCTTCTACTTCTGATTTTAAAATATAGTCATCGGCACCAAGTTTTAAAGCCTTTCTGGCATAAGAAAAATCATCATAAACAGTTAAAACCAGAATTATAACTTTTTTATTTTCTTTTCTAATTTTCTCAATCATTGATAATCCATTTTCCTTTGGCATTTTAATATCTGTTATAATAACATCTGGTTGGTGTTTTTTATACTGTGCATATCCCTGTTCACCATCAGAAGCATCAGCAACAACAGTAAATCCTATCTTTTGCCAATCAATAGTAGTTTTAAGGCCAACCCTGACAAGTACTTCATCATCTATAATTAGAACCTTGTACATAAATACTTCCTCCTAATCACCAAAATTTATTAACTTTCTCCATTTTATAAATAACAATGTTTATTTGATTGGTAAAATTAAGATCACTTTTGTACCCTGACCTAATTTAGATTTTATTTTAACACCATATTCCTTTCCAAAATAAAGTTTTAACCGTCTATCAATATTATTTAGACCCACTTTTGTAAATTTATTTCTATCAGATTCTGTAGTAAGAATTTTCTTTAAGGTTTCATTATCTATACCTGGACCATTATCAATTATTTCAATAATTATCTTATCATTATTTTTAAATATTTTTATGATAATATTTAACTCTACCTGGTCATTTTCCATCCCATAAATAATAGAATTTTCTACTACAGGCTGTAAGATAAACTTAGGAACCATTTGATCAAGACAGTCTTCTTCCATATTAAAATTAACAATTATTGATTCATTAAACCTAAGTCTATGAATAAACAAATAATTTTTGACATATTCTATTTCTTCTCCTAAAGTAATCATATCTTTACCCAAATTGGTACTTATTCTTAACAATTTTACAAGTGCTGTAATAGCTTTACTTACACTTTCATTACCATTTATTTTGGCCATCCATTTAATTGTATTTAGAGTGTTATGAAGAAAGTGCGGATTTATCTGAGCATGTAGAGCCTCCAGTTCGACCTCCTTTTTTTCTCTTTCTTCTTTAATTAATTTATTAATTAAATTCTGCATTTCGTCTATCATATTATTTAGGCTATCACCCAGTTGACCTATTTCATCATTACAATTAACATCCATTCTAACAGTTAAATCTCCTTTTTCAACTTTCTCTATTACTCCCATCATTCTAAACATTGGCTTTGTATAACGAAAAGAAAAAATTATCATAAATAAAATAATTAAAAATCCATAAAATATCCCTACATAAATGATATAGTTTTGAATACGGTTAATTTCTTTATAAAGATAATCTGTTGAAATAGTTTTTATGATTTTCCAACCACTATTTTCTATTGTGGAATATATTGCAAGCTTATCAGTTTTATTTTTATATTCTACATAACCACTATTATTTTCAGAAACCTGAGCAGCATAAGGTTTATCACTAATAAAACTCCCTATTCTATTTTTATCAGGATGACTTATAATTTTTCCTTCTTTATCACAGATAAAAATTTCTCCATTATTTTCTTCCCTTATATTTGAATATGCCTGTTCTAAAATCACTTCATCAAGGTCAATCAAAAGAAAACCATAATTTTTAAGTGTATTAAAATCAATAATTTTTCGAGCCAAAGTAAAATAATATTTTTCAAATTTACCTGCCAGAATTTCAACCTCAACATTTTGCGTTGAAATCCAAACAGGCTCACCAGAAGACTCTAAAAGGTTGTGAGTAATTTCTCTACTAAAATTATTTCTATTTGCACCAATCAAATAAGTTTTTTCTCCAAGTATAAGTCGAATGGATTCTATATCAGCTCTAGTTGTAATAAAACTTCTCAATTTAGAGTTATAATCATTTTCATTTAATCCACTAGAATCCTTTACCATTTTGAGTAGTTCTTCATTTGATATAATTACAGTAGAAAATTTTTGAATATCTTTAAAAACAAAATTTATTTTTTCAGCCGTTTCATAAACAGACTCAATAGCAGTTTCTGTATATTTATGAATTATTACATCTTTTACATTATGAGAATAAATAATAGCTATAATTATAATAGGAACACCTATCAGAAAAATTGTTATAATTCCTAGTTTAACCCGCAAAGAATTGAAAAATTTAATTTGTTTCACAAAACTTCCTCCATTTTAGCTAATTACTTTATTTCATTCAATTCCTTAAATATCTTTCCACTTATTATTTTACTATCTATATTTTTCTCTACCATTTCATGTAAATTACTAACAAGGATCTTCTCGACCTGGTAAAAATTCTTAAGTTTAGGCCTCAAATAAATATTCTCTTTTTCCCAGGCCTTTAACACTGCTTTAATATGTTTATAAGAAATATTTTTTTTCTCTTCTGCATTTGGCTCATTTAGATATTCTCGAATTTCATTATCACCTTTATAAGCAGATTTTCTTATTGGCATACTACCACCTTCAGGATGTTTTAAAATCTTAAGTTGCATATTTTTAGAGGTGGCCCATACAATATAAAGCCAGGCAGCCTCCTTTTCCTTTTTACTAATATATTTATTTATTCCAATACCCGAACCACCATAAATATTTGCACTTCTTTCATCACCAGAAGGTAAAATAGCATATCCAACTTTGCCTCTAACCTTTGATTGCTCATTTTCTATATATGTGCTATTTTCATCCCAATTTACCATCATAGCTATTTCACCATTTCTAAAAGCATTAGCTGTATCGGTCCAATTCCAGTTAATACTCTCTGGGGAGGAAGCTTTTACTACCTCTTTATAAATATCAAGTGCCTGAATAAAATCACTATCTAAAGTATTAATTACACTGAAATTATCCAGACCAAGTGTATTAATATTTTCGTCACTAAAGTAATCTCCACCATAAGCAGAGAGTATATTAGAAAATTCGCAAAAAATGGAGTTATGTTTTTGGGCCATTTGGCCACTTCCATATTTTACTTCTTCATCAGGGATATTATTATCTATCCATCTTGCTACTTCACTATATTTCTCCCAGGTAAAGTCTTCACTATCAGGCCTCCAATTATAGCCCTTATCTTCAAAAAAATCATCTTTATATTTATTAAAAATATCTTTTCTATAATATAAAATCATTGTTGTACTATCAAAAGGAATTGTATAAATATTTTCTTTCTCCTTAAAATATGAATCTACTAAAATCTGAGTGCTAAAAAAATCTTCAGGAAAACCCTTTATATTTGGTGTATCAAAATTATTAATATAAGGATTAAGAATTTCAAGATGTGTATAAAACCTGTTTAAAGTCTGATAAGGATCAACATAAATTATTTGATATTCACCTGCTTGAGATAAAAGATCTAAATTAACTTTTTGAATTAACGTATCATAATCCATAGCTCTTATCTTGATATTTATCCCTGTTAATCTGGAAAAGGTTTCACTTTCATGAGATAAAATATTAGCATTAATATTGTTTTCAACAATAAAATTAAGGGTAATCCCTTTGAATTTTTTCATATTATAATTGCTTGGAATTTCTAAATTTTCAAAATTAGTACCTTTAAATAATTTGTTGTTTATTGTAATTATATCAGAATCAGCAGTTTTCTGTTCAAGAGAAGTCTGATGAGAACAAGCTGATACAAATATTAATGTCATTATTATAATTATAATAGAAATTACATTCCGTTCCCTCACTAATAAGTGTCTCCTTTCATTAACAACTATTTATTATTAAGATTGAAAAATCAAAATATTTATTTCATCTTAAAAATAGTTTTAAATAAACTCAATTCTTATCTCAAACAACTATAAATCTTTAATTCTTTATCTCAAATTTATATCCTGCTCTCCAAATTCATATTCTTAATATATGATAAATATATCTTAATATAATATAAACTACTTACTTACATTTATCCAACAAAATAAATTTAAACTTTTATAATAAATCTAATTAAAAATCATATTTGTTTAATCATTGTGTTAATAAAAAATAATTCCTCTAAATCAAATATTAGGATTTGCCCCTAAAATACAAAAAACCCGCCTTTCGACAGGTCTCTAAAAAAAAGCATCAGCCCTAAATAATGGTAAAGAGACTGAATTGAACATCCCTTCACATATCTTGTTTTCAATTTTACTAAATTAACCCTACTTTGTCAAAGGGGAGTCAGTTTTTGCCATTATATTTAATCTTTACCTAAATTTAATCCCCTTCCCAAAGACAAAATTAAATTACTCAAACTAGCTCTTAAAATTTATTTGAGCCAATTTTTTATACTTATTTTCATTAATATGATAAACTTCATCTATTAATTTATAACGCAGCATACCAGGGCCTGCTGACTGCCTGGCTGCTAACTGACCAGCAATCCCCATAGTTAAAACTCCCCCTACAGCAGCATAAAGACTACCTCCTTCTACGGCAGAGAAAGCCCCTATCAGTGATGCTGTCATACACCCTGTACCTGTTACCATAGCCAGTAAAGGGACACCATTATCAATGATTACTATACTTTGACCATCACTAATAAAATCCTGTTTCCCGGTAATAACCGTAATCGTATTATACTTCCAGGCCAACTCCCGTGCTGCTTCTCCAGCACCCCCCATAGTGTCTTCCGAATCAACTCCTTTTACACTGGTAGGTATATCTATAATTGATTTAATCTCAGCAAGATTCCCTTTGATTATATTAATCTTATAATCACTCAATAAACTGATAACTAATTCCTTTCTAATACTTATTGCCCCTGCCCCTACTGGATCAAGGATAACCGGAACATCTCTTTTATTAGCCAGTTCAACAGCCTTTAGGCAGACCTCTTCCTGTCCAGGAGATAATGAACCAATATTTAAGACCAAGGCATCAGCCATTTGAATTATTTCTTTTATTTCAGCAGAGTTATCAACCATAACAGGCGAAGCACCAATACTTAATGTTATATTTGCAGAATCGTTAGCTGTTATATAATTAGTTATATGATGTATTAAAGGTTTCTTTTCCCTGATTTTTTCCCTCTCATAAATAAGTTTATTTACAATTTTAGTACAATCCATATTATTCCCCTTTCTCCTTCCATAAATTATAAAAATGATTTGTAGGGCCAGCTCCTTCTCCAATGTTAAAACTATTCTGGATAGCCCCTGTAATATAATCTTTTGCCCTGGCTATTGATCTATCCATTTTAAAACCAAAGGCAAGATAAGCAGCTATTGCTGAAGAATAGGTACAGCCTGTCCCATGGATATTTCTAGTTTTAACCCTATCAGCCTGATACCTTAATAATGATTGACCATCATAATAAACATCAATAGCCTTAGTAGTCATTTTAGCTAAAGTCCTGTCAGTCAGATGACCACCTTTAAGCAGCACAGAACTACAACCCATTTTTGTTAGTTCCTCGACAGCCTTTTCCATATCTTTCAAAGTAATTACATCTCTTTCCAGTAATACAGAGGCTTCAGACAGATTTGGTGTTATAATATCAGCCAGTGGTATTAACTCCTTAATTAATGTAGAACGAGCTTCGACATCCAGAAGTTTACTACCACTCTCTGACATCATAACCGGGTCAAGGACTATATTCTTGACATCCCATTTTCTTAATTCCTCTACTATGACCTTAATTATCTCCCTATTTGAAACCATTCCTATCTTAACAGCATCAATTTGAATATCACTAAACACAGCATCTATTTGTTTAGCCACCATAGCAGGGGAAATATCCTCTACAGCAATTACCCCAGTGGTATTCTGGGCAGTAATAGAAGTAATAACACTCAAACCATAAACACCAAGTGCTGAAAAGGTCTTCAAATCAGCCTGAATACCTGCTCCACCACCAGAATCTGACCCGGCAATAGTTAAGGCTTTTTTAAGCATTATAATTCCTCCCAGTTAATATTTGGCAATACATTTCTAATTAATTTAACAAAGAAATATCCAATAATACCCCCTGGTACACTACTTAAAGCAAAAAGATAAATGAAAAACCAGATACTGCCTTCTGCATTAATTACAGGGGCAAATAAAAGTGCACTTAATGTTCCACCTATCAGGGCAGTACCCAGTGGCTCAGTAAATGCAGCATAATCTTTTTTGCCTATCTTATAAAAATAACCAACTACCAATCCCCCAAAAACACTCCCTGGAAAAGCAAAAATAGTTCCCGTTCCCAGTGAAACCCGCATAACAGCAGTAAAGAAACCTGCTACCACCGCATACCATGGCCCCAGTAAAATACCAGCAGTAGCATTAAGTGTATGTTGTAGCGGCATTATTTTAGTAGCACCAACAGGTATTGATGTCCCTGATAAAACTACCTCTAAAGCTATAAACAATCCGACAAAAGCAACTTTTTTTGTAGATACTTTCATAATGCTATTCATCACCTTTTTTTGATAATTGTTAATTACTTTTTCCGCAAAATCTCTTCAGTTATCTTCATAGCACAGAATTGACCACACATAGCACAGACATCCCGTTCTTCTGTATTATGCTCTTTCCTGAACTTTCTAGCTTTTTCCGGATCAATTGCTAGTTTTATCTGCTTTTCCCAGTCAAGTGCCTTCCGAGCTACTGCCATTTCTTTATTCCTCTTTAAGGCCTTTTTGTTACCCCTGGCTATATCAGCAGCATGTGCTGCTATTTTACTGGCAATAACACCTTCCTTAACATCACTTATAGTAGGAAGCCCCAGGTGTTCAGCTGGTGTAACATAACATAAGAAGTCAGCCCCTGCTGCAGCTGCCTTTGTCCCACCAATGGCAGCTACTATATGGTCATAACCAGGGGCAATATCCGTTACCAGTGGCCCCAACACATAAAAGGGAGCGCCTTTACATAATTCTTTTTCCAGTTTAATATTTACTTCAATCTGATCATATGGTACATGCCCCGGGCCCTCTACCATGGTTTGAACACCAACTTCTCTGGCCCTATCAACTAATTCCCCTAATACTAACAATTCATGGATCTGCCCCTGTCAGTAGCATCTGCCAGTGAACCAGGACGCAGTCCATCACCCAGACTAAGGGTTAATTCATATTGGCGAGCAATCTCCAGTAATCTATCATATTGTTCATAAAGGGGATTTTCCTGCTCATTATGCAGCATCCAGCCAGTGAGAAAAGAACCCCCACGGCTGACAACATCCGTTACTCTGCCTTCTTTCCTTAAGTGTTCTATACCCTCCCTGGTTAATCCACAGTGCACTGTAATAAAATCCACTCCTGACCCTGCCTGGGCTTCAATAGCTTTAAAGATATCATCGACAGTCATATCAACAATAGCCCTACCAGACTGTAGTGTTTCAACACCAGCCTGATAGATGGGAACTGTCCCTACTGGTATAGTACTATTTTCAATAACCGCTTGCCTGGTTTCAGAAATTTTATTACCGGTGCTGAGATCCATAACAGCATCCCCGCCATTTTTAATAACTGCTGTCAGTTTTTCCAATTCAACATCTATATCTGAATACTCTTCAGAAGTTCCAATATTGGCATTTATTTTAACAGACAAACCCTCACCTATTCCCCTCGGTTCCAATTTTTTATGACGAGGGTTACAGGGGATAACTATTGTTCCCTCTGCCAGTCCTTTTCTGATAAGTTCTACACTAACACCTTCATCCCTGGCCACCTTCTCCATTACAGCTGTAAATTTCCCTGCCTTTGCCTTTTCCATTAAAGTCATCATTATTAATCTCTCCCTTTAATCCTTATTTTTTTCCTAAACATTTGCGTAAACTCCTTATCTTTTCCCCTATATCTTCTGCTCCAACTATCTCTGAAATAAGGCAGATACACTCAGCGCCACTCTCCCGCACAGAGTCAATATTAGCCTCTGTAATACCACCAATTACCACAAAAGGAATCTTAATTTTATCTGCTACATCACGCAAATAATCTAATCCAAGTGGTGGTGAAGCATCTTCCTTGGTACTGGTTGAAAAAACAGGACCTACCCCTAGATAATCAGCACCAGCCCTGACACCCTTTTCTATCTCTTCAGGTGAATGGGTGGATAAGCCAATAATCATCTTATCACCAATAAGTCTTCGAACAACCTCAATTGGCAGATCACCCTGACCAATATGCACCCCATCAGCCTCTACAGCCAGAGCAAGGTCTATATGGTCATTAACAATAAACGTCACACCTCTCTCAGCTGTTAACTTTCTTATTTTTCGGCACTCTTCATATTTTCCCTTCATACTCTTGTTTTTTGCCCGGTACTGAATAATCTTTATATCAGCCCGTAGCAATTCATTTACCACTTCAATATTATCCCTGCCCTTAGAAAGACCCTCATCAGTAATACAATACAGATCTGTCCCTAAAATCCTATCTTTCAACAATTAAATCCCTCCTCAAATAATTTCCCAGGTAATAATAAAAAAAGCCATTAGTCCCTTACCTGAATAAGGAACTAATGGCTTACACATATCAAACCATATTATTACTTCCCTACGCCAGTATTAACTGGATCAGGTATAAGGGTATAATCTCAGCCTCAAGGGCACCCCTAGAAATCTATTTTATAATTTTTATTTAATTTTGAAATATATATTCCAAAGCTATCTACATTATGCCATTCTAAAAACAACATAATCCTTCATCTTATAGCATCTGCTCAAAAAATATTTATATATTAACTGTTAGATATTATATATCCCATCACTTAAACAGTACACCTTAACTTCGTTTCAGGATATATAATCCTAATTATTACTTTTCGAACACAATCTTATAATATCAAAAAGTGCATAATTAAGCAAGTTTTTATTTCTTTCTGTTCTATAATAGGGAATTACTTTAAGGTTAACCTATTAAACTTTAAGAACGATAGCCTACAACAAAACTATTAAAATTAGAACAAAGAATAATCTCTGGTACTTTAAAATATTTATCACCCAAAGTTATCTAGACTATCATAAAAACCAGACAAATATATTTGTCGGTCTTCAATCCACAACCTTAAAGTTTATAACTTTAAAGTTTCTTTTCCAGAAATTTATTACTTAATTGAAATACAAGATTAGTTAATATTTCTACACCCAGGGGAATAGCATCTTCATCAATATTGTGATATGAACTATGTTGGGGAGCAGTAATACCTTTTTCTATATTCCCGCTGCCAAGCAGAAAAAAACTACCCGGTACCTTTTCTAAAAAAAAGGCAAAATCCTCCCCACCCAGTGTGGGTTTTTGCAAAGTAATAACACTATCCTGACCTATTAAATCCCCTACAACTGATTTAATCTGTCTATTAATCTCAGGGGTATTTATTAATGGGGGGTACTCACGGCGGTAATCTAAAATATAAGTACAGCCTGTCCCCTGACAGATACCACTAATTATTTCTTCCATTCTCTTCTCAATCATATCCCTTAGCTCTGCTGAAAAACACCTGACTGTACCTTCCAGATTTACCTCATCAGCAATTATATTTCTCCGGTAACCACCATTAATCTTTCCTACTGTAATAACAGCTGCTTCTGTAGGAGCAACATTCCTGCTTACTATACTTTGTAAAGAATTAATCACCTGTGAAGCAGTTAAAATAGCATCAACCCCCTGATGGGGGCTAGCCCCATGAGCAGCTTTTCCTTTAATAATCAAATCAAATTCATCAACAGAAGCAAATTCTGCCCCATCACGAATACCAATTTTACCAACTGGTATATCCTGCCAGAGGTGCAACCCCAGTATTATGTCTACTTTAGGATTATCAAGAACCCCTTCTTCAATCATTGGCAGAGCACCACCTGGACCTTCTTCAGCAGGTTGAAAGATTAACTTCACCTGACCAGGTATATCCTCCTTAAAAGCAGATAAAACTTCTGCTACTCCAAGCAAAATTGCAATATGCCCATCATGGCCACAGGCATGCATTTTACCTTTATTCCTTGATATATAGGAAGACTTATTTTTTTCTGTAATAGATAAAGCATCCATATCAGCCCTGAGTCCAACTACCGGTTTTTCCTGTCTGCCTTTTATTAAACCAACAAGGCCTGTACCAGCAACACCTGTTTTTACTTCTATCCCTAAAGAACTTAATTCTTTTTCTATTATAGAGGCGGTTCTCTTCTCTTCAAAACCAAGTTCTGGATACATATGAATATCCCGTCTTATACTAATTAATTTATCCTTTATCTTATTTACAGTATTTTTAAGCTGTTTATTAGTAACTCCCATAATATATAAACCCTCTTTTATATTAATTATCTACTATGCTCTAGACCTGGTATTTTCACTCTTTCTTCCAGATAGTCAAAGGCCTTGGTGAGTATTAGAACAATTATCAGATATATAATAGCAATTATTAAATACATCTTAAAAAATTCATAGTTCCTACTGGCAATCACCTTTCCCTCGCCCATCAATTCAGGGGCACCAATAATATATGCCAGTGAGGTATATTTTAAAAGATAAATAAATTCATTTGCCCAGGATGGAATTACCCTCCTTAGGGCTTGGGGTAAAATAACATAAATAATACCCTGCCACTGTGTCATTCCAATAGACCGGGCTGCCTTCATCTGACAACCACTTACTGATTGTATTGCACCCCTTAAATATTCTGCCTGATAACACCCACTATTTATGGTAAAACCTATTGCCGCTACAAGAAGGGCTGGAAGCCTTATCCCATAAGGGGGTAATCCAAAATATAAGATGAATAATTGGCACAATAAAGGGGTTCCCCTGATAAGGCCAATAAATATTGTAATAAGTCTTGATACTATTTTATTCCCATAGATTTTACCTAAAGCCAGCAAAACACCAAAAATTGTACCTAAAAATATTGATATAACCGTTAATACAATCGTTATTAACAATCCATTCATCAACCGTGGGTAATATTCTAAAAATAAATTGAAGATATCTAACATCAGGAATCACTCTCACTATACATTTCTGTCAATTTTAAAAGAAATTCCTTTGTCCTTACTTCAACAGGATTGTTAAATAGTTTTTCTGGTGGACCCTGTTCAACAATAGAACCTTTTTCCATAAATATTATTTCATCTGATACTGATCTAGCAAAAGCCATCTCATGTGATACTATCAACATTGTCATTCCCTCTTCTGCCAGATTTTTCATAACATTAAGCACTTCTCCGGTTAACTCCGGGTCAAGGGCTGAAGTGGGTTCATCAAATAATATTAATTTAGGCTGCATGGCCAGTGCCCGTGCTATACCAACCCTCTGTTTCTGTCCACCTGATAACTGGGCAGGATAAGAATCAGCAAAATCACTTAGACCTACCCTTTTTAATTCAAACTCAGCCAGTTCCTCAGCATCCTTTTTATCCATCTTTTTTACTTTAGTAAGACCAATCATTACATTACCCTTAGCTGTTAAATGATCAAATAAGCCAAAATCCTGAAAAACAAAACCAATCTCCTGTCTAACCTTATGGATATCATTAGTTTTTGTAATATTTATATCTTCCAGATAAATATCCCCTTTATCTGGCGGCACTAACATATTAATGTTGTTTAAGATAGTACTCTTCCCTGTACCACTTGGCCCTACAATAACCTTTGTTTCTCCTTTATTCAAGGATAAAGAAATACCTTTGAGGACTTCATTATCTCCAAAACTTTTATACAGATTTTTAATTCTTAGAATAGTATTTTGACTCATTGGGAACTCCCTTCAATTCCTATTCCAGGAATCTTTAGTTTATTTTCAATTCTGGTCAAAACCATATTCAGGCTAACAGTCATAACTAAATAAATTGCTGCAACTGCTAAAAATATCGCCATTGGTTCATAACTGGTTGCAATTACATAGTAACCCTGCCTTAATAATTCAATTACACCTAAGGCATAAGCCAGGGACGTATCTTTTAAGACAATAGCTGCTTCATTAGAAAATGATGGGATAGCAAACCTGATGGCCTGTGGTAAAATAACATGAAAAAATGACTGCAACTTAGTCATTCCCATTGATAAGGCTGCCTTCATCTGTGTATTTGAAACAGATTGAATTGCCCCCCGGTATATCTGTGATTGATAGGCAGCACTCCTTAACCCTATTCCAAGTACTGCAGCTAGAAAATCAGGAAGACGTATACCTGCATATGGAAAACCATAAAAAACAAGAAATAAAATAACTAATAAGGGAATACTCCTGAAGAGCCTCTCGTAAATTGATATAAGTCCTTTAATAAGTCTATTACCATATATTTGCCCAAAGGCTAAAGGAATACCCAGTACTATCCCAATTGCCAGACTTGCCGCTGTAAGTTTAATAGTAACCAGAGCCCCTCCCAGCAAATTGGGAAGGGAACTCCAGATAAGTTGAAGATTATTTATACCAATACACCCTCTCTAACTTAACTATTATTTAAAGTACTTAGTGATTAATTCATCCATCTTACCATTTGCCTTCAATTCATCTATTCCTTCATTTATTAAGTCTAATAATTCTGTGTTTCCCTCATCAACAGCTATACCATATTCCTCACCTGTTACTATCTCCGCTACTACCTTAACCGGTTTTTGGGCAGCATAACTCTCAGCAACAGGAGTATCAAGGACAACACCATCAAGATTACCATTAATAAGATCACTAACAACCAGTACAAATGTATCGTAATGGGCTACTTTACCTGTTAAAATACCTTTTTCTTTAAAATTATCAGTTACCCAGATATCACCTGTAGTACCTGTCTGAACACCTATATCATGATCACCAAATAAAAGAGTTAATCCCTCTTGAGCATCCTCAGTAACAATGATACTCTGGTTAGCAGTCCAGTATGGTTGAGAAAAATCCAATACCTTTTCCCTTTCAGTAGTGATAGTCATACCTGCTGCAATCATATCTATATTTCCTGTCTTTAAAGCAGCTGGCAGGGAATCAAAACTAATATCCTTAACCTCAACATCAAAACCCTTTAGTTCCCCAATCGCCTTTACTAAATCTACATCAAAACCAACTACATCTCCATTTTCATCAACATATTCAAAAGGTGGAAAACCAGCACTGGTCCCAACAACATAGGTTTTAGCAAAAGCTAGACCACTAAAAGCACATACCAGAACAGTAATCAAAATTAATGAAAATATTTTTTTAGAATTCATATAAACTCCTCCTATTTTTTAATTAATTATATGCATATAATTAAATCTAACACATCTCCTTTTAAAACTGCTAATTTATCTAATTGTACCACTCCCTTCTTAATCTAAACCATTTAACCACCTCTAAAATCCACACAATAAATATGTGTATATTTATTAATCTTCACTTTTTTTATATATTCTTCAAAAAACAGCATCCTCCTGTTTTTTAGGAAAGATACAAAATTAAATAACTGTATTTATTATAACATATTTTTTAATAATATACATGTTGTATTCATGTTTTTTAATAGATATAAGTTCTTTAAAAACTGTTAATATTTTCGTTTAAAATAAACAGGTATAAAATTTATACAATACAAGGAAAATAATATTAAAAAGGGGGTTTAATAATGCAAATTAAACTTAAAAGAAATAAAAAAAGGGGTGTAGAAAGGGCCATTAAACTTAAAGATCTGGAAATAGCTAAGGAAAACGAATTTAAAATATTAAATAAAAAACCAGCTAATAAAACTCATTATGGGCAAAATGATAAGAAATAAGAAAAATCAAGTAAGAGTCAGGATCTCCCTGCTCTTACTTGATTTTTCTTCAGTACTTCTACCACTTTTATTGACGATAGAAAGCGACTCTTAAGGTACATACTGTTCTCCAAACCTTTAAGTTTCTCAATTATTTTATTGACCCCTGCATAACCCCTTTAATAATATGTCTCTGGACAAAGATATATACAATAATAACTGGAATAATAGTCAATAAAAGTCCAGCCATCAACAAATGATAATCTGATGTATAGGTGCCATTAAAATAGTAGGTGGAAAGTTGTAATGTCCTCTGGTCTGATGATATCAATACCAGCGAAGGTAGCAGGAAATCATTCCAGATCCATAGCATATCCAAGATAATAATAGTCATTGTAGTTGGTTTGAGTAATGGAAAGACTATTTTAAAAAAAGTTTGCAGTCTAGTACAACCATCTATCATGGCAGCCTCTTCTAACTCTAATGGTATACTCTTAATAAACCCATGATAGATAAATACTGCCAGTGAGGTACCAAATCCTAAATACATAAAGATTAGGCTCCATTTACTATTAAGTAAATTTAATGAACCATAGATAGTAACCAGGGGTATCATTACAGCCTGAAAAGGAATCAACATCGAAGCCACCATTACAAAAAACATAATTTTATTAAACCTCCATTTGCATCTGACAAATAGGTAAGCTGTCATGGAAGAAAAAATAACAATAATAAACACACTGAAGACAGTAATTATTAATGTATTAAAAAAAGCGTGAATGTAATTCATTTTGTCAAAAGCCTCTATAAAGTTATTCAGCTTAAAACTATCCGGTAAAGCAAGGGGATCGGAGATAATCTGTCTTTTATTTTTAAAAGCATTCAGCAGCAGAATAGCAAACGGTGTCATGTAAAACAATAACAATAACGATAAAACCACTGTCTTTAATTTTGATACCATCTTATTTTCCTTTACCATTATTGTTCCACCTCCAACTTCTTACTGAAATAAACCTGAGTAAATGTTATTCCTGCCACTATTAGAAAAAAGAAAAAAGCCTGAGACTGTCCAATAGCATAGTCCTGTGCCAGAAATGCCTTTCGATAGATATGTAGTGATAGTAACTCTGTACTTTTAAAGGGATCTCCATTAGTTAATGCTAAGTTCACATCATATACCAGAAAAGCTCTCTGTAAAGTTAAGAAGATGGATATAATGAAAGAAGGGATCATCAAAGGTGCTATTATACTCTTTACCTTCTGGAAAGAACTAGCCCCATCAATGGTGGCTGCCTCCAGAACAGATTTAGGTACATTCATAAATCCTGCAATATAAATAAGCATCATATACCCAGAATACTGCCAGACACTCACAATCACCAAAGTCCAGAAAGCTTTATCTGGATTACCTAACCAGGAAGTAGAAAATATCCCCAAATTTACATTTTGTCCTAAATAAACCAGTACTCTGGAAAAAATAAACCGCCAGATAAGTCCTAATACTATTCCAGCTATCAGATTAGGAATAAAAAAGCCAGCTCGCAAAAAATTTTCTCCTTTAATTCCACTTGTTAAAAAATATCCCAGAGTAAAAGCCATAACATTTACAATTACTACAGTATAAAATACATATTTAAGAGTTAATAAAAATGAAGTCCAGAATGCTGAATCATATAGTATAGAAATATAATTTGCTATTTTTACAAAAGAGTAAGTAGAAGAAAGTCCATTCCAGTCAGTAAATGTCAAATATATGCCAAATATAAATGGTATAATAATTACAGCAAAAAAAGCAAAAGTCGTTGGCCCAGCAAATATTAAGTAGATTTTAAGTTTATTAAAAAAACCTTTTTCGTTCATTTTAACTCACTCCTTTCATAATAGATAAAACAAATAGGGGGTAAAAGGCTGCCCCCTATATTTATATTTATTCATTGTCTATAATTTTATTTAACAGTCTTCCAGTATGCTTCAACCTCTTTTGCTAAACCTGCTTTATCAATATATCCTGCCAGATATTTCTGCATAGAAGCACCAACTACAGACCAGTGATCAGCTGGCAGTGTTATAGTCTCAATAGTCTGAGCTTTAACCATATATTTAGTTATAGATTTTGCCAGTGGATCAGCAGGTTCCAATTCTATACTCTTATAGGCAGGAATAATATTCATTTTATTAACCAAAACATCTTGCCCACTATCACTATAAATTAACCAGTTCAGGAATTTCTGAGCAGCCGCCCGTTCTTCTTTAGAACTTTGCTCTTTATCAATCCCGATAAACTTAGAAGAACCTTTAACTATGCTGGAGTTAGCAAAATCAGCAGCCTTATTACTAATTGGAACAGCTAAAAATCCATATTGACCGTCAGGGTCAAATTCATTAAGACTCGGCCATGCCCAGTTACCCATAAACCAGATAGCGACTTTACCCAGGCCCAGTAATTCTGCACCTCTATCATATGTTCCAGATAATGGATCATTTTTATCTATGTTATATTTTTTCATTACATCAAAGGTTTCCATTAAACCATTAAAGACCTTATTGTTAGCTAGATCAACCTTACCTGCCTTCAGGTCATCCAGGAACTCATATACATCTTCTTGGTCTTTAGACTGAGCTATATAGGCTATAGCTAGGTAATGTTGTCCTAATGACCAATCCATCGGTGAAATATGAAGGGGAGACACTCCAGAATCTTCAATCTGTTGAAATAATCTCTCCAGGTCATCTCTTGTTTTAATTGTAGAAGGATCAAAATCACCATTAACTGCCTTTTCTACAATTTTCTTATTATAAATAAAGGCATATCCTTCTATAGCAAGTGGAAAACCAATTAATTTACCATCAATTTCTGCCGCATTAAAGGCACCTGGCATACCATCCTTGGCCCATTTTTGAGATGATAGATCCATAAATTTCTCAGCAAATTTAGGCATATCACCTGGGTCTAACATAGCAAGTGTCGGCGCATTACCTGATGCATACATTGCTACAACCTTTTCATATGGTGATTGACCAGCAGGTGCGGGAATAACTTCCAAGCTTATACCTGGATTCTCACTTTCAAATACTTCAGCAGCTTCCTCTAATTGTGTCTGAATCTCTTCCTTGGAGTTAACCAAGGTAATTTCAACATTTCCGGCACTCACTATAACAAAACTGGAAACAAGAATAACCATCAAGAAAACAACCATAGACAAATACTTCTTCATATCAATTCTTCCTCCTTTAATTATTTTAAAATATTGTTCCTACTTAAAGTATCCAGAAATAAGTAGTTCAAACTTTGCTTCCTTATTTCTGACTATTAAGTAGTTACAAATCATTATTATTACCTTAAATTATAAAAACGTTTAAAATTGATATTAATCATTTGACATCTTTATATGAATACCTTCACTTAAAACACCAAGTAATTTTAAAAAATTAAACACCAATCAACTGTTTGTACCCACCAATTTCAGGATCAAAATAATCAATAGAGAACTTATACTCTTTAAGATTAGCGGTCAGAATAGTTTCATATAAATTCTTTTTCCAGGATATCTTAATTATCTCATCATTTAAAGTATTATGAATCTTATATTCTCCATCAAAGGCCGGATATAAATTACGAAATTTCATTAAATTTATTAACCGTTGTTGAACAGGTCTCGTAAAGTTTTCTTCGATCTCTTTTAGAGTATAATAATGGCGGTTAATATTCCTACCAACCTTTGTCTTTTCAAGAAGTTCAATATCATTCTCTCCAACCAGTAATCCCACATAATAAACCTGGGGAATACCTGGAGTAAAGAACTGAATAGCCCTGGCAGTTAAATAGCCATCATCATTGTTGCCAAGAGCTGAGTAATAAGTACAATTAACCTGGTAAATATCAAGGTTATCATAAGCTGTGCTACTATAAATCTTCTTCACATTTGATCCTCTGGAATAAAGATAATCTTTAGTCAGCTCTATCTCCTCTTCTGTTAATAAATCCTTGACATCCACTACCCCAATTCCATCATGTGTATCCAAAACAGTAAATTGCTTCCTGGGACAAGTCTTTAACCAGTTAACCAATCTTTTACCTGAACCACTATATAGAGAATAAAGCATCAACATAGGCAGAGCAAAATCATATACCCAGTACCCCTTTTCAGCCAGCTTTAACTGAATAGAGTAATGTTCATGAATTTCCGGTAGAATCTCTACCCCATAAGGCTCCAATATTGATTTAGTAAATCCCAATAATTCCCAGACATCAGGCTCAATAAAAAAACAACTAGTTCCTATTTTTTTAATTGCATAGGCAAAAGCATCAAGGCGGATTAAAGAAGCCCCTTTTTCAGCCAGATAAATAAGTGAATCACTAATAAAGTCCCTGACAACTTTAGAATTAAGATTAAGATCAAGCTGCTCTTCATCAAAGGTACACCATATTTTCTCACTTGTTCCATCTTCAAATTTAACCTCTACATATGGGGCTCTGGGCTTTCTTTTATAGATAAGGTCAATATCTTTTTGAGCCGGCTCACCACCTGGCCAGAAATCTTTATACCTGATAAAAAAATCAGCATAAGGAGAAACATCCTTATTTTTTTTAAAATTTTTATAGAATTTAGACTGTCTGGAAATATGATTAATCATAAAATCATACATTAAATAAAAATCCTCATTCAGGTTTTCTAAATCTTCCCAGCTACCAAATTTCTTATCAATCTCGCTGTAGGTAAGTGGAGCAAACCCCCGGTCAGCTGAGGATGGATAAAAAGGTAGGATATGAACCCCCCCAATAGCATTTTTAAAATACTTATTTAATATATACTTAAGGTCTTTTAAATTCTTTCCCATACTATCAGCATATGCAATCAACATTACTTCATTTTTAATTGGCATCTAAATTGCTTCCTTTCTAGCAGTTAATATTACTTTATCAATTACATAATATTAATTATATTATAAAGCAAATTTTGCAATATGTCAAACGCTTAACATATTAAATTATTAGTCCATATTTTTATCAATTATTCACTAAAAACTACTCTATTCTAAATTTCTTTAAAAACTCATCAAGCAGTTCAACTAATATTTAGAAAAAAAGGTGTTAGTTCTCCTACTGCAAATAAAGCCTATTCCATGGCTTGGAGGTATGTGGTTGAGATTATATTAATCGATTGACATAAATATAGTAACGCCTTTATTATCTGGATATAAAATGATTGTATAAGCGTAATGATGCAAGTTTTAAAACATCAGTATGTAATGTAGTAACAGGTGTAAAATTAAAGCCTAAATGTAGTAATAAGTGCAGAAGGGAAACATTCCTACTCTCAATTAAAAATTATGTTGTTTCTCTTTCAATTAGTTTAACAGGTAGTATATTATCATTTATAACATCCTTTTCATCTATAAGCTTTGCTAATAATTCAATTACCAGTTTACCCATATCTTCTATTGGCTGCCTTATTGTAGTAATTTGTGGTACAAAAAGAGATGCTACTTTAACATCATCATAGCCTACAATTTTCACATCATCAGGCACTTTTTTATTAATTCTATTACAAACTTTAATAATACTGGCAGCAATTAAATCACTACTGGCAAATATACCATCTATATCCGGGTGTTTCCGAAATAAATTATTGATCAGTTCTTCATATTCCTCTATTTTAAAACCATTTATATCTGTTTCCATATTTAAAAAATCAACATTTCTCCCTTTGGCTGTATTTATAAAAGCTTCATATCGTTTATTGGCAAGTAGATTAAGTTTTAAACTCCCTCCAATATAAGCAATTTTATTACAGCCTTTGTCTATCAGTAAATTGGTAGCCAAACTTCCCCCGTAATAGTTATCAGAAGAAACATTGGGTATCTCATCAACTTTCCTATCAACAGTAACTACCGGTAAATTTAAACTAAGATACTCATCCACTTCAAGAGTATGGCTAGCCATTATTATACCATCCACCTGATGTGCTCTTAACATATCAATATATTCTTTTTCTTTCTTCTGTTCTAGTTGAGAATTACATAATAATACCTTATAACCATTGTTATAAGCATAATATTCCAGATAAAAAGATAACTCACTAAAAAAAGAATGAGCTACTGTGGGAATGATCAGACCAATGATATTGGATTTCTTTCTTGCCAGTGAACGGGCTATTTCATTAGGCTGATAATTTAACTCTTTCATTACTCTATATACTTTATTTCTGGTTTCATCACTAATATATCCCCTATTATTCAAGACACGGGACACAGTAGTTACCGTAACCCCTGCCCCTTTTGCAATATCTTTTAAAGTTGCCATACTAAACACCACCTCATATTTACCATAAACTAATACTCTCTATCTATAAATTTTAACACTTAACTTAGTATATAAATTACAATTCTTTAAGTGTGTGTTCAAAAAGGTATAAATAGGGGATTATATATCCCTGAACGAAGTTAAGGTATTACCGTTGCGACACAAGTCGATTCGTTAGTACTGGCCTCAACAATGCGTTTATAATAAAGAGGGCAGTGAGTGAAGGGATATATAATCCCCGGCGGTATATACTGATACTTTCCGAACAGACTCTTTAAGTACTATTATATAATAAGCCTGAAAATAATCAAGTAAATGAATACCTTTACTTCAGCTAATAGTTAGCATTACTAACTCCTATTACAACTTTTTAGCGAGCAGATAATCATGTCAAGCGCAAAATATAAAAACACCCTGAATTTCTTCAAGGGTGTTTTTATATATAAATCTATACTACATTATTTTTAGAGCTTTCTTTCAATTTCAGCGTTTTCACGCAGATCCAGTATGAATTGATTCCATACTTCCTGCCTTTTATTATTTAACAATTCTCCCTCAATTTCATCCTTAACTTCTTCAAGTTGATATGTCTTTTCCTCAACATGGTCAAAAACCTTTATAATGTGGTAACCAAATTGTGTCTTCACTACATCACTGACTTCATTTTCATCAAGAGCAAAAGCTGCCTCAGTAAAATCCTGATCCCAGTTTTTATCACCTTTTTTAATATAACCTAAGTTGCCACCATTTTTAGCAGAATTATCAACAGAATACTCCCTAGCCATTTCTGCAAAATCAGCTCCATTATTTATTTGGTTGAGCACCTGATTGGCCATTTCTTCGTTTTCCAGTAAGATATGGCTTGTTTTAATCTGTTCAACCTGTTCCATACTGTCTATATTATCATTATAATAATTCTCAATCTCTTCATCGGTAACAGATGCCGTATCCAATATTTCTTTCTGTAGTTTAGCTAGCAGGAGTTGATCTCCTAACCGTTCAAATAAAAATTCCTTATATTCTTCCATACTATTAAGGCCCATCTGTTTTATACTATCAAGTATCTCTTCATCAGTTGCACCTTCATTTTCTTTTAAACCAGCAATCTGATTATTAAATATCTCATCTTTTTCTTCATCTGTAAGAACTATGTTTCTATTCTTAATCTCCTGATCAAGTAAAACCGCATTAATAAAACCCTCTAATTTGACTTTTCTATATTCATTTAATACATCCTGCCCAACTTCTGTTGTAAATATAATTTTCATAAGATCCTGATCAGTTTGATATAATTGCTGCGCAAATTTCCCAAGATTAATAAATGAATCCAATTGGTTAACTGTTAATTCCTCACCATTTACTATAGCAGCAATTACTTCCTGCTTTTCTTCTTGACTTTCATCCTCCTGAGCAGCCGTGACAGGTATAGTGATTAATACTAAAACAAGAAGAAATAATCCTATACCTTTAAACTTTTTAAGCCTCATTAAATCAACTCTCCTTCTAAATTTTTGAATTAAAATCTTTATCATATTATTAAATAAGTTCTATAAACCAAACAAAAACCCTGCAATACTTTAATTAAAATTAGATTAAAATAAGATAATCCTAAAAAAATGGCTCCCCGAGCAGGACTCGAACCTGCGACTCGATGGTTAACAGCCATCTGCTCTACCAACTGAGCTATCGGGGAACACATATTAGTAAACGATATATAAATATAAATAAAATCGGCAGCGACCCACTCTCCCACAAAGTCACCCTTGCAGTACCATAGGCGCTGGAGGACTTAACTGCTGTGTTCGAAATGGAAACAGGTGTTTCCCCTCCGCAATTGCCACCGAAAATTTTATCTACTTTTTATAATCCATCACATATTATAGCATATCTATCTTAGTTGTCAATAAACTATTCTTTCAAAAATGCATACAGGAAAATAATTTTTAAAGTTAAGATTAAGCCCTCGCCCTATTAGTATTGGTCAGCTTAATGTGTTACCACACTTCCACCTCCAACCTATCAACCTGGTCATCTACCAGGGGGCTTACCTCTTGCGAGTGGGATACCTAATCTTGAGGCTGGTTTCACGCTTAGATGCTTTCAGCGTTTATCCATTCCACACTTAGCTACTCAGCTATGCTCCTGGCGGAACAACTGATACACCATCGGTGTGTCCATCCCGGTCCTCTCGTACTAGGGATAGCTCCTCTCAAGTATCCTTCGCCTGCGACGGATAGGGACCGAACTGTCTCACGACGTTCTGAACCCAGCTCGCGTACCGCTTTAATGGGCGAACAGCCCAACCCTTGGAACCTGCTTCAGCTCCAGGATGCGACGAGCCGACATCGAGGTGCCAAACCTCCCCGTCGATGTGAACTCTTGGGGGAGATAAGCCTGTTATCCCCGGGGTAACTTTTATCCGTTGAGCGACGGCTCTTCCATTCAATACCGCCGGATCACTAAGCCCTACTTTCGTACCTGTTTGACTTGTTGGTCTCACAGTTAAGCTCCCTTCTGCCTTTACACTCTTCGTGCGATTTCCATCCGCACTGAGGGAACCTTTGGGCGCCTCCGTTACTTTTTGGGAGGCGACCGCCCCAGTCAAACTGCCCACCTGACAATGTCCCATGACCAGTTTATGGCCTCTGGTTAGAATTCCGCTAAAGAAAGGGTGGTATCCCACTTGCGGCTCCTTTGATACTAGCGTACCAAGCTCTTAGCCTCCCACCTATCCTGTACATCCTTTAGCAAAACCCAATATCAGGCTACAGTAAAGCTCCACGGGGTCTTTCCGTCCTGTCGCAGGTAACCAGCATCTTTACTGGTACTACAATTTCGCCGAGTCCCTTGTTGAGACAGTGCCCAAGTCGTTACGCCATTCGTGCAGGTCGGAACTTACCCGACAAGGAATTTCGCTACCTTAGGACCGTTATAGTTACGGCCGCCGTTTACTGGGGCTTAGGTTCTATGCTTTGGTTTTCACCTAACACTTCCCCTTGACCTTCCAGCACCGGGCAGGCGTCAGCCCCTATACTTCGTCTTACGACTTAGCAGAGACCTGTGTTTTTGCTAAACAGTCGCTTGGGCCTCTTTGCTGTGCCCACTTTCGTGGTACCCCTTCTCCCTAAGTTACGGGGTCATTTTGCCGAGTTCCTTAACAAGGGTTCTCTCGCGCGCCTTAGAATTCTCATCCCGTCTACCTGTGTCGGTTTGCGGTACGGGCACTATTAATCTCACTAGTGGCTTTTCTTGACAGCTTGTTTGACAACTTCCCCTCTCTCGGGTCCAGATCACCTTCGATAGTTAAATAAAGGGATTTGCCTCTTTATTCCTACCTTAGGCTTCTGCACACACCTCCAGTCGTGTGCTTTGTCTTTCTTGCCGTGTCCCCACTTCATTCAAACGATTAATAGCGGCATTGGAATCTCTACCAATTATCCATCACCTACGCCTTTCGGCCTCGGCTTAGGTCCCGGCTTACCCTGAGCGGACGAGCCTTCCTCAGGAAACCTTAGACTTTCGGCGGAGGGGATTCTCACCCCTCTTTTCGCTACTCATACCGGCATTCTCTCTTGTATACCGTCCACTGCTCCTTACGGTACAGCTTCTTCCACTATACAATGCTCCTCTACCAATTTAGAAGTTGGAGATTGGAAGTTGGAAGTTGGAAAAACATTAAACCCATTTTTGGATCATGGTATTTAACTGTCTTCCTAGTATATCATAACTTTTAAGAAGTTTTTCAGCAATTTCTTTATTAATGTAATTTAAGTCTTTGCACATTTTTACATATACCTGTAATTCATTACATGAACCTAAACTCATTAATAAAAACCTTCTAAACTCTGCACTTGATTCTTTTTTTCCATAGCCTTCTGCTATATTGGCAGGTATCGATACTGCTGCTCTTCTCATTTGACTTCCTAATTCATATCTCTCGGTCTTTGGTAATTGTTGTGTTAGTTGGTGAATTTTCAAGGCTAATTTATATCCCTTTTGATAAACTTCTAAATCTTCATAGCTTTTTATCAATTTTTCACCTCATAACTTCAACCGTAAAGGTTTTTGCCCAGGTTTTTCGCCCGGACTCCAACTTCTAACCTCTAACCTCCAACCTCTAAACTCCACAGTTTCGGTGACAGACTTTAGCCCCGTTACATTTTCGGCGCAAGGACGCTCGACCAGTGAGCTATTACGCACTCTTTAAATGTATGGCTGCTTCTAAGCCAACATCCTGGTTGTCTTTGCGACCTCACTTCCTTTCCCACTTAGTCTGTACTTTGGGACCTTAACTGGTGGTCTGGGCTGTTTCCCTTTCGACTACGAAGCTTATCCCACGTAGTCTGACTCCCAAGGCTTATAAACTTAAGTGTTCGGAGTTTGAATGGATTCGGTAACCTTGTTGGGCCCCTAGTCCAATCAGTGCTCTACCGCCTAGTTTTATTCCTTGAGGCTAGCCCTAAAGCTATTTCGAGGAGAACCAGCTATCTCCAGGTTCGATTGGCCTTTCACCCCTACCCACAACTCATCCAATGATTTTTCAACATCACCTGGTTCGGGCCTCCACGGGTTCTCACTCCCGCTTCACCCTGGTCATGGGTAGATCACCTGGCTTCGGGTCTATTCCTTGTAACTTGCGCCCTATTCAGACTCGCTTTCGCTGCGGCTTCACCTTTCTGGCTTAACCTTACGCTACTAAGAATAACTCGCCGGTCCGTTCTACAAAAAGTACGCGGTCAGACTTTCTAATAGTCCTCCCACTGCTTGTAAGCTTACGGTTTCATATTCTATTTCACTCCCCTCACGGGGTTCTTTTCACCTTTCCCTCACGGTACTTGTTCACTATCGGTTACCTGGTAGTATTTAGCCTTGGAAAATGGTCTTCCCTTCTTCCCACAGGGTTCCTCGTGTCCCGTGGTACTCTGGATAATCTAAGGTGTCTCTCCTTTTCACCTACGAGGCTTTTACTCTCTCTGGCTGACCTTCCCAGGTCATTCGGCTAAAGATTCAACTGCCTTTGTGATTCTACAGTCTCACTCATGATTATCCTAAACCCACATTTAACAACGGCTGTAGCCTTACATTAAATGTGTTTAGGCTCTTCCCCTTTCGCTCGCCGCTACTTAGGGAATCTCTTTTGATTTCTTTTCCTCGGGGTACTTAGATGTTTCACTTCCCCCGGTTCCCTTCATATAGCTACTTCTTTCACTATATGATGACGGCCCTCTCGACCGCCGGGTTTCCCCATTAGGATATCCGCGTATCTACGCTTCTTAGCAGCTACTCGCGGCTTTTCGCAGCTTGGCACGTCCGTCTTCGGCTCCAGGTACCTAGGTATCCACCGTAAGCCCTTATTAGCTTAATCTTTCTTCTTAGAAAATTGTAGTACCTTCCTAGAAGTTTCCGTCTTCGGTTTCTTACTTCTTACCTCAGACCTCTTACTTCTTTTCTGGTACCTTCGTCTTTTCCTGTATGCAGTTTTCAAAGAACAGTTTTTTAGAATGTTTTTAGTTTAAGGTTTTTGCTTTAATCTAACCTCCAACCTCTTATTTCTAACTTCTAAGATGGTGGAGGTAAGCGGATTCGAACCGCTGACCTCCTGCTTGCAAGGCAGGCGCTCTCCCAACTGAGCTATACCCCCATTTTGGAAGTTGGATATTTCTCTAACCTCAAACTTCTAGTATGGTGCGACGGCCTCGATGGCCTAGCACCAAAATCTTCCTTGCGTCTTTTAAAATGAAGATTTTGGTGGGCCTAGGTAGATTCGAACTACCGACCTCACGCTTATCAGGCGTGCGCTCTAACCAACTGAGCTATAGGCCCTTCTTTCAGGAAGAAAATCTTCCCTCAAAGTTGAACAACAAGCTTGACGCATTCTCCTTAGAAAGGAGGTGATCCAGCCGCACGTTCCCGTACGGCTACCTTGTTACGACTTCACCCCCCTTACCAGACACACCTTTGGCATTCGCAAATGACTTCTGGTGCATCTAACTCGGGTGGTGTGACGGGCGGTGTGTACAAGGCCCGGGAACGTATTCACCGCAGTATGCTGACCTGCGATTACTAGCGATTCCAACTTCATACAGGCGAGTTTCAGCCTGCAATCCGAACTGGGATCAGCTTTCTGAGATTTGCTCCACTTCACAGCTTCGCTCCCCTCTGTACTGACCATTGTAGCACGTGTGTAGCCCGAGGCATAAAGGGCATGAGGACTTGACGTCATCCCCACCTTCCTCCGGCTTTCACCGGCTGTCTCCTTAGAGTCCCCAACTTTACTTGCTGGTAACTAAGGATAAGGGTTGCGCTCGTTGCGGGACTTAACCCAACATCTCACGACACGAGCTGACGACAGCCATGCACCACCTGTCTCCGTGTAGTCAAAGACTAGACTCTACTTTCATAGATGGTCACGGGATGTCAAGCCTCGGTAAGGTTCTTCGCGTTGCATCGAATTAAACCACATGCTCCACCGCTTGTGCGGGCCCCCGTCAATTCCTTTGAGTTTCAGTCTTGCGACCGTAATCCCCAGGCGGGACACTTATCGCGTTAACTCCGGCACTGATGGATTCGAACCACCAACACCTAGTGTCCATCGTTTACGGCTGGGACTACCGGGGTATCTAATCCCGTTTGCTCCCCCAGCTTTCGTACCTCAGCGTCAGTTGCAGACCAGAGAGCCGCCTTCGCCACTGGTGTTCTTCCTAATATCTACGCATTCCACCGCTACACTAGGAATTCCGCTCTCCTCTTCTGCACTCAAGATAGGCAGTTTCAAATGCACCTTACCGGTTAAGCCGGTATATTTCACAGTTGACTTGCCTATCCGCCTGCGTACCCTTTACGCCCAGTAATTCCGGACAACGCTTGCTCTCTACGTATTACCGCGGCTGCTGGCACGTAGTTAGCCAGAGCTTCCTCCTTAAGTACCGTCAGGTCAATGCCATTTCCTGCATTGACGGTTCTTCCTTAAGGACAGAGCTTTACGACCCGAAGGCCTTCATCACTCACGCGGCGTTGCTCCGTCAGGCTTGCGCCCATTGCGGAAGATTCCCCACTGCTGCCTCCCGTAGGAGTCTGGGCCGTGTCTCAGTCCCAGTGTGGCTGATCGTCCTCTCAGACCAGCTACGGATCGTTGCCCTGGTGAGCTATTACCTCACCAGCTAGCTAATCCGACGCGGAGCCACCTCTCAGCGATGCCTAGGCACCTTTACTTAAGTGTAAATGCTTACTCTTAAGGCTATCTGGGATTAGTCCGGCTTTCGCCAGGTTATCCCTGACTGAGAGACAGGTTCTCCACGCGTTACTCACCCGTCCGCCACTACCCGGATCTTATCTTCATCCCGAAGGAATCTGTTAAGGCGGGTCGTTCGACTTGCATGTGTTAAGCACGCCGCCAGCGTTCGTCCTGAGCCAGGATCAAACTCTCCATTAAAAATTTTAATAGATTATTTGTGACTCTTTGAATACTTTTGAACTCTTTTGGATACTTGCCTTTTATTTAAAAAAGGCTCGCACTTGCGTCATTGCTTGTTGTTCAATTTTCAAGGAACATTAATTTGTTTATCCTGCTGACTTCAACTTACTCATAATGTGTCAGCGAAATATATCTTATCACTTTTAACCTCACTTGTCAAGAACTTTTATTTTATTTCAAAAATCATTTTCCAAGTGCTGTTAACAGCGACGTTTTACATCTTATCATCTCTGTCGATTACTGTCAAGTAGTTTTTTCATAAATAGTCTTTTATCATATCTACTTATCAGTTCCAACTCTTTACCGCTTTTAGCGGCGACAAGATATATCTTAACATCTCTGTCTTCCCCTGTCAAGGAATTTTATTAGTGAATAAATTTATATTCAAAAGATTAAACTAAGTATTATAATATTGGAGTGATCATTATGGGAAATGACCGTTATGATGTAATTATAGTAGGAGCTGGACCAGCTGGTTCATCTGCTGCATATTTTTGTGCAAAAAATAATCTATCTGTTGCTCTAATAGAGCGTGGTGATTTCCCAGGGAGCAAAAATATGTTTGGCGGGGTTATTTATAGTAAACCAACCTCAATTATAATCCCTGGTTTTTGGGAAAAAGCACCCCTTGAAAGGGCAGTTACCAGATATATATTATGGCTGATGGAAACAGATTCAGTTGTCGAAATGGGATTTACTGGGTTTAATTTTGCTAAACCACCGTATAATACCTTTACTGTTATCAGGTCTCGTTTTGACCGCTGGTTTGCCGAGCAAGCCATTACAGCTGGCAGCCACTTAATGACTTCTACCCTGGTTGAAGCTCTAATCTATAAAAAATCCGGTCTGAACCAGAAGCAAGTAACTGGTGTTATCTTGAAAGATGGCAGTAAAATATACGCTGATCTTATTATCCTTGCTGAAGGTGCTATGGCAGACTTAACCCATAAAGCAGGAATGCGTCAAAAAATAACTGCTGATATGCTAACTATTTATGTGAAAGAACTATTATATCTACCCAAAGAAATAATAGAAGCACGCTTTAATCTGGAAAAAAACGAAGGAGCAGTAATTGGTATGATAGGATATCCAACTGCTGGTTCCATTGGTAAAGGAGGAATATGGACAAATAATGATACCATTTCCTTAACAGTAGGAGGTTACCTTAATCAATTAAATAAAAAGGGATTAAACCCATATCAACTCCTACAAAGATTAAAAAAACACCCTAAAGTAGTAAGTCTTATAAATGGTGCTAAAACTATTCAATACCAATCACATATTATTCCTAAAGGAGGATATAAAAGCATACCAGAGTTTTATAATAATGGTATCTTAATAACTGGTGATGCAGGAATGTTAATCAGTGGTAGACATGGAACAGATATAGCTATGTTATCTGGCAAATATGCTGCTGAAACTGCTATACAAGCCAAAACTAAGGGTGATTTTACTAAAAAAATATTAGCAGGGTATGAACTTAAATTAAAAAATAGTTTTTTCATGAAAAATATGAAGGATAATCAAAAAAGAGGTAGTTACTATAAAAATCACCCTGATTCAGACTATTTAATTAGCCAATTTATTAATAAAGCAGCTTATAAATATTTTAGAGAAGAAATGGAAAACCAGAATAAAAAAATAGAGGAAATTCTCACTCAATTAAAAACCATGCAGCCAATTTCTAAATCTATTACTGATTTCTACCAAGGTTTTTGGAACTGGAGGGTATTTTAATGGGGAATTTTATTAAAGATAATGATAATCCACTTAAATATACAACAATTAAAATTGCTAAACAATCACATATTCATATCAAAGAAAAAGATCCCTGTCTTAGTAACTGTGAAAATAAACCCTGTACTTATTATTGCCCAACTAGGGTTTTTTCCTGGTCTAATAAAGAAATCAAAGTTGATTATAAAAGATGCATAGAATGTGGAGCCTGTCCTTGGGGATGTCCTTATGACAATATAAAATGGTCTTTTCCCCCAGGCGGTTACGGTGTTAACTATGAGATCTAGGAGGTGGCTAAATGATAGACTTTCTGATTAGTGTATTAGATTATATAGCCCATAATATTTATTCACCATATCTGGTCTTTTTATTTATTATTTCTGGTCTATTATCGTTTTTTATAGATACTGATTATGCACACTTTTATGCTAACTACAGGGACTATATCTTTTCCTTTTTCTTTGGTATATTAAATATTTCTATTGGTATAATCTTATTATTACTCAATATACTTCATACCCGCTACATATTTTAATTATTCTAAAGCGACTACCCTAACATTAATTACAGAATTGGTTTGACTGGCTTCTATTTTAAAAACGGGTATTTCATTAATATTATTTATTATAATATCTTTCCCTGGGTCCACTATAATAACTTCACCATCTTCTTTTAAAAAATTCCTTAATAATTCTTCAAATAATATTATTTTTTGATAAATAATATTATCTCCATCACTTAGTTTTGTAATTTTAATTATTTCATTTATAATATCATTTATATTTTTTATTTTTCCATTTTGATGTGTATATAATTTTAAATATATATTACCAGAACTATCATACCCCGTATAATCAAGCCTCCAGAAACCAAAAGGACAGTTATTACTTTGTAGAACAGCAGACTCTTTATCAATCTCGTCTTTAAGGGTATAACCCTTTAATACTTCACAACCCAGGGCTACTGCATTATTTATTATGTTCTCTGAAATAAATCCAGCCTCTTTTTTTTGCCACAACTCTAGATTAGCTTTTCCATCTACATAACACCAACCATCTAATTTAAAATAATCTGCCCCTTTAATCTCAGTACATATAAGTAAAATAAAAAATAATAATAAAATATATCTACTCTTTTTCATCTTTTAATAACCCCTTTTATTTCTGCTTAAAGGTACTCATTCCTATCCTTCTAATCCTGGTCCTACAGCTTAAATTAAGATCAGCCTCAATAAACTTTTTATGCCAGCTCTCTATGTTTTCCCATTCTTCAGGTTTATATGCTCTTACCATTTCACCAAATCCAAAGATATCCGCCTGGTATTTATGCTGTACTAAATAAAATAATCCCTCTATCTCTTTGATAAACTCCTTACTAACCCTTTCTTCAAGCTGTCTAAATAAAATAGAATTTTCATAATCAGTCTGAGTTTCCTGGTAAATAGATTTTCCTTCAACCAGTAAATCTACCATAAATCTAAATCGTCCATTATCAAGTAATATAGGCCTCATTTTACTCTGTAAACCAGAAAACTCAACAGTAACCCGGCCTAATTCATCCTCTACATCCCTTACTACCTCTAAACCACCGGTTCTTTTCTCTGCTATCTGAATATAATTCCAGGTCTCTTCAACATTCAATTTGCCAACCATTTTTTCCCCCCGAAAAACAGCCAGCCCGGAATTTTTTAGATTATTTTCTGTACAATCTATCAGAACTGCTACTGGATCTATCCCCTTATTTACTAAACGGATTACAAATTCAATAAACGGTATATCAGCCATTGTGCCGCTGTTAAGCTCTGATTCGATCATATTCATTAGATAAAGGGCCTGTATGGGTGCTGTCTTAGGAAAGGTATTTAAAACCCTTTCAGCAGGCTTTTCACTGATTAACAAGTAACTTAAACGACGGAATTCAGGGTTATTTCTAAAATAATTCAGATGTACATTTAGACCATCTCTGGCTACTTCCTCATTAATTACTAAAACCCTGATATGCCCTAAAAATATTCTGTGCTGCAGCCTTTCTTTTAAATGCATTAAAGCCATTGCTACATTTCTTCCTACTGCAGTTATATTCCAGACAGTCTCTTCCCCCATAGGTAGTTGTTGACCTGCTCCACCACCTAATTTTTGCGGTATAGCTAATTGAGCAGTTAATTTAATCATATTTCGCTGCTCAAAATTATTAGGACGTGCAACATCAGCATAATCTATCCCAATAGCTAAAATAATTGCTCTCTGGTCAATATCCTTAAGATCCCAACACCCTGTAAGGGAGGAAATAGTCAATATTATTATCATTAATATACTTAAACTCTTTTTCAAGCCTGCTCATCTCCCCTAATATTCCTTATAAGTGATAATACATAGATTAACAGGGGAATTACAAATAATAAAAATGTCCCTATTATACTTGAAATTTCCATATAATAAAAGACCTGATAAACATTGCCCGGGAAAATGGCTATAAAGAAAACAACAGGCATTAAGGGGTAGATAAGTGTTTTATGGTCTTCCAGTTTAAATACTTGTGTCATCCCTAGTACAGAACTATATAAAAGGTTACCTGCTGTTGTAAAAATTGCTATTACCCAGAAGGATATAAAAATTGCCTCTACCCTTTCCAGAATTAATCCAGGAAAGCGTATAACCTTAATTAGTTCCAGAGTTGGCCAAGTTAAATTTTGCAGTTCCTCAATACCAAAAACACCAATAGCTGAGATTACAATTGCCAGATAGATTATTAAAGGGCTTATCAATCCCTTGATTGCATAATTATATGCTAATTTAGGTGTTACCAGTGAAGGTAAAAATAATACTATTATTTCAAACCCTAAAAATGAGAAAAAAGAATTTAGCGTACCTTTTACTATACTACTAAATCCCTTCTGTCCCATTACAGGCATTAGCCTTATAACTTGTATTTCTTTCATTGATAAAAAAATACCTATAATTACTGGTATAATCAAAAAAATAAAATAGAGTTCATTGACCCTTCCAATTACTTCAATATCATGATTTATATAGTAAATAATTAAGAATAACATACTTATAATAATAAACTCTATTGGTGTATTTAATAATACTGCACTACTTAACATAGAGGCAAATACCCTTAAAACCAGAGAACATAGCAATAACCAATAAAAACAAAACAACAGACTAATACTATTACCAAAGATCTTACCTAAAACACGATTACTATATTCCATTAAAGTCTCTTCAGGGAAACGAAAGCCTATTTTTACTATTAGAGATATAATTAGGAAGGAAAATAAACCACCTATTAATATCGATAACCAAGCAGCAGTACCAGCTGCTTTGGTGATAGTCCTTGGTAATACCAGACTACCAGCACCAATAAGTGTATTAGCAATAATACCAGCAAACTGTCTCTCTGTTACCTTACCGTGTTCTTTCATTTTGATCATCATCCCCTTTAGCAGAAAAACGCTGCTGATTTTTTGTTCTTAAAAATTCAGGTCTTTTAAACATCTGCCACAGAGGAATTCGAATAATAGCATCCTGTAAATCATTTAATCGTGAAGGACCAAATGGAGTAAGATAAGGTATTCCAAAAGATTTTAAACTCGCTAGATGGATAGTAAAAAATATTAATCCCAGTAATAGACCGTAAAGACCAAATATTGAAGTCAGTATCATTAAAGGAAATTTAATTAATCTTAAAGCAATTGCACTACTATAATCTGGAATAGCAAAAGATGCAATAGTAGTAGTGGCCACAACTATTACCATAAATGGACTAACTATACTGGCACTTACAGCTGCTTCACCAATAATAAGTGCCCCTACTATACCAATAGTTGGGCCAATTGGATTAGGCAAACGCAAACTACCCTCTCTCAATAATTCCATTAAAGCTGTCATAACAAAGGCCTCTATATATGAAGGGAAAGGAACAGCACCCCTACCACCTGCAAACGCTAAAGCCAGCTGGGTAGGTATCATTTCAGGGTGAAAGGCTATAACGGCTATATAAACTGCAGGCAAGGTTAAAGCAATAAGACCTGCCGAAAACCTCAACAATCTGACAAAGGTTCCTATTATAAAGCGATCATAATAATCTTCTGGGGACTGTAGAAAAATAGAAATTGTTACAGGCATAATAAGGGCGAAAGGGGTCCCATCCACCAGTAATGCCACTCTCCCTTCCAAGAGGTTAGAAGCTACTCTATCCGGTCTCTCTGTTGAAAGGATTTGGGGAAACAAAGTAAAATGATTATCTTCTATCAATTGTTCTATATAACCTGATTCCTGTACAGCATCAATAGAAATATTATTTACCCTTTCTTTTACTTCCTCAACTATGTATTTATTAGCAATACCTTCTATATAACATATCACCACATCTGTATTAGAAATATTACCTAATCTCTGACCTTTAATTCTCAAGGCAGGGTGTTTTATCCTTCTCCTTATTAAAGCTGTATTTACCCTTAAGGTTTCAGTAAAACCGTCTCTGGGACCCCTGATTACTGTCTCAGATTCTGGTTCCTGAACTCCCCTTTTATCCCATCCTTTACTATTGAGTACAAACCCCTTTTTATAACCATCTATTAATAAAACTGTATCACCATTAAGTAAACCCTGTATTAAATCATCCAATTTATCAACTACCTCTAATTCATTAATAGTCATTGTATTCTTTTCTATAAAACTTATCATATCACTATTGGATAATTCTTTAGTATCTTCAACAGAAAATTCTTCAATTAATAGTGGCTGTAAAATACTCTCATTGATAGTCTGTTTATCTACTAAACCATCTATAAAAATAATAACCGCTTTAATTCCTAATTTATTACCCAATCTAAAAAACCTGAAAACTACATCATCACTAAACCCAATAATATCTTTTAATAAATTAATATTCTTTTCAATATTTGATGACAATTCTTTTTCTTTTGCTTTTTTTTGCGGTCGATCAGTACCACTATTTATTATCTCTTCAATCCTTTTTCCTCTCTTATCCACCACTATCATCCTTTATTTGGTTAATACTAATAATTATCACTATATTACTAATATATTATTACAAAATAAGGTTAATATTATGTAATAATTATCAATGGTATATTTAAACACTGCCAATATAATAATAAAATTTAGAAAGGAGATAAAATGAAACATATCAGGCTATTATATTGTTTAATAATAATGATCATATTACTATCTGCCTGTGATAGAGAAATGAGCAGTCCAGTTCCTACTAAAATAACTATTGGTGTTAGTATGGCAAGTATGAAAGAAGATGTCTTCCATTTTATGAAAGAGGCTATGTATGATAATAAGGAAAGTAATAATACAGAAATAATATGGAAAGATGCTAAAAAAGATCAAGATAAACAAAATAAAGATGTAGATGAACTAATAAGAAAAAAAGTCGATGGGATTATCATTAATCCAGTAGATTCCCAGAAATCAGCTAGTTTAGTAAAAAAGATCAAACAGGCCAATATACCAGTTATTGCCCTGGACCGTCTTATTTATAATGTAAAACTTGATGCCTATATTGAAGCAAACAACTTTGAAGTTGGTATCCTTCAGGCCAATTACCTTGTAGAACAATTAAAACATAAAGGAAAGATAATGATACTTAAAGGAGATAAAAGCAATAATACTGCCTATGAGATAACACAGGGTAATAAAGAGATATTTAAAAAAGAAGCAAATATAACAATTGTTGCTGAAACATGGCATGAAGGATGGTCCCCTGAACTTGCCGAAAAAACTGTACGCAGTATACTGAATAAACATCCTGATATCAAAGGAATTATCGCTAATAATAGCAATATGATTATGGCAGCAGTAAAAGTTCTTAAAGAAAAAAACTTAACAGATAAGATAATTACAATAGGAGCTGATGCAAATAAAGAAGCCTGTTTAGCTATAGCCCGGGGAGAACATGATGCTGATGTAGATAAAATGCCTTATATTCAGGGTTTAACAGCATTTAAAATTACTACTTTGATATTAAGGGGTAGACCATGGCTATTTGATACTAAAATAAAAAATGGTGATTATATTATATCCACTAAAATTACCCCTGTTGATTTAATTGATAAATATAATATTGTAAACCTGGAAGAAAGATGGCCAGAATTAAAAAAACTAATATATAAATAAGAGGTCTTCACAAAAAATGAAGACCCCTTATTTATATATTTTATTGAAATTTTTTAATCTCCTTTTATCTCCTCTGCATCATCATCTGAATACATTCTGGCAAGTGATACAACCTTATCACCTTCATCTATTCTAATTACTTTAACCCCCTGGGTATTACGACCTGTCCGGGAAATCTCAGCTACATTAGTTCTGATAATAATCCCCTCACTGGTTATAATAATAAGGTCATACTGGTCATCAACAACCTTAATACCTGCTAGATTACCATTCTTTTCAGTAATATTAGCAGTTATTAATCCCTTACCACCCCTACTCTGTAAGCGATATTCTGAAAGTAGCGTCCTTTTACCATAACCATTTTCTGTTATGATTAATAAATCCTCACCTTCACTATCTACTCCCATACCAATTACAAAGTCATCGTTATTCAAGGTAATAGCTTTAACCCCCATAGAAATTCGTCCTGTTGTCCTAACATCTGATTCATTAAAGTGGATAGCTTTACCCATATAGGTAGCGATAATTATATTCTGTTCACCATCAGTATATTTTACATCAATTAATTCATCATTATCCCTTAGATTAATCCCTATTAACCCAGTATAATGTGATTCATATTCTATTAATGGTGTTTTTTTAATTAAACCATTTTTAGTAACCATAACTAGATATCTCTTATTATCAAATTCCCTGATAGGTATTACAGTTGTAACCCTTTCCTCTTCTTCCAGACTCAAGAGGTTTACAATCGCTGTTCCCCTGGCTTGACGACTCGCTTCAGGTATTTCAAATACCCTTAAACGGTAAACCCGCCCTTTATTAGTAAAGAAAAGGAAGTAGTGATGGGTAGAGGTAATAAAAATATCTTCAACAAAATCTTCATCTTTGGTATTAAGACCAATAATTCCCCTACCACCTCTCCGTTGACTACGGTATGTATCAACATGCATTCGCTTAATATATCCCTGATGGGTCAGGGTTATTACCATTTGTTCTTCAGCAATCAAATCTTCAACATCAAGATCCACCGCTTTATTCCTGATTTCTGTCCTTCTTTCATCCTGATATTTTTCTTTGATAGCTAATAGTTCTTCTTTAATAATACCCAATAATTTACTTTCATCTGCCAAAATTGATTTTAAATAAGCAATCTTTTTTAATAAATCCTGGTATTCCTCTTCAATCTTATCCCTCTCTAAACCAGTTAAACTCTGTAATCTCATTCTCAAAATAGCATCAGCCTGTTTATCACTAAGGCCAAATCTATTAATTAAACCTTCTTTAGCAGTATTTACATCAGGGGCATTTTTAATTAATTGAACTATCTCATCAATATTATCCAGAGCAATCCGGTAACCTTCCAGTATATGTGCCCTGGCTTCAGCATTATTCAAATTATACCTGGTACGACGGGTAACCACTTCTTTTTGATGTTCAATATAATAACCCATCATTTCTTTAAGGTTTAATGTTTTGGGTAAACCATTAACCAAAGCAATCATTATAACACTAAAGGTTACCTGCATTCTAGTATATTTATATAATTGGTTTAAAATTACCTGTGGTATTTCACCCTGTTTAAGCTCAATCATTATCCTTAAACCATTACGGTCAGATTCATCACGAAGGTCACTTATACCACTAATTTTATCATTTCTGACAAGTTCAGCTATTTTTTCAATTAATTTAGCTTTATTTACCTGATAAGGAATTTCATCAACTATTATCCTTGACTTCTCATTCTCATTTTCCTCTATCCTTACCTTTGCCCTGACAGTTAATTTACCCCTACCATTTTTATAGGCTTTATAGATACTGTTTTTCCCCATAATTAACCCACCAGTAGGGAAATCAGGTCCTTTAATAATTTTCATTAAATCAACAATCTCCATGTCAGGGTTGTCTATAAAAGCAATAGTCCCATCTATTACCTCTCTTAAATTATGTGGTGGAATACTGGTAGCCATACCTACAGCTATTCCTGAAGTACCATTAATTAATAGATTTGGTAAACGGGACGGCAGTACTGCTGGTTCTTCCAGTGATTCATCAAAATTAGGTGCAAAATCAACAGTATCTTTATCAATATCCTTTAATAACTCAGTTGTAATACTGGACATTCTTGCCTCAGTATAACGCATTGCTGCAGCTGAATCACCATCAATAGAACCAAAATTACCATGACCATCAACCAGTGGGTAACGAAAAGAGAAATCCTGGGCCATTCTAACCATTGTAGCATAAACCGCTGCATCACCATGTGGATGATATTTACCAAGTACCTCTCCAACTATTCTAGCAGATTTTTTATGGGGTTTATTGGGTGTCATTCCCAATTCATGAAGGGAATATAAAATTCTACGATGTACTGGTTTCAAGCCGTCCCTTACATCAGGTAAAGCCCTACTAACAATAACACTCATCGAATAATCAAGATAAGCCCCTCTCATTTGTTCATCTATATCAACCTGTAATATCTTACCTCTATTAAGATCTTCCGCCATCCTCACACCTTCTTTCTATTATTCTATACATCCAGATTTTCTACTTCATGGCCATGGGAAAGTATAAATTCACGTCTTGGTTCAACCTTATCCCCCATTAAAATAGTAAAGGTTTCATCGGCAATAATGGCGTCTTCTACCTGAACCTGTAGTGTAATTCTTTCCTCAGGATCCATTGTTGTATCCCATAACTGATCAGGGTTCATCTCACCCAGTCCTTTATACCTCTGTAATGAAACCCTATCTCTGCCAATCTCTTCTAATAAATCTAATAGTGCCTTATCATTATAAACATAATCCTCTCTTCTACCCTTTTTAACCTTATATAATGGTGGTTGGGCAATATAGACATAACCTTCCTCAATTAATTGTCTCATATATCTATAAAAAAAGGTCAGTAATAGTGTTCTAATATGGGCACCATCAACATCAGCATCTGTCATAATAATAATTTTACCATAGCGTCTTTTATTTATATCAAATTCATCACCTATGCCAGTTCCAATAGCAGTAATGAGTGATCTTATTTCTTCATTATTTAGTATCTTATTTATCCTTGATTTTTCAACATTAAGAATTTTACCTCTTAAAGGCAGTATTGCCTGAAATTTACGGTCTCTACCCTGTTTAGCAGAACCACCGGCAGAGTCACCCTCAACAATATACATCTCTGTTTTGGTGGTATCTCTTGAAGAACAATCAGCCAGTTTACCAGGTAAAGCAGTATTAGTCAGGGCATTTTTTCTCCTGGTTAACTCCCTGGCTTTTTTAGCTGCCTTTCTCGCCCTTGAAGCATTAAATGCCTTTTCTGTTATTATCTTAGCTACTTTAGGGTTTTCTTCAAGGAATATCGAAAAATATTTGGAAAAGGCTGAATCAACAAAACCCCTCATTTCACTATTACCAAGTTTTGTTTTGGTCTGTCCTTCAAACTGTGGTTCAGCCAGTTTCACACTGACAATAGAGGTTATCCCCTCTCTAATATCCTCACCAGTAAAATTATCATCACCCTCTTTAAGAATACCCTTATTTCTGGCATAATCATTTATTGTCCTAGTTAAAGCACTCTTAAACCCACTGAGATGGGTACCACCTTCATGGGTATTAATATTATTGGCAAAGGTAAAGATATTTTCTATAAAACCATCATTATACTGAATAGCTATCTCTACTTCCCCTTCTTCACTTTCTTCTTCAAAGTAAAAGGGTTCATTAAAAAGCGGGTCTTTTTTACGGTTTAAATATTTTACAAAGGATATAATACCACCTTCATAGCAATATTCCTTTTCTCTTCTCTCTTCTTCCCTTTCATCACGTATAATTATCTTGACACCTTTATTTAAAAAGGCTAATTCCCTTAATCTTTTAATAAGGGTGTTATATTTAAAAACAGTTGTGTCAAATATCTCTTCATCTGCCTTGAAACTTATTGTTGTACCAGTCTTACCATTTGTTTTTCCAACAACCTCTAGATCACTTGCTGCCACACCGCGGGAAAATCTCTGCCTATAAACATTACCATCCTTCCAGTTAACCTCAACTACTAACCATTCAGATAGTGCATTAACAACAGAAACACCAACACCATGTAGGCCCCCAGAAACCTTATACCCTTCACCACCAAACTTACCTCCGGCATGAAGAACAGTTAAGACAACTTCAACAGCAGGTTTTTTCAGCTTAGGATGTAATTCAACAGGTATCCCACGACCATTATCTTTCACGATAATAATATTATCCTCAGCAATTATTACTTCAATTTGATCACAATAACCAGCCATTGCTTCATCAATACTATTATCAACAACTTCATAAACAAGGTGATGTAACCCATCAATACTGGTAGAACCTATATACATACCAGGTCTCTTTCTTACAGCTTCAAGTCCTTCCAACACCTGAATATTTTCCGCCTCATAACTACCTCTTTTTTGAATTATATTTTCATCAGCCATTTATTTTCCCTCACTTTTCCCAGGAAATTCCCTAATCCTTTTTGCTAATGTACTTGAAGAAATCATTGATATATATATTGTTTCTTCTGTTAATACAAAAGATTTAGGATTATTATCTGAATAATCTATTACAAAGCCTTCTTCCTCGGAAACACTAAAAAAATCTTTAGTATTCTGAGAATCTGTCGTACTTGTAATATCTCCAATCATAACTATATCTCTAATAGGAATCATCTTCCCTTCTCCTAGATGTAAAAACAATTAATTCACTCCTCTTTTATATTGCCTTCCCTGACATTAAAAACCTTATAATGATCTCTTTTCAAAACAGACGGAATACTCAAATCTGTAGCAGTTATTATTGTTTGTATACGATCAGTTACTACACTTAGTAATGTATTTCTCCTTAATTCATCAAGCTCAGAAAAAACATCATCTAATAATAAAACAGGGTATTCACCGGTCTCTGATTTCATAAATTCTAGTTCTGCTAATTTTAAAGCAAGGGCTGTTGTACGTTGTTGACCTTGAGAACCAAATTTTCTGATATCTATATCATTGACTTTTAATATTAAATCATCCCGGTGAGGTCCAAAAATAGTATAGCCTTTGTAGATCTCTTCTTTTCTATTATTTACTAAATCCTGCTTAAATATAATATCTGTTTCTTCTTTTTTACCTGTATTACTCAAACTACAATCATAATCTATCTTCAAGTTCTCACTACCATTAGTTATCTTTCTTTGTCCTAGACGAGCCAGTAATTTTAATTTTTCAACCACATCTATTCTTTTATTGATAACTTTACTACCAGTTTCAACTAATTTTTCATCCCATACCTCTAATAATTCTTTGTTATCTTTTTTATCCCTGATATTTTTAAGCAAATTATTTCTCTGTTTTAAGATATGTTTATATTCATTTAAAAGATGATAATAATAAGGACTTACCTGTGATACCTCTATATCAAGAAATTTTCTCCTGTATGAAGGTCCCCCTTTAATTAAATTGAGGTCTTCTGGAGAAAAGAGAACTATATTAAGATTACCAATTAAATCTGATATTTTTTTGTAAGGTGTATTATTTATTTCAATTCGTTTTTGTGAAGCAGTAAAGATAAGTGATAACCTTAAATCCTGGTCTTTCTTTTTTAATAATACTTGTACCAGAGCCTTTTCTCTATGCCAGTTAATTAAATCACTATCAACATTACTTCTATGTGAAGAACCAGTTCCCAGTAAATAAATTGACTCCAGTAGATTAGTTTTTCCCTGACCATTGTATCCCAGTATAATATTTAGATTAGGACTTAAATCAAGCATAGTTTCTTTAATATTTCTATAATTTTTCAAAAGTATTTTATCAATAAACATTTAGTTTTTAATCACCCTATATTTTTCTCTAAATCCTTCAATCTCAACTATATCATCTGTTTTTATTTTATGTGACCTTCTATATTCTATTTCTCCATTAACCTTAACTTTTCCTGCCTGGATTAAAGATTTGGCTTCTCCACCTGACATTACAATATTAGCCCATTTTAAAAACTGATCAAGTTGTATTTCTTTGCTTTTTATAATGATATCATTCATTATTATCCCCCTTAGATAATTTATGCACCAGGTCTGACCGGCATTATCAGATAAATATAATCCCCATTTATTTGCTTTTTTATTGTTAGAGGATTTAATGAACCGATTAATTCTATTACTATAGTATCTTCTTTTAATACTTTAAGTACATCCATTAAATAATTAGCATCAACATCTATTTTTTGTGTATCACCTTCCAGTTCTATTTCAATAGTCTCATGAGCATTTCCTATATCTGATTTGTTTGATTTAATATCCATCCAGTTTTGATTGATAATTAAAGTAACTACATTAGTGTCATGACGTGCTATTAGAGAAACCCTTTTCACTGCTTTTGAAAATTCGGTCCTGTCGATTTTAACCTTGGTATTACTACTATCAGGTAAAACTTGTTGATAATTAGGAAATTTACCTTCTATAAGTCTAGAAATAAACACAATATCATTAAAGTTGAATCTTATATAATTTTCACTGATAAGCATTGTTAAGTCTTCATTATTATCATTATCAATAAGGTGAGATAATTCATTTAAGGTGTTACCTGGTAATATTACATTAATATTCTGGTCAATTGATGAAGTATTATTTATTTTGCTAAAAGCAAGACGATAGGTGTTTGTGGTTACTAAATTTATACTATTGTCGTTGATAGACATTAATCCACCTGTTAAAGCTGGTTGTGTCTGGTCATTGGAAGTAGCAAATTTAACTTCATCGATCATTTCTTTATAGTTTAAAGAAGGAATCTTTAAACTATAAGAACCTTTAATTTCAGGTAATTGTGGGAATTCATCTGCTTCAAATCCTTTTATGTTGAATTCAGAATTCAAGCAATTTATGTTGACATTAAAATGTTCCATATCTGCTTTAAATAATACATCAGCTGCTGGTAATTCTCTAATAATATTAGTTAATTGTACTGCAGGTAAAACAATGGCCCCTTCTTCTTTTATTTCCGCATCAAGCCAATATTCTATACCTATTTCTAAATTATTGGCTATCAAATGAATACCTTTATCCAGAATAGCTTCAATATAAATACCTGTTAAGATAGTCATTGTACTTTTGGATGAAACTGCTTTTTCTACTATCTGAATACCGTTATAAAAATCTTTTTGAAAAATGTTAAATAACATAAAAAAAACCCCCTGAATATTTGAATTTCAAAAAAAATTTATAAAAAATGTGGATAAGTTTGTTTGTCCAATAATAATAAATATATTATATAAAAATTAGTAGTACTAGTAGTAGTACCTGTAGATATGTTGAAAACCGACTTTAATATTGTTATATTAACAAACAAAGCTGTATAGAGATTGTTAATAGTAGGTAGATTGTTTTCCACATAAAAACAGAAAAAAAATCTAGAAATCTTTATACACAGATCTTACACATCTTGTACAGAGATATATTAACAGGATCGTTAATTATTTTTTATCCTTTCTATAAGTTTATCAATAGTTGTTTTAAAATCAATTTCATCCTTATATTTTTTATCTACTTTGTTATGTGCGTGTAAAACGGTTGTGTGATCCCTCCCACCAAACTCTTCACCTATCTGTGGTAAAGAGAGATCTGTTAATTCTCTGGCAAGGTACATAGCAATCTGACGTGGAAAAGCAATATTCTGTGTTCTCTTTTTGGAATTCATATCATCCATTTTTAGGTTATAATAATCTACAACTATTTTTTTAATCAAATCAATATCTATTACTTTAAAGGATTCATTTTTCTTGGCAATCAGATCCTTTAAAGCTTCCTGGGCCAGATCAGTATCTATTTCTTTGTCTACCAGTGATGAATAAGCAATTACTTTAATAAGTGCCCCTTCAAGTTCTCTAATGTTAGACTGAATTTGATTAGCTATATAGATAATTACTTCATTAGGAACAGATAGTTCTACAAGATCTGCTTTTTTTCTTAGAATTGCGATTCTGGTCTCCAGGTCGGGTTTTTGCATATCTGTTATTAAGCCCCATTCAAACCTGGAACGCAGTCTATCTTCAAGTGTAGGTATTTCCTTTGGAGGACGGTCACTTGAAATAATTAATTGTCTATTTGATTCATGTAAGGCATTAAAGGTATGGAAGAATTCCTCTTGAGTTCTTTCTTTACCTGCTAAAAACTGTATATCATCAACCAATAATATATCAATATTTCTATATTTTTCACGGACTTCCCTGGTTCTATCATCTTTAATAGCGTTAATTAATTCATTAGTAAAGGTTTCAGAGGAAACATACATTACTTTACTTTCTGGTGTATGGTCCAGGATGAAATGGGCAATTGCCTGCATTAAATGTGTTTTTCCAAGACCAACATCACCATATATAAATAAGGGGTTATAAGCTTTAGCAGGGGCTTCAGCAACAGCTAAAGAAGCAGCATGGGCAAAGCGGTTACTATTACCTACTACAAATGTATCGAAAGTATATTTGGGATTTAAACCAGCAAAATCAGTATTATTATTTTTAATATCAGGTGTTTTGTTTTTATTGTTATTAGCATCTCTATTTTTATAATCTGTTTTAGATTCAGAATTTGTTTGTGAATTAATTTTATTCATTTCTTTCTCCAATTCTTCAGGTGTCAAGAATTTAATTGTACATTTGTTTTTCGTTAAGCTAAAAATAATTTCTCCAATTAAGGCAAGATAACGTTGTTCAAGCCAATCTTTAATAAAATTATTAGGTACTTTAATTAATAGATGATTATTTTCTGTCAGGTGGACTGGTTTAGTATCAGAAAACCAGGTATTAAAACTAGGATTGCTTAATTTCTCTTTTATTTTATTAAGAGTCTCCTGCCAGATGTGTTCTAACTCTTCTTGTGAAAAAGACATAAAAAAACCCCCTGAAATATATATAATTATATAGTAAAAAAGAATAATTTTAAATAGTTATTAACAATTTTGTGGATAAGTATTTGCTTTATCCACAGGAATAAGGTAATTAAATTAGCCCTAAATAAATTAATATGGCTTAATTAATTTAATAAAATGTGGATAAATGATAAAATTATCCACAGACAACCACCTTTTTGGAATTGTTATCAACAAAATGTGGATAAAAACACTTGTTTTGTGGATAACTTATAGTTAAAAAGGGAATAATTACAGTATTAAAGAGTGGTGATAAAACTAACAATCTGTGGATAATATAAATTATTAAGTTGTTAATCAAATAAAAAGGTATATATGTATGCTTGAAAATCATCTGAATAATTAACAGCATGTTAATAATATAATAACAGATATCTATTTGATTATCAACAGTTTAAAATTATATTAGATCCCCTGTGAATATAAATGATCCTTGACTCAATTTGTTAAATAACATATAATAAACTGTGTAATTATAGCTATAATAATACATTAATGTTAGGTTTTCTGGTAAAAATAGTTATAAATATAATCTGTTGGGGGGTTTTTCTTATTTGTGGAGAGCTTGAAAAAAAATAAAGATTTTAGCAGGGTTTATTCCAGGGGAAAATCTTTTGCAACATATAATCTTGTCTTATATTATTATCCCAATAGATTAGATTATAATAGAATTGGCTATTCTATTAGTAAAAAAATTGGTAATGCTGTTGTTAGGAATAAACTAAGGAGAAGATTAAAGGAAATTACTAGATTAAATTCCAATGTTAAAAAGGGTTATGATCTTATTTTTATTGCCCGTAAACCGGTTATTAATTTACAATATTCAGGGTTAGAAAGAGATGTTATTAAACTATATAAAAAAGCTGGTATATGGGATAAGCCTTAAAAAAGAAGGAGATAATGATAATGAAAAAAATTTTAATTATGTTAATAAATATTTATCAAAGGATAATATCTCCTTTACTGCCTAAAAGCTGCCGTTTTTATCCAACATGTTCTGCATATTCTAAAGAGGCGATATTAAAATATGGTGTTTTCAGGGGTTGTTTATTAAGTATCAAGCGGATAGTCAGGTGTCATCCCTTTAATAAAGGTGGATATGACCCTGTAGAATAGGAGGAATTAAAATGGGTTGGTTAACAGATATAATGAGTGAGGCTTTACTTTTTATAAATGGGTTGGTTAATAATTATGGTTTATCGATTATTATTTTTACAGTAATAATAAGATTATTAATGTATCCCTTACAGGCTAAACAAACGAAATCAATGAAACAGATGCAGGATTTACAACCTAAGATGAAGGAGATACAGGAAAAATATAAGGATGATAAACAAAAACAACAGGAAGAATTAGCTAAATTATACAAAGAAAATAATGCAAACCCAATGGCAGGTTGTTTACCAATGATAGTAACTATGATCATAATCTTCCCTTTATACAGATCAATTTATGGTCTGGATATGGATAATACAACATTTTTATGGATACAAAACCTGGCTCAACCTGATATAGCACTGGTTATTTTAAATGGTTTAGCCATGTTTGGTTCAACATACCTGACACAGCAATTTACAGCCAGTTCATCTCAGAATACTACGATGATGTATATTATGCCGCTTTTTATAATCTTTGTTGGTTTTAAGTTGCCAGCGGGTGTTTTAATCTACTGGTTTACTCAAACTGTACTTCTCTCACTACAACAATATATTATTTATAATAGTCCTGATGAGAAGGAGGTAGTGAAAGAATAATGAAGGTTATTAGGCAGGAAGGTAAAACTATCGATGAGGCCTTAAACCTTGCTTTGGATAAATTACAGATAAGTAAAAATGAAGCTGAGGTTAAAGTATTAGATGAAGGTTCTAAAGGGATCTTTGGCATTATAGGCAGTAAAAATGCTGTAGTAGAAGTAAAGCCTAAAGTAAATCCCATTAAAGTCGGTAAAGAATTTTTAGATGAGATTTTTAAAAAAATGCCTTTTGAAGCTGAAATATCTGTATTAGAAGATAAAACAAATGATGAGCAGGTATTATATAATATAAGTAGTAAAGACCTGGGTATTATTATAGGACATAGGGGTGAAACCCTTGATGCGATACAATATTTGACTTCTTTAATTGTTAATAAATCAATAGAATCCTATTACCGTGTTTTAATAGACGCTGATGGTTACCGTGATAGAAGGAAGGGTACCCTGGAGAGACTGGCCAATAAATTAGCCCGTAAGGCATTATCAACAGGTCGTAAGGTAATGCTTGAACCCATGCCTCCTCATGAACGGAGGATTATTCATATGACTTTACGGGGAGATGAGCGGGTTAATACCTATAGTGAGGGCAAAGAACCCTACCGGCGGGTAATGATAGTTGCTGAGGAAAAAACAGCTAATAAGAAGGATAATAATTAAAATTACTGTTAACAATAAGCCCAGTAGGATATCCTGCTGGGTTTTACTTTGTTTAAGTGAGGTGTTAAAATGACATTATTGAATACAGAGACGATTGCTGCTATTTCTACACCTTTTGGGTCGGCAGGTATTGGTAAGATTAGAATGAGTGGTCCAGAAGCTATTACAATAGCGGCATCTCTATTTAAATCAGTAAAAAAAGAAAAGGACTTAAGAGAGGCAGCAAGTTATACTGCACATTACGGATATATTGTTGATTCTAAATCAGGTAAAGAGGCTGATGAGGTTATTTGTATTATTATGAAAGGTCCCCATTCATTTACAGGAGAAGATGTTGTAGAGTTAGATTGTCATGGTGGTATGGTTCCTTTACAGAGGGTTTTGGATATCCTTTTACAAAATGGTGCTAGATTAGCAGAACCGGGGGAGTTTTCCAAAAGGGCTTTTTTAAATGGACGGATAGATCTTGCTCAGGCCGAAGGGATAATGGAAGTAATTAATTCTAAAACAGAGAAAGGACTGGATGTAGCTTTAAACCAGTTGGGTGGTAAATTATCATCACAGGTGGGATTATTGAAAGATAAAGTAATAGAACTTATGGCTTATCTGGAAGCAGCTATAGATTTCCCCGAAGATGAGGTTGAAGGGTTTAAATCAAAAGAACTGGGAGATAAATTGTATTCTATAAAGGATGGAATAAAGGAACTACTGGAAACCAGTAGACAGGGAAAGATATATCGTGAAGGAATAAAAACAGTTATTGTTGGTAAACCAAATGTAGGCAAATCTAGTTTATTAAATACCTTGCTTGAAGAAAAAAGGGCTATTGTTACTGATGTTCCGGGGACTACCAGGGATATTATTGAAGAATTTATTAATATCAAGGGGATTCCTCTAAAGATAATTGATACAGCTGGTATCAGGAAGACAGAGGATCTTGTAGAGAAGATTGGGGTTAAGAAAGCAGAAGAAACCCTTAAAAAAGCAGATCTAATTTTGATGATGATTGATATTAGTCAGGGATTAACAGAGGTTGATTTAATGATTTATCAGTTAATTAAGGAAAAACCATTAATAGTTATTGTCAATAAAACTGATCTCCCAGCCAAAGTTAATTTTTCTAAACTACGGAAGGAATTTACTGGTCACCCCCTACTTGAGATTTCTATAAAAGAAGATCAAGGACTTAATGAATTAAAAGAGGCTATTATAGATGAAGTGCTTGATGAAGAATTAAAGAGTGATGAAGAAGTATTTATAACCAGAACAAGACATAAAAATGCCCTTGAACATTCACTCCAGGCTATTAAGCGGGTAATAAAGACCTATCAGGAAAAACTACCTTATGATTTTTTTACAATAGATTTAAGGGATTGTTTAATAGGATTGAGTGATATTACGGGTGAAACCCTGGCAGATGATATAATTGATAGGATATTTAAGGACTTTTGTCTAGGTAAGTAATTTACTAAGTAAATTGGAGGGTTTTTATATGAGTAAAGAAATTTATCGATATCCCCTGAAATATGATGTAATAGTAATTGGGGCTGGTCATGCAGGTTGTGAGGCTTCACTGGCTCCGGCTAGAATGGGTTTTAAAGTCCTTACTTTAACAGTTAATCTGGATCATGTTGCCTTTATGCCTTGTAATCCCTCATTAGGTGGTCCCGGGAAATCACATATTGTCAGGGAAATAGATGCCCTGGGGGGAGAAATGGCCAAAAATATGGATGAAACTATGATTCAGATCAGGATGTTAAATACCAGAAAAGGGCCAGCTGTTCATGGATTACGTGGTCAGGCTGACAAGAAAGAATACCATTTAAGGATGAAAAGAATCATGGAACGTCAGGATAATCTGGATTTAAAACAGGGTATAGTTGAACAGATTGTTGTAGAAAATGGTGAGATAAAAGGGGTAATAACCAAAACAGGTATCTTCTATTCAGGAAAAAAGATTATTATTACTACGGGTACTTTTCTTAAAGGAAGGGTTATTATCGGTGAAGCAACTTTTAATGCTGGTCCTAATCAGCAGTATCCTGCTAATAAATTATCAAATTCCCTTAAGAAGGAGGGCCTGGAATTAAGAAGGTTTAAGACTGGTACACCTCCCAGAATTAATAAAAATACCCTTGATTTTTCCAAAATGCAGGAACAGAAGGGTGAGGAAGGGTTGAGATTTTCTTTTGATAGTAAACCTGAGATTAAGGAACAGGTTTCTTGCTGGTTAACCTATACTACAACAGAAACCCATCGTATTATAAAAAAAAACAAGCATAGGGCACCCCTTTTTAGTGGTGCAATAGAAGGGGTAGGTCCTCGTTACTGTCCTTCTATTGAGGATAAAGTAATACGTTTTCCAGATAAGGAGAGGCATCAGCTCTTTTTAGAGCCAGAAGGACTCTCTACAGATGAATATTATGTCGCTGGTTTATCAACCAGTCTGCCATTGGAGGTACAGCTGGAGATAATTAGCACTATACCAGGTTTGGAAAATGCAGAAATCATGAGACCTGCTTATGCAATTGAATATGATTGTCTTAACCCAACAGAACTCAAACTTAGTCTGGAAACAAAGAAGATAAGGGGACTCTATGCTGCTGGTCAAATAAATGGAACTTCTGGATATGAAGAAGCTGCCGGTCAGGGGTTGATAGCAGGTATAAACTCTGTATTGAGTTTAAAGGGTGAAGATCCTTTAATTTTAAATAGGTCACAGGCTTATATAGGTGTTCTAATAGATGAATTAGTAACCAAGGGGACAAATGAGCCTTATAGGATTATGACTTCAAGGGCAGAGTATAGATTGTTATTAAGACAGGATAATGCTGACCAGCGTTTAACCCCAATTGGATATAGGTTGGGATTGATATCAGAAGAGAGGTATAAACTCTTTGTTAAGAAAAGAGAGATGGTTAAGGAATTATTAGGGATTTTAAAGAATACACAGCTTAACCCTACAGAGGATGTTAGGAAAAAATTAAAAGAATTAGGGAGTGGTGATCTGGCTAAGCCTGTTAGTCTTGAAGAAATATTGCGCAGACCTGAAATTAATTTTAGGGATTTAGTGTATTTTACGGATAAAAATCTAGATTATCCAATTGAAGTAAGTGAACAGGTAAGTATTCAAGTTAAGTATCAGGGCTATATTGAGAGACAAATGTTACAGGTTGAGCAGTTCAAAAAGATGGAAAAGAAGTATATTCCTGAAGATATTGATTATAACAGTCTTAAAAATCTGAGATTGGAAGCACGTGAAAAACTTAATAAAATCAGACCGAGGTCTATTGGACAGGCTTCCAGAATATCAGGGGTATCACCAGCAGATATATCAGTCTTGATGATTTATCTGGAACAGTTACAAAGGAGCAAAAAAAGTGAAGAAAAGTATTTTTAAAGAAAAAGTGACTAAAGGTATAACAGATATGGGGCTGGAATTTACAAATATACCAGTAGATAGACTTTGGGTATATACTAATTTATTAATATCAGAAAATAAAAAATACAATTTAACAGCTATAGTAGATTATGAAGAGATAATTAATAAACACTTCCTGGACTCCCTTGGTTTTTTTCAGTTAGGGAGTTTTAGGAATGGAGACTATGTGATAGATGTTGGAACTGGTCCAGGTTTTCCAGGGATGGTTATCAAGATATTTTTTCCGCAGATTTCTTTAGTATTACTTGATGCCAACAAAAAAAAGGTTAGGTTTTTGCAATTGCTTATTGAACATTTGCAAGTCGATAATGTGGAAGTAATTCATGGCAGAGCAGAAGACTTGGCTGATAAATCCTCTTATCGAGAGAGATTTGACTTTGTTTTTTCAAGGGCTGTTGCTCCTTTAAATATACTGGCTGAATATACCCTACCTTTTGCTAGGGTAAAGGGACAGGTTCAGCTTTATAAAGGCCCTGATTGTCAACAGGAGATTGAAGAAGGTGCAGGAGCAGTGATGACACTAGGTGGGATTATTAATAATGTTAAAAAAATTAAGATACCATCTTTAACAGGAGAAAGATATATTATAGATATAGAAAAACGAAAAAAAACACCAGTTAAATATCCCCGCAAGGCAGGTATTCCAAAAAAACGTCCGCTTTAGGCAGGAAAAAATTTAGTTATGAAGAAATTTATAGATATAGTTTCTGGAGGTAAATAATGATGAAGTTTTCTTTTCGTAATGATGATAATATAAAAGAACAGATACATAATATTTCAATTGATATGATATCACCTAATCCCTTTCAACCTCGTAAGGAATTTAATGCTGAAGAGATAATTGAGCTGGCCAATTCAATAAAAAGTTATGGTGTAATTCAACCACTTACAGTTCGTAAATCTGGCAATAAATATGAACTAATTGCTGGCGAAAGAAGGCTTAGAGCTTGTAAAAGCGTTGGAATTACTGAAGTTCCAGTAATTATAAAAGAGATTGAGGATAAAGAGATGGCTGAGATTGCCTTAGTAGAAAATCTTCAGCGTAAGGACCTTAATTTTTTAGAAGAGGCCAGGGCTTATGAGCAATTACTTGATAAATTTAATTTTACACAGGTTCAATTAGCTGAAAAAATCGGAAAGAGCCAATCAACTATTGCCAATAAGATTCGTATTTTATCACTGGCAACAGATGTATGTCAGCAAATTGATCCGTCTATTATGACAGAAAGACATACCAGGGCTTTATTAAAATTAAAAAATAAAGAAGATCAACTTAGAGTAATAGAAATGATTAAGGAAAGGGAAATGACCGTTAAAGAAACAGAAAAAGCGATAGATAGAATAATCAATGGACAAAAAGAGGGCAATACAGTAACAATTTATAAAGACTTACGTCTTTTTATTAACACTTTACAAGGCTCTATCAAGGAAATGAAAACAGCTGGTCTTGATGTCAAGGTAGAGAGAAGTGAAGATGAAGAATATGTAGAGTTTAACATTCGTTTGCCTAAAAATAAAGAATAAAGGGGTGATTTACTTGGGCAAGAAGATAGCTATTGTTAATCAAAAGGGTGGTGTTGGGAAAAGTACTACTGCTGTTAATTTAGCTGCTTGTCTGGCCGAAATGGGGCAGCAGGTACTCTTGATTGATGTTGACCCACAGGGGAATGCCACCAGTGGTATTGGAATCGAAAAAAGCAAACTTGATATTAGCATTTATGATGTAATGATAGATGAGATTGCAGTTGGTGATGGAATATTATCAACAGAGATAGAGGGTTTTTATGTTCTGCCTGCAAATATAGACCTGGCAGGGGCAGAAATCGAACTGGTTTCTATGATCTCAAGGGAAAGTCGCTTAAAAAAAATAACAAGTCAGATAGATGAAGATTATGATTATATATTATTTGACTGTCCTCCTTCACTGGGACTTTTGACATTAAATGCCTTAACAGCTGCAGATGGAATATTGGTACCGATCCAGTGTGAATACTATGCCCTGGAAGGACTGGGTCAATTAATGAATACTGTTGAGCTGGTACAGAAAAATTTAAATCCAGAGCTGGAGATTGAGGGTGTATTATTGACTATGTATGACGCTAGGACAAACCTTTCTCAGCAGGTGATTGATGAGGTGAAAAAGTATTTTAATGATAAGGTTTATAATACAATTATACCGAGAAATGTACGGTTAAGTGAAGCACCTAGTTTCGGGAAACCTATTAATGAGTATGATAAGAGTTCCAGAGGGGCAGTTGCTTATCGTGAATTAGCAAAGGAAGTGACCAGTAATGTCTAAAAGTAGATTAGGAAAAGGATTAGGAGCTTTGATTACTGATACAGGTTATGAAGAAGAAAATAGCCAGGGCAGATTTAAGGAGGTTTTTATAGACCAGATTGAGCCTAATCCCTATCAACCCCGCCAGGAATTTGAGGATGAATACCTGGAGGAATTAGCTAATTCAATTAAAGAAAATGGTGTAATACAACCTATTACTATAAGACAGATAAAACCTGAGCGCTATCAACTGGTTACTGGGGAAAGGAGATGGAGGGCATCCCAGTTGATCGGCCTAAAAAAGATCCCTGCTATTATACGCAAATATGACGATCAACAGATGATGGAAACTGCCTTAATAGAAAATTTACAGCGCGAGGATTTAAATCCTCTAGAAGAGGCTCAGGCCTATCAGCGCATGTTAGATGAATTTAATATGACTCAGGAAGAAGTGGCCCAGAAGGTAGGAAAAAGCCGCTCCAGTATTGCTAATACAGTAAGATTATTAAACCTGCCGCCAAAAATTCAGGTCTATGTTTCACGTGAAACTCTATCCATGGGACATGCCAGGGCATTATTATCATTAAAGGATTTAAAACAACAGATAAAGGCGGCAGACTATGTACTCAAAAATAAACTTTCTGTACGTGAAACAGAAAAATATATTTATCAATTGAATAATAAAAAAGAAAAACAGGAGACTGTTAAAAATGCAAATAAAGTAAAATTAGGGCCAGAGTGGAGAACAGCCCAACAAAAATTAGCTAATTATTTAGGAACAAAGGTTAAAATTAAGAATAGAAATAATAAGAAGATAATAACTATTGAATGTGATAATTATACAGATATCATAAAATTAATTAATAAAATATAAGTAAATGCTTTGCATAATTAATTATTGTATTAACCCAGCACTCCCAATATTATACATCAAGTATGCACTGATTCAGCATTCACGTTATTTTATATTGGGATAAAAAAAACCAGAACGAATTTAGTGTCAGACGATTACTGGCTATTTTGCACTGCCTCTTATATCTAAACACGCAAGGAAGGAGCCAGTACTAACGAATCGACTTGTGTCGCACTGCCTCCTTTATTAAACACGCAAGGAAGGAGCCAGTACTAACGAATCGACTTGTGTCGCACTGCCTCCTTTTTTTCAAACACTCAAAGAATGAGTCATACTACTGTATCAAGTTAGGGCACATGTTTTTGAATTATATATGCAAGGTTGAGGTCAGTAATTAAACTATTGAGACGTTAAAACTCACTTATCCAGGTCCGATTCATGGCTGTGTTCGTGCTGCAAAGTTAACTTTCTTGAGTGTTCTGTTTAGATGTGTAGTGTCTGTATTGCCCCATTTTAAGAAATTTTTATTTATTGATTAAGTCTGGATGGCGAAGCTATTTTGTTAGGTATAGGAAAATATGTTTTTTCGGGATTATGGATAACTTTAAAGACCGACCAATATATTTACTTGCCTTGTAGTGCACCACAGGTACTCCGTATTTAAGCAGAGCGCACAAGAACAGTTTGAGGTTGCACTATGGCGTCCTGCCTTCGTTTACTGTCGAGAAATTGTCTTCCGGCTCACTGACTCTTCTTTTTATAACGCATGGTCGAGTCAGTATCAGGCCATCGAGGCCAAGTTCCATGCCTCCAGACAATTTTAGAGTCGTCCAGTAAATATATTGGTCTGGTTTATTATGATGAGTAGTTAACTTTGAGTGAAAAGTGGTTCTAAGAAAAATACTAATAATTATTGATTAAGTCTGGATGGCGTAGCCATTTTGTTCTAGGTTAAACAGAAAAAATATAATACTTGATATAGCTGTTTCACGTGAAACAGAGGTATTAGTATTATATTATAACAAGCTATATAGAGGTGTAAAAAATGTTTATATTAATTGTTGGTGGAGGGAAAGTTGGCAGGTATCTTATTAAGGAATTTTCTAATAAAGATTATAAGGTTGTTTTAATAGAACAAGATTATGATAAGGCTGTTAAAATTGAGGAAAAATATGATATTGAGGTTATTTGTGGTGATGGTTCTGAACAGGATGTTTTAGAGAAAGCAGGAATTGAGGAGTGTGATATTCTTCTGGCAGTAACGGAGGATGACCAAGATAATTTGGTGATTTGTCAATTAGCAGAACGTCAGTATAATATTCCAAGGACCTTTACTACTGTAAACACTCCTGGTAATGAAAAACTATTCAACTGGCTGGGTGTTAATGTAGCGGTTAGTAGTGCTTCGATTTTAGCTGGACTGGTGGAATATGATGTTACTTTAAGTGATCTTAATGTTCTTTTAAAAAAAGACCAGGATCAACTGCGTTTAACCAGGGTGTTAGTAAGGGAAAATTCTAGTATTGTAGGTCAAAAAGTGAAAGATATTGAATTGCCTTTGGAATCAGTATTGGTTACAATACTTCGTGGTGATAATACTATAGTCCCCCGAGGAAATACGAAAATTATGGGTAATGATCTAATCTTAGTTCTAACAAAAAAAGAACTGAGCGGGGAATTAGTAAAGATATTTAACAAATAGAATAGAGGTAATAGTTTATGTTAGGATCAGTTATAAATTTTGTGGCAATTATTATAGGGGGAATTACTGGAATCTTATTTAAGGATAGTTTTCCTAAAAAAATTCAAAATACAGTGATGCAGGGATTGAGTTTGGCGGTTATCTTAATTGGTTTACAGATGGCTCTGCTTACCGAAAATATATTAATTGTTATTTTTAGTCTGGTTATTGGTGGAGTGATTGGTGAGTCAATAGATATTGAAAAGAACTTAGAGAGAGTAGGAAAGATGCTTAAAAGCAGCTTTCAGCAGGAAAATGACCTGTTTGTGCAGGGTTTTGTTCAGGCAAGTCTGGTTTTTTGTGTAGGTTCGATGGCTATAATGGGGGCAATCCAGGATGGACTAAATAATGACCCTAGTATTTTAATTAATAAATCTCTACTTGATGGTGTTGCATCTGTTGCTTTTTCAGCTACCTTTGGGATAGGTGTTTTGTTTTCATCAATACCAGTTTTATTGTATCAGGGGGGATTGACTCTATTAGCATCTTTTGTTGAACAATATCTTACTGACCCTATGGTTAATGAAATGACTGCCACAGGTGGGTTATTAATTATGGCTATTGGTTTAAATATTATGGGTGTAAGTAAAATTAAAGTTGCTAATTTGCTACCAGCCCTAGTGATAGCAATTATTGGAGTAGCAGTTATATAAATATTTATTATAACTTGTACTATTTTTTAAATGGCAAATATATATATCACAAGAAAAGAATTACAAAAAAAAGTAGTAAAAAAGTAGCATTTTATGACCTTATACCTAAAGGAATTTTTACATTAAAGGAGAAATATATATAATACACTCATAATTATTACACTCACAATTATTTTTTCTTTTAATATTAGGAGGGAAACTGCATGAAGTTAAGAAAAAAACTTATTTCTTATTTGTTTGAAAAAGTAGATATTACAATTATACCATCTCCCAAAAAGAAAATTAAAATGTTTAAAATGAGGCGTATTACTCCAATATTGATAATAATAATAGTACTAGGGAGTATTACTACCTTATCCTTTCTTTATAAACATTATCAGTCCGGTTTTTTTTCAGTATCAGATAGATTAGTTCAATTAAAGGGAGTTAGGGCTGAAAATGAAAAACTCAAAAATGAATTATTTGTTTTAACTCAAGATACAGAAGAACTAAAAGAAAATCTCTCCAGATTAAAAGAATATAATGAAGAAATTAAAGAAATGATTAATATAGATAGAGGTACACAGGCTGCTAGTGATCAACAGGATTTAAAACTTCAGACTTTTCTTTCCTATAACCAAAGTGTTTTACAGCAGGGTTTGCCAGTAGGTGGTGGTAATATACATCTATATTATCAGGCTCCTGATGAGATTATTGCCAGGGCTAAAAGAAATATAAACACCTTAAAAAAAGAATTGCCTACCCATGAAGAAGATCTAAATAATTTAGAAATGTCAGTTAAAGAGTATAATGACCTGCAAGCTGCAACACCTAAAATCTGGCCTATAGCTGATAAAGGAGATGCCTATATATCCTCAAGGTTCGGCTGGCGCTCTGATCCTTTTTCAGGAAAACAGCAGATACATGAAGGGCTTGATATTGCTACCTGGTATAATACTCCGGTTTTGGCTACAGCAAATGGTGTAGTAAAATTTGTGGGGAGAAAAGGTGGTTATGGTTTAATGGTGATTATACAGCATGGTTTTGGTTTTGAAACAAGGTATGCCCATCTTAATAAATTTAAAGTAAAAAGAGGACAGAAGGTTTCACGTGGAGATATTATAGCCTTGAGTGGAAACTCTGGGAAAAGTAGTGGGCCACACCTTCATTATGAAGTAAGAAAAAATAATATTCCACAAAATCCAGAAAATTATATTGGGAGGTAGCTTATGTTAGGGAGTAAAGATAAAAAAATTGAAGAAGCCAAGGGAAAAGTCGAAACTATACTGGGTACAGGAACAATTATAGAAGGAGATATCCATACAAAAGGTTCTTTAAGGATTGAGGGTGAAGTTAAAGGTAATATTAAAGCAGATGGGGATGTTTTTGTTGGGGAAAATGGTAAATTAATAACAGAAGTAAAGGCCCGTAAAGTAGTAGTGGCAGGAAAAATAGAAGGAAATATAAATGCTTCACAAAAGGTTGAGATACTGCCGAGTGGTAAAATTATTGGTGACTTACAGACTAAAACACTTAAGATTGAAGAAGGAGCCCTTTTTCAGGGAGCAAGTAAACCACTTGATGAAGGATTTAAGAAGTCTGCTGATCCTGTAAACAAGGCTAAAAAAGAAGCTGCAGCTGTCAAAAAATAATAAACAAATCTAATCAATTGCACTCATTTCTTTATGGAAGGTATTTACTGCCATTTCCAGGGCAGAGCTAATAGTTTCTGCCATCTTTAAAACGATGCTTAATCGGGTGCTCTGTAATACGAGGTATTCCATATAACCGCCAATATTGACAAGGCCTGTTATGTGCATATCACCTATTTCAGGAAGTTTTTTATTAACACCGGTCCCTGGTTGTAAGGGGCCTTTTTTTACATCTATAAATCCTACACTACTCTGTTTACCAAGACCGGCATCTATAGCAATGATAAAGGGATTATTATATTTAGTATTTATTAGCTCAATGATTTCTTTTAAATTACTGGCATGAACTGGATTGTGAACAGTACCTATAATATTAGCATTAAAAAAAGGCAATTTTTTTAATAATGTACCGGTTAATGGCCCCAGGGAATCACCTGTAGAACGGTCAGTTCCAATACAAAGGATAATTAGCTCCTTATCAATAGTATAATTTTGTTTAACGGCCTGATTATAAATAATTGATTTTAATAAAACATCAGAATTATTATCATCTATGTGAACACGTTTTTTTTCAAAAAACATACTTCTATCCCCCTTATATTCCTATATATATGAATTAATATGTGTAATAATTCATTAATTTATACCTCTTAAATAGCATAGATATAGAAGAGGGAAGAGGCAGGGGGTAGAAATGAAGAAAATTACTACGATTATTAGAATAGCCTTTATTTATGTAGGGGCAGTTGTAGGTGCAGGTTTTTCTTCAGGACAGGAAATATGGAAGTTTTTTGCCTGCCATAGAATACATGGTCTTTATGGTATTGGTTTAGCTGGAGTATTTTTTACAGGACTGGTGCCTAGGTTTTTTGTTTTAGGGAAAAAAATTGGAGCAAAAAGTTATCAAGATTTTTTTTATGGTTTTTTACCGCCATTAATAGCAGTGGTATTTGATATAATATATAGCTGTTTTTTAGTAGGTAGTGTCTCTGTAATGATAGCAGGGGGAGGTACTGTTTTTAAAGATTTTTTGGGTTTGTCTTATTATTTTGGTTTGTTTATTAGTATTACTTTTGTTTATCTAACCCTTTATCTTAAAACAGAGGGGATATTTACTGTAAATAATATATTGATACCAGGACTAACTATAATAACAATTTTAACAATTACATCTTTTTTTAGAACTCAACAAATAGATGTTTTTGATGGTTTTTTGCCTTTGAAGATAAAGGGCTGGCAGCCAATTATTGATGGTTTAATCTATGGAGCATATAATACAGTAATGGCAGTTGCAGTAATGACAGGAATAGTAGCAAAGAAGGATGATAAGTTAATTATATTAGGGGGTATCACTGGTGGAGGTATTTTATTTTTTCTTTGTATAATTCTATTTGCTGCCCTATTAACGGCTTTTAAAACAGTACCTCAAGAAGAGATACCTATGTTTTTTATTGCTGGCAGAGTCAGCAATAAGATGTATTTGGCTTATATAGTAGCACTATATTTTGCAATGATAAGCACTGGTATTGCAAATCTATATGCCTTTAATAGACGTATTACTTCCCTTTTATCAATAAGCTATGAAACAGGGCTTTTTATTACCTTATTTATTATTATTCCTTTTGCTTGGTCTGGATTTGGAAATCTAGTGGGATGTTTGTATCCAATTTTTGGATATTTATCCCTATTTATAATTCTCTATTATATAATTCTTTTATTTAAGGTCAAAAATATAAAAAAAATATAAAAAGTAAGAAGGAGATTATCTTTAAAGTAAGAATATAAATATATATTAAGTTTATAATATAATATTGTTCCGGATGAATTTCAGGAGAGAGACCTTTTTTAAGGCGCCGAAGGAGATAAGGTGGAACCACTAAAACTCTCAGGCAGAAGAATTCTGAAAGGACGGGTCTCTGAACTGACTGGACAGAGGGGAATCAGTAATTTTACTGGTTTCCCTCTTTTTAATATAGTATGTGTTTTTGAGATTGTGGATAACTTTAAAGACCGACCAATATATTTACTTACCTTGTCGTGCACCACGGGTACTCCGTATTTAAACAGAGCGTACAAGAAAATTAATGTTGCGCTACAGCGTCCTGCTTACGCTTACTGTCGAGAAATTGTCTTCCTGTTCACTAACTCTTCTTTATTATTGCGCATGGTCGAGTTAGTATCAGGCCATCGAGGCCAAGTTCCTACCTCCAGTCAATTTCTAGAGTCGTACAACAAATATATCTGTCTGTATTAAGCTAGCCTAGTAATAATTTTTATTCTATAGCGACTCTAACTTTTTGTGGAGGCAGGACGCCGGAACAAAAAGTTGTGACAGAGAGCGGAGGCATGGATGCCGGAGTGAACGACAAGCGGTAGAATGAAAATTATTACGGTAGTATCAGGCTGGCGAATACATTTTGTTCAAACGAAAAGATAAAAACTAGGGAGGGGTTAGATGAAGAGAACACCATTATTTAATGTGCATAAGGAACTGGGGGCTCGCTTAATAGATTTTGGTGGTTGGGAGATGCCAGTACAGTATACTAGCATAATAGAGGAGCATCAGACAGTACGAAAGCAATGTGGACTGTTTGATGTATCCCATATGGGAGAAATATATTTTTCAGGGGGTGATGCCTTAAAAAACCTTAATTACTTGATAACAAATGATATTAGCCAGATAGCTGTTGGGCAAGTTGTATATACACCACTTTGCAATCATCATGGTGGTGTACTGGACGATTTATTGGTTTACCGCTTAGGAGAAAATGAATTCTTACTGGTAGTTAATGCCTCTAATATTGAAAAAGACTACCAATGGATTAAAGATCATGTCAATGGGGAAATTACCGTAAAAGACCTTTCTTCAGACTTTGGTCAGCTTGCTTTACAGGGGCCAGAATCAGAAAAAGTATTAAATAAACTGACAGATATTAAGCTGGCTGATATGAAATATTACAGATTTAGTAGAGGGAAATTGGCTGGTGAAGATGTACTATTATCTAGAACAGGCTATACAGGTGAGATTGGTTTTGAGATATATTTATCTCCTGCTAAACTTGAAGAGATCTGGCATGAAATAATTGATGCTGGGTTGGGTTATGGTATAAAACCTATAGGTTTAGGAGCAAGGGATACCTTAAGATTGGAAAAGGGATTTTGCTTATATGGTAATGAATTAAGTGAAGGGGTAAATCCCTGGCAGGCAGGTTTATCATGGACAGTTAAATTAAATAAAAGAGATTTTATTGGTAAAGATGCTTTATTAGAGAGCAGACAGGGATATAATAGGGTACTGAGGGGCTTTAAAGTAATAGACAGGGGTATTCCGCGGAAGGGCTATAAAGTTAGCAGAGACAAAAAAGAGGTAGGGATAGTGACAAGTGGCAGTTATTCACCAAGTCTTAAAGAGAATATTGGTCTGGCTTATCTGGAAAAGGATGTTGCCGGGACAGGTAGTGAACTAGATATAATTATTCGAGAAAAACCAGTTAAGGCTTTAGTTGTTGAGAAACCATTTTTATAAGGAGGAATTTTTAAATGTTGTTACCAAAAGACCTGTATTACACAGAAAATCATGAATGGATATTTGTGGAAGGAAAAAAAGGGACTATTGGGGTGACAGAACATGCCCAGAAGGAAATGGGAGATATAGTATTTGTAGAATTACCAGAGATTGGTGATGATTTTGAACAGTTTGATTCTTTTGCAGTCATTGAATCAGTTAAAGCTGTATCAGATGTTTACCTACCAGTAGGAGGAAAGGTAATAGCTATTAATCAAGATATCCTTGAACAGCCAGAATTGGTAAATGATGAGCCCTTTGAAAGTGGCTGGTTAGTTGAAATAGAAATTAGCAATTTAGATGAACTTGAATCATTAATGGATGATGAGGCCTATGCACATTATCTAGAGGAGGGTAAATAGGTGGATTATATAGCAAATACCCCCCAAGAAAAGGAAGAGATGTTGGCTGCTATTGGTGTTCAAAAAATAACAGAACTATTTTCAGGGATTCCTCGTAAAGTAAAACTAGACAGCCCACTGGGTATACCTGCTGGAATATCTGAAATGGAGTTGGTTCATGATTTAAAAGAGATAGCCCAAAAAAATTTGTCTCTGGGAGAGGTAATATCCTTCCTAGGGGCTGGTGCTTATGACCATTATATCCCTGCTATAGTAGATCATCTCATCTTAAGATCAGAGTTTTATACAGCATATACCCCATACCAAGCAGAATTAAGCCAGGGGACACTACAGGCTGTCTATGAATATCAAAGTATGATATCAGATTTAACAGCTATGGATTTAGCCAATGCCTCTTTACTGGATGGTGGTTCTGCTCTTGGGGAAGCGGTTTTAATGGCCTCCAGGATAAGCAGAAAAAAGAAAATATTAATCTCTCAGTCCCTCCATCCAGCTTATCGTGAGGTAGCTAGGACATATGGTAGACAGCAGGGCTTAGAGTTTATTCAGTTACAATTAAATAACACAGTAACAGACCTATTAGAATTAGAAAAAACAATTGATCAGGAAACTGCAGCTGTGGTTGTTCAATACCCTAACTTTTTTGGTTCTATTGAAGATATGAACAGGATTGAGAATATTATTTCACCATATAAAAATGTTTTATTATTAATGGTTGTTAATCCCCTGGCATTAGGCCTTTTAAGACCCCCGGGAGATTTTGGGGCTGATATAGTTATTGGTGAAGGCCAGGTCTTGGGTAGTCCTCTTAATTATGGTGGGCCATATCTTGGTTTTATGGCTGTGAAAAAGAGATACCTCAGACAGATGCCGGGAAGAGTTGTTGGAGCAACGACTGATGAATCAGGCAAGAGGGGTTTTGTACTTACCATGCAGACCAGGGAACAACATATTAGACGGGAAAAGGCTACTTCTAACATCTGTACCAATGAAGCACTTAATGCCCTGTCTGCTGCAATATATATGTCAATAATGGGTAGGCAGGGATTAAGAGAGGTTGCCGAACAATGCTGTAAAAAAGCCCATTACCTGGCTAACAGAATAAATAAAATACCTGGTTTTAAAGTAGTGAATAAGAGTGATTATTTCCATGAATTTTTACTAGAAACTGATTATAGTATAGATAAAGTTAAAAAAGAAATGTCAAAAAGAGGTGTCATAGCTGGGGTAGATATTAGTAGATTTGACTATAAAAAAGAAGGCCTTTTAGTTTGTGTTACGGAAAAAAGAAATAGGGGAGAATTGGATAAATATCTAACAGTACTGGAGGCGATTTCAGGTGAGTGAACCACTAATAAAGGAATATAGTAGTCCAGGTAGAAAGGGATATTCTTTACCGCCTTTAGATGTGCCAGATATAAATTTAGAGGGGGAATTAAACCCGAAATTTATCCGTCAGCAATTGGATCTTCCAGAGCTTAGTGAAGTTGATGTGGCCAGGCATTTTACCAGTTTGTCACAAAAAAATTATGGGGTTGATTCAGGGATTTATCCCTTAGGTTCCTGTACTATGAAATACAACCCTAAAATCAACGAAGATATTGCCCGAATTGAGGGCCTGAGTAATTTGCATCCTTACCAGGAAGATAAAGACCTCCAGGGTTCATTAAAAATTCTCTATGAACTTAAAAATAATCTAGCTGAAATAAGTGGAATGGATGAGGTTACCCTACAGCCTGCATCAGGTGCTCATGGAGAACTAACAGCTTTAATGATTATCAAGCGGTATTTCAAAGATAAAGGGGAAGAGAGGAAAAAGATAGTTGTCCCGGATTCAGCACATGGGACTAATCCAGCCAGTGCAGCTATGGCAGGGTTTGAAGTAGTCGAATTAAAGTCTAATGAAAGAGGTATGATTGATTTAGATAAATTGAGGGGTCTGGTCGATGAGGATACAGCTGCCTTGATGTTAACTAATCCCAATACCCTGGGTATCTTTGAAAGGGAAATCCTTGAAGTGGCTGAGATAGTTCATGGTGTTGGTGGTTTATTATACTATGATGGAGCCAATATGAATGCCATTATGGGTTATGTTAGACCTGGAGATATGGATTTTGACCTTATGCATTTTAATCTACATAAGACATTTTCTACACCACATGGTGGAGGTGGACCAGGTTCAGGACCTGTTGGGGTCAAAAAATTCCTTACCTCATATTTACCAAAACCAGTACTGATAAAAGAAGGGAATTTTTTTAAATGGGAATACCATAGACCTCATTCCATTGGTAGGGTTCATAGTTTTTATGGTAACTATAGTGTTATCTTAAGGGCTTATGCCTATATTAAGGCACTTGGTGCCGATGGTTTAAGAAAAGTTACCGAGAATGCTGTTTTAAATGCCAATTATATGAAAGCCAAACTAAAAGATGTTTACTACCTACCCTATGAAGAAGATAGCTTACATGAATTTGTTTTATCAGCCAGTAAACAGAAGGAAAAAGGCGCTACTACTTTAAATATTGCCAAAAGGTTATTAGACTATGGGCAGTATGCCCCAACTATTTATTTTCCACTGGTGGTTAAAGAGGCCTTAATGATCGAACCAACAGAAACGGAAAATATCACAACTCTCAACAAATTCATTGCAACAATGATAAATATTTCCCGGGAAATAGAAAATAATATCGAAATAGTTAAAAATGCTCCCCATAATACAACAATAAAAAAACTGGATGAGGTTAAGGCTGCCAGAAAACCTGATTTAAGGTGGTAGTATCAGGCCATTGAGGCCAAGCTCCTACCTCCAGACAATTTCTAGGAGTCGTCCAGCAAATATATTTGTCTGTTTTATGATAACAAGTGACTTTGTGTAAGAAAAATTGCTATTTAAAGATTAATAATTGTTGATTAAGTCTGGGTGGCGAAGCCACTTTGTTTGCTTTTGCTAAATTGATAACTATCATATATAATTATAGATGGTTCTATTAACTTATTATAGATTGCCGCATATAATAAGTCGAAATGCAAAAAGGGGGTTTAAAAAATTATAGAATATATTACTACAATGGTAAATGATTTTACCGGTGTATTTTCCTCAGAGCTTTTATGGAGTTATCTAATCAAAATAGTAAATAGTATTATCGTGTTAATCATAAGCGGTTTAGTAATTAAATTTGGTAATAAGTATATTGATAATTTATTAAAAAGAGAGAGGGAAAAATATATAAGACGGAGGAATACTCTTATCCTGTTATTAAGGAGTGCCTTGCGTTATGTAATTTATTTTATCTCAAGTATTATTATCCTATCTATTTTTAATGTCCCGGTGGCGTCACTCTTAGCTGGTGCTGGTATCATTGGGTTGGCTGTGGGTTTTGGGGCTCAGAGTCTGGTCAAAGATATTATAAATGGTTTTTTTATTCTTTTTGAAGACCAGTTTGCTGTAGGGGATTATATCAAAGTGGCCTCTGTTGATGGAGTTGTTGAGGAACTGGGTCTAAGAACAACCCGGCTCAGGAGTTTTGCCGGGGAGATTCATATTATACCAAATGGGGAAATAAGCCAGGTGACTAATTATTCCTCAGGGAATATGAGGGTAATGGTTGATGTTGGTGTGGCCTATGAAGAGAAACCCTCCCAGGTAATAGATGTTCTGGAAGAACTAGCAGGTGAAATCGCTCTGGAAAAGAGTGAGGTGATTACTGATGGGCCTACTGTTCTGGGTGTCCAGGAATTAGCTGTTTCAAGTGTAGTAATCAGGATATGGGCTAAGGTAAAACCCATGGAACAGTGGCAGGTAGCGCGCTATATTAGGCAGCGTATTAAGGAGAGACTGGATGAAAGGGGTATTGAAATAGCCTATCCTCATGTGGTATTATTATCAAAAGAGGGTTCAGTTGAGGAAACAGTTGTTAAATAATTACTTCATATGGGAGGTAGGATAATGGATAAGAGGGAATATGAAATAGGTGATTTAGTTCGTTTCAGGAAAAAACATCCCTGTGGAGGAGACACCTGGGAGATAACCAGAATAGGTATGGATTTCAAGGCAAAATGCACTACCTGTGGTAGGTTAATAATGCTACCCAGGAGGAAGTTTGACAAGAGTGTTAAGGAGAAAGTAATGGAGAGTGAAAATAAATGAAACTAGGAATCGTAGGACTGCCAAATGTAGGGAAATCAACCCTTTTTAATGCCTTGACCAAAGCTGGGGCAGGGGCTGAAAATTATCCCTTTTGTACTATTGATCCGAATGTAGGGGTAGTTAATGTCCCTGATAAGCGTTTAGAAGTACTTAATGATATGTACAATCCCAGGAAAAAGACACCTACAACCATAGAATTTGTAGATATTGCTGGTCTGGTAAAAGGTGCCAGTAAGGGAGAGGGTTTAGGTAATAAGTTTTTAGCCCATATCAGGGAAGTGGAGGCCGTAGCACAGGTTGTCAGGTGTTTTACTGATAATAATGTTACACATGTTGATGGTGATATTAATCCTTTAAGGGATATAGAAATAATAAATACCGAATTAATCCTGGCTGACCTATCTGCAGTTGAACGCAGGATGGCCAAAACCTCAAAAATGGCCAAAAGCGGTGAAAAGGAATACATAGAAGAATTACAGGAACTGGAGCTTTTGCAAAATAGCCTGGAAGAGGGAAAGAATATTCGCCAGCTTGATTTAGAGGAACAGGGCCAAAGGCTGGTTAAAGAACTCCAGTTATTATCAGCAAAACCGATTATCTATATAGCCAATATTGATGAAGGTGATGTTGGAACAGCTGATAATGAAATGGTTAGTCAGGTAAGGAAACATGCTGCTGGCGAAAATGCCCGGGTAGTAACCATAAGCGCTAAGATTGAAGCAGATATTGCCGAATTAGATGAGGAAGAGGCAGGTTTGTTCTTGGAAGAGATGGGGCTTAAAGAATCAGGCCTGGATCGGGTGATAACTGCTGGCTATGAACTCCTTGATTTGATAACTTTTTTTACGGCAGGTGAAAAAGAAGTAAGGGCCTGGACTGTCAGGAGGGGGTCATCTGCCCCTGAGGCTGCTGGTAAGATTCATACTGATATGCAACGGGGGTTTATCAGGGCAGAGGTAGTAAGCTATGATGATTTGATTACTTCCGGTTCTATCAGTGATGCCAGAGAAAAGGGTTTGTTGAGATTAGAAGGCAAGGAATATATTATGCAGGATGGGGATGTATGTTATTTTCGTTTTAATGTCTAGTTATTATTAATAATTATTATTGAATCTTAATATAGAAAGAAGAATCGTAGTTATTTACGGTTCTTCTTTTTTTATTTACTTAGCTTTTAGTAATTTTTGTTTTTTAGCTCAGATAATATAAAAATTCCTTGACATGAACAAAAAGAAAGTATATAATCAAAAATGAAAGGAAAAGAACACAAACATAAGTATAAGCGAGTTGATAAAATTGTTTGCTGAAGAAAGAAAAGAAAAAATAATTAAAAATCTTAACAAATATAATCGGGTTCAAGTGAAGGAATTGAGTAATGAATTTAATGTATCTGAGGTAACAATAAGAAGAGATTTAGGTGAACTAGAAGAAGGTGGTTATTTACTTAGAACACATGGGGGTGCGGTCTCTGTTTCTTTTAGCAAAAGTTATGAACCATCTTTTGAAGATAAAGCAGATAAATTTAAAGAAGCCAAAAGAGAAATCGGTTATAAAGCTAGTCAGCTAATAAAAGAAGGAGATACTATACTTATCGATGCTGGAACTACTACCTTACAGATTGTTGGAAAATTAAAAAACATTAATAAATTGACATTAGTAACAAATTCATTTGATATTTTTAATGAAGTAAAACAATTAGGTAGGGAAATAGAAGTGGTTTTTATTGGTGGGACTTATAAATATAACACAAGGGCTTTTGTTGGTTCTCTGGCAGAAAAAACTTTAAAAGAGCTTAGGGTTGATAAGGCTTTTCTTGGAAGCAATGGTTTTACTATAAGTGATGGATTTACTACACCTGATTTAACAGAGGCTAGTATTAAAAAAGTTATGATTGATATTGCTCAAGAGGTTTATATGCTTGTAGATCATTCTAAATTAGGAAAGGTTTCTTTTTGTAAATTTGCTGGTCTTAAAGATATAGACTATTTTGTAACTGACCAGCTTGATAAGCAATATATTACCAAAATTGAAGAGGCAGGGGTTGAAGTAATTTTATGATCATTACTGTAACTTTAAATCCAGCTATAGACAAGACAATAATGATTGACCGATTGACTCCTGGTAAATTAAACCGGGTAAAGGAGGTTATAACCTTACCAGGAGGAAAGGGCATTAATGTAGCACAGGTGGTACATCAAATGGGAGAAAATGTTCTGACTACTGGTATATTGGGTGGCAATACAGGGGATGCTATTAAAACTTTTTTAAGAAAAAAAAAGTTAAAGGCAGATTTTATTTCTTCCAATTATGCCACACGACAAAATATTAAAATACTGGAAACTACTATTAGCCGGGAAACAGAGATCAATGAACCAGGGAAAGTAAGCAAAAATGATTTTAAGGCCCTGGAAAAAAAATTGCGAGACTACCTTGCTGTGGGTAATTTGATAGTCATGGCAGGTAGTATCCCTCATGGTTTGTCATCTAACACATATAATCATTTAATAAGGCTTTGCAAAGAAGCTGAAATTCCAGTAATAGTTGATACTTCAGGTAATAATTTAAAAGAGGTTTTAAAAGAACAGCCTTTTTTAATTAAGCCCAACTTACATGAAGCCCAGGAGTTAATTGGGGAAGAAATTAAAAATGAAAAAGATATGAAAGAAACTGTAAATTATTTTTTGGCTCAAGGAGTAGAAATAATAGTTATTTCTATGGGTGCCAGGGGAGCAATCTTTGCTAATAAAAAGAATTGTTATTATCTTAAAACACCACAGGTTAGTGTTTCTAATACAACTGTTGGGGCAGGTGACTCTATGGTTGCTGGACTGGCTGTTGGTTTACAAAAAAATATGCCTTTTAAAGAAATAGCTTGTTATGCAGCAGCTATTGCAACAAGCTATGTAAAATTAGGAAAAATTGAACTTTTAAATAAGGAAATGATTAAAAAAACTAAAGAAAAAATCACTATAAAAATTATTTAGGAGGATATTATGGGATTAAAAGACTTTATTAAACCAGAATTAATAAAGATGGAATTGGAGAGTCAAGACAAAGAAGGTGTTATTAAAGAACTTATAAAATTATTGAAAGAACAAGATTATATAACTGATGAAAAGAGTGTTTTTCAATCTGCTATGGAGAGAGAAGAAAAGAGTACAACTGGTATAGGGAATGGAATAGCTATTCCCCATGTGAAAAGTAAAGCTGTAAAAAAACCAGCTATTGTATTTGGCAGATCTAAAAAAGGGATCAATTTTCAATCCCTTGATAAAAAACCTAGCTATTTATTTTTTCTGATTGCTGCGCCAGAAAAATCTAAAGACCAGCATTTAAAATTATTAGCTAAACTTTCCCGCATGTTAGTACATGAAGACTTCAGGGAAGCCTTATTGCAGGTTTCTACCCCTGAAGGGCTCAGGGAGGTGATTGTTGTCAGGGAAAATAGTTTCAAATAATATGTATTACATCTAAATTAAAAGGGGAGGATTTATTTATGAAAAAAATTGTTGGGATCACATCTTGTCCGACTGGCATTGCTCATACTTATATGGCTGCTGAGTCATTGGAAGAAGCAGCAAAGAAAATGGGCATAACTATGAAGGTAGAAACACAGGGTAGTGTTGGGGTAGAAAATGAATTAACAGCAGAAGATATTAAAGAGGCTGAAGCTGTTGTTATTGCTGCAGATGCTAATGTAAAACTAGATAGGTTTAAAGGGAAGTATATTGTAAATGTAGCAGTAGGTGATGCTATTGATAACCCAGAGGCTTTAATTAAACAGGCCCTTGAAGGCGCAGAAAAGGGAGAAACTACAAATATAAGTGAAGGCACTTATGATCAGGTTATGAATCTAAAGGCTGAAAGAAAGTCACAGAGAAGTGGAGCTTATAAACACCTAATGACAGGGGTTTCCCATATGATTCCCTTTGTAGTAGCAGGTGGTCTGGCTATAGCCCTTTCTTTTGTTTTTGGCTATAAGGCCTTTGAACAGGAAGGGACTTTGGCTGCTGCTTTAATGCAGATAGGTAGTGGGTCTGCTTTTGCTCTGATGGTACCGGTAATGGCTGGTTATATTGCTTATTCCATTGCTGATCGTCCTGGACTGGCACCTGGTATGATTGGGGGTATAATAGCTAATTCAATTGGAGCAGGCTTTTTAGGTGGGATAATCGCTGGTTTTTTGGCTGGTTATATAGCTCAATGGTTAAAGAATATTATAAAACTTCCCAGGAATTTTCAGGGATTGTTGCCTATCTTAATTTTACCTTTATTATCGTCACTGACAGTAGGGTTATTAATGATATATGTTATTGGTAAACCAGTACAGAGTATTATGGTAGGATTAACAAATTGGCTCCAGGCTATGAGTGGAACAAATGCTGTTTTATTAGGTGTGATTTTAGGGGCAATGATGGCTTTTGATATGGGTGGTCCTGTAAATAAAGCAGCTTATACCTTTAGTACTGGACTTTTGGCTTCAAATGTATATGCCCCTATGGCTGCAGTAATGGCTGCTGGTATGACTCCACCATTGGGATTAGCTCTGGCCACTGTTCTATTTAAAGATAGATTTAGTCGGGCTGAGGTAGAAGCTGGAAAAGCTGCCTGGGTTCTTGGGGCCTCCTTTATCACGGAAGGAGCCATACCTTTTGCAGCTGCTGATCCGTTAAGAATAATACCCTCAATAATGACGGGTTCAGCAATAACTGGTGCTTTAGCAATGCTATTTAATACATCTTTAAAAGTGCCACATGGTGGTATATTTGTATTGCTTATTCCTAAAGTAGTGGGCGGATTAGTCCCATATATATTAGCTATTATAATCGGCACACTAGTTACCGCATTAATGGTTAGGGTCTTAAAACCAGTAGTACAGTAGAATAAAACTTAGTAACTAAATTTATAATAAATTAAATAACAATTGAAGTAAGGGGATGATATAGTGCTTCAAGATAAGATAAGAATTGTCAATGAAAGTGGTCTACATGCTAGGCCTGCTACACTTTTAACACAGAAGGCAGCCAATTATAAATCAGAAATATTAATTATATATAATGATAAGGAGGCCAATGCCAAAAGCATATTGAGTGTAATGTCTCTGGGTGTTAGCTGTGGCAAGGAAATAACTTTAAAAGTCGAGGGAGAAGATGAAGAGAGAGCTCTCAAGGAATTAAAAGAATTTTTTGCCTCAGGCATGGGTGAAGAGGAGTAATATTATGGCTAAAAGATATAATGGTATTCCGGTTTCTAAAGGAATAGTAATAGGAACAATATATAAATACCTAGATGAAATGCCAACTGTTGAAGTGCGCAGAATTAGCCGTGAAGAAATCAATTTTGAACTAGACAAAGTTAAAATTGCCAGAGAAAAAGCCTCCTGTTTTTTAGAAAAATTAAAGGAAACAGCAGAAAAAGATCTGGGTACTGAAGGTAGTATGATCTTTGAAGCAACAATTGCGATGCTTAATGACCCGGTGCTTGTGGAAGATATTAAAAAAAATATAAAAGATGGTTTAATCAATGCCGAGGGAGCAATTAAAAAAGCAATTGATTCTATGGTTACCAAGTTTAAGGGTATAGATGATGAATATTTTCAACAGAGGATACCTGATGTCCAGGATGTGGGCAAACACCTTTTGAGGGCTTTAAAAGGAGAATTCAGCTTAGTCAGTGAGATTCCAGACGAAGCGATAGTAGTTAGTTGTGATCTGGCTCCTTCAGAAACCGCGTTGCTGGATAAAAGTAAATTAAAGGGTTTTGTTTTAACTAAAGGAGGCCAGACTTCCCATACAGTTATTCTAGCCAGGGGATTGATGCTGCCTGCAGTAATAAAGGTAGAGATTGATTTGTCTACAGTTCAGACTGGGGATAGAATAATTCTCAATGGTAACACAGGAGAGGTTATTTTAGAACCAGACAGTATAGACTTAACTAAATATGAGGTTAAAATAAGAGAATATCAAGAAAAACAAAAAAAGTTAGCTGAATTAAAAGATAAGCCAGCTATAACCCGTGATAACTTTAAAATTCAATTAGCTGCCAATATGGGTACAGATGATGAACTAGATGCCATACTTGATACCAATAGTGATGGTATTGGTCTCTTTAGAACAGAGTTTTTATATATGAATAATAACAGCCTACCAGATGAAGAGACCCAATATCAGGTTTATAGAAAAGTTGCTAAAAAGATGAAAGATAAGCCGGTTATTATTCGTACCCTGGATATTGGTGGGGATAAAGAATTACCTTATCTTGAATTACCCCGGGAAATGAATCCCTTTTTAGGTTTCAGAGCTATCCGTTTTTGTCTGGAAAGGGAAGACATTTTTTTAGTTCAGCTTAAAGCGATTCTTCGGGCAGCTCACTATGGTAACTTGAAAATTATGTTTCCTCTTATTTCCTCTTTAGAAGAACTTGATAGAGCTAAAAAATTACTTGATAAAGCTAAATTAGAATTAAATGAGGCTAAAATATCCTTTAACAGTGACATTGAGGTTGGTATGATGATAGAAGTCCCTGCTGCAGCCATTATGGCAGATGAACTAGCCAGACAGGTAGATTTTTTTAGCATAGGGACCAATGACCTGATACAATACACTATGGCTGTCGATAGAACAAATGAATTAATTGCCGGACTCCATAATCCATATTATCCTGCTATTATAAAACTAATAAAAAATATTGTTGATGCTGCTCATCAGGCGGGTATTTGGGTAGGAATATGCGGTGAAGCTGCTGGGAATCCATTCTTAACCCCCATATTTATTGGGATGGGTATAGATGAACTCAGCATGAGTGTTGGTTCCATTCTGGAGATAAAGCAATTAATCAGGAAATTAGACCAGAAGGAATGTAAGAAAAATCTTGTTCAGGTTATTAAGTTAACTACAGCAAAACAGGTGAAAGAATATTTAAAAACTTTGTGAATAGTAAAATAAGCTGGCCCATAGTACCTATGGGCTACTTATCTGTCTAATTAATCATTAATATCTGTTACCCAATAATCCAATAAAATTATCCTCCTCTAAGGATATAGTATTTTAATAATTTAAGTGAAATGTTCATTTTTGCTCCTTTCTATTTATAGTAGAAAAAAGTTGAGATAATATAAGATATATTTTAAAAGAAATATGAAATTATATGGAACTAAGAAACTATATTATCAGAATCTTTGGTATATCTTTCATCAAAATCTTTCTTCACCTCTGAAACACAAAAATGTTTTTGACGTTTTTTAACTATTTCTTCAACTTCTTTCATTACACACCTTAATTCTTCTTCAAATTTACCATATTTCAGAAAAAGCTGATAATATCTACTCAATTCATTTAATCGGTCTTTAATTTCTTGATATTTTAGTAATGTATTATTTCTAATATTAAATAATTGGTTTCTTTCGACAGTGTTTAAGGTAACCACTTTAAAGAAATAGTCTATAATATTTAATTTTTTCTGTATTTGACTTAAATTTTGTTTTAAATCTTCATATTCTTCCTTAACCATTTCAAAACATTCAAGAATTTCTTGTGCAAAACAAATCATCTTATATACTCCTTCCTAAAGCATTTTTCGTTTCAAATATCGCCTCACCTTTTTCAATTCCTGTCTAACATATTCATGACTATAACCTAATTGTTGACCAATTTCCTTTAGAGTCAGGGGGGGATCTTTAAGATAATATTTATTAACCATATATTGATGTTTGGGTTTTAATTGGGAAATCAATTCAAATAATTTTTTCCTGGTCTCCTTGTTTATGTATTGGTTTTCTAAATTTATATCTTCTATAAGAGTATCTTTTAATTCAATACCATCTTCAATCTTTTCATCAATGCTATTATGTTTCCTAATATAAAGATATTTTAAGTAATTTTTCTTTTTATTTCCAGCTATTATACCCAATCTCTTTCCGAAATCCCCCTTTTTTTCATCATATCCAGGTAATATATCAACTAATAAATCAATAATTATCTCTTGCATTAAATCTTCATCTATTTTCCCGCCGATAGTTGATATCTTTTTAATCAACCTAAGATATTTTAAGATTAATTTGAGCTGTTCATGGGAATCACCTTCTTTTGCTTTTTGGAAATCTATGTTAATTTTATCAAAATTATCAACTTGATACTGTATTAAATTAAAATAATTCATAATTTCACTCCTTTAAACAAAAATGGAATATTTTTTAAGTTAGAAAAAAAATATATTTGACATCAAATGTGTTTTAAAATACAATAAAAAAGAAAGGGGGTTAAAATGAAAATTACTAGCAAAGAAAAATTTACCGAACAATTAGGAAAAAAGGTTAAATATTACAGAGAAATACGTGGTTTAACTTTAGAACAACTAGCAAATTTAGTAGGATGTACTGGTTCTTATATAGCTTTAATAGAAAAAGGGAAAAACACACCTAATAGTTATGTATTATATAATCTTTCTCGTTCTTTAAATGTGCCATTATTATTTTTCTATGGAATTGATGAAGATAAAGAAAATATCAATTCTGATAAAGACCCTATATTAAAGAACGAAGATTTTATACCATTCCTTGACATTGCCAAAGAAGCATATTTCCGTAATGTTTCAACTAAAGAATTATTAAATGCAGTTAAAATATTAAGTAGGTCTTAAACTTGCTATTAAATTATTAAACACATGTTATTTTTATAGTATGTGTTCGAAAAGGTAAATAAGGGATTATATATCCCTGAACGAAGTTAAGGTGCAACCTTAAACTGTTCTAGTGTGGTTTATTTAAATACGGAGTGCCTGTGGTGTTACCGTTGAGTGAAGGAATTCCTGGTGGTATATACTGATACTTTTCGAACAGACTCTTATAATAATATTATCTTTTATTTAAATTATGGAGTTGGAGTCTTTTTTTTTAGCGGAATTAAATATATTTAACTTTTTAATTAAAAAATAATTTATTTTTTTAGGTACTTTAAGAATATTATCCATATCAACATTCAAAGCTGTCTTGAATTAACAACACTCCTTTCTTAATGGCTTGTCTACTTTACACAAATTAAAAAGCAGAACAGAAAAAGGAATTACCCTTAGTCTATCCTGCCTTTATGGTAAAAGGTAGAGGACTGTTATTTGTTTGAAAAATTCTCCTTAATTTTAGTTTCCATTTTTGTTATTTGCCCGTGATGAACTTGCAATACAATCTCTGAATAAGGATACTTTTCTGCATTTTCTTTAACTCTTTCCAATTGTTCTTGATTTTTCTCCATTGATTAATCCTCCTCATACTATTAATTTGACAGAGGGATGTAGTATATTCCCTCTTTGTAAAAGTGATTTATTCAACGGTTACTGCTATTGTACCAGGTGATTTGGGAGAGACCATACATATGTTTGCTTATATTATAATATTTTTATTCGCATTTGTAAAGGGGTTTCTGTCTAATTATTTACCACTATTTAATAAATAAAACCTTACAGGAGTTTCATTATAACATAAACGTTTTCAATAGTAGCATAGCATTCCTCCCCGCCATAAATAAATTTTAAAAATTATTTGAAGTATATTTTAATTAAAATCAAAATAAAATCATTTTAGTTAAAGAGAAAGAGAAGATAATTTAGTAAATATATGGGTTCTACTCCTTAAAAAGTAATTTTGCATTAATAGTAACACATAAAAAATATAATGTCAATTAAATTTTAAAGAAAAAATAAAAAATACTTGAAAAATAGAATGCTCAGTTGAATAATAGTAATAGAGTGAGGTGATATTATATTTTTTATAGTGCCAAATTGTTTTATAGAGGGTTTGGATGAGGTATAAATAACATGGAATAGAATTTAGCATTAAAACAACAAGTAGACACAAGAAAAAGGACAAGTTATATTTTAAGTACGGGAGAAAAGGGGGGAGAAGGTAATGGTCAAACTATTAAAAGCAATTAACAGAAGATTACAAAAAAATTTAGTGAGAGATACAATACTTGATAATTATAATTAATTTTCCTGTAAAGCTTTAGAATTAGTAGATAAATTAATAACATAAAAAGGAGTTGAAAGTTTAATGGCAGATAATTTTTATAATGGTGTACGTTATGGTGATGAGATAGAAATATCTATTGGTAAATATAATGGTACAGCATGGGAATATGAATTAATTACCCATAGAGAAGGGTTTTCTCCTGATATTCCTGAAGATACTGAAGCAGTTTATGATGGTCTTGAATATAAAGGTGATAAAAAAATAAGAGCAGAAAAAACATTAACACTTACCCAGGCAATGCCTGCTGATTATGGTTCTGGATTATTTGCTTATGAAGATTTAGCAGGTTTAGTAATTAAAGAAGAAATTGTACCACAAGATGGTTCTACTGTCGAGGTTCCAGCAAGGTATTATACTAATGTTAATTTAAGAAAAGTTTCTGCTGATGAGGTGCCAAATGAGGGTGGGTTTAATATTACTATATCTGGTAGATATGATAGTATTGTAAAAGATGAACCAGCGGGAACTGAATCATGGGTTAAAACTTATACCTAATGCTGCATTTAAAATAGCTGTTGGTAGATAAAAGTTATAACAACGGTATAGTAATATGCAGTGACTACTATACCGTTATTAGCTCTTTTTATAAAGAAAGGTGGTGTTTTTAATAGTAGATGTTTTTAATTCTTATGATGCCACAATAGGTTTATCTAAATTGTTACCAAAAGAAGAAACATATGAATTGAGTTTAGCTGGAAATATTGATATAGATAACAGAGGTAATAAAGAAGAGTTAATTAGAATAGAAATAATTTCTAATCTAGATAAAACTGTTATTAATAGTATATCTAATGGGGAAAAAACAATTACATTTTCTTCTGGTTCATTATCGACTAGTCAACTTATGGTTTTGGATTTTAAAGAACAGATCTATGAAATCAATGGCACTAGTATTATTAATAATCTTACTTTAGATGGATTATTAGCTTTAAAGGAAAATGAAATAACAACTTTTAATTTTGATTTTACTGGCCATCTAGATGTTAAATTTATATTTGAACAATATCAAGAAAATGAAGATTTACATTATGTTGAGCAATTTAGTATAGTTGAAAATAAAAGCTATAATGAAAACAAACCATATTATAGCAATAAAATCAAACAAAGAAAAGTTAACAATATAAAATATGATTTTAGTATAAGTAAATTATCTACCAAGTGGATAGATACAAATAATGAGTATAGAATCTCATATTATTGTCATAACGGAGACATTTATTATGGAGAATGGAAATATTTAATAGGAGTTATATTTGATAAGGTAGAACAAAAAGCTTTTAATAATCCCAATGATATATTTAAAGATACTATATCTGGTAATGGAATTAAGATTATAACAAGAAATTACTAAAAAAGGGAGAGGATTTTAAAATGGGCCAGGTCTTAAGGGGTAAAAATTTATGGGAAAACTTGAAGGGTAAAAAGGACGAAATTAAGGAAAGTATAGCAGTTAATTTTGGTGGTGTTGAAGGGGAAATTACCGTTCAGTTCGTTGATGTTGATATAGTTCAGGAAATTATTGAACAATTTGATGAATTAAAACCTAAGAAACCTAATATTTTAATTAAATTAAATGATGGAAGAAGTATGAATATTGAAGTCCCTAATGGTGATGAAAAATATAAGGCGTTTAATTCTAAACCAGAAGCGAAAGAAAAAATTAAAAAATGGGAAGAAAAAAGCAAACCTATTGAAGAAAAGAAAAAATTGAGATTAGCATATGAATTTATTATTCCGGAAGAAAGACCTGGTAAAACAGTTGAAGAAGGAATAGAAATACTGAAGAGCACATTAAGATTTATGGATGTAATTAATATAGTAAATAAAGGCTTTGAGTTAAATTCACTTGGTGGTCAATTAAAAAAGCCAGAAAACGACTTTTAAGTCTTAAAAATAAAACAGGAAATATCGAAGATGGGGTTTCCATAAGATATCAAGTGATTAGCTGTTGGGAAAAGTACTCCCTTAGTCCCTTGGATTGGGATAAGTTAGATATTCAAACTAAAGCAGATTTGCTTATGAAATTAATGTTAGATAACGAAAGAGAAGCAAGGATACATAAGCAAATGTCAGAAAAACAGAATAAAAGGGCTAGATAATGAAATTTCTATCCCTTTTTAAATGGTTAGGAAATTGTGGATAACTTTAAAGACTGACCAATATATTTACTTCCCTTGTCGTGCACTACGGCGTCCTACCTTCGTTTACTGTCGAGAAATTGTCTTTCGGCGTCGTGCCTCCAGACAATTTCTAGAGTCGTCCAGTAAATATATTGGTCCGGTTTATGATAAGTAGTTAACTTTGTGTAGAAATATTTCTAAGTAAAAATTAATAATTATTGATTAAGTCTGAGTTCCAAAGCCATTTTGTTCTTTAAGGTGATTTATTTTGTAACATTTCCTCTTAATCATGGTTGTAAGTCAATAAAGATTAAGCTTTGAGGGTAGATAAGGAAATGGTTAAGAGAGATGATGTAGAAAGAGGTGATTTAAATAAACAATTATGAATTAAGTATAGATACTAAATTAGATATAAATAAAACACTGCAATCATTTGATAACTTAATTAATAAAGTAGAAGAAGTTGAAAATATTTTAAAGGACGTAAATACCCTTTATAAAGCAAATGAAAATCTAGTAAAAGAAGAGAGTAAAGCTGTTAGAAATTTATTAAATTCCTGGATAGCTGGATTAACTGGTCTGGATGAAAAACAGATTGAAAAAATATTAATTGAATTAGGTATATATAAAGATAAAATACAAGTTGGCATGAAAGAAGCAGTATTGAATGGTATAATAGATGGGTTTAATTCAGTTAAGATTGAAGGTAATTTTGGGGAGAAGTTAAAAGCTGCCTTAGAACCTGCCTCAAGGAATGTTTTAAGTAATATTTTTTCTACTGAAGGTTTAAAAGCAGATTTAGAAGAAAGTATAGAAAGTTTAACAAATAGATTAAATTTAAGTGATAGCTGGCAAACAGGTATTATGGCAGGTTTAGAAACATATGCCAGTGGTGGCAGTGTAGGTAGTTCTTTATTTTCAGGTATTGGAGCTAGTCTAACAACCAGTGGTAATCCGCTGGGGACTATATTAAATAGTATAATAGATGAGTTTGATTCAGTTGAAATTGAAGGTAATTTTGGAGAGAAATTAAAAGCTGCCTTAAAACCCGCCTTAAGTAATATTTTTTCTGATGAAAATTTGAAAGCAGATTTAGAAAAAAGTATAAAAAGTTTTACAAACAAATTAAATTTAAGTGATAGCTGGCAGACAGGTATTATGGCAGGTTTAGAAACATATGCCAGTGGTGGCAGTGTAGGTAGTTCTTTATTTTCAGGTATTGGAGCTAGTCTAACAACCAGTGGTAATCCGCTGGGGACTATATTAAATAGTATAATAGATGAGTTTGATTCAGTTGAAATTGAAGGTAATTTTGGAGAGAAATTAAAAGCTGCCTTAAAACCTGCCTTAAGTAATATTTTTTCTGATGAAGGGTTGAAAGCAGATTTAGAAAAAAGCATAGAAAGTTTAACCAACAAATTAAATTTAAGTGATAGTTGGCAGACGGGTATTATGTCAGGTTTAGAGACATATGCCGGTGGAGGTAGTTTAGGACAGACTTTATTTTCTGGTGTTGGTGCTGCCTTAACAGCTGTTAACCCTGTTATTGGAGGTATTGTTAGTGGTATAGGTGCGATTGGCAGTTCATTATGGGGAGACGTAGATGGAGAAGAATACATTAGTCAAGTAGAAGAAGTAAATGCGGCGCAAGATGAAGCAATTCAAAAATTAAATGAGTATGGAATTCTTGCCAATAAAGTATCAGCAAAAATAAAAGATAAAGCAAGTGGTTGGTCTAAATTTTGGGGTGGTCATGATTATAAAGCATATCATCTTGATGAAGCAAATGATAATTTAGAAGAATTACAAGAAAGACTAGAAAAAGTACAACAAACAGCTAGTACTATAGGAAATGGTTTATTTAGCGCTATTACAGAAACGTTTAATTATTATGATTTAAAAGAAGCATTTGAAGAATCTCTTGGCCAAGCTATTCAAGATGCAATTGTCACAAAATTGGTAGAGACAAAAGCCTTAGATAGTCAAATAAAAGAATTATCTGGTTATATTAGCAATTCTTTAAATGATGGGATTATATCTAATGATGAAGCTAATATAATTAATTATATGAAAGAAAATATATTAGCAGGTGCAAGTGAAATACAAAATGCTTTAGGTGATTTAGATGATTTGCTTGGATTTGATACTAATGCTGATATTGATAATAGTACTTCCTTTAGTGCCGGTTCATCTACAAATATCACATATCATTCCAACTATATAGTGGAGACGGTATGGTTTAACGCTTCAGAAGATGATGCACAGGCTTTTGCAGTGACAATGGAACCTTATATCAGAGAAGTTATTGAAAGAAATCAAGGTAATTAAGGAGGGTATGAATTTTGATACAAATAAATAACTATTTTTTTGAACCTACAAAATTTGAAAAGAAATATAGAGAGATAGGTAATACGCAAAGGAGTTTCAGTGGAAAAGTTCATACTCAAAATATTAATAAATATTATAATTTTCAACTTAAAATTGAGGGATTATCTCCTTCGATGTTTGGCAATCTGCTATATCTGCTATCATTAAATAGAGGGGAGGCCCCTTCTAATTTGACTTTGCTTGATAATGAAGGTAATGAATATACGGTCATTATCCCTATTAATGGTGTGAATTATGACAGAGAGGAAGGTGAGGAAGAAACTTATTATTGGGAAATGGAAATGTGGGAGGTTATTTAGGAAGGAGGTGAGGTTGTTTGAAACAAATAGATTCCGGATTTTTAGAGAGATTAGAAAGTGATAATTATAAAATTAAGTTAAAACAACAAGTTGATTGGGATAAAGATGGGGCTTTTAATGAAAATGAAGATATTAGTGATTATATAAAATCTGTAACAATTTCTAAGAAATTAGAAGGAGATTTAGGTGTTAATGTAGTTGATACAGCTACAGTTATACTAGATAATTCAAATGAAGATTTTTCCCCGAAAAACCTTTCTGGTAAATTTGCTGGAAATGTAGTTCCTAATTCTTTTTCTGAAATAAGAGCAGGTATAGCTGATAATACTTTAGCAGAAAATGAAATATTATTATTTGATGGCTATGTTCAAGAAATTAAACCAAGTTTTAATAAATATGAAGCAACATTAAAAATGAAGGACTATATTAGTATTTTACAGAATGAAGAGTGTCCAGAAAAATTTTATTATAATTACCTCAGAGAAGAAATTATCAAAGAATGGTTAGATATTGTAGGAATTAATTATACAGATAACACAATTGATCGAACCACAACTACAATTAGTGATAGCTTTGAAGATAAAAATATGTGGGAGGCTATCCAGGATTTAGCTAAAAGTATTTGGGCTGATGTCTATATAGAAAATGGTACATTCTATTTTAAAACCAGAATATCTCCCGATTATGAAGGGGAACAAGCTGCTGTATATACTTTTTCTACAGATAATGAGGCTTATGATGAAAATATATTTGAAATAACAGAGGAATATAAGAGTACTAGCTTATATAATCAAGTTAAATTAACATCTCAGCCATTAATAAAACAAGCTAGACAAGCTATCTGGACTGGAGCAGAAGAAGAAACAGAAGTACAAGAAGAATATTCCGGGAGTGATATAGTTTGGAGTAATGATAAGCAAAGATATGAATTGCAACTAACATATGTACCAGAAGGCGAAACCACTGAACAAGCAACTAAAAATACTCCTATTATTCCAGGAAGTATAAGTGTATATGATATAAATACAGATACTAACTATGTCCTTAATGATGGACTAGCTTCTTCTGATTATGATAATGGAGTAATAGCTTTTGAAGCAGCACATGGAGAACTAGGAATTGCAGATCCAGATACCTTAAGAGTTAAATATCAATTTTATTTTAATAAATTAGCTCCACATGGTATAAGAGAATTTATTATTCATTTAGATGATCCAGCAGTAAATATAGAACCATTGAATTTATTAGCAAAGTTTTCTGATGATAATCAACAAATTGATTATTCTTTTATAGAAAAAGAATTTATGCTTACAGGAAAAAGTGAAAAACAATTTTATTTGCAAGCCGGAGTAGTTATCAACTGGCGAATAAGTGCTATTGTAGGTTCTGAAGAACGTACTGTTCAAAAAAACGGGTATATTAATATTTCTACAACAGGTAATTATACAATAAAAACTTCTTTAGTTCCAGCAGGAGATAATTTTTTCTGGAGATTTTTTAAAAAATTATTAGTTGAGATTATAGACCCTGATGGTAATACTATTTTATCTGAACAAACTTCACATACTTTTATTCAGACATTAAAAAAAGCTTTATTTATTAAATATTTAGATGATATAGGTCAAAACATCTCTGATCCAGATGATGTTTCGCTTGGTTTAGAACAAAAAATTTATGAAGACCAAAAAAATGTAAAAGTCACAATAACTAATAAAACTAACAGAACAATTGAGTTATATGGTTATTTAAAAAATAGAGAAGATACTAAAAATACTCCTATATTAGTAGGAGAACCTTTACAGAGAAGTAATGTAATTGAAATAACAGAAGCCGATCAACCGAGTATAGAAGCATATGGTAAATATGAAATGTCTAATATTGAATTAGATTATATTTCATCAGAGACTGAATTAAAGAAACTTGCTCAATATTTATTATATCAATACTCTACTCCTAAATCAGTATTAACAATCAAAACAAAACCATTGCCTTTTTTAGAATTGATGGATAAAGTACATGTTCATCAAAAAAATAGAGATATAGATAATGACTTTTTTATAAAAGAAATTAAACATATATTTAAAAATGGTAAATGGGAAATGGAATTGAAATTAGAGCAGGCACAGGCCAGCAATTGGGAATATACAGCTGATGGCAATCCAGCTTTAAACGGTATTAATAATGGAGAACCAAGTGATTTTATAACGCTTTCTAAAGTAACAGGAGTTAATGCCTTATTATTAAAAGCATCAACAAAAGGAAGTAGAGTTGAAATATCCTGGAATAAGAGTTCTCAATATGATTTAAGTCATTATAATATTTACCGTAAACCAGCTGAAGAATCAACTTATACGATAATTGATAGTGTTGATTATAGAACTAATTCTTATATAGATACTACAGTAGAATATGGTAGTGAGTATTCTTATAAAGTATCTATTGTCGATAATAATGGCAATGAATCAGAATTAAGTAATGAAGATAGTGTTGAAATTATAGCGGGTTCACCTGGTGTAATTGAATGGGATAGGATTACTTGGTTTGCTGATAAAGTTGAATTAGTGTGGCAGCCTCATCCTGATGATTCTTTTGATCAATATGAAATTACAGTTGAAAATGGTTAGGGAGGTGAGTTATGGCTAATATAAGCAATTATTTAGAAGAAAAAATATTAAATCATATCTTTAATGGAATCACTTATAATTCACCTATAACAATATATTTAGGATTAGTAAATGATATTGCTACTGATACAGAATTGGAAGAAGGTGATTTAACAAATGAAATAACTGCTTATTCAGGGGATAGAAAAGTAATTTCTTTTACTGGAGTTACACAAGCAGATGGAAAGGCTACTATTGAAAATGATACTAGTATTGATTTTGTTGATATGCCTGTAACAAATGTGAAATATGCTATTGTTTGTGATTCAACAACAGGAGGAAACATTTTATATTGGTGTCCTGCCACTAATGTAAGAGAGGTTTTCGCAGGAGATACCTATAGAATACCTGCTGGTGGTTTACAATTAACATTGAATTAAATTTTAAGCAAATTTAAAATATAAAAAACTAAAAGGAGAGTGTTTATAATATGGCTGAAATAACAGAAGCTGGCTATCAAACTGTAAGGGATTTTATTGAAACAAATTGGATTTATCATTCTTTGAGAGATGATGAAGATGCAGAAATACTTAGACTTTCTACTGCTGATGCAAGGGTTTCCTGGACACATGCTGTTGGAGCACAGGTGTTAGAATTAACTACCGTAATATCAGGAGCAGATACAGATGTTACCACACCTCAAATTTTTGCGGGTAGTGAAATTTATAATGTAGCAACAGAAGGTGAACCTTTAGCAGATGAGACTTTTGAAGCATTTACGATTAATACTACCAGTGATGAACTGACCGTCAAACATAGAATCGAAGTTCCACAGGTGGTGTAAGATGGGTAAAAAAACAGTAGTAGTAAACAGCAGAATTGATTTAGGGAATTTGTTTAATCCTGAAAAGATGAATGAAAGTTTAGCAGCAAAAGAAAAAGAAAAAAGAGTGGATTAATTTCCACTCTTAGTATGTATTTTAATAATTTGAATACAAAGTAATTTAATTAAAGTCATATAATAAAAACTTATATTATGGAGTGTGAAAATATTTATGAATGATATTTATTTTAATTATTTAGGAACTCAATCAGCCAACATTTTAACTCATATTGCTTTAATAGATGAAAACGGTACAGAGCTTGATTATGTTAATACAATTTATAATAGAATTCCTGTTGAATGGGAAATACAAACAGATGGAACCCTCACTCCTACTGTTGATTTATTGTTTGATATTCCTGGTAGTGGTGATAGTGCTAATCCTAACAAGGTAGCAGGCTTCCGTATGTTTGATGCAGAAACTGATGGAACTAATTATGGGGGTAAAGATATTCAGATAAAAGAATATGTTACAGATGGGCAATATACCTTGCCACAGGATAAGATATTTATTCATTTTAACAATGTAGATATTGAACCAATTATATAATTAAGGAGGAAAATGTAATGCCTTTAAGTGTAAATACCTTAGAAGCGACAGATATACAATCTAATCAAATGACATTAAATGGTGAGGTAACTGATATTGGAGGATATGATCTAATTTTAGGTTATTTTGAATATGGACATAAACCAGACTTAAGTGATGCTGTAAAAAGTACAAAATGTGTTTTGTTAGATAGATTAGAAGGATATTTTTTTGTACAAGATAATATTGATGATAATTCTGTTTATTATTATAAATCAGCTGTTCAAAATTTTAAAGAGACAGAGTCACAAATGAATTATTTGGAAAACTTATTTTTTTTTAATAATAGTATTGATTATTTTAATAATACTTTAATTGCAGATGTTATAACAAATAATTCAAAACCATTAACGCAATTAATTAAAAACAAAGAAGCTGTTTATAATTTTTTTGCATCTGATAATTTAGAAATGTTATGGATAGGAGATATTAATGGAATTGGTGAAGGTTATATTAATCTTTATTCAGAGGGAAGTTGGAAAGAAATAACTATAATTAATAAAATTAATTTAACTAATATTAATACTATATATATAGATTGGGAATTTAAAGAGAGAGCCAACTATGATACTATGAGCATGTTTATTTTAGATGAAAATATAGAGCTTTCAAGAAGAGATAATTTTGATCGAGTAATACAGGCAATTAATGTTGATGATTATAATGATTTAACAGAAATAAAAATAAAAATCAGAGGTCATAATAAATATTATCCAAGTAAAGTTAATGTTTATGGTATATGGGGTGAATAAAATTAGTATAATAAAAGGTGATTTAATTGACAATAGAAACTCAATATGGAAATATAATAAATTCAAAAACTAAATTAAAAAGCACAGGGATATCTATAGATGCCATAGCTTTAGAGACTCAATATGGAAATATAATAAATTCAACATCCAAATTAAAAAGCACAGGGATATCTATAGATGCTATAGCCTTAGAAACTCAATATGGGCAAACTAAAAAAATGAATAATTATTTCTTTTTTGGAAATTCTTACCTTAACAACATAGCATCTGATATTGAACAATTAAATTATCAAAACCCTCCTTTAATTACTTTTGATAATAACAATTTTAAATATGGAACATTTAATAACACTAAAGTTAATAATAAGCAACTGGAATTAGCCAAAACAAGAGAAAATGTAACAACTGATGTGTTAGCTGGTTATCAAACGACCCAGGAGGGTTGGAGTTATGGTTATGGATATGAAATTGATGTAATTGAATCAGTTGTGATTAAAGATATAGAAGTATTGTATACTACTGAATTAACCATGAATATGAAAGTCTGTATCTTTGAACAGACTGAAAATGGTTGGGAAAAGATAAATGAAACAATTGAACAGAATCCTCAACTTACAGAAGGTTGGGCTAAGGTTAGTGGAGTTAATACCACTTTATTAGCTGGAAATACTTATAGGATTGTTCATTATTCTCGATACAGCAGAGATATTCACTGGGTAGATAAAGATATCCACCCTTTAGCAACTTCTTTTGGACAGACAAGTAAAAGTGTAAGTGATTCCAGTCAATATAAAGCTGAAGGTGTTTTTAGTACTCATACTGATAAAAATGTATATATGAGATTAAATGTTGATGGGGTATATACTACTTCTGGTAGTTATGAAACGGAATGGGCTTTTGTAGGTTTTAATCCTGTGTTTAATGTTTTAAAGATTGTTCCTAATCTACCTGATGTAAGTTCTGGAACAATCACTATCCAGACAAGTGATGATAGAATAACCATAAATGATGAAAAAACTTTTAATTTAGTAGACCATGATACCAGCTATGCTTATGATATTACTGATATTTTATCTGGTGAATCTATTAAAATAATAATAAATTACAATACAAGAGATACATCTTATTCACCACAATTAAGTTCTTTTTCTGTATATGGTAGTGCGGATCCTAATATAATAGTTACTTCATATACTGATAAATTTGGTGGCAAGGCCTTTACTGCTCCACGTATTGTTAGTTCTAATGTAAATAAAATAGATGGTGATTTAAGATATGATTATTTTAAAGAAACTATTGAAAGAAAAATAAATTCACATGTTAATAATATTAGTTCTTCAACTAAAAAAGAAACTGCTCAATTAGTTAAAAGTTATCTTAATAGTATAGATTCTGAAACTAATAGAGAAAAAGTTGTTAAAATATTAGAGAGTTATTTAAAAAATATTGATTCTAATGTTACTGCTGAAGGTGCTAGAATAGTAAAATCACATTTGAATATAATTGATTCAGAAGCCAAAAAAGCAGTTGAAAAAACAGTAGAATCATATATAAGCAAAATGAATACTGAGATAAGACCAGAATATGAATTTAGTTCAGTAGATAAAATTATTTCTAAAGTTGCTACAAATCCAGCAATTGTTAGATCACATATGAGAAGAATAGAAAGTAAACCCATGCAAATTGTAACGGTAACTTCTCATATAAATAATATCCAAAATCCTACTATTATAACAGAACAAGCACAAAGAGTGACTTCTACACTTAATATAGGTTTTAATACAACACAAAAAAGAACTGTAACAATAAATAGTTATTTAAAAATAAAGTCTGAACCTGGTAGAATAACTTCTATTAAAGTTGATTCGTATCTGAATCCAGTTAATACAGAAATAAGCAAAGAATTATTAACTATTTTAGAAAGTGGAATTCAATCAATTAATTCAGTTTCTGAAAGAGCAGGTAGTGGTGAAAGAAGTAGAACTAGTTTTCACCGTATAATTGTAGGGACTTTTATTGACTATGAAGGACATGGTCTAGGAACAGGCATTATAAAACCTGCTAGTATAACTAAAGGAGAGTTTATTGCTAAGGGGATAGGTTTAGCAGAATTTGATGGTAAAATTGCAGGGGAATTATTAATGAAAGGTAGATATTATAGTAAATAGGGGTGGTTAAATGGGTTATACTTTTACAGGTAGATATAATAGGGGTGCACCAAGAGATACTAGTTACACATTTACTATCAAAGCTAAAGATGAAAACGGTAATTATAGTAAACCTACTTCAATTACAGTAGAACATCCAGGTATTCAACAATTAGTGTTAGAGAATCAAGATGTTAAAGGTTTAATAGCAAGTATTAAAATTAATTTACCTAAAGCCTTTTCAGAGACTTCTCAAACTGTATATCCATATGATGTAACTTCAGAAGAAAAAGATATTTTAGGATATAGGCTTTTTATTCAAGAAGTAGATGATAATAATAATCCAGTTGGAATAGAAGAAATTATCAATTATGATATAGAAGAATTAGAAGATAGAATAATTTATTATCAAGCAGAAACAGGAAAAAGATTTAAAGTTAGAGTTGGCGCTTATGATAGTGTATATCATTACAATTGGAATCCTTTTTTATTTGAACAAACAATATCTGAACCTATTTATGTAGAGACATTTAAAATTAGATTTATTGATATTGATGAAAGTTTAATAAGCCCTAATAATCTTACAGAGACATTAAGGAATCCTGGTGTTCCTGTTTATGAATTAGAAGATAAATATACATGGATAGTTGGTAAAAATGTTGATGGAGAAGATATTATAGGGGGTATAGGGTTAGAAGTAAATGAAGCAGAAAAAAAAGTAGATGTTCAATTTGTAGCAGATTCTTTCAGGTTATTTCCCACAGATGAAAATGGAGATATTATTGAAGGGGAAGATAAAGCTGTCTTTGCAGTAGATACTACAGCAGAAGGTAGTACAATCTTTATGGATGCTAATCAGATAGGTATAAGAGCTAGTAAAGATGATGGTTCTGGTGAATATAACTTTTTTGTTTTAGATGGTGAAGGATTAGAAATATTCACAGAAAATTTTAAGTTAGATAAAAATGGCAATGCTTTATTTAGTGGTGAAATTAAATCAGAAAAATTTAGTTTAAATAGTGATATAGTTAAAATAAATAATAATGGAATAACAGTTACAGGGGATGGATTTTATTCTAAATTAGATGATCAAGGATTATATTTATATAAAGAAGGGGAAGACAAACCTTATTGGTATACTAATAGAGTTGCTAGAGGTGTGGCGCAAAGTGGGGATTATATTGAATTAAATTGGGATAGAACACCTAAAGTACTTACATCTATAAATACTTTAACAGGATATAATTCAAATTATTCAAATACTGAACAAATTTATAAATGTTATACAAAAGATGAAACTAAAAATGGTTTTAAAGTTTATGGGCAAAGTATTATACCTAAAAATGTTTATAGAAATAATTTAAATCTTTCTTTGGAAGGTAGTTGGATTGAAGATGGGATAAAAGGACGGGGATGGTATTTAGAATGGAGTAATTCAACTAATGTAACTGATTTAAAAATTTATTTAAGATTTAAAAATACTATAGTTTTTCAATTGTATTATATAGGACAAAATTTAAATAATGAACCTAATTCTAATACAATGTTTTATTCATTTGATAATTATATTGATCAATGGAAATATATTACTGCTTCAGTAAATAATTTACCTCCTGATAAATATAGAATATATTTATTTGCTCGTCCTTTTCCTCTTCTCCATATGTATTTTTATATAGAATGGATAGAATTTACTCATAATGAAACTATTATTGATAATGGGGAAATTTCTTGGATAGCAATAGAAGGAGGTCTTGATAATTAATGTTTTCTAAAATATTATATGATACAAGAACAAATAAAATACTAAGGTGTCAACCTAAACCACATGGTTCTGCACCTATGCCTTCTTTAAATGGATTATGTAAAAGTGCTAGAATATCAGAAGAAGAAAAACAATATATGGCTGTAACAGAAATTGAAAGTGAAATGTTAACTAATCAAGCACAAAAAGAATTAATGATATTTAATGGTAATGCTGTGCCAAAACCAGAATTAATTATAATAAGTGATAAATATAAAATTAACATATCTAATGATCCTACTTTTATTATCACTATTAAAATAAAAGGTAAGCATAAACCTGATATATCTAATATAGAAATGTTAATTAATGAGATAAGTTTTAATATGCCTTTAGATAATTATCAGGGGAGTAAAACTATAGAAGTTGAAGAAGGAAGATATACAATAGTATGTGATGATGATAAGTTTATATCAGAATCAATAGAGGTGGTTGCTGTTGAGTAATTATTTGAGTGAAGAAAATAATGGAGTTTTAAAAATCAAAAAAAGCTATCAAAAATTATCTGAAGAAAATAGTGAATTACTTAATAAGTTAGATTATATTACTAAAGAAGAACTTATACAAGCTATTCAAATTTTAGTTAATAGAATAAATAAATTAGAAGGGAATATGGAAGGAGATGATGATTATTTAGAGATTAGATTTACTTATGATCATAAAAAACATTGTATTGGAGGATAGTGTCTTGGAATTTATAAAAATTCTAACTGGAATTGGACAAGTATTAACAGACACAACAGTAGTAGTAGCTTTATTCGCCTTAATACTAATTTATAAATTTGCCTCTGAACGATTGAAAAAAAGTGATGAAAATAGTAAAGAAGTTTCAGCTGCTTTAAAAGAAGTATCTGTTCAATTAGAAAGAGTTGCAACTATTACAGAAGTACAGGGTGAAGATATTAAAGGGGTTGAACATAAAATAGGACACATTGAAACTGAAATAAAAGAATTATGGAGAGAGAAGCAGGATAAGATTGATTAGAATTCCAAAAATATTCTGTGATTAGAGGTGTTTACAATCATAAACAATATTAAAATAAGCAAAAATTTTTATTTATCTGAATTTGAGTGTAAAGATGGTAATCATCAAGTAGTGATTGATAGTGAATTGATAGATAAATTACAAAAATTAAGGGATTATTTAGGACAAGCTATTGTTATTAATTCATCTTATAGAAATGAATCACATAATAAATCAGTTGGTGGTTCTCCTAACAGTCAACATTTAAAAGGGAAGGCGGTTGATATTAGAAGAATAGAAGGACTTACAATAGATGAAATGGTAGCTATAGCTGAAGATGCTGGGTTTAATGGGATAGGCAAGTATAATTGGGGAATTCATATTGATGTACGAGAAAATAAAGCTAGGTGGGATATGCGTGGATAGGGATAATAATCAAATACCAGATAAATTTGAAGCTAGATGGACTTATAGTATAGCTTGTATTTGTATTATTATAGCTATAATAGGATATTTTTTAAAAAACATGGATACTAGTACAGTTAGATGGTTAATAGGGTTTGCTGTTTATTTATCTGGGCAAAGAGATATAGGAGATTTTTTAAAGAGGTGATAAATTGAAAAGGATATATCTTTATATTTTAATTTTTATCCTATTATTAATTATCATTAATTTTTTAGGTGTTAAAATTACTGGAATTGTTGGTCTTATCTTAAGTGCTTTTGGATTAATTAAATATAATAAAAATGAACTTGAAGAAGCTAAAGAAAGGATAAACAAGGCAGGTGAGGATATTGAAGCTACTAAACATGATGTTAATACTGCTCTTGATTTTTTTGATAGGTTTTTCTCCGGTGATAATAGCAAGTAATTATAAGAATATAGATACAGAAACTAATGAAGATGGAGAATTTATTCTAAAATTAACACCTGAACAGTATCTTGAACTGGCTGATTATATATCGGAATTAGAGACTGAAAATAAGAAATTAGAAGCGAAACTTGAACAGGCGTTAAAAGAGTTAAATAAGGCTTATGAGAAAAATAAAGGTTTTGATTTAGCTAGATTATCTGATGGTTTAACCGGAGTAGGTATAGCGACTTTGATTGTATTGTTAGCACAGGGGTTGAGGTAAAATTTGTTAATAGTTAGGATTATGGTTTGGCAGGATTGTGGATAACTTTGAAGACCGACAGATATATTTGTTTTCCTTGTCGTGTGCTGCGGTGTCCTACCTCCGCTTACTGTCGAGAAATTATCCTTCGGCGTCCTGCCTACGGATAATTTCTAGAGTCGTACAACAAATATATCTGTCTGGATTATTAAAACTAGTTAACTTTGTGTAATAAATATTCCTAAGTAAAGTTATAATTGTTGATTAAGTCTAGGTGACGAAGCCATTTTGTTAAATATAAATGGAATTACACTGTCGTCTTTTAAATTGGTCTTGCATTAATTGTTCTAGAGTGCTATAATATAGAATGAATTAGCATAGCTAAGTCCATGCTCTGTATTTAAAGCAGGGCCGTTTAGTCCGAGTGGAGGGGGTGACATGAGAATGGAAAGGGTTTATGAAGCAACTTTTATTATCAAACCTGATGTGGAAGAGGAAGCCAGAAATGAAGTTATTGAAAGGATTAAATCTATTATAACTGATAATAATGGTGAGATCCTCGAAGCTAATGAATGGGGTAGTAGAAAACTAGCTTATGAGATTAATGATTATAAAACAGGTTACTATACCCTGCTAACTATTAAGGCAGAAGCAGATCTGGTAGAAGAGCTTGAAAGAAACTTTAAGATCATAGATGACATTATTCGTTATCTGGTAATCAGAGTAGAGGAATAAAACTATAAACAGGTATAGAAAGATTATCAAAGCAAGGTGGTGAGTGGATTGTTAAATCATATTGTATTAATTGGGCGTTTGGTTAGAGACCCTGAGTTGAGGTATATTAGTAATGGAACAGCTGTAAGCAATTTTACTCTGGCGGTTGAGCGAAATTATACCAATCAACAGGGTGAAAGAGATGTCGATTTTATCCGGATAGTTACCTGGCGGAAACTGGCGGAAACATGTGCTCATCATCTGGGGAAGGGTAGACTGGTTGCTGTAGAAGGTTCCTTACAGATAAGCAGCAGCGAAAAGGATGGACGAACATATACAAATCCTCAGGTCATAGCCAATGAAGTACGTTTTCTTGACTGGCCAAATGACAACAACAGGGATAACCGCAGTACCAATAACACTAATGCTACTACTACTAATAATAATGATAGTGGTAATGATACTACTGACAACTTTGATATAGATGATAATTTTGATGTACCATTCTAGAAGGAGGGATATAGGTGCCAAGAGGAAGAGGAAAATCATGTTTTTTCTGTGCAAATAAGGATAAAGAAATAGATTATAAAGACCTCAGGACCTTACAACGGTTTGTTACTGATAGAGGAAAGATTGTCCCCCGTAGGATAACCGGGACCTGTGCTAAACATCAACGGGCTTTGACCAGGCAGATAAAAAGAGCAAGAGCAATAGCTCTATTACCATATGTAAAAGAATAGTGAGATACAAGGAGGCAAAGGGCTACTTTAGCCTCCTTTATTTAATATTAGGGTGGTGTTATGATGGAATCAAAGCTAATAAAAGATGGTTTAAAGGTAATGGGCCTTGTTTTTTTATTTAGTTTATTAAGTATTTATATCGGTCTTTATAGTCCAATTATGGGATTTTTTATTAATTTAGTGTTGCCTATACCAATAGCCTATATTGTTAGCAAGTATAATAATCAGAGCTCATTAATAATAATTATTACAGTAGCATTAACTAATGGCCTATTATTAGGAATGACAGGTGGAATACAGCTTGGGGCTATGATGATAGTAAATACAGTAGTAGGTTTTGGTTTGATTGGTTTTGTTGTTGGTTCCGGGATAAAAGAAGGTTTTTCACCACGTATAACACTTATTTTGACAGTTGCTGCTGTAATACTTTCAACGGTAATTACTAATCAGGTCATTCCTTATCTTACTGGTACAGGATATAAAGATGTTATAAATGATATAGTCAATATTATTAATCAAAATTCTCAGTTTGGCGAATTTTCGGAAACGGTTAAACAGATAGTCCCACTAATAATAAGGATATATCCATCTATTCTTATAATTACTTCTATAATTACAGGGATTGTGGTCTATTATATAAGTACCTGGTATCTAAAGAAAAAGGGGCTTGTTGACAAGATATATAAACCAGTTAAGATGTGGTATTTTCCCAGAATATTATCACTGGGGATAGTAATAGCCTTACTATTGGACGGCAATATATTCTTTGTTAATTTATTGATTATTTTACTCTTTTTTATGTTTTTACAGGGTTTTTCAGTAGGATTATTCTATACTTCCCGGCTAAAAAACCCTATTATTAATTTTCTTTATATCATGGCAATAGTATTTTTAAACTTCCTTTTACTTCCGGTTTTAATTATCCTGGGGCTTTTTGATATGTGGTTTAATCTAAGGAAGTTTAAGTAAACAAAGCCTTAAATTGCTATTGCCAGAGGAGATTCTTTGCTGTAAAATATAATTAAATGGGGGTTTTGTAATGAAGGTTATTCTAAAAAGTGATGTTAAAAAATTAGGTAGTAAAGGTGATATTGTTAAGGTTTCAGATGGTTATGCAAGGAACTTTCTCATGCCCAAAGGTCTGGCTGAAGAGGCAACCCAGAGTAATTTAAATGAACTAAAACATAAGGAAAAGATTCAGGAGAGGAAATATAAGGAAAACCTGACTGAAGCAGAGGAACTGGCCAGCAAATTAGAAGAAAAAGATTTTGTCATAGCTGTTAAGGCTGGAGAAAATGGTAGACTATTTGGCTCAGTTACCACCAAAGATATTGCCAAGGCAGTAAAAAAAGAGGGATTCAAAATAGATAAAAGAAAAATTGATTTATCTGATCATATAAAATCACTTGGGGTACATAAGGTGAAGGTTAAGATATTCAAGGATGTTGAAGCTACCCTGAAGGTAAAGGTTGTTGAAGCCTAGCTTATAATTTGAAGGAGTGTAAAAAATGAAACCCTTCTGGCAGCGTTTTTTTCATAAAGGAGATGTACAGCTAAAACAGAATAAAGACAGTAGTATAGATAACCAGGATAAACGTCTTAAAGCACTATATAAGAAGATTAGTGATTATTATGGGAGAGACAGGTTTATTATTAAGGCTGGTAGGGTTGATGTACTTGACTTAATTAGTTCGGAAAAAATAAAAGAAAGACTGACTGCCCTGGAGCGGCTTATTTATGATGACCCTTCACAAAAAATTGAAGGGCCAGTCAATGAAAGATTAGACAGAATGGAAAATAAACTAGCAGATCTGCTGGCAGAACGTTCAGTAGAAAAAGAACTTGAACAGCAGATTGCAGTCAGGATGAAAAAGAGGGAGCGGGAGTATCTAAAAGAGATCAAAAAGGAAATAGTACAGGGCGAGGAGACAGTTGATAATGCTCAGACACTACGCCGTCTGGCACAACTGGAAAAGATGGAGGCAAGGGGCTTAAACCGTTCTACCCTGGATCTGGTTAGACCGCAGAGCTTTGCTGAAATAATTGGTCAGGATTCAGCGATTAAAGCCCTAGTTTCCAAAATTGCCTCACCCTATCCCCAGCATATTATACTCTATGGCCCACCAGGTGTTGGCAAGACTACTGCTGCCCGGCTTGCTCTAGAAGAAGCCAAGAAGAGAAAGAATACACCTTTTTATGATGATTCCAATTTTGTAGAGGTAGATGGTACAACACTGCGCTGGGACCCCAGAGAAGTAACAAATCCACTTTTAGGTTCTGTTCATGACCCTATTTATCAGGGTGCCAGGAAGAATTTGGCCAATGAAGGGGTTCCTGAACCGAAGACAGGATTGGTTACAGAAGCCCATGGGGGGGTTCTCTTTATTGATGAGATAGGAGAGCTTGACCCTATGTTGCAGAACAAACTTTTAAAAGTAATGGAAGATAAACGGGTTAAATTTGAGTCATCCTATTATGATGAAAACAGTGACCAGATACCTTTATATATTCAGAAACTCTTTAAGGAAGGTGCTCCAGCAGACTTTATCTTAATTGGTGCTACTACCAGGAGTCCGGAGGCTATAAATCCGGCTTTCAGGTCCCGTTGTGCAGAGGTGTTTTTTAACCCACTGAGCAGGGAAGATATTAAGAAGATTGTCCAAAATGCAGTAGCTAAACTGGATGTTAGCGTGGCAGAAAATATTCCGGATATTATTAGTAGTTATACTATTGAAGGTAGGACTGCTATAAACCTTTTACTTGACGCCTACAGTCTAATACTCTATGAAAAGGATGACACCGATCAGGAAAAACCACTTATTACTGATGAGATATTATATCAGGCCCTGCAGAACCGGCGGATGACGCCGTATAATAAGATTGATACTGCAGAGGACACGCAAATCGGCAAGATATTTGGACTGGGGGTTAATGGATTTATCGGTTCAATTATTGAGATAGAGGCTGTAGCCTTTAAATCAGCTGTTGAGGGCAGGGGTAAAATCCATTTTAATGAGACTGCTGGTTCAATGACCAAGGACTCACTCTTTAATGCTGCAGCTGTTGTCAGGAAAATAATCGGGAAGAATATAGATGATTACGACCTCCATGTCAATATTATCGGTGGTGGGAATGTTGATGGGCCATCTGCTGGGATAGCTATACTCCTGGCTATTATTAGTGCTATAGAAGAAATACCCTTAAAACAGGATATAGCAGTAACAGGAGAGGTTTCTATTCAGGGCAAGGTTAAACCAGTTGGTGGTATCAGGGAGAAACTACACGCTGCAGAACAGGCAGGCATCAGAGAGGTCCTCCTTCCTGGGGAAAATAATAATGATGTTAGTCAGGATATAAAGATTAAAACAACAGCAATTACTACTGTTAGAGAGGCCTTGAACAGGGTCCTGATTGATAATAGTAAGATATCAATAGTAAAATAATTTAACTAAAGTGAGTTTATAAACCGTGGGTTGCCACGGTTTTTTATTGATTTGCTTTATATTTTGTATAATTTATAATAATTTGCTTGTTGATAAATTTTGATTTATTTGTTTTAAGAAGCAAGTGCTAGAAAACTATTATTGAAACAAATAGTAATAAATGTTATAATTTAGATGAATTTTGTGTATTTTTGTTTTTTTTTTTAATATAATATTTTTGCATAAGAAATTAATATGGTAATAAGAAGGAGGTACTATGGGCTTTTTTAGTAAACTATTTGACAAAAACAAAAAAGAAGAAATTATTGCAAGGAATCCATTTAATTTACAAATTAATGATATTGTAGATTATGATTTGGTTGAATATCAGGTCATAGGAAAAATTAAATATAATGAAGAAGGCTATATATGGTATGATTATCATTTGTTTGATAGTAAAGAACACTTATGGCTTTATGCAGAAGATGATGATGAAGTTAGATTAGGACTCTTCCGGAAATTAGATGTTGATCATCAACTATATGCAAAGTTCCAGGAAGAAATACCTTCAGTCATTAAATATGAAGATATGGATTATTCTTTAATTGAAGAAGGTAGTGCTAATATTGAAATTGAAGGGAAAGTGGGTGCCAAAGATGGTCAGCTGATTAAATATTGGGATTATGAAACAGGAAATGGAAATCAGCTATCAGTTGAAAAATGGGGAAATGAACTAGAAATTAGTGTTGGAGAAAAAGTGCAAGAAGGTTTATTAGAATTTTATCCTGCCAAATAAGATGATTGACATCTGGTATGAAAACTAGAGATTCAATCTTAAATTATGTGATTTTGAAAATTGTGGATAACTTTGAAGACCGACAAATATATTTACTTACCTTGTCGTGCACTACGGCGTCCTGCCTTCGTTTACTGTCGAGAAATTGTCTTTCGGCGTCCATGCCTCCAGACAATTTCTAGAGTCGTCCAGTAAATATATTTGTCTGTATTATGATAATAAGGTAATTTTGTGTAAGAGGTATTCTTAAGTAAGGTTAATAATTAGTGATTAAGTTTGGATGGCTGTTAGGTCGTGTTGTTCTATTGTTTTTTATGGTAAAGGTAAGAATAATTTGAAATTTAAATGAGGAGGGATTTGAAGTGGGATTTTTTGATAGGATGAAGACATTAGTAAAGGGTAAGGCCAATCAAGCGATGGATAAATTGGAAGATAAGAATATTGAAGCTATAGTGAAAGAAGAAATAAGGAAGATGAAGGGGGAGTTTCGGCAAGCTAAAAGTGCAGTTGCCAAGTCTATTACTTTGGTTAAAGAGGCAGAGACTAAAGCTAATAAAGCTAAAGAAGAATTAGAGCACTGGGCTGATAGGGCTAAACAGGCTCTGGAAGCTGGTAATGAAGATTTGGCTAGAAAAGCAATAGAGAAAAAACAAGAAGCTGAAAAGGATTATAAAAAATATCAGGAACAGGTAGTTGAAAGACGGAGGATTGCTGATATACATAAAGCGAAAGTAAAAGAACTACAGAAAAGAATTGAAGAAGCTGAAGATAGACAAGATGAATTAATTGCTGCTGCAGAATCTGCTAGAGCTACTAAGGAAATTAATGAAACGATGAGTGGCCTTGGCAAGGAAAATGCGAGCGACAATCTTGATAGACTGGAAAAAAGAGTTGGTAAAATGGAAGCAGAGGCCCAGGCTAGTGATGAATTATATGAAGACTTAAAGAAAGATGATCTTGAAGCACAGTTTGAGGAACTGGAAAATAAGGATTCTATAGATGATGAATTAGCTAAGTTAAAGGCTGAAATGAATAAAAATGAATAAAGTAAGGTATAAAAAATTATCAGTTTTAGGACTTGAGTACAAATTGTTTCTGTCTCCTGATCTAAATTGTAAATTTAATGTATTAAAAAATAGGGTTATAAACTGGCAGGGGATTATATTAGACTTTTCTATAATAGGATTAAGTCATTTTGTTAAAATTGACACAGGTGCTAAAAACAAATTAATAGAATTATTAGCCTGTGTTGACTCAAAGGATATTGCGGATGAAGTGCTTGTTCAACAAAAGAATTTAATAGTTTGCTGTAACTACAGGTATAATAAAAGATTTAATAGTTTTTATAAATATAGTTTTATTACTGAAACAATTGATGACTGTCTTAGAAATGCTTGGGAATTTGGAGATAAATATACTGATAAAGGCTGTGGTTTTTATCTGGAGTATGTTTTTCCTTCACCTGATGGCTTTGCTGTTACCAGCATTGAAATTACGGGGAAAGAGGATAAATTTTGCTGGATAACTTATCATAGTTATCCAGCAGATAAAAAAATTATAAAAACAAGAAGTATAATAGAGAAGGAGGGTTGAGTGTTGATGGAAAAAAGAGATATTATTGTTAGTCTAGGGGTCTTAATATTGATTATTTTTATTGTAGGGGGTTTATTAACAGGAAGAGGACCTAATATTGTGAAGGCTGTTGATAAAAAATATGCCTTAAAATCCGTTGAGGGTGCTGTTAAAACGTACGACTCTAAAGATGATCTTAATATGACGGTAAATAGTATTAGTTCATTAAAGAAACCTTATGATCAAAAGATTGATTCTACGGGGAAAAGTATTTTATTATATGATGAAGCAGTAATAATTGTAGAAGATAAAGGTGGGCATACAGAAATAGAATTAATAGAAGACCATAAAACTGCCTATCGTCGTCATCATAATACGATGGTTTTTTTCTGGGGAAATAATCTTTACCGGAGCGGTAGGATAAGGACCCCTCGCAGTATAAGGGAAGGTAGCATTGGTTCTTCATCATCCCGCGGTGGTGGTTTTGGTTTTGGAAAATAAGCTGCTTTATTAGAGGGATAAGTATAAGGAGTAATTAATATGGAAACTAAAGGGAATAGGAATTTTAGTAATAAAATACCCTTCTTAACTTGTGCTTTTGTTGTTGCTATTGCCTCAATAGTATATGAGTTGATTATTGGTGGTATTTCTTCATATTTATTGGGTAACAGTGTTTATCAATTTTCAATTACAATAGGTTTATTTATGACTTCAATGGGTTTAGGTTCATTGTTTTCAAAGTATATTGAAGAAGATTTAATATTTAAGTTTATGCTGATAGAAGTAGCTTTAGCTTTAATAGGTGGAAGTTGTGGTTTGATTCTATTTTATAGTTATGCAGTGTTGAATTCTTATCTGCCAATAATGTTTTTATTGACTGTAATAATTGGTACTTTAACTGGCTTTGAATTACCATTAGTAACTAGAATTGTTGGAAGTTTTAATCAGTTGAAAGATGCTTTAGCAAATGCAACTGCTGCTGATTATATTGGTGGGTTAATTGGTTCTATTGCTTTTCCGATTCTCCTATTGCCGAGATTGGGATTTATTAAAACCAGTTATATAATAGGGATATTAAATATAATAGTTGCAGCTTATCTTTTTATAAAATATAAAGGAAATTTACGGAAAAACAAGATGATATTTATTGTTATTATGCTGGTGATTGTCATTCTTATGATAGGTGTTTTTACTGTTGATGATACAGAGGCTTTTCTGGAAAGAAAGTTATACAGGGATAAGGTTGTTTTTTCCAGCCAGACTGAATATCAAAAGATTGTGATAACAGAAGATAGGGATGATATTAGACTATTCTTAAACGGCAATATACAGTTTTCTTCGAAAGATGAATACCGTTATCATGAATCTTTAGTTCATCCAGCTTTAAGTTTATTAGATGGAGATAAGAAGATTCTTATCTTGGGTGGTGGTGATGGATTAGCTATCAGAGAGGTTTTAAAATACTCCGATATTCAAGAAATAGATCTGGTAGATCTAGATAAATCAGTAACTGATCTTGCTAAAACTTCTGAGTATCTTCTTAAGTTTAATCAGGATTCGTTTAGTGACAAAAGGGTTAAGATTATTAATCAGGATGCTTATCAGTACTTAGAAACAAGCAAAAAAAAATATGATGTAATTCTTGTTGATCTTCCTGATCCAAATAATGAGAGTTTGAATAAATTATATACTGTAACATTTTATAGATTTGTTTATGAGCATTTAAATGATCAAGGAATTATGGCTGCCCAATCTACATCCCCTTACTTTGCTGCTGAATGTTTTTGGATTATACATAATACTATTAAAGAAGCTGGCTTTTATACCAGCCCATATCATGTTTATATTCCTTCTTTTGGAGACTGGGGATTTAATATAGGGACAAAGGGTTTTAGATTTAATCCGGCTGACATCAAAATTAAGGTGGCTACAAAATTTTTGACTGATCAACAGGCCGAGAATTTGTTTGTATTTGGACAGGATATATTAAATGAAAAAACAGCTGATATTAATACCCTAATCAGGCCTATTTTAATCAGAACTTATTATAATGCCTGGGAAGAGTATAACTAAAGGACGATTAATTCCTTATATATATTGCTTTGAAGAGAATAGATAATTTTTGTATTTAATATCATAAAGGAAAGGAGATGAAGGAGAATATGTTAACAAATGAATTTATTGCAACTATTGTTTATGCAGTACTGGCCTTAGTTTTAATGTTTTTAGGTTATAAATTTTTTGACTGGATAACCCCATATAATTTCGCAGAAGAAATTAAAGAGAAAAATCCAGCTATAGGTGTAGTGATTGCAGGAATCTTTATAGCAGTGGCTATTATTATAAAAGCGGCAATTATTTAGTAAATGGTTTCTCGGTTTAAAACTATTAGATAAATTAAAGGGGGTTTAGGTAAGTGAATCCAATTCTTTCAAGTATAGTTTATTTTGTTATAGGTATGATACTTTGTGCCTTAGGTTATAAAATATTTGATATAATTACTCCATTTGATTTAAATGAAGAAATTGATGACCATAATATAGCTGCTGGTTTAACTGTAGCTGGAATATTTATTGGTGTAGCTATTGTAGTGAGTGCAGTGATTGTATAAAAAATATTTATAGTATATATTATATTATGTATATCAAGAAAAGAACCTTCAGTGAAGGTTCTTTTCTTGATTACACAATTCAGTATTGATTGTTTTCATACTAGAAGTTAGAACAGACATATTTACTTAAGAATCCATAATGCTTCTAAGTTTTTCTTTAAACTCCTCAAAACTATATTTTTGATAATCCTCAATCAGGGTAATAATTTGTTCTAACTGTTCGGCTGAAATTATCCCTTTTTCATGTAATTTTTCATAACGATTGGCAAAGGCCAGGACGGCTTTTAAATCAAAATCCAGCTGGGATTCTATGTTTTCATCATACATTGGGTAGACTCTCCTCCAGGGACAGGTTCTCAGGGTCGATAAAGCGGATATATTCATCTTCAAAATAGAGTTTAATTGAACCGGTTTGACCAGTCCTCTGCTTGGCTACAATTACATCAGTATCGTTGGCTGTTCCTTCTTCTTCAGCCTTTTCACGGGCAGCAGCACTGGTATGGGCATGGCGGTAGAGGAAGATAACCCCATCAGCAACCTCTTCAATATTACCAGAATCTCTTAAATCAGAGAGGACAGGTCTTTTATCTTGTCGGCTGGTAAAACTACGGCTAATCTGGGATATAAGAATAATAGGTACATTTATTTCAGAAGCTAAGTTTCTCAGCTGTAGGACAACCTGACCGACAGCCCGGGCTGTATTATGCAGCTGCTCATCAGGCAGCTGGATCATCTGTAGATAATCAATAACAACCAGACCGAGCTCTCCCATCTGTGATTTAAACTTGCGGAGTCGGGCCCTGATCTGGGCAACATTTAGTCCCCTTTCATCAGAAATAACCAGCGGCAGTTTATGAAGGGTATCAAGTGCCCTGGAAACCCTTTTATCTTCTTCCTCATTTGTTTCTCCCTGATTATATTTCCAGCCGTTAACACCTGATTCCTGGATAATCATGCGGTCGATAATCTCCTGGGCATCCATCTCAAGGCTGATAACTGCCACTGGGACATTCCGTTTAATGATATTTTTGGCTATATTGATAGCAAAGGCGGTTTTACCCATACTGGTAGAAGCAGCCAGTACAGAGAGGTGTCCCTTTTTAAACCCACCGATTAAATTATCTAGTGAGATGAACCCTGTCCGCAGACCGACATCAGCTTTGTTGTGTTTCCGGTCAATATAGGCTTCAAAAGAATCCATTAAGGCCTCTTCCATTAGATAAATATGTTTTTCCGTATCTGTTGATTCATTGGTAGCCTCAAAAATAATATCCTGTGCCCTGGCCTGATAATCTCCGATAGAGAGGTCAGTTTTATCAACTAACTCTTTTAATCTCCTGGCTGCTTTAAGTAGTAATTGTTTTTGATAGTTATTTTTAATAAGGTCAATAGTTGGTAACAATTCATCAAGGGTATTAAAACCAGACGTAAGAAGTTCGATGGTTTCTTCTGGTTTTTTAATAATACCATCTTTCTTTAGTCTTAAAAAGAGTTTTGTTCTGGATATTTGACTGTTTTCCTGAAATTGATTAAGGAGAATTTCATAGATTAACTGGGCCTGTGGATTCAAAAAGTGTTTTAACTCCAGGGTATCAGCTATCTCATCAATCTTTTCAGGGTATTGTAATAAAATGCCCAGCAGTTGAAACTCGTGGTTGTGCTGTTCAAATCCCTTTAGTATATTTTCTTTAGTGGCCATATGAATCCTCCTTTTTTTAGTAATAAATCAACTTTCAAACCCCCAGGGGACATCTTCCCAATTATCAGCCATCTTTTTTTCTTCTTTGTTTACTTTATAGTAAGAATCCCTGGAATTTTTCAAATGAGCCCTGGCCTCCTGGGTAGTTTTTATCCCTGATTCCTTCCAGGGTTTAATAAAATTGTCTTCGATATATTTAAGTGAAGGTTGTCCATCCCGTTTCCTTTTAACAGCCTCTTGAATAGCCAGTTTAATGATTGAACTACTTAAAGGGTAGTCATCACTTAACCAGCTTTTAAAGGTTTCCATATGAATGGGTTTAACATTTTGCCATTTTTTAATTCCGAAAGAACTGGCCAGTTCCCTTGTTTCGCGATAAAGCTGGTCAAAGTGTTTTAAACGTTGATAAGTAAAGATTTCCTTTCGGTACCAGTCATCAACAATCCCTTTTAAATAGTGAAAAGCCTGACCAGGTGGGTTATCATTTCTTTCTAACCATCTATCTACCCTTCTGATCAGCTCAGCAATCATTTTGTGATCAAAGCTATCCAGCCATTTACTTAACTCCCCTTTATCCTCCTCTGGGGGAATAAAGCTTAATATTGCCTGATATAGTTCTTCTTCTGATGGTGTTTTTTTATCGATAACAGTTTTTCGTATGTTCTTGTTATTATATAATCCTTCTCTATGATCAGTTATAGGAAGAGAACTATTTCTTAAAATATTTAAATTAAGTTCTATTTTATAGGTGTAGTCCCCCTCCCGTTTAGCCGAGATTCTTATTATACCATGTTCAGCGAGGTGCTTTAAGGCTTTATTTATAGCAGGGATAGAAACCTCCCTGGGCAAATAACTGGAGATGATAGTTGCATTGGTATAGATACATTGATTATCATCAAGGTGTGTTAGGAGATAAAAGAAGATAGATAGGCTTATTCCAGGGAATCTCTTTAAAAAACCATTATCAATACAGGTATTCCCCAATTCGATTATACTATCATCTTCAGGCGAGGATATGCTGATTCTTTGATGTTGATTAATAAAAAAAGACATAAAAACCCCTCTTTCTCATTATAAATAATTCTCTAAAAGTAGTCAAAACCCTTCTTAATTTGTGTGTTCGAAAAGAATTGTTTAGGTGATTATACTTCCCGGAACGAAGTTAAGGTGCTACCATTGAGTGAAGGGATGTATAATCACAGGGGTATAAGCAGTGACTTTTCGAACAGACTCTTAATAAATATCTATAGGAATAAAATTATACTTACCTTGACAAAGACAACCTTTATTTGCTAAGATTAAGACGTAGCAGAGAATTAAAATAAATATAATTTGAAAGGGAGATTAGCTTTTGTTAAGTCGTTATAGTTTGCCTGAGATGGAGAAGGTATGGAGTGAAGAGAGCAAATATAAGAAGTGGCTGGCCATAGAACTGGCTGCCTGTAGAGCCTGGGCTAAACTTGGCAGGATCCCTGAAAAAGACATAAAGAAAATAGAAGGTAATATTAGCCTGGACCTTAAGCGGATTAAAGAGATAGAAAAGACTACCAGGCATGATATACTGGCCTTTGTTGAGGGTATAAATGAAACCCTGGGAGAAGAATCAAAATATATACATATGGGTTTGACATCTTCTGATGTAAAGGATACTGCTCTGGCCTTGCAGCTCTGTGATGCCCATGATCTTATTTTACGAGACCTTAAAAAGTTAAAAAAGAAACTGGGAGAACAGTCATACCAGCATAAAGATACCATTATGATCGGGAGGACACATGGTGTTCATGGTGAGCCTACAACCTGGGGTTTGAAACTGGCTATCTGGTATACTGAGATAGACAGACATATTAAGAGAATGGAAAGGGTCAAAGAGTTTATTGCTGTAGGTCAGATCTCCGGGGCTATTGGTACTTATGCCAGTGTAAATCCCCGCGTAGAGGAGTTGGTCTGTGAGGAATTAGGTTTAGAACCAGCACCTGTCTCAAATCAAATACTACAGCGGGATAGGCATGCTGATTTCCTTAATAATCTAGCCTTGATAGCTGCTTCTTTAGAGAAGTTTGCTACCGAAATTCGCAATCTGCAGAGGACAGACATCCTTGAAGTGGAGGAAGGATTTCGCAAGGGGCAGAAAGGCTCATCGGCTATGCCTCACAAAAAGAACCCGATAATATGTGAGAGAGTCTCAGGACTGGCCAGGATTGTCAGGGGTAATGTATTACCTGGTCTGGAAAATATTGCACTCTGGCATGAAAGGGATTTGACACATTCCTCAGTCGAAAGGGTTATTATCCCTGATAGTACAATCATGGTAAACTATATGTTAAACAAATTTATCATGGTATTAGACGAGTTGCTTATTAATAAAGATAGAATGAAGGAAAATATGAATAGAACCCACGGACTTATATTTTCACAGAAACTAATGCTTTCCCTGGTAGATAAAGGCCTTGTCCGGGAAAAAGCCTATGATCTAGCACAGCGCAATGCCTTAAAAGCCTGGGAGGAAAGAGCTAGTTATCAAGAATTAATTAAAGGTGATCAAGAAGTCAGTAAATACCTGACTGAAGAAGAAATAGATAGAATATTTGATTACAGGTCCTTTCTTAAAGAAGTAGACTATATTTATCAACGGATAGGGCTTGAAGGAAGGGAGGAGGCTTAAACCAGACAGGTTTAAGCTGCTTATTATGGCAAATAAAATAGTAATTGGTACACAATGGGGAGACGAGGGAAAAGGTAAGATTACCGATATGTTAGCCCGGACTGCTGATGTAGTAGTGCGTTTTGGTGGGGGAAATAATGCTGGACACACAGTAATAGTGGGGGATGAGAAATTTGAACTCCACCTGATACCTTCCGGCATACTCTATCCTGAAAAGATAAATGTAATTGGTAATGGCGTAGTAATTGACCCTGAGGCACTACTTAAGGAGATGTACGGGTTAATAGAGCGCAAGATCAGTCTGGATAATTTTTTTATCAGTGAATCAGCCCATGTAATTATGCCCTATCATCGTCTACTGGATCGTCTTGAAGAAGAACGGAAAGCAGATTCCAAAATAGGTACAACAGGCAAGGGTATTGGTCCGGCCTATACAGATAAGATAGCCCGCCGTGGTATCAGAGTCTGCGATACACTTAACCGGGATATTTTCTATAAAAAACTGCAGGAGAACCTGGCCTATCAGAACTTAATTATTGAAAAGGTTTATAAATCAAAACCTGTTGATATAGAAGAGATTATGGAAGAATACCTACCATATATAGAAGAAATAAGGCCCTATGTTAAAAATACCTCTTTATTATTGGATAAGGTGCGTAAAGAAAATAAAAAAATATTCTTTGAAGGTGCTCAGGGGACTCTCCTTGATGTGGATTACGGGACATATCCCTTTGTTACATCTTCTAATCCAACTGCCGGTGGTGTTTGTAATGGGGCAGGAATAGGCCCAGTTCTGATTGATGATGTTGTTGGTGTTGCTAAAGCATATTTAACCAGGGTAGGGGAGGGCCCTTTCCCTACAGAATTGGAGGATAAAACAGGTGAATGGCTGCGGGAAAAAGGTCATGAATATGGGGTTACTACTGGTAGACCCAGGAGGTGCGGCTGGTTTGATGTCCCGATCTTAAAACATGCTTTCAGGGTTAATGGTTTAACAGAGATTGCCCTTACTAAAGTAGATGTTTTAACAGGACTTGATGAAATCAAGGTCTGTACAGCATATCGTTATCAGGGTGAGGTTTTAGATGAATTCCCTGTTCAGTTGGAGAAGTTATCAGCCTGCAAACCGGTTTATGAAAACCTGCCAGGTTGGAAGGAAGATATATCAGCTGTAAGGGATTTCGATAAACTACCTGAGAATGCCCGAAACTATATTAAGAGGATAGAAGAGCTTATTGCTGTCCCTGTTAAGATAATTGGAACCGGGCCGGAGAGGGAAGAGGCTATCTTAAAATGAGGGGTGATAAGATGAGAGTGCTGGTTGTCGGCAGCGGTGGCAGGGAACATGCCCTGGTCTGGAAGCTCTTTCAGAGTGAAAGGGTAGCAAGAATTTATGCCGCACCAGGTAATGATGGTATGCTTCCACTGGCTGACAGGGTTGATATAGGTAGTGACGATATTACTGGTCTGGCTAACTGGGCAGTTGCTCACCATATTGACCTGACTGTTGTAGGACCAGAAGACCCCCTGGTAGCTGGTATTGTTGATGAATTTAACAAGCGAGGGCTGGCTATTTTCGGCCCCAGTAAAAAGGCAGCAATGGTTGAGGGGAGTAAGGTTTATGCTAAAGAGATACTCAAAAAATATAATATACCGACAGCTGAGTATGAGGTCTTTACTAATCCCCATGAAGCACTACAATACTTCCAGCACTGTGTTTACCCTGTGGTTATCAAGGCTGAAGGTTTAGCCGGGGGTAAGGGTGTTGTTATTGCAACAAATAAATCAGAGGCTGAAAAAGCAGTAGCTAAGATTATGGAAGAACGAATTTTTGGTGATGCAGGTAATAGAATAGTAGTTGAGGATTTTTTAGAGGGGGAAGAGGTATCTATCCTGGTTTTAACTGATGGGAAAAACATTCTACCTCTGTCTCCTGCCCAGGATTATAAAGCAATTTTTGATGGTGATGAAGGCCCCAACACAGGAGGTATGGGGGCTTATAGTCCGACTCCCTTTATAGATGATGTTCTACAGGAGGAAATTTGTCATAAAATTCTCAAACCTACTATAAAGGCTTTTCAGGCTGAAGGGATTAACTACAAAGGAATACTTTATGCGGGCTTAATAATTACTGATATGGGGCCCAAAGTTCTTGATTTTAATACCAGACTTGGTGACCCTGAGACACAGGTGATCTTACCCAGATTAAAAAATGACCTGATAAACCTGATAGAAATGGTAGTCAATGATAATCTGGAAGAGATTAAATTAGAGTGGGATAAAAGGTCTGCTGTTTGTGTAGTTCTTGTCTCTGGTGGTTATCCCATAGATTATAAATCAGGTTATTTGATAGAGGGTTTAAATGAGTTAAATAAATATGACAATGTCCTGGTTTTTCATGCCGGGACAAAAAAAGAGGGCGATGATTTTTATACAGCAGGTGGCCGGGTTCTGGGTATTACAGTACTTGGCAGCGGTCTGATAGATGCTATTGACCAGGTCTATGAATGTATAGATCAGATTTCTTTTGAAGATATGCACTATCGAACAGATATAGCCTATAGAGTCTTTGATGATAGTTATTAATTTAAAAAATGTATTTCTTTTTCACAGCTCAGCCGCCTGGTTGGGCTTTCTTTAATACGCTGTTATTGTCTTTGGCCAGGTAATCATCCCCATATCCCCTGGCGAGAAGATTTAGCAGCATATCAATTTCCTGGCTTTTTTGTAGGACTATTTCATCAAAATGGTTTTTTTCCAGAAAAAGTTCATTTAATTCTCGGCGTTTTTCCTCAATTAGAGAGAGTAAATTAATAATTTTATAAACACCTCCTATATTACCAAAAACTACTTTTATTTATAATATTATACATAAAACGGGAATTTCCTTCATATTTTAAAAAAATAGGCAAAAAGTCATGTACTATACCTTTGAAAACCATGGATAAAGGGCCGGTTATTGACATATGCTAAAAACAATGCTATAATTATCATGTTTCATTGTTTAAATATAAGTTAGGGGATGATTATAATCAAAATTATATTAACAACAATTGATAATAATGATTTAAATGCAAAGGTGGACAAACAGTTTGGAAGGGCTCCATTTTTTGCTCTGCTGGAAACAGATAATTTAGAGATAAGTTTTTTGGATAATTCTGCTGCAAATGCTTCCAGTGGTGCCGGGGTAATGGCTGCCCAGCAGGTAGTTGATGAAGACCCGGCAGCTGTTATAGCCGGTAATTTTGGTCCCAAGGCTTTTAGTGTTTTAAAAGCTGCCGGTATTAAGATGTATTCATATAGCGGTGATACAGTTAGAGATGCTGTTAAATTGTACCAGAATGATTCACTTAAGGAATTACTTGACCCAACTAACGGGGCCCATGCAGGGTTAAAGTAGGTTATCAATTATGAAAATAACAGTACTAAGCGGCAAAGGAGGGACGGGTAAGACTACTATTGCTACTAATCTTGCCCTGTCACTGTCGAATGTACAATTGCTGGATGCGGATGTAGAGGAACCTGATTCCTATTTATTTATTAAACCAGATTTTGCTGATGAATACCAGGCTGTTAATAGATATGTCCCCCAAATTGACTATGATAAATGTAATTCCTGTCGTAAATGTGTGGATTTCTGTCAGTATAATGCCCTGGCTATCATCTTAGATAAAGTAATGGTTTTTCCAGAGATCTGTCACAGCTGTGGAGGTTGTAAGATAGTCTGTCCCCGGGATGCTATAAGTGAAGAAAAAAGAGAGATCGGCAATATAAAATGGGATCACTCTGATCGAGAACTTGATTTCTGGCAGGGTGAATTAAATATTGGTGAAGAGACTGCTGTACCGGTAATTGAAGAATTAAAAGGATTTATGGATGAAGAAAAGGATGTTATTATTGATGCTCAACCAGGTACCACCTGTCCTACAGTTGAAGCAGCCTTAGATAGTGATTATTGTATTCTTGTTACTGAACCGACTCCATTTGGTTTAAATGACCTGCAGATGGCTGTTGATATGTTAAAGGAATTAAAAAAACCATATGGGGTGATAATCAATCGCTCAGAGGAAGACTATGATTATCTGATAGAGGATTATTGTCGTAAAGAGGGTATTAAAATTTTATTAAAAATCCCCTATGACCGTCAGATAGCTGAGTTGTATTCTGAAGGTATACCCTTTGTACAGGAACTGCCTGAATGGAAAGAGGAGTTTAGCAAAATTTATCAACATATTAAGGGGGTAGTCAAATGACAATCAAAAAATTGACAGTAATTAGTGGTAAGGGAGGTACTGGTAAGACAACAGTAATCTCCAACCTTGCTGCTCTGGCAGATAATGTTGTTTTAGGAGATTGTGATGTAGATGCCCCTAACATGCATTTATTACTAAAACCGACTGTAGAGAAAAAGACAGTCTTTAAAAGTGCTAAACTGGCTGTAAAAGATGAGGACAGCTGTAATAACTGTGGACTTTGTAGAGAGTTTTGCCGTTTTAAGGCTATCAATGAAGATTTAAGCATTAACCCGCTGAAGTGTGACGGATGTGGTGTATGTGCAGTTGTCTGTCCATCTAATGCAATTCACCTGGAGGAACAGATAACAGGTCATATCTATCATTCCAATTCCAGGTTTGGACCAATGATCCATGCAAAATTGAAGGCCGGGGCAGATAACTCTGGTAAATTAGTAAGTGAGGTAAAAAAAGAGGCAGCTAAAATTGCTATCGAACAAAATAAAAAACTCATTTTAATTGATGGTTCACCAGGGATAGGCTGTCCTGTCATTGCCTCACTTAATGGTGTTGATATGGCTTTAGTTGTTACAGAGCCTACTCAGTCAGGCCTGGCTGATCTGGTAAGGGTCTTAGGACTCAGTAAACACTTTAATATTCAAGTATTTATTGTTATTAATAAATATGATCTTAATGAAAAGATGACAGCCGAGATTAATAAATATTGTCAGGAAAAAGGAATTTCAGTTATTGGCAAGATACCATTCTCTCGCGAGATTAATGAGGCGATGCATCTGGGCAAGTTGATTGTTAATTACAAACCAGCAGCTAAACCTGCTGTGGCTATTAGAGATATGTGGCAGAAGGTTAAAGAGATAAACCAGTTATAAGATTAATTGACATATGCTTATAACTGTGTTAGAATAGAAAAAACTATCTAATTATAGGAGTGATTTTAAAGATGGAAAAGATAGCTGTCCCTACTGAAGGGGATATGTTTGCTCAGCATTTTGGGCATTGCCCACAATTTACCATTGTTGCAGTAGATGAAAATAAAGTGCTTAATAAAGAAGTTATTGATAATCCCGGTCATCAACCTGGTTTTTTGCCTAAATTCTTAAGGGATCATGGTGTAGATGTTATTATTGCTGGGGGAATGGGCAGGAAAGCAGTTGATTTGTTTAATCAATTTGATATTGAGGTTGTAACAGGTGCCAGTGGTTCGGTCATGGATGGTATCAGGCTTTATCTTGAAGGGAGTCTAGAGACAGAAGAGGATATTTGTGAACACTAAATAATAGTATTAAAATAGAATACTTTTATTATTTTCCCATCTTAATTATTGAGGATGGGATTTTTATTGTTTGATTAAGCAAAGAAAAATGATATAATTAACTTGAGTAAATTACTAATATTTAACTTTCACAATGAATATTTTTATATATGGGGAGGGGTTTTATGTTTGGAGAGATTAAGGCAGACATAAAGGCTGTTTTTGAAAGGGACCCTGCTGCTAATAACATTATAGAGGTGCTATTAGCCTATTCAGGGCTCCACGCCATTATTATTCATCGCTTATCACATAGCTTATATAAGATCGGGCTGCGGACATTACCCCGGATAATATCACAGGTGGCCAGGTTTTTTACCGGTATAGAGATACATCCTGGAGCAGTGATCGGTAAGGGTTTTTTTATTGACCATGGGATGGGTGTTGTGATTGGTGAAACTACAGAGATTGGGGAAAATGTTACCCTATTTCAGGGGGTAACCCTGGGAGGAACTGGTAAAGAAAAAGGAAAGAGGCACCCGACAATAGGTGACAATGTCCTGATTGGGGCAGGTGCTAAGGTCCTTGGTTCAATAACCATTGCCAGGGACTCCATGATTGGGGCAGGTTCTGTTGTCTTACATGATGTCCCGGCAAATAGTACTGTTGTGGGTGTACCTGGTAGAGTGACCAAGAGGGCGGGGAAGAAAATTCATCCTGAAATGGAGCTTAACCATAGAGAATTACCGGATATAATCGGGGAAGCACTCCGTTCTTTTGAGGAGAGGCTTGTTAAATTAGAAAAAGACAAAAAACAGACCAGAACACCTGGCTAAAGGTGGACTGGTCTTTGTTTTTATAGTAATAAATCAGGTTTTAATTAAACAGCCCGGTACTGAGGTAACGTTCACCAGTATCAGGTGCTATTGCCAGGATTGTTTTATTACTATCTAACTCAGCTGCTATCTGTAGGGCCGCAGCAGCAGAAGCTCCTGAGGATATACCCAGTAAAAGCCCTTCTTTACTGGCCAGTAGTTGTGCTGTTTCAATTGCTTTAATATCAGAAATTTTTATCACCCTGTCGATAATGTTTTTATTTAAAACAGCAGGAATAAAGCCTGCACCAATACCCTGAATCTTGTGAGAACCAGAACTTTCACCGGAGAGAACTGCTGAAGTAGCTGGTTCAACAGCAATAGCTTTTATTTCTGGTATTTCATTTTTTAAAACCTCAGCAGTGCCAGTCAGAGTTCCACCTGTACCGACACCTGCAATAAAATAGTCTATCTTTCCACCAGTATCTCTCAGGATCTCGCGGGCAGTTGTCTGGCGGTGGATTTCAGGATTGGCCGGGTTTTCAAATTGACCTGGCATGAAATAATCACTATTTTTAGCAACTAATTCTCTGGCTTTATCAATAGCCCCCTTCATGCCCTTTTCACCAGGGGTAAGTACTAATTTTGCCCCATAGGCTTTAAGCAAATTGCGCCGCTCTATACTCATTGAATCAGGCATAGTCAGAATTACCTGATACCCTTTAACAGCACCAATCAGAGCCAGGCCAATACCAGTATTACCACTGGTTGGTTCAATGATAGTTCCACCCTTTTTTAGTCTTCCCTCTTCCTCTGCAGTTTTAATCATATTATAGCAGATTCTATCCTTAATACTCCCTCCAGGGTTATTCCTTTCTAATTTCAATAAGACTGTTGCTGAACTATCACCGGTTACTTTGTTTAGCTTGATAATCGGTGTATCACCAATAAGTTCTACAGCATTATTGTAAATCCTCATATTTAGTATACCTCCCTTTTGATAGCCCCTTGTAAATGAAACAAAATAAAACCTAGTAAATCGATAAGTTTTCAGGACTTTAATTAATTATACTAGAAAAAGTGTATAATTGTCAAATAAAAAACCATTTTTTAGAGGAATTTAAGATTTTAGCGTGAATTATTATATTAAGATCTTTATATAGGTATTTTAAACAACTATTTATTATATTCTATTAAATATCAGAGACTTTAATTATTAAAGGAGTGGTTCTATGTTTAAATCATTACAATTAAAATGGAAAATTAGTTTGATAATTACTTTTATTGCAGTAATAGTTATGGTGGTTGTTTCTTATCTTACATATCACAATACCAGTGATATGTTGTTAGAGCAGATTGATGGTAAGATTGGTATTATACAGCAGTCTCAGAAAAATACAATTGCAGAGATCTTCTCCCAATCAGAGAAACAGGTTGCCCAGTTTGCTGCTGACCGGGATGTAGTAAACTATCTGTATATGTTACACTTAACTTTAGAGGGTGATTTTAAGTCTGATAGATTGCTCAAGTCATTTAGTTATAATGTAAGGAATGATTCTGCTGATTTAAGAAAGAGTATCGACAGCTCAATTACTGAGATTGCTTTTTCCTATATTACCAGCCCTGATGGGATTGTACTGGCTGATTCACGGATGGAAGAAGACGACGAGATGACTGATTTTATACAGGTACTGATGCCAGAAGATGAATATAAAAACACCTCTTCTGAAAGAATAATGAGCAGTGATGGGGAAAATTACTTACTATTTAATTCCCCTATTCACAGGAATAATGAGGATTTAATGGGCTATTATGTAATGGCAGTACCCCTTAGTGTCTTAAATAAAACCTTAAGTCAGTCATATATGGCAGATGCTAATATTCAGTTGATTAATAAAGAGGGAATTGTTTTAAATCATACTGATACTAAATTAATAGGGAGAGAATGTAATGACCCCTGGTATTTTTCGCAGATAAAAGAGGGAGTTAATTCTGTAGAGGAAAAAACAGACAGGCAGTATAAGATAATTCAGCGGCTGGCCGAAGATAGGAATTTGTATTTGGCAATTGATGTTCCTATCAAAGTAATAAATGAGCCGGTTAATAAGGTCAGAAACAGCATTTTAATGGTAGCAGTAATTGGTGTTATCTTAATTTTTGTAACAGGTTATTTTCTGATAGGTTGGCAGCTTAATCCCCTTAAAGACCTCTTAAAGGCCTTTGATTTACTTGGTAAAGGGGTTATAAAAGAAGAGGTTTTACTTAAAGATAAAGATACTGAACGTAAGGATGAAATAGGGATTTTAAGTAAAGCCTTTAACAGTATGGTTCTACAACTGAGAGAAGTGATTAATAATATTATTGGGGCTGCCGGTAATGTTGCAGACTCATCACAACAATTAAAGGTTATCAGTGATGAGGTAGAGTCTAGCTCTGAACAGGTTGCTGAGGCTATTCAGGAGGTAGCAAGCGGGGCTGATAATCAATCAGAGAATATTGATAATATTAATTTTAAGATGAAAAATCTGGCTGAGGGTATAGATACCATGGATAGGTCTAACCAGGATGTTGAAACTCTGGCTGTAGAGGTAAACCAGGCCACCGAAAAAGGTCAGAATGAGATTGAAAAGGTAAGTCAGCAGATGAACAATATACGGCTTTCGATCAATGAAATAGCCAGTGGTATAAATAACCTTGAGAATATCTCCAATGAGATTGATGGTATTTTAGAGATAATTAATAGTATTGCCAATCAAACAAATCTTCTGGCCTTAAATGCAGCTATTGAGGCTGCACGGGCAGGTGAAGCAGGTAGAGGTTTTACTGTTGTTGCTGATGAGATACGTGATCTGGCTGAAGAATCTGCCAGTTCTGCCGGTAAAATAAGGGATTTGATTGAAGATATCAAATCCGAGACAAAGGATGCTACCAGCAAGATGGGAGAAGGTTCCCGTCAGATAGAGACAGGTGAAAAGACCGTTGAATCAGCCAGGGGGGCCTTTGATGATATCAAAGCCAGTATTGAAAAAGTAAACAGAGGTATTGAGAAAGCCAGTCAGGCTGTTAAGAGTGTTAGCGGTGAAAGCAGGGAAATAACTGAAGGCCTTGATAACATAGCCAGCATATCTGAAGAAACCTCAGCTAGCAGTGAAGAGGTGGCCGCTTCCAGTCAGGAACAGATCTCCTATATTGAAGAGATGAGTTCCCTGGCCGATTCTTTTGCTGCCATGGCTGATGAACTAAATGAGCTTATTAAGAGATTTGAGTTATAATCTTTTAGGATAAATTGAAATTGCTTAAGGGCCGGGGGTTATTATTCCTCGGTCTTTTTTTATTTTATTCTCAGGAATTGTCAATTAGGGTAGTTTGTATTATAATAGGATTAAATCAAAATTATCGAAAATTGACGAATATTATAATAATTTCCCATATATTAGGAGAGGAGGGTTTAAGATTGAAGTATTCTATAGCCTTTATTTCCCCTTATAAGAAACTGGCTGATCTTTTTGCAGAGTTGGCTAATGAAGTAGGCAAAAAAATAGAGATAGAGATAGGAGACCTGGAGATAGGGGCCAGGAAGGCCCTTGAGTTAGAAGCAAAGGGCTGTGATGTAGTTATTAGCCGTGGTGGTACTTCGATTGCTATCAAAAAGGAGGTAACAGACCTGCCGGTTGTTGATGTTCCGGTAAGTGGTTTTGACCTGATTCGGGTATTGTACTATGTCAGGAGAGAGGCTGATAAGATAGCTCTGGTGGGTTTTGAACCCTTTACACATGGTATAGAAGGACTGGGAGAGATAATGGGGATAAACCTGAAGGTCTTTACCCTGAAAGAGGAATGGTATGAAGATACTGCCAAGATAAAAAGTGTATTGCAGGGAGTTAAGGCAGAGGGGTATAATTTTGTTGTTGGTGATAATATTTCGGTAAGAATGGCCAAGGAATTAGGCTTAGAAACACATCTAATAAAATCCGGTAAAGAGAGTCTGCACCGGGCCCTGATTGAGGCTGAAAATATAGCCAGGACAAGGCGTAGAGAGATGGAAAAAACAAACAGGATAAAGAGTATCATTGATTCGGCTCATGAAGGTATTATCAGCATTAATAAAGACGGTAGGATAGATATTTTTAATCCTCGTGCTGAAATCCTTTTTAACAAAAAGGCGGATAAAGTAATTGGTCGGGAGATTAATGATGTTTTACCTGAACTTAAGCTGACAAAAATGATTAAGATGGTCGATAAGCCCAGAGAAGAGATATGGACTGTAGGAAAAAAGAAAATTGCAGCTAATGTAACACCGATTAGAGTAGCAGAAGAACACATTGGTGTAGTAGCCACCTGTCAGGAAGTCTCTGGTGTTCAGAAGATGGAGCAGAAGATCAGGAAGGAGCTCTATCTGAAAGGATATGTTGCTGAAAATACCTTTGATAATATAATTGGTCAAACTGAAACCATTAAAGAAACTATTATTGAGGCTCAGGACTATGCCCGGATAGATTCCCCTTTATTAATATTTGGGGAGACTGGAACAGGGAAAGAGCTTTTTGCCCAGGCAGTTCATAATGCCAGTTTCCGTCATAATAAACCCTTTGTAGCCTTTAATTGTGCAGCTATTCCGGAAAATCTATTAGAGAGTGAGTTGTTTGGTTATGTGGCAGGGGCATTTACCGGTGCTACGAAAGGAAAAGCAGGCCTTTTTGAACAGGCCCATGAAGGAACTATCTTTTTGGATGAGATCGGGGAGATATCCCTGGATATTCAGGTCAGACTACTAAGGGTACTGCAGGAAAGAAAAGTAAGGCGTATTGGGGATGATAAGATAACACCAGTTGATGTACGAATTATTGTGGCTACTAATAAAGACCTTTATCAGTTAGTAGAGAAAGGGGATTTTAGAAAAGACCTCTTTTACCGGATTAATGTCCTGAATCTAAACATTCCACCTTTAAGACAGAGGAGAAATGATATTCCCCTCCTGGTAGATTATTTTATTGCTGAGTTTAATTCCAGGCTCAAAAGGGTAATAAAAAATCCGGGTCCGGAGATTATGAAAATACTCAGTAATTATGATTGGCCGGGCAATGTGCGTCAACTGGAAAATGCTGTAGAACGTTTGGTTGTCAGGGCGAAAGGGAAAGAGATTCCCCGAAGATTAGTAAAGGAGACAATTAGTTCTCTGGAGGGATCTCCTACGAAGGGTATTAAAGCAGATGGGAAGTTAAATGGTAAAAATAAAATATCCCTCTCTTTAGGTAAGCCCTTGTCAGAGATGGAAAAAGAGATTATAGACCAGGTTGTCAGGGCAGAGGGTGGTAATAAATCAGCAGCTGCTAAAAGATTAGGTATCGGCAGGACTACCCTGTGGCGTAAATTAGATGGTTAAAAGGTAATAGTTGTTTCAAAATAGAATGGTGTTCCAAATAAAAACAACTATTGTTTCATAATAAAACATTAACAAACAACTCTAACAAGTGTAAAATTTTAATTATTGTTTATTTAAAAAATAAAAAAGAATGAAAAATAAAAATTATTCTATAAAAATAATTTTATGTTTAAAAATGAAACAAATAACCGTTAAAAACAGCAATATTGTTTCAAAAAGAAAAGAAAGAAGCAGGATTAAATACTCCCTTTTTAAACTGGGAGTATTTAATTTTTCTATAAAGGTATTCCCTGGCATGGTTGATGCAATTTATAATAAACAAATAAATAAAAAATGAAATTATACAGGGTGAGAGACGATGATGATTATAATTGCAGACGATCTAACTGGTGCCAATGATTCAGGTGTACAGCTTTCCAAACAGGGCCTTAAGACACTGGTCTATATTGATCCCTTGAATTGGCAGGATGACTCTCAAAGTAATAATTTGTTTAAGGGCGATGTTCTGGTAATTGATACAGAGACAAGGGAGCTAAGTGGTGAGGAGGCTGCTGAGGCCAGCAGGAAAATCACTGCTAAATTACGGCTGGATCAGCAAAAAAATGCTACTTTTTACAAAAAAATCGATTCCACACTCAGGGGTAATATTGGTAAAGAGCTGGAGGTATTAATGGATTTTCTGGATAAGGACCTCTGTATTTTGGCTCCAAGTTTCCCGGGTAATAACCGTTTAACTGTAGGTGGATATCTGCTGGTAAACAATGAACCCCTGGGGTTAAGTCAGTATTATCAAGGGGGCCTTGACCCCTGGCAGGGGAGTTATATCCCCGATTATATCCAGCAGCAGACTGATTTACCGGTAGGATTGGTTGAATTAAAAGATGTTATGCAGGGGGAAAAGGTCATATTTAAACAGATTGAAGCCCTGCAGAAAAAAGGGAAAAAGATTATAGTCTTTGATGCAGCACTGGATTCACAGTTAAGGGATATTGTAAACAGCAGCAAAAGATTGAATAGTTCTATTCTGTACTGTGGTTCTGCTGGTCTGGCCAATCATTTTTCCAGTCTAAACTCCAGTAAAAGAGAAGATGATTATTTAATAAGCAGTGATAAGAAGCCGGTTTTAATGGTAGTAGGCACCAGAAATAAGGTAATGGAGGAGCAGATAAAATACCTCTCCCGGAATTTATTAGTTTCTTACCTTAAGATTGATCTATTGGACATTTTTAGGGATAAAAAGGGTTCTTTAAAGAGCTATACCAGTAAGGCCTTGGCTGCCCTGGAGGGAGAAAAGCACCTTATCATTCACCCTGACCCTGATTTTAATCAACAGGAAGCAGCTGATGAGATATTACAGGCCAGAGAGATTTCTTTCAGGGGACTGGAGACAAAGATTAGGGATTTCCTGGCTGAGCTTACTGCTAATATCCTGGCAGAAGCCGAGATAAGAGACCTTTTTGTAACAGGTGGTGATACAGCTATTGGTATCTGTAATGAACTTGGTATTAAGAGTCTATTAATCAGGGAAGAGATTTTACCAGGTATACCCCTTAGTTCTCCTGAAAACTCAAAATATCAGAGACTGAGATTAGTTACCAAGGCAGGGGGATTTGGTGGAGAAGAGACCTTATATAAAATAGTATCAAAACTCAGTACTAACAGGGAGGTGAAGGTTTAGAGATAAACCTTAAATATGGATAAACCAATTATAGCAATAACAATGGGAGACCCGGCTGGTATTGGAGCAGAGATTGCGGTCAGGGCACTGGGGAATAGAGAAATATATGAAAGAGCAAAACCACTTGTTATTGGCAGTCGGGTAATTATGGAAGATGCAATTAATTATATTCCATCAAATCTTAAATTAAATGTTATAGAAGATATTGGGGATGTAGTAGGGAAACACGGTCAGCTGGATTTACTTGACCTTGACAATATTGGATTACATGACTTTAAGTATGGAGAGGTCAGTGCGGCTGCCGGTAAGGCTTCTGTAGAATATATACTAAAAGGGATAGAACTGGCCATGAACAATAGCGTTGCTGCAGTAGTAACCGGACCTATCCATAAAGAGGCAATTAATCAGGCAGGTTTTAAATATGCCGGTCATACTGAAATATTCGCTGAAAAGACTAAAGCAAAGGATTATGCTATGATGTTGGCCAGTGAAGATATGAAGGTAATTCATGTTTCTACACATGTTTCTTTACGTAAGGCCTGTGATTTGGTCAAAAAAGATAGGGTATTAAAGGTCATAGAACTAGCCCATCAGGCCCTGCTAGATCTGGGTATAGCAGAACCCCGCATAGCTGTGGCAGGCTTAAACCCCCATTCAGGGGAACAAGGCCTTTTTGGCAGGGAAGAGATTGATGAGATTATACCAGCAATTGAAGAGGCTGCTGCTGGAGGGATAAAGGCTGAAGGACCTGTTCCACCAGATACAATCTTTAGTAAGGTGCAGGGAGGTATGTATGATATTGCTGTGGTAATGTATCATGACCAGGGACATATCCCGATGAAGGTGACAGGTTTTAAATACAATAAAGAGACAGATAAGTTCTCTTCTGTCAGTGGGGTAAACACTACTGTAGGCCTGCCTATCATCAGGACATCAGTTGACCACGGAACAGCCTATGATAAAGCTGGCGAAGGAAGAGCGAATGAAGAGAGCCTTGTAGAGGCAATTAATATGGCAGTAGATTTTGCGAAAAACAGATATTAATATAAATATTTTAAGATTAGTGTGAATCATTGATAAAGGAGGGTAAATAATGTATAAGATTTTGGTTACAAAGCCGATACATCCTATTGGAATGAAAATTTTACGTGAAAAAGCAGATGTAGCAATTTTATCTAGTGTTGAAAATATGGAAGAGGAATCAAAAGATAAAGACGCAATCATTCTTAGAATAGGCAATGTTACGAAAAGTATCATTGAGGGGAATCCTAATTTAAAAGTTATAGCAAAACATGGGGTTGGAGTTGATGAAATAGATGTAGAAACTGCTACTAAATTTAAAATCCCTGTTGTAAATGCTCCTGGGGCTAATGCAGATTCGGTTGCTGAACATACTATTGCTATGTTATTAGCTCTGGTTAAAAATATAAGGAATTCTGATATTAACTTGAGAAAGGGAAAATTCAACTATAGAGATAGTGCTAAACCAGTTGGACTAGAGGGTAAAACTTTTGGCGTAGCTGGTTATGGGCAGATTGGAAAAAAAGTAGTAGAAAAAAGCAGGGGCTTTAACATGAATACAATAGTTTATGACCCTTATGCTGAAATAAATGAAAATCAGGAAGTAGAATTTTGTGATAGCATTGATACCCTTTTTAAAAAATCTGATATTGTAAGTTTGCATATGCCATTAACTAAGGAAACTATAAATTTGATAACATATAAACAATTAAAATTATTGGGTGAAAAAGGGTATTTAATTAATTGTGCAAGAGGAGAAGTTATATGTCAGAGTGATTTATCATTAGCATTAGAAAATGAGATTATAGCTGGAGCAGCTTTAGATGTGTTTGATAAGGAACCACCTGATATAAATGAAAAATTATTTTCTTATGATAATATTATTGTAACTCCTCATATGGCAGCATTATCAGAAGAAGCAATTATTAAAATGTCAACGATGGTATCTAGAGGAGTATTAAAAGTTTTAGAAGGAGAAATGCCAGAAAACGTTGTAAATTTAAATCAAATAACTTACTAACTAATTAATTATAGATAGCAGTGATAAGGCAGGAGGTGACTAGAAAGAAATAAATAAGTTCATATTTTTTAATTTTAATACTAAACAAAAGGAGAGTGTAAAATGAAAAAGTTTAACCTATCTACAGTATTAATCATGTCAATGGTCTTTGTATTAGTTGTAAGTGCAGGTGCTTTAGCAGGTCAGGTTTCAATTAAATTAGGATTTGGTAGTCAATTAGATCCTTTTGATGCTTCTAGTGCTGGTATGATGTATTTCAAACAATACGTTGAGACAGAATCAAATGGAAATATTAAAGTTGACTTATTTCCAGCTAATCAGTTAGGAAGTAATGATGAGATGCTTGAACAGGTAAAAAGAGGGACGATTGAAATGGCTACAAGTATGGGGAGTGGACAGTTAGCTGCAAAGTATTATCCAAATTTCTATATGTTTGATATTCCATATTTGTTTAAATCTACTAAGGTTGCTTGGGATGTAGTTAATCCTAATAATGAGTTTATGAAGGGATTATTGGAAGATATGGCTCAAAAGTCAGGCGTTAGACCTCTTGGATTTTATGTAGAAGGGAGACGCCACTTTACTAATAATGTTCGTTCAATTCATACTCCAGCAGATATGAAAGGTTTAAAGATTAGAACAATGTCTGTACCGGCACATATGGAAATGGTTAAGGCATTAGGAGCATCACCTACACCAATTGCTTATTCAGAGCTTTATGGTGCGATGCAGACAGGAGTAGTAGATGGGCAGGAAAATCCAATAAACAATATTAATTATTTAAAGGCTTATGAAGTACAAAAATATGTTACTCTTGATGGTCATATCACATATATGGTTCCCCTAGTAATAAACGAGAAATTCTATCAAGGTCTAAATGAGGATCAGCAAAGAATAATTAGAGAAGGTGCTTTAGAATCATTTAGAATTAATAATGCTGTGTCTTCAATACAGAACATGATAGGATTAAAAGAAGTAAAGGAACATGGGATGAAGGTTACTATTTTAACTGATGAACAATTACAGCAATTTAGAGATGCTGCCAGACCTAAAGTCCTTAAATTTATTCGTAAACAAGTAGAAGATCAGGATATTATTGACGAATTATTTGCTGAAATTGAAAAATATGAGTATTAATACTAAAACTGAGCTTTAGTTTAATAATAGGGCACCTATCAAGGGTATTTAAAATCACAGGTGCCCTATCAAAAAAACAATAAAAATAAGGGAGGGTTTATTTTGTTTTGGAAAATATTATCAAATTTTAGTTGGTTTATTTCCCTTATATCTCTTGCAAGTGGTATTATAATAATTATCATTCAAGTTTTTTTGAGGTATGTATTTGGTTTTAGTCTACCATGGGCAGAAGAATTAGCAAGATATTGTATGATATATATAGGTATGATAGGGAGTGCACTAACTTTAAGAGAGAGTTCTCATCCGAGTATTGATTTTATTAAAAAAGTATTGACAGACAGAGGAAATTATATTTTAGATTTAATTTGTCAAATAGCGACTCTTTTTTTTGCAGGAGTAATAATCTGGGGTGGATATTCAATTTTTATGTTTGAAGGTTTTTCTTCAAGAACACCAGCCTTAAGAATTTTATGGGCATTCCCCTATTTTTCAATATCTCTGGCAGGAGTTTTACTATTTCTCTTTACAGTGGAAAAATTTATTAACATGTTAAAAGTTAAAAGCAAAGATAAATAAGGCAGCTAGTTTTTTATTTTAAGATTTAAATATTTTAAGATTTAAATATTTTAAGAGAAGTTTTAATTACAAAAGGGGGGTAATATTGTGAGTGTTTTAGCTTGGCTATTTCTAGTTTTTGCAATCTTGTTATTTTCAGGAATTCCAGTAAGTGTTGGACTAGGGTTAACATCACTTTTTTATTGTGTAATAACTGGAAATTATTCTTTTATCCTTATGATACCCAAGAGAATGTTTGCTGGTATGAATAGTTTTGTTATTATGGCAATTCCATTATTTATGTTGACAGGAAGTTTAATGAATAAAGGTGGAGTTACAACTCGTTTGATTAAATTGTCAGATTTGTTAGTAGGTCGTTTAAGGGGTGGATTAGCACATGTTAATGTTTTAGCGAGTATGCTTTTTGCTGGAATAACGGGGTCTGCGTTATCTGATATAGCAGCTATGGGTTCTGTCTTAGTTCCAGCAATGGTTGAGGATGGATATGATAAAGAATTTTCAACTGCTGTTACTGCTGCTTCTGCTATTCAGGGTCCTATTATTCCGCCGTCAATTCCAGCAGTATTAGTAGCAGCTGTAACAGGTATTAGTACAGGAGCCCTATTTTTGGGAGGAGCTATTCCTGGTATGCTTCTTGGTGTTGGTTGTTTTATTATTATATTCTTTTTGGCTCGAAAAAGAAAATACCCTAAAAATGAAACAAAATATACTAAAGAACAAATATTTAAAATAATTAAGGATTCAATTGTAGCAATAATGGCTCCTGTTATTATTTTAGGGGGAATATTAAGTGGTATTTTTACTCCTACTGAAGCAGCAGGAATTGCAGTTCTATATTCTTTTGTTGTTGCGGTATTAATATACAAGAATGTAGGGCTTAAGAGCTTGATAAATATTATGAAAGAAACAATTATTCAATCTTCTAAAATATACTTTATTATAGGAGTTGCGACATCTTTTGCTTGGTTTTTAAGTTTGGAACGTTTTCCAGATTTACTTACAAATATCTTGCTATCTTATAGTGGAGGTAGCACATGGAAAATACTATTGATACTCAATGTAATACTATTACTTTGGGGGATGTTTATTAGTACAAACCCAGGCATATTAATTTTAGGTCCTATTTTATTTCCTATAATACAAAGTTTTGGAATAAACCCTGTACATTTTGGTGTGATTATGATAGTTAATTTTATGATTGGTTTAATTACACCTCCATTTGGAGTTGGACTCTTCTCAGCTGTTGCAATAGGTGAAGTATCTTTAATTGATTTAATTAAAGAGTTATGGCCTTTTTTAATAATCGAATTAGCAGTTTTGTGTTTAGTTACATTTGTTCCTGCCATCTCACTTTTCTTGCCTAGATTATTTGGTTTAATCTAGTAGTTGTGGGAAAAATATGATTTAGCACAGTATTAGCAGTAAGGTAACTATTATTTTATAAGGAAAAAATTAATTGCTTATAAAAATATAAAATTATAAGAAAGGAGTCTTAAATATGCAAGATATTATTTTTCAAATACCAAAAAGAGTAGAAATAGGTTTTTCTAAGAGTGAACAGGTAGGAGAAATAGTTGAAGAATTAGGTATTTCTAGATTACTTGTAGTAGTAGATAATAATTTGATGAAATTAGGACTTATAGACAGCATATTAGCTCTCTTAAAAGATTCAGGAATATCATTTTCAATATTTGATGAAATAAAAGGGGAGCCTACTATTGATGAGATAGATCAAGCCATAAAAAAACTTAATATAGCAAATAGATTTGATGGAATTATAGGTATTGGTGGAGGTAGTACTCTTGATACTGCAAAATTGCTGGCTGTTGCCAATAGTGTAGAAGATTCTGTTAAAGAGTTTATTGGCAAAAAGATAACTGAACCGGGATTACCGACAATTATGATTCCTACGACATCAGGAACTGGTTCAGAAGCAACCCCAAATGCTATTGTAAAAAATGTGGAAGAAAATATCAAATTGGGATTAATTGGACCGGCGTTAATACCGAAAGCAGTTATACTGGACCCAGAGTTAACGATATCTTTGCCGCCAAAAATTACAGCAGAAACAGGAATAGATGCCTTTACCCATGCTATTGAATGCTTTATTTGTAATAAAGCAAATGAAATGAGTGATTTATATGCTTTGGAGGGAATTCGCTTAATAAGTAAATATTTACCGTTAGCAGTTAAAAACGGAGAAAATAAAGAAGCAAGATATAAAATGATTTTAGGAAGTTTTTATGGTGGGGTAGCGATAACAAATTCTGGAACAGGGGCAGTGCATGCTCTGGCCTACCCATTAGGCGGGAAATATGGGGTAAGTCATGGGTTATCTAATGCTATTTTACTGGCTGATGTAATGGAATTCAATTCTTCAGCAGTACCAGATAAATTTGTTAGAGTGGCAGAAAAAATGGGTATTAAGAGAGATGGTCTTTCAACAGGGCAGATTGTAGTTAGAGTAGTAGAGGCAATTAAAGATTTAACTAGAGAGGTCGGTATCAAGGTTGATACTATCAATATTGCTGAAAATGATATTGAGGATCTGGCTAAGTCTGCAATGACAGTAGAACGTTTATTAAATAATAATCCACGGTTAGTTGAATATAAAGATGCAAAAAGAATATATAAAAAGGTTTTTGTTGACTAATATAATAAGGAGGAATTTAAAATGTTTAATCCGGAGGGAATAATAGTTGCCATGGTTACTCCTATGACTTCAGATGAGGACCTTGATGAAGCAACATTACGTAAAGCTGTAAACTATTATATTGACAAAGGTGTACAGGGATTATTTTGTTTAAGTACTAATGGAGAGTTTTTCTCTTTAACTTATGAAGAAAAGATACGAATGGTTGAAATAGTAATAGATGAAGCTAAAGGAAGAGTTCAGGTATGGGTTGGTACTGGTGGAATAACTACCAGGGAAGTAATTAAACTTACCAAAGAAGTGGAGGCTATGGGTGCCGATGCAGTTTCTGTAATTACACCCTATGTGGTCTCACCTTCACAGGAAGAAATGTTTGTTCACTATCAGCGTATTGCTGAAAGTGTTAAGCTCCCAATTATAATTTATAATATTCCTGCTAAGACACAGGTTTCTATTTCCCCAGATATTGTACAGCAGCTGGCAGAGATTGATAATATTGTGGGCATTAAAGATAGTAGTGGAGATTTTAAAAATATCCTGCAATATATCCAATTAACACCTGCAGATTTTAGTGTATTATCAGGTAATGATGGATTAGTATACTGGACTTTGCTGGCAGGAGGTAAAGGGTCTGTTAGTGGTATGGCCAATATTTTCCCCGAAATAATGGTAGGTATATACCGTTTATGGAAAGAAGGAAAATATGAAGAGGCAAAACAAATGCAGGATAAAATTGCTCCAATTCGGAGTACTCTGGGTTTAAATACCTTTCCATCAATTGTTAAGACAGCTATGGAACTAAGCGGTAAGCCTGTTGGTCCAACTAGAAGTCCAATTCTAATGCCTGATGAGAGTATAAAAACGAAAGTCAAGGAAGTTATTAATAAACATTATTTGCAATACACATCTTCCTTTTAAATATATCTCTGACAATCAACTAGTAAGGCGGGAGGACCCCAGGATGTAAATCCAGGGGTCCTTTTGTCAATTATAAAATTCTGTATTATAATTATAGTATAAATAAAAAAATAGCGTTTTGGGTATAAATTTGCTAACAGACAAGCCTGGTTTTAAGAACCATTAAAGTCTATTGTAATATAATATAGTCTATAGTTCTGTTTTAAACTTATCACTGAACTAAAAAATTGGAGGTGAAATTATGCAACGAAAAACCTTTGCGGCCAAACTATTGATAACTATGATTGCTTTAATGATAACAGCTTATATTGTTCCTGGAATTTATGTTAGCGGATTCATTGCTGGCCTTTTGGCAGCCTTAATATTGGGTTTTGTCAATGCTGTATTCAAGCCAATCTTTACAATATTGACATTACCATTTACAATTATAACCTTCGGTCTTTTCCTATTTGTAATAAACGGACTGATGCTGCTTATAACTGCAGCTTTTGTCCCTGGTTTTTATATTTCTGGAATCTTCTCTGCCATCATTGCTTCCATAATACTAAGTTTTATTAACTGGATTTTGGAAGGAATACTGGATTAAAAAATTAGCCAGCTTTTTAGCTGGCTTTTCTAGGTTATAGGAGGCAAGTTTAACTCATTATCTCCTGAGGAACTCCTGAGGAAGAGAAACATTGTATAATTAAATGCACGGGGTAATAAAAAAATAGACACATATCTGTATCTTCGATATAATGTTAAGCACCACACAAAACATTAGGAGGATACAGAATATGCGTCAAACTCATTATAACATACAAAGAAAAAAAGGAAAACACTTAACTCTAGAAGATAGAAAAATCATAGCTCATTTATATAATAAGCAAGGAAAAAATTATACTGAGATAGCCCGAGAGATGAACTGCCATAGAACCACTATTAGTAGAGAAATTAAAAAAGGAATTACAATCCTAAAGGACTACATGTGGAGAGATAAGGGAGAATATATTCCTGAGATAGCTCAGGGTGTATATGATACTAATGCATCAGCAAAAGGGCCTAAACTTAAAATAGGAAAAAACTTTGATTTAGCAAGTTTTATAGAAGAAAAAATTAAAGAGAAATATTCACCAGAAGTAATAGCATTAATGATTGATGAAAGTGATAAATTTGATATATCAATTCATTGGAAAACAATAATTATATAGATCAAGGGATATTACAGATTGAAAGAAATAACTTAATCTATGGTGAATATAGAAAGAAAAAACGGAAGCCGAAAGAGAGTCAAAGAACAAAAAATCATAAACAAAACAGGACAATAAGAGACCGACCAAATGAAGCAGATAAGCGACAAGAGGTTGGACATTGGGAGATGGATTTAGTTGAAGGGAGAAAGGGCAAGAATGAACCATATTTACTTGTATTGAGTGAAAGAACAAGTCGTAAAGAGATAATAGAATTAATTCCAAATAAAACCCAGGAATCAGTGATAAAAGGCCTAGATAGAATTGAGCGACGCCATGGAGTAGTTAAATTTAGAAAGATATTTAAAACAATTACAACAGACAATGGGTCTGAATTTAAAGATTATGAGGGTATTGAAGAGTCTTTCACCGGGAGTAGTATTCCTAGGACAAAACAGTATTATTGTGATGCATACTGCAGCTGGCAAAGAGGAACAAATGAGAACATAAATAAGATGATCCGTAGGTTTCTACCCAAAGGAATTAGCTTCAAAGGATTAACCAGAAATAAAGTTAAAAGAATACAAGAATTTATAAATACCTACCCGAGAAAAATCTTTGAGTTCAAAACGTCTAGAGAAATATTTAAGGAAAAGACATTTAATGTTGCTTAACATATATTAACAAATATTGAAGATGAAAATATTTTAAAAAACCGTGCATTTTAACTTGCAATTAATAACTCCTGAGGAAGATCAAAAATAATTTGACAGTTATCAAGAAAAGTAGTAAACTAATTATAGAAACTTATTTTGGACGATTGAATAAGTATTAGAAATTATTTTTTTAAAAACTTTTTTTGTCATACAAAAAAAGTTTCGGGTTTGGGAGGAATACTAGATGAGAAAAGGTAATATGAAATTAATGAAAAATATAAATGTATCCTTAATTATCAGGGAATTTAATGATGCTGGTCCCTGTTCTCGAGCAGATTTAACTGAAAAAACAGGGTTGAGCCCTACTACGATTACTACCCTGATTGATGAAATGATAAAAAATAAGTTGATAATAGTAATAGGTGAAGGTGAATCAAAGGGTGGACGGAGACCAATTTTATTAGATTTAAACCCTGATCATGGTTATATACTTAGTGCTAATATTTCTGCAGGTTCTATTTCAATGGCCTTACTTGACCTCAAATATAATATTCATGATAGTTATGAAGAGGAATTAAGATATCCAGTTGAACACAATATAGTTGAAATAATAGTAAATATAATTAATAAATTGATTAAAAACAACAATATTATTGAAGAAAAAATCATTGGGCTGGCTCTCGGGTGGTCGGGAATTATTAATCAAGAAAATGGTTCTGTTAAATATTCGGCTATTATGGGTTTAAGGGATTTCCTTGTCCTTGAACCAATACAGGAAAAATATTCTTTCCCTGTATATTTAGAAAACGATACTAATTTAGCTGCTCTTGCCGAAAATGAGTTTGGCTATAAACATTTAGAAAATTATATATATGTAATGATCGGGTCCCAAGTCGGTGCTGGGATAATAATAGATAATAATATTTACCGGGGAAAATTCGGCCAGGCTGGTGAATTTGGTCATATAATCGTAGAAAAAGAAGGGGCTAAGTGTATTTGTGGGCGTAAAGGTTGTTTAACAGCTGTTCTATCCCAGTATATTTCTGTGGAAAATGAAAGGCAATTCCGTAAGCAATTTAAAAATATAGATTTTGATTCTCCAAATTATGAAAACTTTTGTGATTATCTAGCCCTGGCTCTTTCCAATTACATACATTTGATAGATACTGAGGCAGTCATTTTTGGAGGAGAGCTGGTAAAATTGGCTCCAAAGTCTTTTTACAAGCATATGAAAGACAGGATCAAGAAATACTCGATGTGGGATTTTTATCAAAATGTACAGGTTCTGCCAGCGACTCTAGCGGAGGATGCCGTTATAATGGGGGGGGCTAGTTTTTGTTTTCATAATTCCAGGTATTTTAAAAGAGAGGAGGGATCAATAGGGTAAAAAATTAAAACTATATAAGTTTCATTTAATTTATTAACATTAAGGCTTTGTGTAAGCCAATTATATTAATGGAGCAATTCTATATTTTTCACGTAGGCAGGACGCCGTAACGAACGACAAGCGTAATTAATATAATTGGGCTGGAACGGTAAAGTGGGATATTTAAGTGCCACTTATATATTTTAAGATTTCCCGTTTTTAACCAAAACAAGGAGGGATAACTTTGAAAAAATATCTATTGATTGGTCTATTGTTAGTGATATTGGCAGGTATGAGTTTTTCAGTATTTGCACAAGAAAAAATTAGTATTAGACACATGGAACCAGGTGATGATAAAAAACTTGGATATGTCCACGAATTTGCCAATAAATACATGGAAGCAAATCCTAATGTTGAGATTGAAATAATTGAAGTGGGTTGGGGAAATATTTATCAGAAAATGATGAGTATGGCCCAGGCTGATAATTTACCTGATCTTGTCTATGTAGGTTCTCGCTGGATACCTGTCCTGGTTGAGATGAAGGCAATTAAGCCCCTTGATCAATATATGAATCAAGATAAAAAAGATGATTACACTAAATCACTACTGGCAACTGCCCAATATAAAAATAGACAGTATGGTTTACCCAGAGCCTTTTCTACTAAAACCCTGTTTTATAGAACTGACCTAATTGCAGAACCACCACAAACCTGGGAAGAGCTTATTGAAGTATCCAAAAGAATACAGCAGGAAAATCCAGGTATGTATGGTTTTGGTATTGCTGGGGCAAAACATGTTTCTACAACTTCCCAATTCTTTAACTACCTCTTCCAGGCAGGGGGAGAGGTTTTTGATAAAAATGGTGAACCTGTAATTAACAGTGAGGCCGGTGTTAAAGCATTAAAATATTATGTAGACCTTTACAGGAAACACAAATTTGTTCCTAATCCTGTAGAATATAACCGGGAAGAACTCCCGACTCTTTTTGCCACTGGTAAGATTGCCATGTTTATTTGTGGACCCTGGGGCAAATCAATTATTGGTCGTTCCCCCGATAATAAAGAAACTCCCTATCAAACTGCATTAATACCAAAGGGAGACTACCGTAAAAGCATACTGGTTTCTGATTCTTATGTCTTATCTAAAAGTGCCAGTGAACAGGTCTGGGATTATCTAGACTTTATTACCAGTTATGAAAATCAGACCTATTATGATTATGAGTATGGTTCAGTACCGGTTATGAAAGATGCTGCAGATACTGAGCAATTCCAAAAAGATGATTTCTTTAAAACTTTTATTGATACTATTAAAACCGGTGAAGCACAACCATTACCTATAGTTTGGGAAACATTTCAGGATATTATGACAGACGCAATTCAGAGTGCCTTAATGGGAGATAAAACTCCCCAGGAGGCCCTTGATATAGCTGTTATTAAGATAAAAGATGAAGGTATTGCTCCCACTAGATAATATAGTTGTCTTCCCCCAGAAATGTTTCTGGGGGAAGGCCCTTAATCAGGAGGTAAAGACAATGAGTATTCGTAAAAAGTATCTCCCCTATATCTTTATACTACCAGCCGCTACTTTTATGTTGTTAATTGTTGCTTATCCAATTTTATTAACTGTTAGAACTGCTCTTTACCATGAGGTTTTAACACGTCCCTGGGAGGGAGTAGAATTTGCAGGCTTAAGTAATTTTACTAAATTGCTTCAGGATAGGGAATTTTGGGGTGCCTTACAACGAACCCTTATCTGGACTGTTAGTTCTGTGATGGGCAAAACACTAATTGGACTAGCTATAGCTTTAGTATTAAATCAGAAATTTAAGATAAGAGGGCTTTATAGAACCCTTATTTTAATTCCCTGGGTTACACCTCAGGTTGTTTCAGCTATTATTTGGCGCTGGGTTTATAATGGTGAATATGGTATGTTGAATTATGTTTTTATAAAATTAGGATTTATTAGTGAAGGTATTTCCTGGCTTGGTCATAGGTCGACAGCTTTTATAGCCGCAGTTATTAATGATATGTGGATTGGTATTCCCTTTATGATTGTGGTATTTTTGTCTGGATTACAGGGGATTTCTCAGGAAATATATGAGGCAGCCCGGGTAGATGGGGCAAATAAGTGGCAGCAATTGTTTAAAATTACATTACCCCAGTTGAAACCTGTCTTTTTAACTGGGACTATCTTATCAATTATCTGGACTTTTAATTCTTTTAATATTATCTGGGTTTTAACTAAGGGTGGGCCGGTCAATGCCACAGAAACTCTGGTTATTAAAACATATAAAGAGGCCTTTAGTAAATTCGATTTAGGTATTGGTGGAGCTTATGCTGTGACAACCTTTATCTTACTTATGATTTTTAGTTTGTTCTACTGGAATTTATTTAAAGCAAAAGAATAAGTTAAAGGATGGTGATCAAATGAAAAACAAAGGTAGATTTATACAAATTTCATTGACCCATATTATAATGATACTTTTTTTAGTGATGTTACTATTTCCTACTGCGGTAATGCTCTCTACCTCATTTAAAACCTTTGATAGTGTATTGACCTGGCCTCCTACCTGGATTTCTGAGGATTTACAGTTCGTCAATTATTGGACAGTCTGGGTAGGTGAGTATCAGTTTTATAAACCATTTTTAAATAGTATTTTAATAGCTGGTTCTGTAGGTATATTGTCTCTGACCCTTGGTACACCAGCTGCTTATGCCATGTCCCGCTACCAATTTAAAGGGAGGAAACTATTTTTGTTTTCTGTACTGGCTACTCAGATGTTTTCTCCAATAGTTTTGTTAGTTCCCTTGTATAAAATAGTAATAAATCTAGGATTAATTAATACATTTACCTCTGTAATTGTAGGTAGAACTGCTTTTGCGTTACCGATGGTTATCTGGCTTTTGCTTGGTTATTTTGAAAACATTCCCCGTGGCCTGGAAGAAGCTGCTATGGTAGACGGTTGTTCACTATTAAAATCCCTATATAGAATAATTCTCCCACTTGCCGGGCCGGGAATTGCTACAGCTGGTATCTATGCCTTTATCATGGGGTGGAATGATTTGATGTTTTCTTTGACCTTTATAAATGATGCCAGTATGTCGCCAATAACCCTGGCTATGAGTGATTTCGTAGGGAAAAATGTAGTACTCTGGCATGAAATGATGGCAGCTGCTGTTATCTCTATCTTGCCTGTTGCTATTTTATTTTCATTTGTCCAGAGATTCCTTGTGCAAGGATTAACTGCTGGAGCCGTTAAAGGGTAGAATTTAGTTATCTGTTTAACCTTTATTTAATAAATTGGTAGATTAAAAAATAATTTTATTAGAGGTGATTATTAATGTCAGGTCCTGCAACTGTTGTTGTGTTAGGTGCTGGTAATCGTGGAAGAGAGGCTTATGGGAGGTATATACAGGAACACCCTGGTGATATTAAAGCTGTCGCAGTAGCTGAACCAGATGTGACTAAACGCAGACTCTTTGCAAAAGAGCACAATATAGATAATGATAGACAATTTGCTGACTGGAAAGAATTATTATCCAGGGATAGGCTTGCTGAGGGAATAATAATTGCTACTTTAGATAATATGCATGTAGAGCCAGCTATTCAGGCTATGGACAAAGGCTATAAGTTGTTGCTGGAAAAACCAATTGCCCCTACATTAGAGGGAGTAAATGAGATCTATCGTAAATATAAAGAGACTAATAGTACAGTATTGGTATCTCATGTGTTGAGGTATACTAATTTTTTTCAGAAATTAAAGGAATTGATGGATGATAAGGTGATTGGTGATCTCAGGCTTGTCGATCTGATTGAAAATATAGGGTTTTATCACTTTGCCCACAGTTATGTCAGGGGTAACTGGCGGAATACAGATCTTGCTGCCCCTATAATTTTAGCCAAGAGCTGTCATGACCTTGATATCTTACATTGGCTTTTAGGAACTAAAACAAAGCTTTTATCTTCACATGCCTCCAGGGAGGTATTTCGGAAAGAAAAACAACCGGAAGGTGCCGGTGACCGTTGTCTTGATTGTGGTATTGAAAATGACTGCCCATATTCTGCCCGCAAAATCTATTTGGGGGATAATACTGGTTGGCCAGTTTCAGTAATTACCACTGACTTTTCCTATGAAGGTAGGTTTAAGGCCTTACAAGAAGGTCCCTATGGCAAGTGTGTCTGGAAATGTGATAATAATGTACCTGAGGTACAGCGGGTGAATATGACCCAGGAGGATAATACTGAGGTGAATTTTACCCTAACAGCATTTTCTAAGGAGATTAATAGAACGATAAAACTATTTGGGTCACAGGGAGAAATCAGAGGTGATCTCGAACATGGAATTATTCAGGTATTTAAGTTCGGAAAAGATGTTTATAAAATAAGTGTTAAAGAAGGACGGGGTGGACATAGTGGTGGTGATACCGGGCTTATGAACCAGTATGTCGATATATTAAAAAATAAGGAAGGTAATAGTGGGGCGACATCTTTAGATGTTTCACTTGAAAGCCATTTAATAGCTTTTGCTGCTGAAGAAGCAAGAAAAAACAATAGTATTATTCAACTAAAGGAATGGAGAGTAAATTTATAATTTTAATATGATTAATCCAGAAAAATGAGAAAAATATTGAAATAGATAAGCTCAAAAAGAGGTGGCAGATTAGTGAGGGTTATAATAGAAAATGATTATCAGACAATGAGTCGGAAAGCTGCCTTGTTAGTGGCAAGCCAGGTCAATTTAAAACCTAATAGTGTATTAGGTCTAGCTACTGGGAGTACCCCGGAAGGAATGTATCAGAAATTAGTTCAGATGTATCACAGGGGGGAAATAGACTTTTCTGAGGTGATAACTTTTAATCTTGATGAGTATTACAAACTCCCCCCGGATAACAAAGAAAGCTATCATTATTACATGCAGAAAAATCTTTTTAAGCATGTCAATCTTTATCCTGAAAACACTAATATACCACGTGGTATGGTAGGAAATATTGAAACCGAATGTAAGTATTATGAAGAAAAAATCCAGCGGGCAGGAGGAATCGACTTACAGGTTCTGGGGATAGGTTCAAATGGACATATTGGGTTTAATGAACCAGGTGATAGGCTAAATGTTACCACTAAGCTGATTAAACTAACTGAAGAAACGATTAAGTCCAACAGCCGTTTTTTTGACTCTCCAGATAAAGTCCCCCGTAAGGCAGTTTCAGTGGGAATGGCTACGATACTAAAGGCCGAAAGGATTATTTTGCTGGCCAGTGGAGAAAACAAAGCAGAGGCAATAAAAAAGACAGTTAATGGTTATGTTGATACCAGAGTCCCTTCATCATTACTGCAGACTCATCCAGAAGTAACCCTGATTATAGATGAAGAGGCTGCCAGTTTATTATAAGCACACCACCATGTGAAAATTTTGTTGACAAAATTATTTTTGTATAATATAATCCCATATTTGACAGTTGAAAAAGCAAAAAGCCGTATAAACCTTATAAATAAAAGGTTTCTTACGGCTTTCTTTATGTAAAAAAGTGCGTATTTTTTTAATTTTTTGTGTCTCTAATTATTTTTTTAATTTTTTTGTTAGTGATAATCTGATAGTCTGTTCTAAAACCAAAAATCTCATGTAAATTATCAGTAAAATTATTTCTGGTATAAGCAGGGATATAGCCTTCGCCTCTGGCTTCTAGAAAATTCATGTTTTTCAAATTTCGGATGATTGTTGGACAAGTAAATTCACTGTTCAGTCGTTTTTCAAGAAGTCGGTAAATCAACAATGAAATAAAACAGGTTATAAAATGAGCTTCAATGCGTTCATCTTTACTTAAGTAAACCGGTCTTGCTTTGAATTCCGTTTTTATAATTCGGAAACATTCTTCGATTTGCCAACGACCTTTGTTGACCTTTATAATCTCTGAAATATTAGCCTCTAAGTTGGTACAAATACCATAAAATCCATCGTATATCTTTTCCTTATCAATTACATCCGTGTTGATATGATAGATTTTTTTGTTGGCGATTTCGCCGTCATCTGTACAAGTCGTTGTTTTAATAAAACGGCGATAATCGTTTTGGCTTGCTTTACCTATTTTGGATGGATTGGAATCAATTTTCTTTTGAGCCCGTAAAATTTGTTCCTGTCGGATACGTCGCTGATAATTACGATATTTAAAACTAAAAGTAACAATCATTTTTTGCTCTAAGCCATTTTCTTTAATCCACCGTTCTTTATAAAAGACTTTAGAAAGCCAACGTTCTTTTTTATGGTTGTCCTTTATAGCGTTAATTTTTTCTTCCAATTCAGAAAGGTTATACAATTTTTGGCTATCTGATAAAGACCAACCCCTTGGGTTAAGGGCCCACTCTTTAAGGTGTTTCCTTAATTTTTTAACCGATTGAGTTGTGATAAAGGCACGATTACCAATATCATTAAAGCGTCGATTATTATAGGAGGCAAGACCAGCATCCGTACAAACAACAAACTTTGATAATTTAAAATCATCAATGATTTTTTTCTCTAGAGGTTTTAAAGTTGTTTGTTCATTGGTATTTCCTTTGTGAATAGAAAAGGCAAGAGGAATACCATCTCCATCCATGAAAAGGCCCATTTGTACAATGGGATTAGGACGGTGTTCCTTTGAAACTCCATACTGTTTCAATCCTTCTTCCTGCTCAATTTCAAAAAAGTAATTGGTACAATCATAGTAAAGAATACCTGTATTACGTTTGGAAACTTTTAAGCTGTTTTTATATAGAGTGCTTTGAATAAAATTAGACTCTTTTGCCAAAATATCAAGAGCTCGATAAACGTGTTGAAGATCAAAGTTTGGTGGCTCAATAAAAGTAGCTGCCTGACGATGCGTTGTTAACTTAGATGAGGGAAATAAAATACGTCCATAAACCAGTCGAGATAAGATATTATTAAGATCAAACGTAAATTTATATTTATTAGATAATCTATCACAAAGTTTATCAAGAGCAAGTTCATAATATATTTTTTGAAGAAAGAGATAACCACCATTAAAAACCCGTTGTTGGTCTTTTTTGATTTTTTTAACAGGAGAATATTTAACAATAACTTTCTGTTTTTTCTGCCGTTCTTTTTCATTCAATTCCTTAATATATTCTTTTGCCCATTGGATAGGGTCTTCTCCGTTTAACTTCTCTAATAACTCATCATATGTACCAAGTTTCTCTACAATTTTGGTTGTGCGTTTTCCTCTTACGTTTATATCCTTAATGACATAGAGAGAAGACGCATTTTTGGATTTACTAATATTCAATCGCATAAAAATTCCCCCTTATCCTTATATCATACCACATTACGGTAAATTACGCAATAGAAAAGTGGAAAATTTGACATAAAAATAAGCCTATATCAAGGCTTTCGGAGATTTTTATCTTATGCAACTGTCAAAAACCCGTAACCCTGATTATAGATGAAGAGGCTGCCAGTTTATTATAAGCACACCACCATGTGAAAATTTTGTTGACAAAATTATTTTTGTATAATATAATTATTATTAAGAAAATTAATATAATAAAATAAAATACTAAAAGGTGTGTTACTGTTTGGCAGGCATAAACCAGGGAGATAATAAGTATTGATTCTCCGTGGTTTTTTCTTTTAAGGAGGATGAATTATGTCAGACAGAAGTGAATATATAGTATTAAAAGTATTAAATAACAATGTTGTCCTTGCTAAGGAACTGTCAGCTGCTCAGGAGATGGTTTTAATTGGCAAAGGGATAGGTTTTCAATGTAAAACAGGGAAAAAAGTTCAGATTCCTGTTGAAAAAATTGAGAAAAGCTTCATTACCTATTCTAAGCCTATTAAAAATAAATACCTACAGTTAATAAATGAATTAGATGGCCAGATTTTAGGTATTGGTGAGGAGATAATAGCCTTAGCAGAGAATGAACTGGGTGACCTTGACCCCCATGTCCATATTGCCCTAACTGATCACATAGCCTTTACTATAGAAAGACTAAATAATGGAATGGATATTTCTAATCCCTTTCTGGAAGAAATAAAAATACTCTATAATCAGGAGTTCAGGCTTGGAGTAAAGGCAGCAGACTTGATCAAAGAACGACTTTCTCTGGAAATACCAGAATCTGAAGTAGGTTTTATAGCAATGCATCTTCATGCAGCCAGAGAAAAGAAAAAAGTTAGCCAGACAGTTAGAAACACATCATTAATTCGTCACTTAGTTGAAATGGTTGAGGAAGAACTGAATATAAAAATAAATCCCTTGAATTTAACCTATACCAGGCTGGTAAATCATTTAAGGTGTTCACTGGATAGATTAAAAAATAACAAAAAGGTCAGGAACCCCCTGGTTGATAGGATAAAAAAAGAGTTTGGAGAAACTTTTAAAATAGCCCAAAATTTAGGGGCTCGGATTGAAGAATCCCTAAAGGTAGTTGTAAATGAAGATGAACTTGCCTATATAACACTCCATCTGCATAGACTGAAGGATCAGACCTAGGGCAATTATTAAAATTTAAAAGAATGAGAGGCGTGTTACTGAGATGATTCAGGCATAAGCCTTACCCGGTTTTTTGTGGGTAGGTTTATGCCTTTTTTATTATTAATATTGGCTGAATTGACTGAAGGAGGTGGTAGACGACAAGTAGAATTTGCTTTATTGGTTTAATTATTATTATAATTTAAAGGAGGATGTTAAACTATGAAGAAAGGATTTTCACAATTACAACGTATTGGTAAGGCTTTAATGCTTCCTATTGCTGTTTTGCCTGTGGCTGCTCTTATGCTTCGTTTTGGTGTTGACCCCTTTAACTTCCCATTTTTAGCTGCTGCTGGTAGTGCTATTTTTGATAATCTAGCATTATTATTTGCGATAGGTGTTGCCGTGGGAATTGCTTTTGACAAATCAGGTGCCGCTGGTCTGGCAGGTGCTGTCGGATATTTAATTATAACAAATGCTACTCAGGCAATAAACCCGGATATAAATATGGGTGTACTGGCTGGTATTATTGGCGGCTTAGTAGCAGGGGCTCTTTATAACCGCTATCATGATATAAAACTTCCTGATTACCTGGGTTTCTTTGGTGGGAGAAGGTTTGTGCCGATTGTAACTGGGGCGGCCTGTATTGTACTGGCCTATCTATTTGGTTATGTCTGGCCTCCAATTCAAAATGTAATTAATGCAGCTGGACAGTGGGCTATAGATGCAGGGGCAATAGGTGTAGGTGTCTATGGGTTTCTGAATCGTCTCCTGATACCTGTAGGACTCCATCATGTTCTAAATACCCTCGTATGGTTTGTTTTTGGTGAATTTACTACAGCAGCTGGGGAAGTAGTAACCGGTGACCTCCACCGCTTTTTTGCCGGAGATCCCAGTGCAGGCATCTTTATGGCTGGTTTCTTCCCAATGATGATGTTTGGGCTGCCTGCTGCTGCTTTAGCAATGTATCGAGCAGCTAAACCAAAATACAGAAAGGCTGTTTCTGGTATATTTATCAGTGTTGCCCTTACCTCTTTTCTGACAGGAATAACAGAACCAATTGAATTTAGTTTTATGTTTCTGGCACCTTTACTATATCTAATCCATGCAATTCTGAGTGGTGGTTTCCTTATACTTGCTTATTTGCTTGGGATTAGACACGGTTTTGGTTTTTCGGCAGGGCTGATTGACTATGTGGTAAACTTTAATCTGGCAGAAAGACCATTATTAATTATACTACTGGGTATAGCAGCTTTTATCCTTTACTATATAATATTCAAATTTGCTATTGAGAAATTTAATATAGCTACACCAGGACGCCTTGATGCAGATGCCGCTGGTGCCTTTGATATACTACCAGAATCACAGAGAAAAGATAACGGTAAAAATAAGGCAGTACCAGCAGGAGAGGTTGATGAAAAAATAGAAAAATTCATCGAATACCTTGGTGGTGTTGAAAATATAAACAAACTCGATTCCTGTATTACCCGTTTACGCTTGGAAGTTAATGATACAGATAAGATTGATGAGGCAAAATTAAAGAATATAGGAGTTACTGGGGTATTAAAAGCCAATAAAAACAATGCTCAGGTAGTAGTTGGTACTCAAGCAGAACTAATTGCTGATCAGATTAATAAAGCACTTAAGTAATAAATATTAACCAGGGAGGATTTCCTCCCTGGTAAAAATAAGGGGGTTTAAGGTATGGTTACTAGACTGCTGGATGCAAGTAGTACTATATTATTAAATATGGACAAAAATGATTTAATGAAAAGCATAAAATTATCTGAAGGTCGGGTTATCTTAAGTGAGATTATCACTGAAGGGGCTTTATTTAATGGGATTAGTAATGCTGAGATTGCTGCTTCATTTGGGGCAGATCTATTGTTACTAAACCTTTATGATGTAAATAAACCCCATTTTAGAAATATAAGAGCAGATAATAAAAGTGTTATTAGGAGGATAAAAGAATATACCGGTAGACCTATTGGTATTAATTTGGAACCAGTAGACGAAACAATAGGAGAGATGACTAATCTACCTGAGGGGAGAAAGGCTAGTCTGGAAACAGCCTTAAAGGCTTACCAACAGGGTGTAGACTTCATTGTTTTGACGGGAAATCCTTTAACAGGTGTAACAGCAGAAAAAATAGTAAATAATATTAAAAAAATTAAAGCAGAGTTAGGCAATAAAGTGATAATAATGGCCGGGAAGATGCATACAGCAGGGGTTGAAGAAGACTATCTTGCCAAAGATATGTTCGACGAAATGATAAGTGCTGGAGTAGATGTTATTTTACTGCCCGTACCAGGCTCAGTACCAGGTATTTCCCTTGAAGAATGCAAGCAAGCTGTAGGCAGAATTAAGCAAAACGGTGTTTTAGTTATGACTACCCTGGGCACTTCCCAGGAGGGGGCAGATAAAGAAACTATTAAGAAATTGGCTTTAAATAGCAAGATGGTAGGGGCAGATATCCATCATATTGGGGATGCGGGAATGGCTGGTATGGCATTACCGGAGAATATTATGACATATTCTATTACTGTCAGGGGTATTCGCCATACTTATAAACGGATGGCACTATCTATTAAGAGATGAATAATGTTAATTTTAAGTTTATGGTATAATATTATATATTATTTTCTTTCATAGAGGAGTTGATCTAATGTTTAATTTTTTAAAAAAAAAGCAGGAGGTTTTAAAAGCCCCTCTTAGTGGGGAACTTGTTCAGATAAATGATATACCAGATGAAGCCTTTGCCCAGAAGATGATTGGTGATGGGATAGCCATAAAACCTACTAATCCTTACCTGGTGTCACCATCAAATGGAGTTGTTGTTCAGAAATTTTCTACCAACCATGCCCTAGGTATTAAGACAGATCGAGGACTGGAAATATTACTCCATATGGGGATTGATACAGTCGAGCTTAAAGGGGAAGGTTTTGAACCCTTGATTGAAGAGGGTCAGCAGGTCACAACAGGTCAAAAACTGCTTAAAATAGACTGGGATATAATATCTGAAAAAGCCCCCTCTACTATTTCACCTATTATAATAACTAATATGGAATTAGTGGAATCTATAGAAGTAATGGCAAATAAAACTGTAGAAACTGGATATGATTTATTGTCTATAAAAATAAAAAATAATTAAAAGGGTGATGATAATGGTAGAAAAGAAAGTTGTGATTAAGAATAAAACAGGACTTCATGCTAGACCAGCTGGCCGTCTTGTAAAAAAAGCTAAAGCGTATTTGTCTGATATAAAGTTGATTTACGGAGATAAAGAAATAAACGCCAAAAGTGTCATGAATGTAATGACTTTAGGGGCTGCTAAAGGTAAGGAATTAATCATTAAGGCTTCAGGAGATGATGAAAAAAAGGCTGTCAATGAATTAGTAAACTTTATAGAAATTGAATTGCCTGCTATGGAAGAAAATGGAGAGTGATTTTGTGGATGGAATAGCAGTATCACCAGGGATAACTATTGGCAAGGTATATCTGATTAATAATCAAAAACAAGAAATAGACAAAAGCAGGATTGCTGAGGATGAAATACAGGCAGAATTAAATAAGCTTAGTAAAGCACTTAGTCAGGCAGAAAAAAGTCTTCATAATATAAAAAAGCAGACAGAAGAGAGATTTGGCCCTGAGAAAGCTGAAATATTTGAGGCACACCTCATGTTTTTAGAGGACCCTGAATTTATTACAGCAATTGAAGAAGAGATCAAAGAAAATAGGCTTAGGGCTGAAGCAGCAGTTAGTAAAGTAGTGGACCAATATGTCCAGTTGATGACCCAACTGGATGATGAATATATCTTAGCCCGTCAGGCTGATTTTAAGGATGTTGGAGGAAGACTGATCAAGATAATTAAAGGGGAAAAAAGTAATTCTCAAAAGATTTCTCCCAATACAATAATTGTGGCAAAGGATTTGACCCCTTCTGATACAGCGCAATTAGATTCAGAAAAGGTGCTGGCTTTTGTTACTGCTGAGGGCTCCCGGACATCACATACTAGCATTATGGCCAGGTCATTAGGGATACCAGCAGTAGTTGGGATTGGTATAGAATTGCTGGAAAGGGTAAAAAATGGACAGGAAGTAATAGTTGATGGGACAGATGGTAAGGTAATAATTGAACCTGCTCAAGACACAATTAAACACTATCAAAATAAGATAGAAAAGCAGCAGCAAGAGTTGGAGAGAAAAAGGAAATTTGTCCACAAAAAAGCTGTTACAATAGATGGATTCGAGATTAAGGTTGCTGGAAATATTGGGAATTTGTCTGATTTAGATGTGGTTTTAGAGCAGGGTGCTGATGGTGTTGGTTTGTTTAGGACAGAGTTTCTCTATATGGATCGGGAGCAGAGCCCTTCTGAAGAAGAACAGTTTGAGGTTTATAAGGATGTTACTATAAAGGCGGGAGACAAACCTGTTATAATCAGGACACTTGATATTGGTGGAGATAAGGAATTATCATATATGAAATTGCCTGATGAGCTAAACCCTTTTCTGGGCTATCGAGCTATCAGGATTTGTCTTGATAGGCCAAATATTTTCAAAGCACAATTAAAGGCTATCCTGCGTGCTGCAAATTATGGACAGATAAAGATCATGTTTCCAATGATAGCTGCTTTAGAAGAATTATCAAAGGCTAAACAACAGTTAGATCTTTGTAAAGAAGAACTGAAAGTAGTAGGAAAAGAATATAATCCTAATATAGAGGTAGGGGTTATGATTGAAACCCCGGCTGCTGTTATGATTGCTGAGGAGTTGGCCCGGGAGGCAGATTTTTTCAGTATAGGTACAAATGACTTAATTCAATATACAATAGCTGTTGACAGGACAAACAAAAAGGTGTCAGCTATGCATTCTCCTTATCATCCCTCTGTTTTACGTTTAATAAATAAAGTTGTAAAGACTGCCCATCGACAGGGGATTCCAGTAGGCATGTGTGGGGAAGCAGCCAGTGAGGAAATATTAATACCGTTCTTACTGGGGATTGGTCTTGGTGAGCTTAGTATGAGTGCGGTCTCTATTTTAAGTGTTAAAGAGCAGATTAGTAAATGGTCAAGAAAAGATGCTTTACTAATAGCAGAGAAGGTACTGGAACTGGGTTCAAGTAAGGAAATAAAGGATTATTTAAGTGAAGTAATAAGAAAAGATAGGTGAGTTAGATGAAACTGATTAAAAACATAAAAATTATTAATCATAATAGGGTTAAAGAAGGAGGCATTCTCTTCAAGGAAAAAATACTTAAAATACTCGACCAGGAAGCAAGTGAACATTATCCCTATAATGGAGAGTTAGAAATTATTGATGGGGAGGGGAATTACCTAAGTCCTGGTTTTATTGATATTCATATACATGGTGCTAATGGTTTTGATACCATGGAAGGGAGTTATCAGGCAGTTAATGAGATAAGTAAGGCTGTGATTAAATCTGGTGTTACTTCCTTTCTGCCTACAACTATGTCTATGCCCTATGCTGATATCAAAAATGCCTTGAGAAACATAAGAGATGTCATGGAGAAAGGGACTAAAGGGGCCAGGGTTCTAGGGACACATATCGAGGGTCCCTTTCTCAATAAAGATTATAAAGGTGCTCAGGAAGAGAGCCATATCGTATCACCTGATTTATCACTAATAAAGGAATATATTGATATTACTAAAATAATAACTATTGCCCCTGAACTGACAGGGGCAGAAAATTTAATTAAGTATCTGGTAGAAAATGATGTAACTGTATCTGTAGGTCATTCTGGAGCTAGTTATGAACAGGTTATCAAGGCAAGAGACTGGGGATTATTACATGCTACCCATCTTTTTAATGGCATGCGCGGTCTTCACCATCGTGAACCTGGGGTAGTGGGGGCAGTTTTTAATAGTGATTTGAGTTGTGAGCTAATAGCTGATTTTATACATATTAAACCTGTTGTTTTAGAAATAGTCTTCAAGATTAAGGAATTGGATAAGCTAATCCTGGTAACAGACCAGATGGAAGCAGGTTCGAGAGGAGATGGGATCTATCAACTAGGCGGTCAAAAGGTAACAGTAAAAGATGGTGCAGCCCGTTTGGCATCAGGGGCATTGGCCGGGAGTGTACTTACTCTTGACAGGGCAGTGAAAAATATTCACAGCTTGGGGTTACTCCCCTTACCCCAAATTATAGAAATGGCAAGTTATAACCCGGCAAGACTGCTGGGCCTGGAGAAGGAATTAGGGCAGCTTAAAACCGGTTATATAGCAGATATGGTTTTATTAGATAAGAACTTACATGTAAAGAGAGTATTTAAAGCTGGAGAAGAGGTGGTAAATAATGAGAGTAATAGTTGAAAACGATTATCAGAGCATGAGTCGGAAAGCGGCATTGTTGCTAGCCAGTCAGGTTAACCTGAAGCCTAATAGTGTACTTGGGTTAGCCACTGGAAGTACCCCAGAGGGTATGTATCAAGAATTAGTTGAAATGTATCATAGGGGAGAGATAGATTTTTCTGAAGTAGTAACCTTTAACCTTGATGAATATTATAAATTACCACCGGAGAACGAAGAGAGCTATCATTACTATATGCAGGAGAATTTCTTTAAACATGTTAACCTCCATCCGGAAAATACCAATATACCGCGGGGTATGGTGGAAAAGGTGGAAACAGAGTGTTGGTATTATGAAGAAAAGATCAGACGGGCAGGGGGTATTGATCTCCAGGTACTGGGGATAGGTTCTAATGGCCATATTGGCTTTAATGAACCGGGTGACAGGTTAAATGTTACAACAAAACTGGTTGAGTTGACTGAAGAAACGATTGAGTCCAACAGCCGGTTTTTTGATTCTCTTGATAAAGTTCCTAGAAAGGCTATCTCAGTGGGAATGGCTACTATACTTAAGGCTAGGAGAATTATTTTACTGGCCAGTGGTAAGAATAAAGCAGAAGCAATAAAAAAGACCATCAATGGTTATGTTGACACCAGGATTCCCTCCTCATTACTACAGACCCATCCAGAGACAACACTTATTATAGATGAAGAAGCTGCCAGTTTACTATAATACAAGGAAACTATTAGCTTATATAGGCTGGAAGTTTTTGCTTTTGTATGGTAAAATAATTTATATAATAATTATTAAAGAAAAAATAAGAAGCATATAAATTAGGAGGGAAAAATTATATGATAGAAAAATCAACTATCAGGGACCCAAAACTAGCTAATAAGGGCTGGAAGAAGATTCAGTGGGTGGCTGGTAGGATGGATATCTTAAATGAGATTTTAAAGGAATATGAGGATGAACAGCCTTTAGCGGAAAAGAACCTGGCTATCTGTCTTCATTTAGAGGCCAAGACAGCCTATATGGCCTATGCAGCAAAAAAACTGGGGGCCAGGGTAGCTATCTGCGGTAGTAATCCCTTATCAACTCAGGATGATGTGGCTGCTGGACTGGCCGCCCATGGTGTTGAGGTGCACAGCTGGTATGGGGCAACAGATGAGGAATATAGGGAGCATATCAATAAAGTCCTGGATATTAAACCAGACCTGATTATAGATGATGGTGGTGACCTGGTAGAATTAGTCCATACAAAGCGTAAGGACTTGATCAAAAAGATTATTGGTGGTTCAGAGGAAACAACTACTGGTATCCATCGTTTAAAGGCTATGGAAAATGATCAAGTCCTGGCCTTTCCCATGATGGCTGTTAATGATGCCCTCTGTAAATACCTTTTTGATAACAGGTATGGTACCGGGCAATCTGTCTGGGACGGTATTATGAGGACTACTAATCTAGTAGTGGCTGGTAAGAATGTAGTTGTAGCTGGTTACGGCTGGTGTGGTAAGGGTGTGGCTATGCGGGCAAAGGGTCTAGGCGGCCGGGTTATAGTAACTGAGGTAGACCCCATTAAGGCTAGTGAGGCCTGGATGGATGGATTTCAGGTAATGCCGATGCAGGAGGCTGCAAAGGTAGGAGACTTTTTTATTACTGTAACCGGCTGTAAAGATGTTATCTGTAGAGAACACTTTAAGGTTATGAAAGATGGGGCTGTTTTGGCCAATGCTGGTCATTTTGATGTAGAAATAAGCAAGCCGGATTTAAAGGAGCTGGCTGTTAAAGAAGAAGAAGCCAGAAATAATATCCAGCTCTATGAACTGGCAGACGGACGTAAAATATACCTGCTGGCCGAAGGTAGACTGGTAAACCTGGCAGCAGGTGACGGCCATCCGGCAGAGATAATGGATATGAGTTTTGCCTTACAGTTGTCTTCCCTATTATACCTATTAGATAATAAAATGACTAATGCTGTCCATAAAGTGCCGGCAGAGATAGATAATAAAGTAGCCAGACTTAAACTTAAGTCTCTGGGATTAGCTGTAGATGAATTATCAAAAGAACAAGAGGCTTATCTCAGTGGCTGGCAGCATGAGTAAAAGAGAATGATAAACAAACAGCAAAGCCCTCTCAGCGATATGTTGAGAGGGTTTAAAAAAATTAATTTATTTTTCTTTTTAAAATAAATATATCCCGTTCATTCTGCTGTTCCTTATGTTTTAAGAAAGCAATATCTTCACTGATATTATCCAGTTTTTCATTAACTGTTGTCCGAAATTCCAGTAAACCAGCAGTTTGTTCAAAGATAGCCAGCTGACGGTTACTAATGTTGTCAACCTTAATATTTAAATCATCCAGTTTCTTGGTATTTCCACTTACTTTCTTATTTAAAATCTCCAATCTAGCAGTATTATCAGTGACCTTTTCATTTAAGTTATTTAACCTGGCAGTGTTTTGATCTACTTTTTCATCCAGGTTATCTAGTCTGACAGTATTTTCGTCCACTTTCTCATTCAAGCTATCCAGTCTGGCAGTATTTTCATCTACTTTTTCACTTAATACTTTAACATCATTTTTCAAACCAGCAACATCATCTTTTAGACCGGAGACCTCACTACGAACTACTTCACGAATACTATTAATTAATTCCTCATTACTCAATAATTCTCCCCCCTTTACATAGCAATATGTCTATAAGTGAATTGTAATTATAGGTCCAAATTATGTAATTATAATATCATAAAAAGGGGTGAAAAGCAATTGAAAAAGAACAAATGTACACATGCATATAGGGCTATTGTCAGTAGAAATTAAAGATATCTTTGAAATAAGTGTATAGCGAATAAGCTAAAATTTTTTGAAAAAACAATGTTGAGAATTCTTCAGGAGTTATAATTGTTATAGTAAAATCTTTTGTATTTCGGGTAATAATATAATCGTTGTTAGCACGTTCAGCGCAGACAAAATATTTTTAATATTGAAAAAACGAAGAAACCCTATTCGTGTATTTTGATGAATTTAATTTTATAAAGTTTAAGAATTATAGTGATGGATTCTTTAGATAGAAGATGATTTTGTCTGGTAAGAATATAATGGAAATATTACATTTGACAAATATTTCAAGAAAATTTATAATAAAATTGTATAAATTTAAAAAACTATGTATTTATATAGTTAAGAATCAAAGAATTATTTTTAATTAACTGGTAGTGACGGGATGACAAGGTTACGTAATGACAATCTATTTTGGGGGGGAAGAAAATGGATATACCTTTACCGCTTTATTATAGAATACAGCAGAAATTGATTGAAAAAATTGAAAATGGAGAATTAAGACCTAATGAAAAAATTTCTTCAGAAAGGGAATTAATAGATGAGTTTAATGTTAGCAGAACAACTGTTAGAAAGGCTATAAATAATTTAGTTAATGATGGTTACTGTTATAAGATACATGGTAAAGGAACATTTGTACAAGAACGAAAGTTTACTCATGGTCTAATTGAATTAACAAGCTGTTCAGAAGAAATAATTAAACAGGGGAAGATACCTTCTTCTATAATTTTGAATTTGGAAAAGGCTGAACCTACAAAAGAGGTTGCAAGCAAGTTAAAACTTGGTTCTGGTGAAAAAGTAGTGATCCTGGAAAGGATTCGTTATGCTGATGCAGATCCCATAAATGTCACTAAATCTTTTTTGCCATACAAACTTTTTCCAGGATTACTTGAAAAGGACTTCACAATACTTTCTCTGTATAACTATCTTCAAGATAAATATAATGTGGAGTTTGTTAAAGCCCTGCGGACAATTGATGCTTCACTAGTAGACGAGGTCCATGCCCAGTTGCTAAAAATGGAAAAAGGAAGTCCAATGCTTTTTTTTACAGGCCTTGTTGAAGGAAAGGTTAAGGGGCAAGCAGTTCCTATTGAATTTTTTCGTTCTCATTTTAAATCAGATAAATTTAAATTCTATATACAGCAGACACCACAAAAGTCATGATTGTTTGTACTTAAATATAAAATTAAATACAGTAAAATAACTAGCCAATTTTTAAGGGGAGGGGATATAAAAAGAAAGTTTAAAATGGTATTAGTTGGCTGTCCTCTGTAGTATATGTTCTTTCATTTGACTGAAATTAAGAGGGAGAAGGTAAAATGATAAAAAAAAGATATCAAATAATTTTATCGGCAGGTCTGATTCTTTGTTTTATGGGTCTTATTGTTGTAGCAGGAAATGGAAATGTTGTGGCGGCAAATAAGAAAGTGGCTTTAATTACTAGTATGGGTGGTCTGGGTGATAGGTCTTTTAATGATATGGCCTATAAAGGTTTACAGGAAGTTGAAGAAAAGCTGAATATAGAGTATAAGATAGTTGAACCTGATGCTGTTACAGAAGGAGAAAGGTATCTTGCTTCATTAGCTCAGATGGGTTATGACCTAATATTAACTCTGGAATATGGTCATGCTGATATGGTAGAAAGGGTTGCACCTCAGTTTCCAGATAAAATTTTTGCTGTGTTTAACCTGGTTGTTGACCAGCCTAATGTTGTATCAGTAGTTTTTAAAGAACATGATGCCTCCTTTCTAGCTGGGGCCCTGGCGGCAATGGTAACCTCAAATACAGATATAGAAGGAATAAATGAAAAGAAGATGATTGGGGTAATTGGTGGTGTAGATTCTCCAGGGATTAACAAATTCATGGTTGCTTATGAAGAGGGGGCACATTACATTAATTCTGAGGTAGAAGTTTTGCAGTCTTATGCTAATAGTTTTGCAGATCCCTCTACAGGCCGGGAAATGGCTCTGGTACAGATGGATAGGGGTGCTGATATTGTCTTTCAGGTTGCTGGTGCTACCGGTCAGGGAATAATTGAAGCTGCTGCCCAGGAGGGTAAATATGCTATTGGTGTTGATGCCAACCAGGACTATATGGCTAAGGGTAATGTCTTAACAAGTGTAATGAAGAGAATGGATATTGCAGTATATGATCTCTGTGAAAAATTGGAGAAGGGTTTATTGGAAGGTGGGGAAGTAATCACCCTCGGTCTAGAAGAGAATGGTGTTTCCCTGACACTGATGGAATATACAAAAGATAAGATTCCTGCTGAATATATTGAAAAAGTTAAAAAGTTAGAAAAAGAAATAATCAGTGGTCAGATAGAGGTTACTGATGTCTCTCAATAAATAATGAGAAAAATCGGAAAGTAAGAATTTAAATTAGGCATTTAAATGGAGAAAATATGGTTACGGGGAGAGTGTTTCTCCCCGTAATTTTAGGGAGGGAGGGTGTCTAATTGGAAATTTTAAAGACAGTTAATTTGAGCAAGAAATTTGGGGATATAGTAGCCAATAATAATATTAACTTTTCTATAAAAAAAGGTGAAATACATGCAGTAGTAGGAGAAAATGGTGCCGGCAAATCAACATTAATGAATTTGATTTATGGACTCCATCAACCAAGTTCCGGGGAGATATATGTCAGTGGTCAGAGGAGAGAGATAGCTAATCCACGTGTTGCCATTTCACTGGGAATTGGCATGGTTCATCAGGAATTCAAACTGATTTCTTCGCTAACTGTGCTGGAAAACATCTTATTGGGAGTAGAACCGAGGAAAAACAGATATTTTTTTGATGATGAAAAGGCTATTGAAGAAATTAGGGCCCTGGACAAAAAGTATAGTCTTGAGATTGATCCCTTTGCGGTTATTTGTGATCTTTCAGTGGGAATTCAACAACGTGTAGAGATATTGAAAATGCTCTACCGGGAGGTAGATATACTAATTTTAGACGAACCTACTGCTGTTTTAACCCCCCAGGAAATAGATGGTTTTTTACAAAGTCTTAAAAACCTCAAGAAACGAGGGAAATCTATTATTTTTGTTACCCATAAATTAGAGGAAGTATTACAGGTTTCTGACAGGGTAACTGTTATGAGGGGTGGGGAAAAGATTAAAACCCTGATTACCGAAGAGACAGACAAGAGAGAACTAGCCAATTTAATGGTTGGTAGGGATATTTTACTAGATGTTAATATTGGGGATTTTAACCCTGGCCGGACAGTTTTAGAAACAAAAGGATTGGAAACATATGATAAACGGGGTATAAAAAAACTAGATGGCCTTTCTTTTAAGGTCCGCAGAGGAGAAATAGTTGGTATTGCTGGTGTTCAAGGTAATGGTCAGGAAGAATTATTACGAGTTTTGACAGGAATGCAGGAGGCTACAGCAGGAAAAGTAATTATAAATGGACAGGATATAAGCAATTTGAAACCAGCAGAAATAAGAGAAAAGGGTGTAGCTAATATACCCTCTGATCGTTTTGGATGTGGTTTAGCTGCTGAAGGTACAGTCTCAGAAAATTTAATCTGTGGTTATCACCACCGAAAATCTTTTAAAACCGGCAAATTCCTCTCACTTAAAAAAATTAAAAACTATGCAGAAGATCTTATTGAGAAATATAATATTAAGACCGTTGGAGTGGAGAGTAAGGTTGGTTCACTTTCAGGTGGGAATGCTCAAAAAGTGATTATTGCCCGTGAGTTAGCTTTTAGACCAAATGTGCTTATTGCTTCACAACCAACGAGGGGTTTGGACATAGGTGCTATTGACTTTGTTCATGAACAATTATTGAAAGCTAGAAGCCAGGGGATAGGTATTATTTTAATATCAACTGAGCTTGAGGAAATATTGTCTTTAAGTGACAGGATACTTGTTTTATATGAAGGGAAAATTGTGGGGAGTTTAAGGGCTGATGAGGCTGAAAAAGAGAAACTAGGTATATTAATGACTGGTGAGAAGGATTGCAGTGAGAATAAGATGGTAGCCAGGTTTTAAAGGTATAAAAAATTAAATATTTTTTGTGAGGAGGTAGAAATTTGCAGCAGTTAATAAAGAAACATTGTATAAATGTGTATAATGCTCTGAAACGGCCACTAATCTCAGTTTTCTTGGCTCTGCTTGTAGGGGCAATAATCCTTTTAATATCCGGCGAAAATCCATTGACTGTTTATAAAGTGCTTGTTTATGGGGCATTTGTAGGTAGAGGGGCAATCTTAAATACTTTATTTACTGCGACACCTTTGATTTTAGCTGGATTGGCCTGTATTATTGCCTTTCGAACCGATATTTTTAATATCGGTGTAGAAGGGCAGATTTATATGGGTGCTTTTGCCGCTGCATTTGTTGGTTTTACCTTTACTGGATTGCCGGGATATATTCATATACCCTTATGTTTTTTAGCAGCAATTATCGCTGGTGGTCTCTGGGGAGCAGTACCAGGATTACTAAAGGGCTTTTTGGGAGTAAATGAGTTGGTGGTAACTATTATGTTAAATCAGGTTGCTACCTTATTTACTGGTTACCTGGTAACACATCCTTTCCGCGGTGAGGGGTTGGGGTATGCAGCTTCACCAAAGATTGCAGACTCAGCATTTTTGCCAAGATTTAAGCTGACATCCCAGCTTCATTTTGGGTTTATTATTGCTTTGCTAATGGTAATTTTAGTTTATTTCTATTTTCGACATATGTCCCTGGGATTTGAGAGCCGTATAATTGGCTGGAATAGATTGTTTGCAGAAACAGCTGGTATGGATGTTGCTAAAAAAACAGTTTGGATTATGATTATTAGTGGTGCAGTAGCTGGGGTAGCTGGAGCTGGTGAGGTACTTGGTGTTCACCATCGTTTTGCTCAGGATTTTTCACCGGGATATGGATTTGATGGTGTTACAATTGCCCTATTAGGTAGAAACCATCCAGTTGGAGTATTAATTGCTGCCCTGTTTTTTGCTGTTTTACGTAGTGGAAGCAGTATGATGGAGATGATGACCAGTGTTTCTAGTAATATAATTAAAGTTTTACAATCTGTAATCATTTTTTTCCTGGCTGTAGAATTTTTATTTAAAGAGATCCCTATTATAGAATACATAAAAAATATATTTCAGAGAATCCCGAAAGGGGAGGGAGCGATATGGAGGAATTAGCTGTAATAGGTCATTATGCTTTAAGGATGACAACACCGATTTTATTGGCAGTGTTGGGAGGACTATTTACCCAGCAAGCAGGTGTACTTAATATTGCCCTTGATGGAATGATGTTAATGGGAGCATTTGTCAGTGTAGTTGTCAGTATGCTGACTGGTAATGTATATTTAGCTATATTAATGGCTTTGCTTAGTGGTCTGATACTGGGATTTATTTTCTCATATTTTAGTATCTCTATGAGAGGTGACTTTATAATTATCGGGCTGGCTGTAAATATGTTTGCTACTGGAATTACAGCCTATTTATTACAGACGATTTTTAATACCAGAGGACTTCTTACATCTGATAAAATTGTAGGTTTAAGTAAAATTAATATTCCCTTATTAGATAAAATACCTGTTCTGGGTACGATTGTTAATAACCACACTCCTTTGGTATATTTTTCAATAGTGGCTGTAGTTATAGCCCAGATTATACTCTATAAAACCGTCTATGGCTTACGTTTGCGTACAGTAGGCGAAAATCCGGAAGCAGCTGAAACCCTGGGATTAAAAATAAATAAACTTAAATATTCGGCTGTTTTACTTAGTGGTTTTTTTTCTGCATTGGGTGGAGTTAATTTAGCACTTGGTAATATTCGGGCTTTTGCTGAAGGGATGACTGCTGGCAGAGGATTTATAGCCCTGGCTGCTATTTTCTGCGGGCGTGGTACACCTATAGGAGGGGCAATTTCTTCTTTTATCTTTGGCCTGGCCAATGGAGTACAGATGCGTCTTCAAACCTATAATCTGCCTGGTAATTTTGTACAGATGATCCCTTTTGTTTCTATCATATTGCTCTTAACAGTAATTGGGATTATTAAACGCTGTCGCTCATTACAGAGGGGGGATTTGCTTGGCTAAGACTGCTTTAATTATTATTGATATGATTAAAGATTTTGTCCATCCAGCAGGCAAGGTATTTTATCCAGAGAACCGTGGGATAATTCAACCAATAAAAAGATTACTTGACACTGCCCGCAGGGAAGGATTACTACGGATATTCATAGCAGATTCTCATCGGGAAAACAAAATGGATTTGGAGTTAGAGTTAGTCAGGGATCACTGCCGCGAAGAAACAGGAGGAGACAAGGTTATCAAAGAACTAAATTTTGACCCAAAGGAAGAATATTTACTTAAAAAAAGACGTTATAGTGCCTTTTTTGGAACAGATTTAGATTTGACTCTGCGGGAACATGGAATCAAAAATACGATTTTAGTGGGGACAAAGACCAATAATTGCATCAGGGCAACTGTTCATGATGCTTATTACCTTGCCTACAGAGTGATTGTTCCCAGGGAGTGTGTGGCTACTAATGACCAGAATTCACATCAAGTGCACTTAAAGGAAATTGACAAATATTTTGGTGGTGGTGTTAAAGCACTGGATAGGCTTATCCAGGAAATAAAGGCAGGAGAATTATAATGGAGAAGAACAGGGTAGGGACAGCCAAACTGGATTTACTTTTATCGGGATACCCCAGCCTGGATCAGATTGTCAGGGTTAACTCATCTCTAAAAGAGGGTAGGACTGCCCTCATAGAAAATGGTGATTTCATTAAAGAAAGTTATGGTGGTTGTAATGTTAATATTGCCTATAATCTCCAAACCCTGGGGCTTAATACCGGCTTATTAATGAATGTTGGCAGGGATTTCAGTGAAAGTGGTTTTAAGGGTTTTCTTACTGAGGCTGGAATAAATCTTGATGGAGTCAAAGAGTTTGAAGATGCCTTAACTTCACGTTCCTTTTTAATTACAGAGCCAGGTGGGGAGCAGATTACCCTCTTTTACCCTGGGGCAGCTTCCCAGCCGGGGAAAGTACCCTTTGATTTAATCAAACAGAGCCCTTATATAGTAATTACTGTTGGTAATTGGGAACATAACCAGTGTATTATGAAAACAGCACGTCAGTTGGGTGTTCCAGTAGTTCTGGGAATGAAGGGTGATTTTGTGGCCTTCCCTCCGGAGGAATTGAAGAATTTTATAAGTGGGGCTCAAATACTGGTGATGAATCAAGCAGAAAAACGTGCCCTTTTACAGGTAATGGGCTGTAATGATATTGATGATTTATTTTGCGGTCAAGTAGAAATAATAATTGAGACTCGGGGCAAAGAGGGAAGTATTATCCGAGAAAAGATAGATTCTAAACAGAGTGTCTATGAGATACCTGTCTGCCTGTCAGATAAACCCCTTGACCCTAGTGGGGTTGGAGATGCTTTTCTTGCTGGCTTTCTTTTTGGGTATTTAAAAGGGCAGGGATTACTTCGCTCAGGTAAGATTGGTTCGGTTATGGCTTCTTTTACTATTGAAGCCCGTGGATGTTTAAACAATGTACCTAAACTAGGAGAATTAAGTCAACGTTATTGCAATTATTTTCAGGAAGAGATGCTAAAGGAGGAATAATTAATCTTGAAAAATTTACAAACTTTATATACTAAGTGTAAACCAGGGGATATTGAACCTAATGTTATTTTTTGTGGTGACCCAGGGCGAGTAAAACGTGTAGTAGCTCGTCTGGACCAATCCCGGCATATTAGTACAAACCGGGAGTTTGTCACCTTTTCTGGAAACTATAAGGGTGTGGGGATAACTGTAACTTCAACAGGGATTGGAGGCCCATCTGCAGCCATTGCCCTTGAGGAAATGGCTGCCTGTGGGATGAAAGTGGCAGTCAGAATTGGAACAATAATGGGTCTTGGTGATACAGAATTAGGCGATCTGGTGATCCCAGCCGGGTGTATGCGTGCTGAAAATACAAGCACAACCTATGTATCTTCGAAATATCCGGCAGTAGCTGATCCTTTACTAGTGCAGAAAATGACAGCAGCGGCCCGTGATAGGGGTCTAAGTTATCAGCAGGGTTTATTGTGTTCATATGATGGTTTTTATTCAGAAATGAAAGTGGGTCAACTGTCAAAAAAACTTAATTTAGATATTACAAGGAAGTTAAATAAACTAGAAAAATATGATATTAAAGGGATAGATATGGAATCAGGTGTTATTATGACTCTGTCACGGCTCCTGGGGATAAAAGGGGGAGTTGTAACTATGACCACTGTCAAAAAAAATTTATCATCTTCATTAAGTAGTGAGGAGAGAAAAGGGGTTGAACAGCAGTTATTTACTGTAGTGCTGGAAGGATTAAAATGCTTAGCAGAGGAGGAATTATAAATGAAGTTTTTTAATAACCTTTTGGCAGACAAACCACCTTTAATCGGCATGGTACACCTTAAGGCTCTACCGGGAACAGCGGGTTTTTCTGGTAATATAGAAGAAATATATGAATCTGCAGTAGAAGATGCCAGGCGGTTAGCAGCTGGCGGTATGGGTGGTATTATGGTTGAGAATTTCAGTGATATGCCCTATGCTGTTAAGCTGGATACAGCACAGAGAACAGCCCTGGCAGCTGTAAGCAGAGAGGTTAAAAAATCTGTTTCTATTGCCGTTGGAGTTGATGCGGCCCTGAGTGATTATAAAGGGGCTCTGGCTGCAGCTGTGGCTGCTGGTGCAGATTTTGTGCGCATAGCGGTTTTTGTGGATACTGTGGATTCATTTGCTGGAATTATTCAACCATGTGCTGCAGAAGCTATCAAATATAGAAAAAAAATTGGAGGAGAACAGATCAAAATCTTCGCAGATGTACAGGTGAAGTATACCCATATGATTAAAGATACGATTGATATTGTCGAATCTGCTGTTAATGCCCAGGCCTGTATGGCTGACGGGATTATTGTAACTGGCAGTAAGACTGGTGAGGAAACACCCCTGGAAGCTGTAAAAAGGGTTAAAGAGAAGGTAAATCTCCCAGTACTGATTGGGAGTGGTGCAGGACCTGATAATATTGTTAAACAGATGGCGATAGCCGATGGAGCCATTATTGGCTCTAGTTTAAAAGAAGAGGGTAAAGTGACCAAGCCAGTTGATCAAAAGAGGGTTGAACTCCTTGTGAAGAATTTTAATTCAAGCCAGTAAAAAATAACTAAAAGAGGTAGGTATAAAAACAGCTAAGTTTACAGGGGTTGAACCAGACCCCAGTATAATTTAAATTTAATAATCAGCTGGATCTTTTAGCTGAGAGAGCCCTTGTAGATGGATGTACTAAAACTAATCCCCGTTCGGTTACTGTAGAGCAATTAAAAAAATTGTATCAAGCTGCTTTCCATGGTGAAAGGGTGGATTTTAATGGGTCAACATAAGGTCTTTGAAGAAAAAATTGACCAATTAAGGAGTGAAAATACCAGGGGTTTAAGTGGTTAACAAAATAATTTAACCCTATCTTGGAATAAATTTTCCCAGGATAGGGTTTTTATTTCTCAGTAGAATAATCATTATATCTCTCATAGCCTTAATCATCCTGATGATTTTCTTTGATATCTTCCTCATATTCAGGAAAGACATTTTTGATTTCTACAGTCAACCAGCCTTGCATATCTCGATCTGAATCATAGTATTTCTTTTTTAGGTAATCTAAAATCCTTATAAATTCTGGTTTATCTTTTTCTTGAGTAGAGTTTAATATCTCATCTTCTCCGTCCATTTTGGATAAAAACTTATGTAGTTCCTTTTTGGCTTTCTCTGGGGATAATTTATTAACAGCTTCTTGTATAATCTCTTCAGGGGATTTTTTCATCTCCCCTTCCCCTGTCTTGATCCATTCCTCTCTTATCCCAAATTCTTTACTTAAGATATATATGAATTGATCAGAAAGATTCCCTGTTTTTTCGGCTGTAGCAACTGTTGATTGTCCAATACGTAATCTTATTGCTAATTTTTTTTGAGTTAAATTATATTTTTTTCTTAAAGTTTTTAGTCTATCAATTTTTGATTTTTTATTTTCCTCCATTATCATCACCTATAATAATATGAATTTTCCAAGTAAAATAAATCAAAAATTGATTTATTTTACTTGACAATATCAAAATTTGATAATATAATAAATATGTAAATAATTTATACACAGTTTATCAGAAAGAAAGTGGTAGCAGTATAAATTATTTTTAGAAGAAATAACTTTAGTGTTCAGACACAGTAAAACCTCAATAAAAGTAAACAAAAAAATCATGTAAATTAAGATAGAGATAGCCCTAAACTCTTTCTTAATTAGAAAGGAGGCACATAATAAATTAGGGTAATAGATAACAGTCGTTGACTTTCTGTTATTTAGCCTTATATAACAATTATACCATATAGGCAGGTCTCTGTAAATTTGTGGTAGCTTTGTTTTTTTTATAAAAAAACTGAATCTTTAAAACTATATTATTTTAGTGACGATTTTAAAAATGCTTCCCGGGAGGGATTGCTGTGCAGAAAGGAGAGAAGCGTCAGAGGGATATTCCAGAATATCAACCGGGGGATAAGATATACAAGTTATTTAATCATAATAAAGTACGTATTAAAGGTAAAAATGAAGAATTTATCATAGAAATTGCTAGATTAAAAAGTAAATAATTATTGTTTAACCTGGGGCCCTGGGCCGGAAAATTTATTTTTCCCGGCCCATTTTTGTATTATGAAAAAGCTTGTCTTAATTTATTTGAACTATCTGTAGAATAAATACTGTAATGACAAGGTTAGATTTAAAGTCGATTAGAAATTGATTTAATGCTTGTAATACTAGAAAAGTGAAGGTTTATTTTAATTAAAGGAAAGGGGAAGAGATAAAATGAATAAGAAAAGTCTTCTTATGAAGGTAATTGATAATGTTGCCATTGCTATCAATCCAATCAGTAAGGGAGAAAAGGTAAAGATTGAGTTTGATGGAGGAATTAAAGAAATTACTGTTAGGCAGGATGTGCCATTTGGTCATAAGTTTGCTGTAAGTATGATTAAAAAAGGGGAAGATGTTATTAAGTATGGTGAGAGTTTAGGAGCGGCTAGTGAAGATATTAATATAGGAGATTATGTACATGTTCACAATTTAGAGAGCAAAAGGGGGAGGGGAGATTTACTAAGATAAAAGTACATTTTTAGGGTAGCTTAAATTTAATAAATTAGGAGGAATATTTGTGAAGATTAAGGGGTATAGAAGGGAAAATGGTAAGGTTGGGATTAGAAATAGGCTTATAGTATTACCTACATCAGTTTGTGCCAGTGAAACAGCAGTTAGAATAGCTGAGCATATTGAAGAGGCTGTAGCGCTTCCCCATCAGCATGGTTGTTGTCAGATAGGTGCTGACCATGAACAAACAGTTAATACCCTGGTTGGGTTGGGTAAGAATCCCAATGTTGGTGCAGTTTTAGTAATCGGGTTAGGCTGTGAAGGGGCAGAACCAGGAGATATAGCCGAAAGAATTGCGGAAACCGGAAAGACTGTTGCCAAAATAACTATTCAAGAATGTGGAGGTACATTAAAGGCAATTGAAAAGGGGACTAGGATTGTTAGAGACCTTGCAAATGATTTAGTATTAATGGAAAAAGAGGAGGTAGATCTTAGTGAAATCACACTCGCCATTGAGTGTGGTGGAACTGATGCTACTTCTGGTATTGCTGCTAATCCAGCTGTAGGGGGTGTATCTGATAAACTTATTAAGCTTGGTGGGACAGCTATGCTATCAGAAACAACAGAGTTAATTGGAGCAGAACATATCTTAGCTGAAAGGGCCATCAATGAAAAAGTGAGAGAAAAACTTTTAAATATAGTAGAGAGAACAGAAAAAAGGGCAATGTCCTTAGGGGTTGATATTAGAGGGGGACAGCCTACTCCAGGGAATATTACAGGTGGAGTTACAACTATTGAAGAAAAGTCCTTAGGCTGTATCTATAAAGCGGGTACAGCAGATATTAGTGGTGTTTTAGAGTATGGGGAAGTACCTAGTAGGAAAGGCTTTTATGTTATGGATACACCAGGACAGGATATTGAATCAATTACTGGTATGCTTGCCGGGGGTGCACAGATAGTAATCTTTACGACTGGTAGAGGAACTCCAACTGGTTCACCATTAGCCCCGGTTATTAAGGTAACTGGAAATTCAAATACCTATACTAATATGATTGATAATATAGATATTAATGCCGGTAAGATTATTGAAGAAGGACTAACAATAGAGGATCTTTCTGAGGAGATTTTTAATTTCATGCTGGAAGTTTGTAATGGTAGGAAGACTAAAGCAGAGTTGCTGGGTCACAAAGAATTTGGGATATATAAACTGGCCCCAACTTTCTAAAATTCAAGATTAGAAGCAAAGACCTGGTGTAAAATTAAAGATTGTATTTTTTGAAAACTATTAATTATGGAAAATATTAATATTGGAGGAGTCAAAATCATGAAAATTAAACAGTTAATAGAAAAGATACCTGGGGGAATGATGGTAGTGCCTTTAATTATAGGAGCTCTGCTCAATACCTTTTTCCCACAGCTACTTAAGATAGGTGGGTTTACAACTGCCATTGCTAGTGGGGCACTTCCCCTGATTGGGGTGTTTTTAGTTTGTATGGGGGCCGGGCTTAGTGTTAAGGCAGCCCCTAAAGCGGCTAAAAAGGGTTTAGTTATTACAGCGACTAAGTTTTTAGTGGGGGTAGCAATCGGCTTATTAGTATCTAAATTCATAGGGAATAATCTATTTGGCTTATCTTCGCTGGCCATAATTGCTGCTATGACCAATACTAATGGTGGACTATATGCAGCCTTAACAGGTGAGTTTGGTGATGAAACAGATGTAGGGGCCATAGCGATTGTTTCTATTAATGATGGTCCTTTCTTAACCATGATTGCCCTGGGGACAGCGGGTATTGCTAATATACCTTTTATAAGTCTAGTGGCAGTTATTTTACCAATTATTGTAGGGATGATTTTAGGTAACCTTGATCAGGAATTAAAGGAGTTTCTAAGCAAAGGTGGTGCTATGTTAATTCCCTTTTTCGCCTTTGCCCTGGGGGCAGGTATTAATTTTAGCATGTTAATTAAAGCAGGACTGTCAGGTATATTATTAGGGGTAATGACCAGTATTGTAGGTGGATTTTTTAACATTATGGCTGACAAGAAAACAGGAGGTACTGGTATTGCTGGAGCAGCGGCCTCTAGCACGGCAGGTAATGCTGTAGCCACACCCCAGGCAGTTGCTGTTGCTGACCCGGCAATCGAGTCACTGGCAACTTTAGCTACCCCACAGGTAGCTGCTTCAACGATAACCACAGCTTTACTAACTCCTGCCATTACAGCTTATATGGCAAAACGGGTTAATAATCATGGTGATACTATAGAGAGTGAAGAGAGTGCAGCAAACGAAGCTGGAGGTTGATAAAGATGATAACACAATTAGCAGTAATTGCTGATGATTTTACTGGTGCTAATGACACAGGGGTACAGTTTAGTAAAAAGGGATTAAAGACAGTCGTAATTTCCAGTTTGGATAATCTACCAGCAATAGACGGTTCTTTTAATGTTATTGTTATAGATACAGATAGTAGATTTGATAGCAAAGAAAAGGCATACAAGAAAGTCTTTAGTACTGTCCGGGCTTTAAAAGATATGGGGGTAAACTATATTTATAAGAAGCTGGATTCTACCCTGAGAGGGAATATCGGCTCAGAAATAGAAGCAGCACTGGAAGCCGGCAGCTATAATCTAGCAATTGTTGCCCCGGCTTTGCCTGCCAATGGACGGGTTACTATTGGAGCTAATCAGTTAGTTCGTGGTGTACCACTAGAAAGAACAGAAATAGCCAATGACCCGGTAACTCCGATTAATTGTTCCTATATACCTGATATTATCAGGGGACAGACAGATAAAAAAATAGGGACTATTGCTTTAAAATATGTACTTAAGGGTAAAGAAACATTAAGGAAAGAGCTTACTAAGAAAATAAATGAAGGGGTGCAAATACTGCTCATTGATGCAGTTACAGATGAAGATCTGGATTTGATAGCCAGTATACTAGGGTTATTAAAAAAGGAGTATCTATTAGTAGGGTCCGCAGGTTTCGCTGAGAGTCTGCCAGTTGCTTTAGGCTTAATTAACAGGGAAACAGATAAAAAAACAACAGGTGTAATAGTAGGAATAGTCGGAAGTGTTAGTGAGGTAAGCAGAAGACAGGTTGAATACGCAGAGAAGAAATTAAAATTAAATGTAATTGATGTGGATGTAGAAAATCTCCTAAAAGGTGAATATGAAGAAGAATTAACTAGAATAATTACCAGGGCTAAACAATTTATCAAGGAGAAAAGAGGAGATATTATAATCCGCTCCGCCAGGAGTAGGGAAGTGGTTAAGAGAGTAAAAGAGATTGCTCATCAGAAGGGAATGAATGCTTTAGAGATTAGCAATCTGATTGCTCATTTCCTTGGTACTATTGCCAAAAAACTCTATCTGAATAAAAAGGTTCAAGGCCTTTTACTAACTGGTGGGGATATTGCTGTTAAATCAGCTTCATTAATTGGGGCTGAGGCAACAATAATTGAAAATGAAGTTTTACCAGGAATTCCTGTAGGCATATTTAAAGGAGAAGGTTTACCAGAGACCCTGGTAGTCACCAAAGCAGGAGCTTTTGGTGACAAAGAAGCAATAGTAGAGATATTTAATTATTTGAGGAGGAGGGGGTAAACTTGGTGTCCAATTTTACATATGGTATAACTATGGGTGACCCGGCAGGTATCGGGCCTGAGATTATCTTAAAAGCCATTAAGAATCAAAAGATTCAAGGATTGGGACAACATATGGTCATAGGTGATGCAGGAGTATTAGAACATTTAAATGAAAAGTTTGGCCTTGCTTTAGAGATAAAAAGGGTTAAAGGGGTTCAAGAACTGGCAGATAAGGAAGAAAGGGTTAATGTCCTGGATTTAGCCAATCTTGATATGGAAAAACTTGCCCCAGGAAAAGTACAGGTACAGGCCGGGAAGGCAGCTGTTGAGTATCTTAAAAAAGCAGTAATCTTAGCCCTGGGGGGAGAGATAGATGCTGTAGTAACTACACCACTCAATAAAAAAGCCATTCATCAGGCAGGCTTTAAATACCCCGGACATACTGAGATACTGGCTGAACTAACTGGGACAGAGGATTTTGCCATGCTCTTATCTTCAGATAAGTTAAATGTTATTCATGTGACAACACATATCTCCCTGCAAGATAGTTGTAGTGTTATCAATAAGAAACGGGTGGAAACAGTAATTAACTTGGCAGATAAGACCTTAAAAATGATGGGGCTGAATAAACCAAAGATTGCAGTAGCAGGTCTTAATCCCCATGCTGGTGAAAATGGACTCTTTGGGAAACAGGAGATGAAAGCAATTGGCCCTGCCGTTAACTCAGCTAAAAACCAGGGGATAAATGTAGATGGCCCAATTCCACCAGATACAGTCTTTGTCAAAGCTCTAGAAGGCAGGTATGATATAGTTGTTGCTATGTATCATGATCAAGGCCATATCCCCTTTAAACTGTTAGCCTTTGATAAAGGTGTCAACATTACTGCTGGTCTACCAATTATTCGAACTTCGGTAGACCATGGAACAGCCTTTGATCTAGCCTGGCAGGGAATAGCCAAGGAAACCAGCCTGGTAGAGGCTGTTAAGCTGGCTGGAGAAATGTCTTTAAATAAATAACTATTTGTTTAAACCTGGAAGAATTATAAACCTATTGTAAGGAAATTTCCTTACAATAGGTTTTGTTCTGCCAGGAATAAAGTATAAATTTTATTCTTAGCAATGCAAAAAAATAAGTGTACTTACTTATATAGGGTTGATAACGCAAATTCACTAAAAATATGGTAAAATGTAAAAGGAGATTTGTGTTTTTTGTTGAATATAGTATAATGGTTAGCAAATAATATCTGGAAGGGTGTTTTTGTTTTGGAAGAAAGAAATTATTATGATGAATATGAAATTGATTTAAGGGAATATATATTGCTTTTATGGCGGAGGAAATGGATAATCGCCACTTTTTTAATGGTATTCGTTCTAGCAGCAGGTATTTACAGCTTTTTTCTTATCGAGCCGGTTTATCAATCAAATATGGTCATACAACTAAATAATATTGATGGGGTATATAGTGAACCATCCACAGTGATACAAATCATAAAAAGTAATAAATTTTTTAAGCCAATTATGGATGAATTAAACCTGAGTTATACAAATAATGAACTAAAAAGTTATATTTCTGGTAACATAAATATAACTAATATTAAAGACACAAATATTATTAGGATTACTGTAAACAATACAGACCCTGTAATAGCAAAAAAAATATTAGAAAAAATAAATCATCGATTTAATCAGGAAGCAAATGGATATTATGATAAAATAATAAATAATAAAAAAGAACAACTGTCATCTTTAAATAATGAATTAAATGATATAGAAAAAAATATAAATTCAATTGATAAAGAAATTACAGAAATAAACTCTCTTTCTACTGAAAATCCTGTAACTATAAGTCTCATTTCTTCCAGTTTAACATCAAAATTAGATTCATATCTAAATCAAAAAAGCGAAACAATGGATAAAATAGCTGATCTTAAAGAGGAAATATTAACATACTATCCTATTATGATATTAGATACACCTGTTTTGTTAGATTCTCCCATTAGACCCAATAAAAAACTAAATATTGCAATTGCCGGAGTTTTAGGGTTGATGTTGGGTGTATTTACTGTTTTTTTTGTTGAATTTATGAAAGAAGAAGATAAAGTAGAAACCGCACAGAGCGATGGAGTATAAAAAGAAAAAAATTAAGGAAATAGGTATTTAATAATATATCAAGAAATTATCAAATTTTTATCACAAAAAACAAGCAGGAGATTTTATCCTTATGAAGTAGTATAGTAAGAAAAGCTATATAAATGTCAAAGAAATTTAAGTGTTATCAAGTTAATATAGCAGGCAAAATAAATTAAGTGAGAATCAGAACTTGTACTACAAGGTTAATAGAGATTTGGTTTATAAAACACACAGAAGGCAAAAGCAAATGGTGTTATTGAAAAGAATACATTATTAAAGCCAAGTAGTGCTTATGGGAAGTCAAAGATTGAAACTGAAAAGTTAATAAATGAGTCATAAGATGAAATTCTAAGACTTTAAATGGTTTATGGGAAGGGTTGTAGAGGAAATTATTCAAGATTGGCGGGTCTAGCACTTAAGACTTCGATATTTCCAAAGGTTGATAATAAGCGCAGCATGATTTATATAGATAACTTATCAGAGTTTGTTAAGTAGTTAATAGACTGTAGTGATAGGTTATTTTTCCTACAAAACCCTAAGTATGTGAATATCAATGAAATGGTCAGATTGATTGCTGAAACTCATGGAAAGTGTGTATTAATGACGAAGTTATTTAATTCCTTATTGAGATTACTAAATGTTAAATAAGGTGCTTGGTGACATGGTTTATGAGATGAGTATGAGTAGCAATATAAATTTAGTATCGTTTTCTGACACGATAAAGCTTACAGAGAATAATTAGGAAGTAGGGATTAAGTATGAAGGTATTGATATCAGGCGGAGCAGGCTTTATTGGTAGTAATTTAGCATTAAAATTATTAAATAAGGGTTATCAAGTAGTATTACTCGACAATTTAAGTAAACAAATACATGGAGAAGACCCAAATCAGTCTTATACTTACAATCTGATCAAAGATAGATGTAAATTTATTAAAGGTGATGTAACGAATTTTGAAGATTGGATACATGCAATTGAAGGTATAGACATTGTGGTTCATTTGGCGGCAGAAACTGGTACAGGACAATCAATGTATGAGATTAGCAAATACGTTGATGTTAATATCAGTGGAACCGCGAAGTTGATGGAGATAATTACAAAAGAGAAAAATCAGGTGAAAAAAGTAATTGTCGCTGCATCTAGGGCAGTATACGGTGAAGGTAAATTTCAATGTAATGAGCACGGCATTGTATATCCTGTTTCTAGAGAGGATAAGGATATGAGCCAAGGTGATTTTGAAGTAAAGTGCCCGATTTGTAAACAAAATGTAGAAATGTTACCGACAGATGAAGACTCTAAACTACACCCAACTTCAGTCTATGGACATACTAAGCAATCACAAGAAGAACTATGTATGATTGTGGGGAAATCAATAAATCTTCCTGTAGTTGCTTTTAGGTTTCAAAATGTATATGGACCAGGTCAATCACTAAAAAATCCTTATACAGGAATTCTTTCAATCTTTTCAACACGAATCAAAAATGGGAATGATCTTAATATTTTTGAAGATGGGTTGGAAACAAGAGATTTTGTATATATTGATGATGTTACTGATGCCATAATATTGGGCATTAAAAGTGATAAAGCTAATTTCCAGTCATTTAATGTGGGGTCAGGAGAAAAGACAGATGTATTAACAGTTGCTAATACACTAAAAGAAAAGTACAGATCGAATGTTAATATAAATGTCTCAGGTAATTATCGATTAGGGGATATTAGACATAACCTAGGTGATCTTACTAAAATTAGAAATTTGTTAGGCTATGAGCCAGAAGTAAAATTTACTGAAGGGATATCAAATTTTGTGGATTGGGTTGAGATGCAAGATGTTGAAGATGATAACTATGAAACTTCTATTGAAGAAATGAAAAGAAAAGGATTATATAAGTGATGAAACTTGAGGGCAAAAGGATATTGTTCATTGCGCCGGCCTTTTTTGGTTATGAGCAAAAAATTGCTGATAAAATGACTGAGTTAGGAGCGAAGGTTGATTATTTTGATGAACGATCAGTTACAAGCTCATACGAGAGAGCGCTATTAAAAATTAACCCGCAAATATTCCATAAAAAAACGCTTAAGTATTACAAGCAAATTATCGAAAAGGTATCAGAATCCAATTATGATTTTGTTTTTGTCATAAAGTGTGAAATGCTGCCAATTCAAGTAATTACGAAAATGAAAGATATGTTTAGAGATGCAACTTTTTGCTTATATTTATATGATTCTCTGGAGAATATTAAAGGAATAACCAATAAATTAGATTACTTTGATCGGGTATTATCGTTTGATACTGAGGATTCAAGTAATGATTCTAGAATAATTTTTAGACCTTTATTTTTTACTGATGATTATAAAAAAGAATTAATACAAAAGGAAGAATATGAATTTGATGTTAGTTTTATAGGAACTATTCATTCAGATAGGTATAGAGTCATTAAAGAGATAAAAAATTTAGCTGATAAAAATCAATATAATTATTATTTCTATTGTTACTTACAAAGTAAGTTTATGTATTATTTCTATAAGTTAACTAAAAGAGAATTCAGTGGTGTAAAAAAGGAAGATTTTGAATTTATCAAGATTCAAAGCACCCAAATTGCCGAGATTATTGATAAAACAAGAGTTGTACTTGATATACAACACCCGAGACAAACTGGACTCACTATGAGAACGATAGAGATGATCGGTATGAACAAAAAACTAATCACCACGAATCAAAGCATTAAAGAATATGATTTTTACAAACCTGAGAATATTGCTGTTATTGATAGGAATGCTGTAAAAATTCCAGATGGGTTTTTGGAGTTGCAATATAAAAAAATTGATGAACATATCTACATGAAATATTCATTAGAGAATTGGATTAATGTTGTGTTAGGAGTGGAGAGTGATAATTATAAAAAATAAATATTCTTTTTCAGAGTTAATCTTAACTATCTATGCCTTGATATGTACTAAATTATTTTATAGAGGAGCTAGATTAATTAGAAGGCCTGTATTTATGCGAGGAAAATCTAGTATGGAATTTGGTGTCGGTCTTACAACTGGACATGCATGCAGATTTGACTTATTGGGTGAAAATCAGAAGACTCTTGTCATCGGGAAACATTGTGAGATGGGAGACAATGTTCATATTGTGGCGCACGAGAAGGTTGTAATAGGAGATAATTGTTTAATGGCTTCTAAGATATTTATCAGTGATACAAACCATGGAGAATATTCTGGGACTAATCAATCTTCGCCTGATATACCACCGAATAAAAGACCATTAACTACAAGTCCAGTTTTTATAGGTGATAATGTATGGATTGGTGAGAATGTATGCGTTCTACCAGGTGTATCTATTGGAGATGGGAGCATTATTGGAGCAAATTCTGTAGTAAATAAAGATATTCCTGAAAATTGTATAATGGCGGGAGCACCAGCAAAGGCGGTTAAATTTTACAACACGAGTACACATTTATGGGAAAGAGTTAATGATTAAATGTTGAGTAAGAGGTGGATGGATGAACATATCTGTAGTAATTCCAATGTATAACAGTAGGAACACAATTATAAATACTCTAGATTCTATTAAAAATCAAACTGCAATTAGTTGCATTTTAGAGATTATTATTGTTAATGACGGTTCAAAAGATGATTCATTAAAATTAGTAAATAAATATAAAGAAGATAATCCTAATTTACCAATTTTAATTGTTGATAAAACTAATGGCGGAGTTTCTACTGCTAGAAATAAGGGTATGGAAATCGCAAAAGGTGATTGGATTGCATTACTAGATTCTGATGATGAATGGCTTCCTAATAAAATTGAATATCAAATCGATATTATTAAGAACAATCCTCAAATAGAATTTCTTGGCGGTCCATTTAATAATAGGATTTTAAAAATATTATGGCGTAAAATTGACTATTTATATAAAGCAAATGTATATGATATCTGTATTAAAAATTTTCCGCAACCATCTACAGTTATATTTAAAAAGAAGATATTTGAAGAAATTGGTGGCTTTGACGAGCTACAAAGATATGCGGAAGATGGAAATTATTTTGTAAAAATTTGCAGCAAATACAATTTATACTATGACCCAAAACTATTGATTATATACGATAGTGGCAAGAGAGGTTTTGGTGAGAGAGGTTTATCCTCAAATCTTAAAAAAATGTATCATGGGAACATAAAAAATATACGTGAATACAGAAATATGAAAATTATCAAATTCGGCTTCTACCTCTTTTTAAGAAGTTTTTATTTAATGAAATATATTAGAAGAATTATTATCTCCAAAATAAAATAGCAATCTAGTTTATATTTATAAAATCTCTGCAATGAAAGTTGGATATGATTATGAAAAAAATTTTAGTATATATTGATAGTATGAGTCCTGCGGGAGGAATTGAAAGAGTAATATCTAATTTGACAAATGTATGGTCAAATAAGTATAAAGTTTTCATTATCGTTAAAGATAGACCTTATTCATTTTATGAGTTGGATCCAAGAATTTCAATATTATCACTTGATAGTCCTCTAAGGCTAAACATGGATAATCAATTTTCTAGAATTTTTAATTTGATCAGAAACATTAGTTTTACTCACAATAAATTAAAAAAAAATGTAAAAAAAATAGATCCAGATATTATTTATACTGCTAATCCAGTGAATTCTTTAGAAATATGTTTGTTAGAAAGGAATTACTCTAAAATACTAATTATTAGCGAACATGGATCTAAATTAGGGTACAATAGAATCTACAATTTTATTAAAAAGATAGTTTATCCAATGGCTTTCAAAATTTCAGTTCCAACAACTTTAGATACTAAATTATATAAAGAAGAAGGTCTGCCTGCTGTATTTATTCCTCATCTTTCTACATTTAGAAATCAAGAAAAAACCGTAATAGATAACAAGAATATACTAAATATCGGAAGATTAACCAAGGATAAGCAACAACTAGAATTACTAATGATTTGGAACAGTATAGTTAAGGATTCCCAACAGGGGGATTGGAAATTGCGTATAGTAGGTAGAGGCGAAGAAAAAGATAGATTGCTTACATATATTAAAGATAACAATTTAAGTAATACAGTAGAAATCTCTGATCCTAGTAAAAATGTGGATGTAATTTTTAAATCAGCTTCAATTTTTGCATTTACATCAAGATTTGAAGGTTTTGGTATGGTTTTACTAGAGGCAATGTCATTTGGGATCCCATGTATATCTTTTGATTGTCCTAGTGGGCCAAGAGATATTATCGATGATGGTATAAATGGATATTTAATAGAAGATAGGAATTTAAAAAAGTATAAGAAAAAACTTTTAGAATTAATGAATAATTGTGAGCTTAGAGATAGATTTAGTAATGAGTCTTTCATGAAAGCAAATAGTTGGAATAACAATGAAATTTTAAAAAAGTGGGATGATATATTTACTTCATTGCGTTAACTTGAAAATCTTAACTTAGAAAGGAATCTAAAAATGAAAATAATCGCGTATTACTTACCGCAATTTCATATAATTCCTGAAAACAATGAGTGGTGGGGAGAGGGGTTTACTGAGTGGGTAAATGTCAAGAATGCTAAACCTTTATTTAAAGGTCACAGACAACCGATTGTACCTTTTCAAAACAATTATTACTCTTTGGATCAAGATGAGGTAATAAAATGGCAAATTGATTTAGCTAAAGAACACCATGTTTATGGATTTTGTATTTATCACTATTGGTTTAATGGCAAAAAACTTTTAGAAAAGCCAATGGAGCGACTTAGAGATAATCCAGAACTAAATCATCCATACTGCATTTGCTGGGCTAATGAAAGCTGGACCAATGCATGGGTTGCTGAGGGAAATGTAAAAACCCTAATAAAGCAAACATATGGAGGGAAGAAAGAATGGAAAGAACATTTTGATTACTTGGTAACTTTTTTTAAGGATAAAAACTATATATGTGAAAATAATAGACCGCTCTTAGTTATTTATAGACCTGAGTTAATTGACAAACTAAATGAGATGTTGGATTATTGGTCTGACTTAGCAAAAAAAGAAGGATTCGATGGAATTGATTATGCTTACCAGCAAATTTCATTTTCTTTAATGAAAGATAAAGATGATAGTAGATTTAAATATGATATTGAATATGAACCGGGTTATGCAAGGTATGATCTACAAAATTCAAATAGTAAAAAAACTGGGAAGTATTTCTTTAAAGTTAAGAGTTTAGTAAGAAATTTGGCTAGTCGGATTGATAAAAAATTCGGTAGTAATATTACTGCTAGATTGAGCAAAAAACAATTACAATTCGAAGATTATGATGAATTATGTAATGAAATTATAAATCGAAAACCTTCAAGTGATAAATCTGTACCAGGCATGTTTGTTGGATGGGATAACACACCTCGACGAGGTAATAAGGGAGGTAGAGTTTGTCTTAATTCATCACCCGAGAAATTTGAATATTATCTTTCGAAGCAATTTGAAAATGCGATACACAATTATAAAAAAGATATGATATTTATCTTTGCATGGAATGAATGGGCTGAGGGTGGCTATCTTGAGCCTGATTCACATAATGAATATAAATATTTAGAAGCTATAAAGAGAACAGTAGAAAAATACTCTACAGAAGAAATGGGTTAAAAGAATGATAACATCAAGTCTAAATAATAAAAGGATAAAAAAAGAATATTTCTTGGTTATAATTACCTCTTTGCTTTTTATTATCTATAATAGTTTATTGTGGATTCTTTTAAGTAATATTCATATGGAACTTAGTGATGCAATAATTTTATTGATTATTGCATCGATTTTACCAAGTTATCTTTTTATGATATACAGTATTAAAAAGCATTTTGGAATAACAAGATTTTACTTCATTTTTCTGATTCTCACAGTATTGTTTTATTATGGTCAACATCTATTGGTAATCATAGATAAAAGTTATTTATTAAGCCAGAATTATACAATATTAGATGGTAGAATTGATAATCAGAGTATTATTAATGCATCATTTTTAATCATCCAATCCCTTTTACTTGTCCATATAGGATATTTTAGTAATGTTAGGTACAGATGGTATGATTTTAATTCAAAAGAAGTTGAATCAAATAGAAATGAAATTGATAAGAAAGTCTATAAATCATTTAAAATCATCGCCTGGATCCTATTTATTATTTCAGCGATAGCGATGCTTATAAAACTTTCATATTTGATTCAATTAAATCAATTATACGGTTATCTAGAGAGGAGAACCCTTGAGACATCTGAAGAGTTTACCGCAGGTTTAGGTAACTTTGCTTTATATTTGTCAGAATGGTTTTTGCCATCAATTTATATGCTTTTTATTTTCAATACTGGAAAGTATAAGAAAAAGCTTATGTACTTGATAGTTGGAGTATTTTCTATATTATACTTAATGTCAGGTTCTCGTTTTTTATTGTTAAAGGTAGGTATGGGTATATTTTTAATTCAATACATTTGGATAAAGCCATTAACTAAAAAAAATATGAGAACGATAATAATTTTGGGGTTAGTTGGTGTTCTTATATTAAAAATTATTTCTTTATCGAGAGCAGTGTCTGATGTTAGTTTTAGTAGTATTTCTAATATTTTCTATGAACTTTGGAATGGAGGTCTTTTCAGTAGCATTTTGTGGGAAACTGGAATTACTTTTACTTCTGTTAGCAATGTCATTGATAAGGCTCCATCTGTAATCCCGCTTTTTAACGGGAGGTCATATTTGGGATCGATTTTACTATTTCTGCCTTCGTTTATGCGATTCGATTTCTTTGAAACGTATAATTTAGTAGTAAGTGCAACTTTTTCACCACTATACTACAATACCAATTTAATAGGCTATGGATCATCATTTATTACTGAAGCATATTACAATTTTGGTTACTTGATGTTTCCCTTCATGATATTAATGGGTGCGTTGTTTGGAAAACTTGAAAATCTATTAATTAAAGCGAAAGTGACAAGGAACGCTCCATTATTTTTCTTAATCACTTATGTTTTAAGTGAATTAATTTACATTGTTAGAAATGATATATATGCAATACCAAGATTTGTAATTTTCTATGCTATAGTTCCACTTGTGTTATACAAATGTTTAAATTTATTTTTTAAAAAAAAGAAAATGGCAAAGAATGAGACTAAATAATTATTATTATTATATATGTATTGATTAGAAAAATTTAATCGGTTTTAAGGAGGAAATTTTCATGAAAGGTATTATTTTAGCTGGAGGTTCGGGAACAAGATTATATCCATTAACAATGGTAACAAGCAAACAATTATTACCAGTTTATGACAAACCAATGATATATTATCCGCTTTCTGTACTTATGTTGGCGGGTATCAAAGATATTCTTATTATTTCAACACCTCAAGACTTACCTAATTTTGAGAAATTATTGGGTGATGGTAGTCAGTTTGGAATTAATTTGGAGTATGCAGAGCAGCCTTCACCAGATGGACTTGCACAAGCCTTTATTATTGGAGAAGATTTTATTGGTGACGATAATGTTGCTATGATTTTGGGAGACAACATCTACTATGGAAATGGATTCACTCCAATTTTGAAAGAAGCTGCAGAAAATGCTAAAAATGGTAAAGCAACTATATTTGGATACTATGTTCATGATCCGGAACGTTTTGGAATAGTTGAGTTTGATGACAGTGGAAAAGTCCTTTCAGTTGAAGAAAAACCTCAAAATCCTAAGTCAAATTATTGCATAACAGGGCTTTATTTTTATGACAACAGAGTTGTTGATTTTGCAAAAAAAGTCAAGCCATCAGCAAGAGGCGAGCTTGAAATTACCGATTTAAATCGTATGTATCTTGAGGACGGAACTTTGAATGTAAAATTACTTGGTAGAGGCTATGCTTGGCTTGATACTGGAACTATGGACAGTCTAATTAAAGCAGCTGAATTTGTACAGATGGTAGAAAAAAGACAGAGCATAAAAATATCAGCACTAGAAGAAATAGCTTATCATAATGAGTGGATTAGCAAAGAAACACTTTTATTATCAGCTCAGAAGTATGGTAAATCACCGTATGGAGATCATTTAAAGAAAGTTGCTGAAGGTAAAATTAGATATTAGAAAGAGGTTTAACTTATGAATATCATTAAAACAGATATAGAAGAAGTCTTTATAGTTGAATCTAAAGTTTTTGGAGATCATAGAGGCTGGTTTTCTGAAACATATTCAAGAGAAAAGTTTAAAGAACTAGGGATTGAGATTGAATTTATTCAAGATAATCACTCATACTCAGCTCAAAAAGGAACTTTGAGGGGGTTACATTTTCAACTCAATCCTAAAGCGCAAACAAAACTTGTAAGATGTACAAAAGGTAAAATTTTAGATGTAGTTGTGGATATTAGGGAAGGCTCACCTACATATAAAAAATGGGTATCTATAGAGCTTACTGAAGCGAACAAAAGACAACTATTTATCCCTAAAGGATTTGCTCATGGATTCTTAGCCTTGACAGATGATGTAGAAGTCCAGTATAAAGTTGATGAATACTACTCATCAGAAAATGATAGGAGCGTTAAATTTGATGATCCAGAGATTGGAATTGATTGGGGAATAACTAAACCTATCCTATCAGATAAAGATTTTAACGCACCAAAACTTAGAGACAGTGATGCAAACTTTAAATATTAGAGAAAGAGAGGAATAGATATATGAATGTATTAGTGACTGGTGGTGCTGGGTTTATTGGGAGCAATTTTATATTTCATATACTTGACCAGCATCCAAACTATAGAGTAGTATGTTTAGATGCTTTAACGTATGCAGGTAATTTATCAACTTTAGAATCGGTGATGGATAATTCCAAATTTAGATTTGTCAAAGGTGATATTACAGATAGAGAGTTAATAGACCAATTGTTTAAAGAGGAAAAATTTGATTTTGTTGTCAATTTTGCTGCAGAGTCTCATGTAGATAGATCAATTGAAGATCCAGGTGTTTTCTTGAAAACCAATATTTTGGGAACACAAGTATTAATGGATGCATCAAGAACATACGGAATTAAAAGATTTCATCAAGTTTCAACAGATGAAGTATATGGTGACCTGCCGTTAGATAGACCAGATTTATTTTTTACTGAGGAAACACCAATCCATACATCCTCACCATATTCTGCATCAAAAGCATCGGCAGATTTGTTGGTACAGGCTTATCATAGGACATTTAAATTGCCTGTAACTATTTCAAGATGTTCTAATAACTATGGCCCGTATCATTTTCCGGAAAAACTTATTCCTCTGATGATTTCAAGGGCATTAAATGATGAATCATTGCCTGTTTATGGTAAGGGTGAGAATGTTAGGGATTGGCTATATGTAGGCGATCACTGTACAGCGATTGACTTGATTCTTCATAAAGGTAAAGAGGGAGAAGTATATAATATTGGTGGTCATAATGAAAAATCAAACTTAGAAGTAGTAAAGACTATCTTGAGAGAGTTGGGTAAGCCAGAATCTTTAATAACTTATGTTAAGGATAGAGTAGGTCATGATATGCGATATGCTATCAATCCTACAAAGACAAGGAGAGAGCTAGGATGGGAGCCAACAACACTATTTGACGATGGTATCAAACAAACTATTAAGTGGTATCTTGATAATCGCACTTGGTGGGAAAACATCATTTCAGGAGATTATAAAGATTACTATAAGAAGATGTATGAGGATAGGCAAGGTGATGAGTAATGAAAGTACTAGTTACTGGTGCTAACGGGCAACTTGGTTATGATGTTGTAAAAAGGTTGGAACAGAATAAAATTGGGTATTTAGGCACTGACATAGATACTTTGGATATAAGTAATGAAGAGCAGGTAAAAAGGGTTATAAATGATTATAACCCTGATGTTGTGATTCATTGCGCAGCATATACTGCAGTAGATAAAGCTGAAGATGAAAGAAAATTATGCTATGCAGTGAATGTACTGGGTACAAGGTATGTTGCTGATTCCTGTAAAGAGACGAATGCAAAGATGGTTTATATAAGCACAGATTATGTATTTGATGGTGAAGGGGATAAGCCATTCGAAGTAACTGATACACCTAATCCTGTTAACTACTATGGTCAAACAAAACATGAAGGTGAACTTGAAGTTCAGAAGAGTCTAGAGAAATGCTTTATTATACGTATATCTTGGGTATTTGGTATTCATGGGAATAATTTCGTTAAGACTATGCTTAGACTAGGAAAAGAAAGAGATGAATTGTCGGTAGTGTCAGATCAAATTGGCTCACCAACTTATACATATGACTTGGCTGGGTTATTGGTTGATATGATTCAAACAGAAAAATATGGGATTTATCATGCTACAAATGAGGGGTATTGTAGTTGGTACGAATTTGCATGCGAAATATTTAGACAAGCTGGAATAGATATCAAAGTTAATCCTATTAAGACGGAAGATTATCCTACTAAAGCTAGAAGACCCAAGAATTCAAGGTTAAGTAAAGAGTTGTTATATGAATTCAAAAAACTGAAAAAATGGCAAACCGCATTGAAAAATTACTTAAATTCCTACGAAATGAGATAATAGAAAATGAGTGATTTATACAAAAAAGTAAGTGGGACATTTTTATTAAAGATAATAGGATTATCAATAGGATTCATCTTTCAAATAATTTTGGGCAGAATGTTAGGCCCAGAAATGTATGGTAAGTATACCATGTATTTAACATATACGGTGATTTTATCAATCATTTCAGTTTTTGGAATGGATCAAAATCTTATAAAGGAAATTCCTAAATATATTGAAAGTAAAAATAAGGCTGGATCATATTTAAAACTGTCATTACTAATATCTGTACTGATAACCATAATATTAAGCGGTTCAATTTTTTTAATAAATCAAGTAAATAATTTCGGATTCGAAATTTATATATTAATAATAATGCTATTTATTAAAACGATTATTACAATAATCGACGGATTTTTGCAAGGAATTGGCCTAGTTGTAAGAGTCACTTTTTTAAATATCGTTGCTAACAACTTGCTAAAAATGATTGGTTTTTTTATAATGATATATTTTGGTATTGATCCTTTTAAGTCGGCATTATATGTCTTTATCTTAAGTGAACTAATTACACTTATTGTAAGGATGTCTGTTATATCTAAGTTCTTAAATATAAAAAATAATAGTAAAGTTTTGACTAAACATGAGAAAATAGCATTTATTAAGTATTCAATTACAGTAGCTTTAATAGCAGGAATAGGGTTGTTAATTCAAAGTATAGATAAAATAATGATTTCAACATTAATAGATATGGAAAGTGTTGGTTTGTATAAAGTGGCACAAAATTATGTTTCACTAATTAGTGTTTTTATAGCTCCTTTTATTGCATTTTGGCCAGTTATATCTAAGTTGTATCATGATAATCAAATAAAAGAAATTGAAATTGAGATGAAAAAAATAGTTACGATAATTATTTATCTTGTAACTCCGATGTTCTTTCTATTTTTGTATCTAAGCGATGAGCTACTGTTAATTTTTGGGACTGAATATGCTACAAATGTTTCTAAGCAAGTATTAATTATATTATCATTGTCTTTTCTTATTGACGCAATATCAGGACCTATTGGATCAATTTTGACTATGACAAAATACGCTAAATATATTCTATACAATAATATATTATCTCTAATTCTTAATTTGGTTCTAAATTACATCTTAATCAAAAATTATGGAATTGTTGGTGTCGCAATAGGAACAGGGATAAGTGTGATAGTTAGTAATCTATTATCAATAATTGAGGTTAAACTACTCTTGGGAATATTTTCCTATGATGGAAGTAATATTATACAAACAATTGGATTGATAGGATTGAACATTATCAGTTGTATATTCATTGAAAAAAGTCTTAATGTCAATAATGAGTATCTCTATATAATTTCTTTTGGCCTTGTTTTATATACAATTAATGGATTAGCTATATATTTATTTAGAAGGAATGAAATTAATAATTTATTGGATGAGTGGAGAGTTTAGGATGGAAAAAATAAAATCTAGTATTAAAAAACTTATTCTCTTGTTAATTAATTGTTGTGTTTTAATATTAACTTTTTTCATACCTAAAACTGATAGGATTATTATTGTAGGTGGATGGTTTGGTGAAAGATTTGCAGACAATTCAAAGCATTTTTTTCTGAATGTATTTAATAACAAATATAAATTAAATATTAGTAAAATAATATGGATTACAAGAGATGAACAGGTATTTAAAGAATTAAGAGAAAATGGGTTCTTGGTTTTTAAAGTTTGGTCTTTGCTAGGTATTTGGTACCATTTAAGAGCAAAATATCATGTCATAGATCAAACCCTTTCAGATATCAATCCATTTTTTTCGGTAAGATCAAAGAGAATCAATTTATGGCATGGCTTTCCTTTAAAAAAAATTGGAATATATATGAAAAATAATCATATTAGGAAACCCCAATACGGAACATTAAAATGGACTATAGATAAAATAACATTTAAAGGATGTTGGTTTGATTATTATTTATTAGCGACATCTGAATTTTCAGCAGAGATAATTGGTAGGGCTTTTGAAATAAGTAAAGAACGAATAATAATTTCAGGCTACCCTAGAAACTATGAACCTTTTATTGAGAACCCTTTTATCTTTATTACAGAAAATGAACGTATTTACCGAAATAGAATTCAGGGATTTATTGATAAAGGTTATAAAGCTGTTGGTTATTTCCCCACATTTAGAGATAAGAAAGAAACTTTAATTTTTGGGACTAAGGATTTAAAAGAGTTAAATAAGTTTCTTGATTTTTGTGAGAAATCAAAATTAAAAGTTGTTGGGAAATTTCATTTTGCTGGAAAAAAAGATAGTTTTAATGGTGCGGATGAGCATGATGCCTTTATTAATTTACCTTCGGATGCAGATGTTTATACTTTTTTGAGTCAAATTGATATTCTAATAACAGATTACTCGTCAATATATTATGATTTTCTTCTATGGAAGAAACCAATTATTTTTTTTCCTTATGATTTAGAGTATTTTAAGAATGAAGATAGAGGTTTTATCTATGATTATGATGATTTTACTCCTGGAGATAAAGTTGTGAATTGTGCACAACTACAATCGCTTTTGGTAGATGGTGTTGATAGTTACTCTAAGATGTATTTTACTAGATACAAAGATAAAGCCAATAAGGTTGCAAGAAAAATTTTTGTAGATTACGAGAATATGGGGATAGAGCATTTAATCAGTCAAATAAGAAAATAATGGGGAAGAGGATAAAAAACATGTGCGGCATTAATGGAATTTTTAGTAATAAGAGTATACCTGAGATTGAAAAACGTATCGATAGAATGAATGATTTAATTGGTCATCGTGGACCAGATGACAGGAGTCGTAGAGTGCTTTCAGAAAAAGCAGCATTTGGTCACAGACGGTTATCAATTATCGATACTAGTTCGAGATCTAATCAACCAATGATTTCTAACTCAGGAAGATGGACAATAATTTTTAACGGTGAGATTTACAATCATCTTGATCTAAAGAATGGCTTAAATTATGACTTCAAGACAACATCGGATACAGAAGTAATACTTGCGTTTGTTGAAGAGCATGGGTTTAATGAATTCCTAAAAAAAAGTAATGGGATGTTTGCAATAGCTCTTTATGATAGAGTAGAGAATGAATTACTATTAGCAAGAGACAGACTAGGAATTAAACCTTTATTCTATTATTTTGATTCAGAAAAAATTGTATTTTCTTCGGAAATGAAAGGCATCTTAGGTAGTGGTTTAGTAGAAGCTGAATTTAATGAATCAGCGATTGATGAATATCTTGGGTATCGATATGTAAGAGAACCATATACTTTTTTTAATAATATTCTTCAGTTAGAATCAGGATCTTTGATGTCTATTGATTGCAAGTTGAATATCAAAACAGAAAAGTTTTGGGACTTACCAGTAGAGTTCAATGTCGATCAAATTTATGACGAGTTAGAACTATCGAAGGAGTTCAATGAACAGGTAAAAGCTGCAATAGAAAGAAGATTGATGGCAGATGTACCATTAGGAACATATTTAAGTGGTGGTGTGGATTCGAGTTTAATATCAGCGATAACAAGCCAAGTTTCAGATATAAAAATAAACACTTATACAATTGGATTTCCAGAGTTAAACGAATTTAAGTATGCTCGTATGGTAGCTCAAAAATATAACACGATACATCATGAAATTAATATCGATACAAACGAGTATTTTGACACAATGAATGAAGTTATTGGCTATAAAGATGCACCTCTAGGAGTTCCTAATGAAATACCACTTGCTTTAATGTCAAGAGTATTAAAAGAAAAAATCACCGTTGTACTTTCAGGTGAAGGCGCAGATGAGTTGATGGGAGGTTATGGAAGAATATACAGATCTCCTTTTGATTATGAGAATCATATAGAGAAGAAAAAATCATTCTATGAATACTTTACGGAGCTCTATGAGTACGTTCCAAGAATTATAAGAGACAACTATTTGAACGTCAATACTGAGCTTAGAAATGAATTTGACGAGAAAGTTAAATTAGAATTCTTAGGTAGGACCAATGAAGAGAGCGTTTTTAAATTTTTCCATAAATATCATGTAAAAGGACTCCTTAATAGGGTAGATATAACTACAATGTTAGCAAGTGTAGAAGCAAGAGTTCCTTTCCTTGACCATGAGCTAGTAGAATTCTCTTATAAAAAAATTCCTTATGATTTGAAGTTGCGTTGGAAAAGTGATGCATTGAAAGAAGAATCTAAGAAACTTACTTCAAATGAATACAGTGAAGTAAATGACATTCCCAAGTATCTTCTCAGAAAAATTGGATACGATTATTTGCAAGATGAGATTATAGAAAGAAAGAAAGTAGGTTTTCCAGTTCCTTTGAATGAATGGCTACACTCTTTGGAGAAACAAGCTAAGGATATTTTGAAAGATGTATACTGGTTGAAAACAGATAAGATAGATGAATTATTGGAAGAAAGTAAAAATAACTTACGAGCTGGACAAATTATTTGGATGTTTATAAATATTGAATTGTTTAGGAAGAAATACTTTAAAAAAAGCTGGATGTATTAAATAACTACAATAAAGGAGATAAAAGTTATGATTATTGGCTACACAACAGGGGTATTTGATTTATTTCACATTGGACATTTGAATATGTTAAAAAATGCTAAATCTATGTGTGATAAACTTATAGTAGGAGTAACAACAGATGAACTTGTATCATACAAGAATAAAAAAGCAGTAATTCCTTTTGATGAAAGACTTGAAATTGTTAGAAACATAAAGTATGTAGATGCTGTAATTGCTCAAGAAAGCATGGATAAATTTGAAACTTGGAAGAAGTTAAAATTTGATGTAATGTTTGTTGGAGATGATTGGTATAACACTGATAAATGGAATAATTTCGAAAAGCAGTTTAATGAAGTAGGTGTAAGAATTATTTACTTCCCATATCATAAAGGTACTTCATCAACATTAATTAATGAAACGTTATTAAAACTCCGTGGTGAAAAAAAGGATTAGAGTTTTAAAGGGCAAAATCAGTGAAATTTAGTTTGCTGATGCACTCAAAGTTCTAGTCGCTAAAAACTTCCATGTACGCATATGTCTTCAGAAATCAGGGGAACGTTTTAACACTTCACAGAAAGAAGAAAAGTGATAAGATGAATATGGGTGATAAATATGCCAAGGACAGCAAGAAAAAAAAGTAAAACCGGTATATATCATATATGACATGGGGACGGTTTGTTTGGCATGTGAATTGATATAAAGTTTCATAGAGAAAACATCTTTGCCTATATTATCTATTTTATCTAAATTATTGCATGACACCGGGACGATTCGGCTGACACATTTTAAACCAGGCTTGCTTTAAGCCTGGTATAATTGTATAATTATGACAGAGACTAAGTTTAGCTTTTATGAGGGGGGATATGTGGATGAAGATACCTTATGGGATAGCTGATTTTAAGTCATTAAGGAAAGAAAGTTATTTATATGTTGATAAGACTAATTATATTTCTAGCTTAGAGGGGATAGGGAGTAAGTTATTAGAAGATATAAAGTCAATTCTAAATTTTTATATTGAGAAGGTGAAAGAAGCAGGCCAAAAGATATATTTAATAATAGATGAATATGACCATTTTGCCAATGATATTATTGCTATGGGGGACAGTGATTTCTATAAAGAGGTAATCAGGGCGACAGGTTTTGTCAGGGATTTCTATGAAACAGTCAAGATAGGAAGCAAAGAAGTAATTGACCGTGTTTTCATCACTGGCATTTCACCTGTAATGCTAGATGACTTGACCAGTGGATTTAATATAGCTGTAAATATTACCTTGAATAGGTTAGTTAACGAAATGCTGGGTTTTACAGAAGATGAAGTAAAAAGAATAATAGAAGAGTTAAATATAGATTTAGATAAAGAAGAGTTATTGTCTGAACTAAGAAAGAATTATAAAGGCTATTTATTTAACAAAGATAGCAAGGAACGGCTCTATAATCCTGATATGATCCTGCATTCTTTTAGTCAGTGGTTGATGACCGGGGACTACCCTGATTGGTAGATGATAATGTCCGGGCAGATTACGGCAGGTTAAATAGACTGGTAGCCAATGAGGCCAACCGGGAGGTTCTGGAAGATATTATTATCGAAGAAGGGATAGTAGCCGATATTATTACCCGTTTTTCCTTCGACATGATGTATGATGAAGACTATTTTGTCTCGCTCTTATTTTATATGGGGTTATTGACAATAGATAAGCAGTATAGGACCAGGCTTCTCTTAAAAATACCCAATTTTATGGTAAAAACAATCTTCTGGGAATATATTGAGAAAAAAATATCAGAAGAATATCAAATCAACTTAGACCTCAATGTACTTAGGAAGTCAATTGAAGAAATGGCCTATGAGGGTGATATTGAACCATATATAGAGTATATAAACAATCATGTCTTTAAGGTCCTTTCCAATTGTGATCTAATAAATTATGATGAAAAGTAATTCTCTTTGCCTATTTGGTGGATAGTAAGGCCTATAAGCCATATAGTGAGACAGAGGTTTAATTAAGTGAAGAGTAAAATAATCTTTATTCTGCCAGATTGATCATTAAATTAAGTTTCAAAAATCAGTATTTTATGATATTATCATACTATAGAGGTGATCATTATGGAAAGAATTAAAGACTTTTTATATCAGCGTGAAGAGATTATTTTTGCTTATTTATATGGGTCGTTGGCCCGGGGAACAGAAAATAAATTAAGCGATATAGATCTTGCTGTATATATTAATGAAAAAAAGAAGCCTGAAAGCGGGACTTTTGGTTACCGTAGTGGAGTAATTACTGAACTTCAAACTCTGGTTGAAAGAGATATTGATTTAATTATTTTAAATGATACTCCTCTTTTACTGGCTTATAATGTGTTAAAGGATGGTAAGCTTTTATTTGAAAAGTCAACTAAAATGAGGGTTAATTTTCATGAATCAATAATGTCGAGATATCTGGATTTTCTACCTTTATTTAAGGTACAGGAAAATTATCTTAAAAAGAGATTAGCTAAAGGTTATTTTGGGAGATGATATGATTGATAGATAGAATGGTAATTATAAGAAAATTAAATGAACTTAATAAATATTTACAACAATTGAGAAAATATGAAGGAGTCGACAAAGAAGAATTAGAAAATAACTTGGATAAATTATGGATAGTGGAAAGAGGTCTTCAACTATGTATTCAGGTCATACTTGATATTGGCAATCATGTTGTATCGGAAAAAGGGGTTGTGGTTGAGCAATATAGTGATATATTTAAAGAATTGATTAAACAGGGTGTTATATCAGAAAATTATGGTAATAGAATCAGGGGTATGGCAGGTTTTAGAAATATACTTGTTCATGAGTATGCAGATGTAGATATTGAAATACTTGTAGAAGTTTTAAATAATAGTCTTAGTGATTTTGAACAATTTGCTTTGTATATTAATAATTATATTGAAACATAAAATTAAGAAAAGTGAAGATCTTATGACTATTGCTGAAAAACTCCTTGAAAAAGGGATTAAAAAAGTAATCTATCACCAACTCAACACCAATCTTTATGAATAACGTGACGCCGGGACGGTTCGGCTGACACATTTTATACCAGGCTTGCTTTAAGCCTGGTATAATTGTATAATTATGACAGAGACTAAGTTTAGCTTTTATGAGGGGGATATGTGGATGAAGATACCTTATGGGATATCTGATTTTAAATCATTAAGAAAAGAAAGTTATTTATATGTTGATAAGACAGATTATATTTCTAGCTTAGAAGAGATAGGGAGTAAATATCTATTTTTCATACGTCCGCGCAGATTTGGTAAGAGCCTTTTTTTATCCACCCTTATTAATTATTATGATTTGAATAATAAAGAAGAGTTTGATGAATTATTTGGTGAGTTATATATTGGGGAAAATCCTACTGAACTAAAAACAAGTTATCTAATCTTACAATTGGATTTTTCAGGCTTAAATACGGATAGTAAGGAAAAGTTATATCTTTCTTTTAAAGAAAGGCTCAGGCAGACTATTACCAGTAATCTAAAGAAATATAGTAATATATTTGAAGACTATCATACTGTTATTAATAAGCTAGAGAACTTAGAAGATATAAGTTCAATTCTAAACTTTTATATTGAGAAGGTGAAAGAGTCAGGTCAAAAGGTATATCTAATTATAGATGAATATGACCATTTTGCCAATGATATTATTGCTATGGGTGACAGTGATTTCTATAAAGAGGTAATCAGGGCGACAGGTTTTGTCAGGGATTTCTATGAAACAGTCAAGATAGGAAGTAAAGAAGTAATTGACCGTGTTTTTATAACCGGTATATCACCAGTTATGTTAGATGATTTGACCAGTGGTTTTAATATTGCTAGCAATATAACCATGAATAAACTGTTTAATGAAATGTTGGGTTTTACTGAGAAAGAAGTAAGGGGTATCATAAAAAAGCTGGCTATAGACATTGATCTAAATAAAGAGGAATTATTATTTGAGTTAAGGAAGAATTATAATGGTTATCTCTTTAACAAAGACAGCAGAGAACGAGTCTACAACCCGGATATGGTTCTGCATTTTTTTAGTCAATGGTTGATGACTGGGGATTACCCTGACCAGTTGATAGATGATAATGTCCGGACAGACTACGGCAGGCTAAATAGACTAGTAGCTAATGAGGCTAACCGGGAGGTTCTGGAAGATATCATCATGGAAGAAGGGATAGTAGCCAATATTATTACCCGTTTTTCCTTTGATATGATGTATGATGAAGACTATTTTGTCTCACTCTTATATTATATGGGTTTATTGACAATTGGAGAGATAAGGTATGGCAAAACCCGATTGGAGATACCCAATCATGTGACACGGGTTATCTTCTGGGAGTATTTTGAGCGCAGATTAAAAAATCAATATCAAATATCTTATGATGTAGAAGAGATGGCTAAGTCTATCTGGCAGATGGGCTTTGATGGGGAGATAAAGCCCTTTCTCTCATATATCAGTGAGAATGTACTACAGAAGCTATCTAATCGTGATTTGATTAATTTTGATGAAAAGTATATAAAGTTAGTTTTATTTTCCTATCTGGTTACCAGTAATCTCTACCGTCCTGTAAGTGAAACAGAAGTAGAGAATGGCTATATAGATATCTATCTGGAACGGGATATCCGGATGCCAGATGTCAAATATGAATGGATTATAGAATTAAAGTACTTAAAGAAGAGTGAACGGGATAAATTGGCAGAGGTTAAGAGAGAAGGACTAAAGCAGTTAGAAAGATATGCAGCCAGTCGTAAATTTGAGGATAAAGATAATATTAAACAGGCTTTAATAATTTTTATTGGTAAAGATGAATATGAATTGATAGTATGATACCGGGACGGTGTGAATGTCTATCACAATAGGTGTTTGATTCTAGGGTGAATGATTATGAAGAAAAAGTTATTGTTAATAGTATTTCTAATAATAATATGTCTGGGTGGTCTGCTTCTATTTTCAGGGGATGATTTTGAATCCGATTCTGTGGGACTGCAGGGACTGGACAGGGTTTTTATTGACTATGTCTATGATGGTGATACTGTCAGGACAGCTGCTGGTGAAAGAGTCAGGTTGATTGGGCTGGATACCCCTGAGATGAACTGGGAAGAGGGGGAGGCAGAGTTTTATGCCCAGGAGGCCTTTGAATATAGCAAGGGAAGATTATTGGAACAGCATGTTTATCTGGAGTATGATCGGGAGAAAAAGGATAAGTATGACCGTACCCTGGCCTATTTCTTTTTAGCAGACGGAACTTTTTTTAATCAAAAACTATTAGAGAAGGGTTATGCCAGCCTCCTTTTGATACCACCTAATTTAAAATATACAGCAGAGTTGAAAGAGGCAGCTGCTGAGGCAAGGGATTTAGGCCGTGGGGTTTGGAGCTATTGGGATAATTTATCTTCAGAACTGCCGGAAATAAACTGGCAGGAGGCAGCAGATTATTTAGATAAAGAGGTTATAGTTAGGGGTAAGGTGGTAAAGACCTATCAGTCAGAGAAGATTATTTTTCTGGACTTTACTAAGGAAGGGAAAGACAACTTATATCTGATTATATTTAAACATAATCTTAACAAATTTGATTATAATCCCCTGGAATTGTTACTGGAAAAGGAGCTTAAGGTTACCGGTAAGGTTGTGGAATATAAAGGCAGACTAGAGATTATTATTGATAGTCCACTGCAAATATTTATTCTGTGATACGCATTTATCAATTAGAAGATTAGCCAGGCTTGTTTTAAGCCTGGTATAATTGTATAATTATGACAGAGACTAAGTTTAGCTTTTATGAGGGGGATATGTGGATGAAGATACCTTATGGGATATCTGATTTTAAATCATTAAGAAAAGAAAGTTATTTATATGTTGATAAGACTAATTATATTTCTAGCTTAGAAGGGATAGGGAGTAAATACCTATTTTTTATTCGTCCCCGTCGTTTTGGTAAAAGTCTTTTTTTGTCCACTCTTGCTAATTATTATGATTTGAATAATAAAGATAAGTTTGATGAATTGTTTGAAAGCTTATATATTGGGAAAAACCCTACTGAACTAAAAACAAGTTATCTAATCTTAAAACTTAATTTTTCAGGTTTAAATACTGACAGTAAAGAAAAGTTATATCTTTCTTTTAAGGAAACTATCAGGCAGGCGGTTATAGCTAGTTTATCCAAATATAGAGCTTTGTTTATACATTATCATGATATAGTTAATAAATTAGAGGAATTAGAAGATATAAAATCTATTTTAAATTTTTATATTGAAAAGGTGAAGGAAACAGGTCAAAAAGTATATCTGATTATAGATGAATATGATCACTTTGCCAATGATATTATTGCTATGGGTGATAGTGATTTTTATAAAGAGGTAATCAGGGCGACAGGTTTTGTCCGGGATTTCTATGAAACAGTTAAGATAGGTACAGAAAGTGTGATTGACCGCATTTTCATAACCGGTATATCACCAGTTATGTTAGATGATTTAACCAGTGGTTTTAATATTGCTAGCAATATTACTATGAATAAACTGTTTAATGAAATGCTGGGTTTTACAGAAGATGAAGTAAAAGGAATAATAGAAGAGTTAAATATAGATTTAAATAAAGAGGAGTTATTACTTGAATTAAGGAAGAACTATAATGGCTATCTATTTAACAAAGATAGTAAGGAAAGGCTTTATAACCCGGATATGGTTCTGAATTTCTTTAGCCAGTGGCTAATGACCGGGGACTACCCTGAGCAATTGATAGATGATAATGTCCGGACAGATTATGGTAGGCTAAATAGACTGGTAGCCAATGAGGCCAACCGGGAGGTTCTGGAGGATATCATCATGGAAGAAGGGATAGTGGCCGATATTATTACCCGTTTTTCCTTCGACATGATGTATGATGAAGACTATTTTGTCTCACTGTTATTTTATATGGGGTTATTGACAATAGATAAGCAGTATAGGACCAGGCTCCTCTTAAAAATACCCAATTTTGTAGTAAAAACAATCTTCTGGGAATATATTGAGAAAAAAATATCAGAAGAATATCAAATTAACTTAGACCTCAATGAACTCAGGAAGTCAATTGAAGAGATGGCCTATGAAGGTGAGATTGAACCATATATAGACTATATAAACAATCATGTCTTTAAAGCCTTTTCTAATCGTGATCTGATAAATTATGATGAAAGGTATATCAAAGTAATTCTCTTTGCCTATCTGGTGGACAGTAAGGCCTATAAACCATATAGTGAAACAGAGGTAGAAAATGGATATATAGACATCTATCTGGAACGGGATATACGGATGCCAGATGTCAAGTATGAATGGATCATAGAATTAAAGTATTTAAAGAAGAGTGAACGGGATAAGCTGGCAGTGGTTAAGAGAGAGGGACTAAAGCAGTTAGAGAGATATGCAGCCAGCCGTAAGTTTAAGGATAAAGATAATATCAAACAGGCTTTATTAATTTTTATCGGTAAAGATGAATATGAATTGATAATATGACATGTGACGCCGGGATGCTTTGTTTGGTACATTGTTATCTAGCTGTCAGCATTCTTTTCTTCTTTAATCAAGTCTATAATTTTTATAATCCTTTTAACCGAATCTGGGTTCAAATCCTCAGTTTCTTTAAGAAGGAGTTTCAGTTCTTTCCGTTTGGATATTTTTTTAGCAAGGTATATTATCTCCGGGTTTAGATGTTCGCTTTTATCAGAGTTGTTTTTTTCTTTATATCCCAGTAAATAGTCCAGGCTGCAGTTCAGGGTCTGGGCTATTTTTATAAGGGTGTCATATGATGGTTCTTTTCCTTTTGTTTCATAACCTGCAATTGTAGCACGGTTAACCCCTATTTTATCAGCTAACTGTTTTTGAGTCATTCCGCTTTTTTCTCTAATTTCCTTGAGTTTTTCCCCAAACATTAAGCAAACCTCCAAAAAAATTGATAAGTAAGAAAATAACCCCTTGACAAAGTGTCAATAGGACACTATAATAATAATTGAAGGGTGTCGATAAAGCACGAAAACTAATAAATCGTATTATTATTTTTACCAATTAAATATACTAGAATTCCTCATTTTAACAAGGGACAAAAATTTCCCTGGAAATAAGAATTCAAAAGGGGCAGAGCTATCCCTGGGTTCTTTCCTGGAGGAAAGGAGGTAGTACATAGTAGATAGACAGGGTAATAGATAACAGTTGGCGGCTGTTTTCTTAGTTGGTTTGTAAATAATTATATCATATGGACAAGTCTTTGTAAATTTGTGGTAGTCCTGTTTGGCTGGAAAAGACTGAATTTTATCAACTTTACTAACAGTAAAATTTGTTCCCGGGAGGGGTTGCTGTGCAGAGAGAAGAGAACCGGCAGGGGGTTATACCAGAATATCAACCGGGAGATAAGATATATAAGTTATTCAATCATGATGTAGTACTAATAAGGGGAAAAGATGAAGAATTTATCATTAAAATTGTCAGCCTAAAAAAGGAATAAGAGTGTTTCACCTGGGGCCCTGGGCCGGGAAATTTATTTTTCTCGGTCCATTTTTTTGTGTTTTATTTATTTATTAAAAAACAAAAAGGAGATGTTAGATTATGAAAAACTTAAGGACAGTATCTTTGCTGGTTTTAATGGTGATAATGATGTTTAGTGTTGTTGAGGCAGCAGATGATTTGACAGTAGGTATATCTTTTCAGCAGATGAATAACCCTTATTTTATTGTTATGAAGGAAGCCTTTGTCTCGGCAGTTGAATCTATTGGTGCTGATTATATTATAACCGATGCCCACCATGATGTGGCCAAACAGGTTAGTGATATAGAGGATATGATTCAAAGGGGTATAGATATATTAATTATTAATCCCACAGATACTGCCGGGGTTCAGGCAGCAGTTGAACTTGCCAAAGCAAAGGGTATAGTTGTTATTGCAGTTGATGCTGATGCCGCTGGTCCCAGGGATGCTTATATCTCTTCTGAAAACTATGATGCTGGTTATCAAGCAGGCAAATTTATGGCAGAGGAGTTGAATGGTCGAGGACAGGTTGCGATTTTAAACGGGATTCCTGCTGATGGAATTTTAGACCGGGTAAATGGTTTTAAAGATGCAATCAGTGGGTATCCAGATATAGCTATTGTTGATAATCAAAATGGTAAACAGGAACGTAGTACGGCTATGACTGTAACCGAAAATATGCTGCAGGCCAATCCTGACCTTGATGCTATCTTTAGTGTCAACGACACTGGGGGATTAGGCTGTTATTCAGCTATTTTGGGTTCAGGACGTAATACTTTTATGGTTAGTATAGATGGACACCCTGAGGCCGTAGATGCTATTTTAGATGGGGATATTTTTAGGGCAACAGTAGCTCAGTTTCCCCGGGATTTAATCAGAATGGCTTTAGGAACCAGTCTGGCAAAGTACTGGGGAGCAGAGAGGGTCCCTGAAGATATAAGGGTTCCAGTAAAGTTAATAGATACTAATACTGCGACAGGTTTCAGTTGGTAAAAATATTTTGCGCTTCAGATTCTTTCTGAAGCGCTTTTACAAAATTACTAAAAAAGGGGGGAAAAGGTGTTGGGAGATAAGATATTACAGATAGCCAATATATCAAAAGTGTTCCCTGGTGTTTTAGCTTTAAATAAGGTAAGTTTTGATGTAGCAAAGGGAGAAGTTCATGCACTGGTAGGGGAAAATGGAGCCGGGAAGTCAACATTAATGAAAATTTTATCAGGGGTTTATGCCGCTGATAGTGGTAAGATTTTTTTGAAAGGTAAAGAGATTAATTTAAATAGTCCTAAAGAGGCCCAGGAACTGGGTATTAGTATTATCTATCAAGAGTTTAGTCTGGTTCCTTACTTAAGTGCTGTTGATAATATTTTTCTAGGAAGGGAACTAAAAAAGATGGGATTACTTGATAGAAAGAGGATGAAAGAAAAAGCATTGGAGATATTAGCTCAAATAAAAGTTAAGGTAAACCTTCAGAAAGCTATAGCTGAGTTAACTGTAGCTGAACAGCAGTTTATTGAAATAGCCAAGGCTTTATCTTTAGAAACGGAGATTTTGATTTTAGATGAACCAACAGCAAGTCTAACTGAGAGTGAGATAAATGATCTATTTAGATTAATTAATACTTTAAAAAAGAAAGGAATTACTATGATTTATATATCTCACCACTTAGAAGAGATATTTAAGATTGCTGATAGAGTAAGCTGTTTGAGGGATGGGCAGTATGTTGGCACAGAACTGGCAAAAGATTGTACTCAGCAAAAATTAGTAAAGATGATGGTTGGTAGTGAGTTGAAGGATTTATTTAATAAGCCTGTTCCAAAGAGAAATTATCTTACTGATGAAGTTTTGTTAGATGTTAAGAAATTGAGTAGGGATAATGTTGTTAAAGATGTTATTTTTAAATTAAAGAAAGGAGAGATACTGGGTATTGCTGGTTTAGTTGGTGCTGGACGGACAGAGACTATCAGGGCTTTAATTGGGGCAGACACTGCTACAGAAAAAGAAGTGTATCTAAAAGAAAAAAAGGTAGAGTTGAATAACCCTGCTCAGTCCTTAAAAGCTGGTATTGGACTAATTCCAGAGAACCGAAAAACCCAGGGCTTAATTTTAGGAATGTCAGTTAAGGATAATATAAGTCTAAGTAATTTACAAGGTATAAGAAATAAGAATGGATTTATTAACAAAAAAATGGAAATTAAACAGGTAAGAAGGCTGGTTAATGACCTGTCTATTAAAACCCCTGGTTTAAAACAGGCAGTAAAGAATTTAAGTGGTGGTAATCAACAGAAGGTTGTTCTTGCTAAATGGTTGAATAGGGATTGTAAGATTCTTATTTTTGATGAACCTACCAGGGGAATAGATGTGAAGGCCAAAGCAGAGATACACAATTTGATTCAGGACCTGGCTAATCAGGGAATTGGCATTATTGTTATTTCATCTGAGTTGCCAGAAGTATTAAATTTGAGTCATAGAATAATGGTAATGCATAAGGGTAAGCTTGTTAAGGTGTTTCAAAGAAAAGAGGCTACTTTTGAAAAAATAATGTATTATGCTACTGGGGGAGGAGAGGAAGATGGAAAAAACAGTGTTTAGTGAGTCAAAAAACACACAATTTAATTTTAAAGAAATATTTAAAAACCAGTTTTTCTGGACGTTCAGTGGTTTTTTAGTTTTGTGTTTATTAATGATTGTGTTTTCAGATAAATTTTTAACTTACTCCAATATGATCAATGTTCTAAGACAGATATCTATTAATGGGGTTATAGCAGTAGGGATGACCTTTGTAATTTTAACTTCGGGTATTGATCTTTCTGTTGGTTCAGTGATGGCTTTTAGTGGAACAATTATGGCTGGGGCTATGGTGAACTGGGGTTTAAGTCCTATTCTGGCGGTAATTATAGGGATATGTATAGGATTAATTTTTGGCTTAATTAATGGTAGTCTGGTGGCTTTTTTAAAGATGCCAGCAATAATTGTTACCCTAGCCATGATGGAAGTACCCAGGGGACTGGCTCTACTATATACAGGGGGATATCCTTTATCAGGTATTCCAGAGTCATTCGCTGTTTTGGGGAGGGGATATTTGTTTAACATAATACCTGTACCAGTTGTTATTATGTTATTTGTTTATTTAATTGCCTATTTAATTTTAAATTACTTACCTATGGGTCGTTATATTTATGCTATAGGTGGAAATGAAGAAGCAGTACGCTTATCGGGTATAAATGTTAAACTCTATAAAATTATTCCTTTTGTCATCAGTGGAATAACTGCTTCTATTAGTGGTGTTCTAATAACATCCCGCCTTATGTCAGGACAACCAATGGTTGGAACTGGTTTTGAATTAGATGCCATTGCTGCTGTGGTCCTGGGAGGTACAGATATCGCAGGTGGTCGGGGGCAGATAATCGGTACATTACTTGGTGCATTAATACTGGGGGTTTTAAATAATGGCTTAAATCTAATGGGGATTTCTCCTTATACTCAAAGGGTTGTTAAGGGGTTGATTATTGTAATAGCTGTTTATTTTAGTTCAAGAAAACAATAAATAAAAAGGGGATGGATTGTTAGGGAATCAACAGAGGGGTTCGATTATTAATATGGCTTCTATGTCTGCTTATATTGTTAACTATCCACAGGCTCAGTCTTCTTATAATGCTTCTAAAGCCGGGTTTATTCATTTAACAAAGTCTCTAGCAGCAGAATGGGCAACAGCAGGTATTAGGGTCAATGCTATAGCCCCTGGTTATATGGCAACTGAGATGACTAAAGAAGATGTACAGAATAAGCCAGAAATAACCAGGAAATATTGGATAACCCCTACTCCTATGAAACGCATGGGACAGCCTGAAGAACTTCAAGGTGCAGCTGTTTATTTAGCATCCGAAGCCTCCAGTTTTATGACTGGTAATACTATGATTATTGATGGCGGCTATACTATTTATTGATAGTTATTATAAGCCGGAGCGGATATTTTAGTAGCCGGAACTTAAAGTATATTTAAAGATTTCAATCTTAAGACCAATCTAAAAAAATTCCGTCAAGGGTTAAAACTAACGTGTCACCGGGATGATTTCTTGTCACAATCTAATCCACCATGGGAATCTAGTTCCTATGGTGGATTTTCTATATTCTGGCAGGAATTTGTGGAGGATTGGTGAATTATACTATAAATTTTTAAAAGATTGAGGTTGTTTATGGTAATGGGAAAGGAGAAGAGGAGATGAAAGATACTTTTAAATTTATTAAGAGTCCTCTGCAGATGGTTGGGTTTTACCTGGTCTGGATTGAAACAGCCCTGGCAGCCAGCCTGTGGCCCTTAAAGGGGCATGATGAGTTATTAGTGATTTTACTTTACGCAGTGGTAGGTATTGCTCTTATATTTTCACTTGCTATGGTTTTTGTTTTGGTTTTCCTTGTTTTAAAAGAACCCCGCTGGCTCTTTAATCCTTCTGACTATGACCCCAGTGTACAGGATGAGCTCTTTAAACATGACCATAGTATTAGTGAAGCCAGCTTGGCCCGGGATGAGGCAGCTGTAGTTAAGGTTGGTGATAATAATGGACAGGCTTAAGTTACAGTATTCCCTTATCTGTCAAAAAGATGAAAGGTCTGGTTTTAAAAACATTATACATGGTTTTACAGCGGGGATGGCACCAAATTTTTATGTTGTCAATAAATGGGTCTGGGATACTAATGATGAACTGACAGATGGGTTCTTTCAGGTGACTGAGCTTATCAGGGATGGTGAGATAGTAAGTTCCTCACAGTCAGACCTTTTTATGATAAAACTGGCCCATACCCATCACAATCTATTTGCAGGGATTAGTTTTACTAAAGAGGGTAATTACCGCATAAGGGTAAATCTCTTTGATCAGCAGGGTTCATTAATTGAAGAAGGTTCACTGGAGTATCCACTCTTTATAGCATAATATGATGCCGGGATGGTTTGTTTGTCACAGTGGAGGGTAGCCAGGCTTGCTTTAGGCCTGGTATAATTGTATAATTAGTAAAGAGATGGATTAATAGATATAATAATGGAATAGGCATGAGGAGGACGTATATGAAATGAATGACTTAACACACCTTGATCAGCTTGAAGCCGAAGCGATCTATATCATTAGGGAAGTTGCTGCAGAATGTGAGAAACCAGTAATGCTTTATAGTATCGGGAAAGACAGCTCTGTGATGTTACACCTGGCCATGAAGGCCTTTTACCCTGAAAAACCACCTTTTCCCTTTATGCATGTTGATACTACCTGGAAGTTTAAGGAGATGATAGAGTTCAGGGATAGAAAGGCAGAGGAATTAGGTATTGAAATGATTGTCCATACCAATATGGAAGGTGTTGCAAAGGGAATTAACCCCTTTGACCACGGTCCTGCCTATACAGATATTATGAAAACCCAGGCCTTAAAACAGGGCCTCGATAAATATGGTTTTACAGCTGCCTTTGGTGGGGGTAGAAGGGATGAAGAGAAATCCAGGGCTAAAGAAAGGATTTTTTCTTTTAGGAATTCTGCCCATGCCTGGGACCCAAAGAACCAGCGCCCTGAAATGTGGAAACTTTATAACACAAGAATTAACAAAGGTGAGAGTATAAGGGTTTTTCCTCTCTCAAACTGGACTGAAAAAGATATCTGGCAGTATATCAGGAGAGAAAACATCGATATCGTCCCCCTGTATTTTGCTAAAGAAAGACCGGTAGTCTATCGTGACGGAAATATTATTATGGTAGATGATGATAGAATGAGGTTTTTAGCAGGGGAAGAGGTAGTTATAAAAAAAGTTCGTTTTAGAACCCTCGGCTGTTATCCTCTGACTGGTGGTGTGGAATCAAAAGCAGATACCCTGGATAAGATTATAGCAGAAACCCTGGGTGCTGTTTCCTCTGAAAGAACTAGCCGGGTAATCGATCAGGAAGAAACTGCTAGTATGGAAAGGCGTAAGAGGGAGGGGTATTTCTAAGATGAAGAGCTTACTGAAGTTTATTACCTGTGGGAGTGTAGATGACGGCAAATCTACCTTGATTGGACATATGCTCTATGATGCCAAATTACTATTTGCTGATCAGGAGAAGGCCTTAGAACTGGATAGTAAGGTTGGTAGTAGAGAGGGTGAGATAGACTATTCCCTTCTGCTGGACGGGTTAATGGCTGAAAGGGAACAGGGGATTACTATTGATGTAGCCTATAGATATTTTACAACAGACCATAGGTCATTTATAGTGGCAGATACCCCGGGACATGAGCAGTATACACGGAATATGGCAGTAGGAGCTTCTTTTGCTGACCTGGCTGTTATCCTGGTAGATGCTAGCCAGGGAGTGCTAGTGCAGACCAAGCGACATACCCGGATCTGTTCTTTAATGGGAATCAAACATTTTGTCCTTGCTGTTAATAAAATGGATCTAATCCATTATGATAAACATCGTTTTGAAGAGATTAAGGCTGAGTTTTTAAGGCTTACTGCTAGTTTTGATATAGAGAGTATTGAGCTTATCCCTGTTTCGGCTACAGAAGGGGATAACATAACAGAGAAATCTATTAATACCTCCTGGTATAAAGGTCTTCCCTTATTACCTTACTTAGAACAGATCGATGTAAGAGAAACTGTTGATAAGGATAGTTTTATAATGCCGGTACAGAGGGTAAGCCGGCCCAATCATACCTTCAGGGGTTACCAGGGCCAGATTGAGTCAGGCCAGATTTCAGTAGGGGATGAGCTCTCTACCCTGCCTGCTAATGAAAAGGCCAGAGTAAAGAGTATCCTGGTGACAGACCAGGAAAGCGATTCAGCTACTTCTGGGCAACCTGTTACCATTCAACTTAACCGGGAAGTGGATGTATCCAGGGGTTGTGTTCTACTTAAAGGTAAAGGCCTTAAACCAGCAGATATGTTTACAGCTACCATACTCTGGATGGATGATATTGACCTTGTAGCTGGCCGGAACTACCTGATAAAAGTAGGTACCAGGGTCCTTCCGGCAACGATTATGAATATTAAGCATAAGATTGATATTGATACAGGCAAACGTATTCCGGCAGACCGGCTTTTTAAAAATGAAATGGCCTTATGTGATATTTCTTTAGCTGAAAAGGTGGTTTTTGATAAATTCAAAAATAACAAGGCCTTAGGTGGTTTTATACTGATTGATAGAATCAGTAATATGACTTCAGCCTGTGGTATAATTGAACATCCTTTAAGGAGGTCTACTAATGTTGTCTGGCAGAATACCGATATTAGCAGGGAAATCAGGGCAGAACAAAAAGGGCAGAAGCCACTAACTCTCTGGTTTACCGGACTTTCCGGTTCAGGCAAATCGACACTGGCCAATGAAGTAGAAAAAAGGCTGGTTGCTATGGGTAGACATACCATGCTTTTAGATGGTGATAATATCAGACACGGTCTTAATAAGAATCTGGGTTTTAAGGAATTGGACCGTGTTGAAAACATTAGGAGGATTGCTGAGGTTGCTAAATTGATGAACGATGCTGGTCTTATTGCAATTACTTCTTTCATTTCGCCTTATGAAAAAGACAGGGAAAATGCCAGGGAAATCATTGGGGAAGAATTTATTGAAATCTTTGTCAGTACCCCATTAGAAGAATGTGAAAAAAGGGATGTTAAGGGATTATATAAGAAGGCCAGGATAGGGGAAATCCCTAACTTTACCGGGATATCCAGTCCCTATGAAAAGCCAGTTAGTCCCCATATTGAGATTGATACCAGCCAGTATACCATTGAAGAAGCTACAGATACTCTTATTAACCAGATTATTAAATATCTGGAATAAGATATTTTTAAAAACTACTATCATAAGTTTAATGGTAGCAGTTTTAAATATAAGTTATAGGGGAAGATAAAATGATACATGTGATTTTAATACCACTGTTTGCGGCAGTATTTCTGGCGATTAATATGGGTGGAAGTGGTGTTGCAGCTGCTTTTTCATCTTCATATGGAGCAAACCTAATCAGGAAGGATTTAATTCCTGGTTTATTCGGGGGCTTTGTTCTGTTAGGAGCACTATTTTCCGGTGGGAAGGTAAACCGGACTATCGGTGGAGGCATTGTAGCTGAGGCTCATTTTACAATAGCTATAACAACAATAATGTTACTTTCTATTGCTTTATCTATTCTCCTGGCCAATCTTTTAAGAGTACCTCAATCCACCAGTCAATCAACTGTTTTTGCCTTAATGGGTATGGGGACATATCTTGCTGATATTAATACTCAGAAACTAATTCTGGAGATAGTACCAGCATGGTTTTATCTCCCGGTACTTTCTTTTCTCTTTACATTTATTTTAGGTAGGTTTATCTATAAGCCGATCAGTGATAAAAGGATAGTAAACTTTGCTACTATTCGAAAACACCCCCTTATCAAGTATTCGGTTATTTTAAGCTCCTGTTATGTAGCTTATGCCATTGGGGCAAACAATGTAGCCAATGCCAGTGGGCCAATATTTTCACTACTAAACAACATTATAGATGCAGCAAATATGCAGATACTGATTATTATTTTGGCGGTTTTAATAATTGCCCCCTGGTTTGGAATAGGGGCTTCAATTTTTAGTAGTCGTGTTTTAGAAACAACTGGAAAGAAGATTATTAACTTTGGCCCTTTAGGTGCATTCTCTATTTCTGTAGTGACAGGCAGTTTGTTGATTTTTGCTTCTGTTTATGGAGGTATTCCGGCAGCACTGGCCCAACTCAATGTCGGGGCCATACTTGGCTTGGGGGTATATAAGGAGGGTTTTAGGAATACTTTTAATAAAAAAACCGTAAAAAAAATTTTTGTGGTTTGGGTTATTGCACCACTAATGGCATTTGTTATTGCCTATCTATTGATGAGTATTTATGGTATGATGTGATACCATAACACTGGGATGGTTTGTTTGTTAGACCAAAGGCACTAAATCAGGCTTGCTTTAAGCCTGGCATAAATTGTATAATTGTTACAGATAATAGGAGGGGCTTAAGTTATAAATAATTAAAAGGCTGGGTAAATACTATGGAGATAAAGAATTCTAAAGAATTAAAAAAGTATAATCGATATATAATACTGAATCAAATAATTGAAAGACAACCGATTTCTAGAACAGAATTAGCAGAAATATTAAATGTTTCTCATACTACTATTTCTCAACTTGTTAAAGAGTTAATAGAAGAGGATTTGGTTGTTGAATCATATACAAAATCTACTGGAGGAAGACCTCCAAAGATATTAAGTTTTAAAGGATATAACAAATATATTATTACATTGAGTTTTAAAGAGACTGCTATTTCTTTGGCTATATTTAACTTGAACTTTAAATTATTACATGCTGAAAAAATAAATGTTAAAGATAATGAGCTGACAGGTTTAATAGAAGTAATAGGGGATGTTTTGGAGAGATTGATCTTAGAAAAAAAGATTAAAAAGAAGCAAATACTTGCTATGGGAATTTCAGTACCAGGTATTTATAAGGACAATCAGGATCTTATCATTAGCTCAACAGCTCCGTATCTTAATGGCCAAAGTTTAATGAAAAAAATAAAAAACAAGGTTGATTTCTGTCCTGTCTTTATACAAAATGATGCTAATATTGCTGTACATTATGAATGGAATTATATGTTAAAGAAGCGGTATGATAATTTGATTTTTATCTATATAGGGGATGGTATTGGAAGTGGTATAATCATTGGCAATAAGTTGTACTCTGGAAGCCATGGTAATGCTGGTGAGCTTGGCCATATGCAGGTTAAATCAACGGGCAAAAGGTGTATTTGTGGGGGTACAGGTTGTTTGGAAATGCTCTCTTCTATTAAAGCAATTGAAAATGAATTTAAAGAAAAAGTATATTTTACGATTGATGAGATTATTAAAGGTTATCTATCGGGTGAGGAGAAGTGTAAAAGGGTAATAGATAGAGCTGTGAAATACTTTGCTAGGGCATTATCTAGTATGGTTAGTTTTTTTGATCCAGAAATAATAATATTGGGTGATTTTCATAATCTTTATAGAGGAAAAATTAAAGATAAATTGGAAGAGGAGATGAAAAAATCACATATTTTTTGTGTTGAGGACCGTCCTGAACTAATTTTGCGTAATGATAGAGGGGATTACCAATTTTCCGCTTTATATATCTATGTCTTTGAACACTGGAAAAAAGAAATTTAATAATAGAGTCTGTTCGAAAAGTATCAGTATATATCGCCGGGGATTATATATCTTTTTGAATACATACTAATAATTAAATATTGCTGCTACAATCAAAAACTAAGTAAGACAGAGATGAATTCACTTAGTTGTATTTAATTGCGTTGTATAAGACTTTATTGAAGATAAATTAATTTGACTGTTTCAAAAAAATATAATAAACTTATAAAAAGTAACATTATTTTTTAACAACTTTTTAAAAGTTGTTTTAAAAGTGTTAAGAAGTAGGAGGCTAAAATAAAAAAGGGGGATAACAATGAATTTAAGAAAAAGACGGGAAACTATTGTGGTTGTTTTTATTATGACACTAATTGTTTTATTTGCGTTTGCCATTAGTGCTAATGGGGAAACGATTCGAATGATTAGTATGAAGCAGGCTGGTTGGACACCAGAGGAATATGATCAGATTATTCAAGAGTTTAAGAATCAAAATCCTGATGTTGATGTAGAATTAACATTGGTTGGGTATGATGCTCTACATGATAAACTGATTACTTCTATTTCAAGTTCAAACCCGGCTTATGATGTGGTGCTTGTAGATGATATTTGGGTTCCACAATTTGCAGCAGCAGGTTGGCTGATGGATGTTACAGATAAAATAACAGATAATATGAAAGAAGAGGTATATGATAAAGCCTGGCAAATAGTTGCTTATAATGGTAGGGAATGGGGGCTGCCCTGGTTACTTGATCAAAAATATTTATTTTATAATGCTAAATTATTAAAAGAAGCTGGTATAAAAGAACCTCCAACTACTTGGGAAGAGTTAGCTGAGCAGGCAAAAATTATTAAAGAAAAGGGTATAGTGGAATATCCAATTATCTGGAGTTGGGCTCAGATTGAAGCATTAATTTGTGATTGGGTGACCCTCTTAGAAGGTAATAATGGGGATTTCTTTACTATGGATAATAAACCAGCATTTAATAGTATAAGAGGTGTAGAAACCTTAAGCTGGATGAAGCAGACAATTGATAATGGTATTACCAATCCAGCTAGTTTAGCAGCTGATGAAGAAGAGGTTAGGAGGATTTTTTCTCAAGGTAAAGCAGTGTTTGCTTTGAACTGGGTCTATATGTATGATTTATTAAATGATCCCGATGAATCAAATATAGTTGATCAGGCAAAAATGTCTTTAGTTCCGGTTTTTGCTGCTGCTCAGGAAAGTGGTATTAAGAGTGCAACTATCACAGGATCAATGGGTTTTGCTGTGACTAATAAATCTCCACATAAAGAGCTTGCTTATAAGTTAGTTGAGTTTATGACTAGTAAGGATATTCAAACTAGATATGCTGATCACATTACCCCAATGTGGAAACCTGTGATGCAACAGAATGAAATAATTGAAAAACACCCAGTTATATTCCCAATTTTTGATAAACAGTTTCCCTATTGTTATGCTAGACCAAAAGTGCCTTATTATACAGAGGTATCAAAGATATTGCAGACTTCATTACAGAATGCTCTAGTAGGTAAGGTTTCTGTGCAAGAGGCATTAGATAATGCTGCCAAGGAAGTAAAGGAGATTCAGAATAGATGGTAGGGTAGATTATAGTAAAGCGGAGTCTAGGGCTCCGCTTTTAATCTAGTAGTAGTATTGGAGGTAAATATGAACTATAAGGGAATAAAAAATAAAATTGAACATGATGAAGGTCTACTCGGGTGGATATTTATTTTACCAGCAATTTTAATAATTGTGGCGATCATATTTTATCCTATTTTAAGAACCCTCTGGTTAAGTTTAACTTCTTATTCACTTGCTTACCCCTGGAGGAACAAATTTGTGGGACTGGACAATTATCTTGACTTTTTTTCTTCTGCAAAGTTTTGGGCAACTATTGGTCGAACAGCTTATTTTACTTTCATTTCTACTGGTCTAGAAATAATACTAGGGATTGCTATTGCTATGTTAATTAATATGCATCTTAAGGGTTGGAGATTTTTACGTACGATTGTGCTTATCCCGTGGGCTGTTCCAACAGTAGTAAATGCAATTATATGGAAGTGGATTTATAATGCTGAATATGGGGCTTTAAACGGGCTGCTCCAGTCACTACATATTATTGATAAATACCAGAGTTGGTTGTCAGTACCCTGGCGGGCAATGAATATGGTTATCTTGGCTGATATTTGGAAGTGTACACCTTTTATTGTTTTGATGATTAGCGCTTCACTGGCTACAATGCCTGAAGAACTATATGAAGCAGGAGAGATAGATGGGACTTCTCGCTGGCAGAGTTTTAAATATATCACCTTACCATTATTGAAACCAGCTATTATGGTTTCACTGGTTATTAGAACAGTTGAGGCCTTCAAAGCCTTTGATATTATTTATGTTTTAACTAATGGTGGGCCAGCTAATGGTACACAAATAATAAGTTATATGACTTATCTGGAATCATTTAGTTTTTTAAATATGGGTAGGGGGTCAGCCTTATCTTTTATAGTATCTATTTTTATATTAATTTTAGCAATAATCTATATTAAAATTTTATATACTGAGGATGGGGTATAATGAGAAAGTATTCAAAAGGTATAAAAATATTCGGCTATTTAATGATGATTATTGTAGTAATTTGGATTTTAGCACCAGTTTATTGGCTGGTAATATCAAGCTTATCAACTCAAGCTGATTTACTTGTTAAGCCACCTGACTGGATACCTGATCATATAACTTTTAAAAACTATTTAAGTATTTTTGGTGATGAAAAATCAGTTTCACAAACTGCCAGTATGTTTACAAAGGCTTTGTATAACAGTATATTTGTTTCTTTTTTTGTTACATTAATAAGTCTTTTAGTAGGTACTCTGGCATCTTATGCCTTTGCCCGCTTAAATTTCAAGGGCAAAAAAATAGGTATGTTAGCCATCATAGCTACCAGAATGATACCTGTAGTTAGTTTGATTATTCCTATATATATTTTATTAAATAAGTTAAGTCTATTGGATAATAAATTTTCCTTAATAGTTGTTTACTTATCATTTACTCTTCCTTTTGTAGTATATATTATGAGTGGTTTTTTTCAGGGTATTCCCCATGAATTAGAAGAGGCTGCCAGGATTGATGGCTGTTCAAGAATAGAAGCCCTAATTAGAGTAATTTTACCATTGTCAGGACCAGGTATTGCAGCTGTATCTATCTTTTCGTTTTTATTAGCCTGGGACCAATTTTTTTATGCTTTAATTTTAACAAACAGCTATGCATCTAAAACAGTACCAGTTGCTATAACAGAGTTCACGGGGCGTCATACAATTAATTATACTGCGATGACAACAGGAGGTGTATTGGCTGCCATTCCACCGATGATTATAGTAATTATTTTTCAGAGATTAATTATTAAAGGACTTACTTCAGGAGCTGTAAAAGGATAATGGAGGAATAAAATGCTAGAGAATTTATCAGAAAAAATAATAAAGGCATCAAATAAAGACGGACAGGCTTTAATTGGGTTTGATGGTTTTGTAGATAAAATATACCATCCAGTAAAAAGTAAAAATAAATCAAAAAAGGAATACTATCAGGAAATTCAAGAATTTGGTAATAGGTTAATTAGGGCAGCTGGTTTAAGTTGTGATATTGATATTGATCTAATGACAATTAAGCCGGGAGGAAATGCGCCTATTATGGCCAATGCCCTTGGTTGTCTTGATTTAAAGACAACAGCAATTATTCCAGTAACAGAGTATGAAAGACTTTTTCAAGATTATATGTCAGAGAATACAAGTATTATTTCAATTGGAGAACCAGCCTTAAGTTTTGTATTAGAATTTCAAGATGGGAAGGTAATGTTAGGTGATACACATAGCTTTAAAAAAATAAATTGGAAGTCAATACAGGACAGAGCAGGTGCTTTAATCCCAGATAAATTAAATGAATACCAGCTGCTGGGCCTGACAAATTGGAGTCATTTTAATCAGATGTCAGCTATCTGGCAGAATATTTTACTGGAAGTAGAAAAATATTGTTTTAAGCAGAAAAGTTTACTATTTGTTGATCTGGCAGATTGCCAAGGTAGAACAACAGCAGATATACTTGATATGCTTTTATTACTAAAAAAGTTTAGAAAATATTATCAGGTAATACTGGGATTAAATGTAAATGAAGCTATTGATATTGGTAAAAAAGTATGTCAGGGAAAAAATGAGCTATTTAACATAGGGAATTATTTATTAGAACAGGGGTATATTGATGAAATTGTCATACATCCGGTTGCTAAGGCATTGTTTTTAAATGAGCATCAAAAAGCTATGATATCTATACCTAAAATAGAAAAACCAGTAATAACTACTGGTGGTGGTGATAATTTTAATGCTGGTTATTGTTGGGCTAAAATTCATGATTTTACTTCACTTGAAGCAGCTGTTATTGGGACATTAACAGCTAGTCTATATGTTAAAACTGGACAGAGTCCGAATCGAAAGGAACTTGTAGCATATTTAGAAAAAATTAAGCCAGAAATAATAATAAATAATAAGGGGGCAGAATAATGAGTGATCCTATGAGAAATGATATTATATCACAACCAGAGTTTTTAAAAAAATTAATAAAACAGTATGTCAAGGATGAATTTTTTTCAAATGAATTAAAAAAAGCAGCCACTTATCTAAAAGAAAGTAAAGGGCCAATTCTTTTTATAGGGATGGGGAGTTCTCATTTTGCTGCAATTCCAGCAGTGAATCGATTGTGTGTTAATAGGAAATTTGCGTTTAATCCACCAACTGATGAATTACTTCATTATCAGTTACCGGCAATTGATGAGACCTTTACCATAGTAGCTGTATCTCAATCAGGTGAAAGTATAGAAACTAAAAAAGTTGTGGAAAAAATAAAGGATAAATGTAGGGTTATTGCTATAACCAACAATCCACAAAGTACAATTGCTAAACTAGCTGATGTCAATCTGCCTATTTTTGCAGGGAAAGAAGCAACTATCTCTACCAAAACATTTACTAATACCTTGTTGTTATTGGACATGCTAGTAGATAGTATTTTTTCAGAAAGTGTTGATGGATATCGCAATCTAATAAATGATTTTGATGTTTTAGCAGCAGAAATTGATGTATTATTGTCTCAATCACCTAGTTTATATGATGAATTAGCTGAATTTAAGAAGTTGACTTTTATTGCCCGGGGAAATAGTCTAGCTGCAGCTAAAATGGGTGGTTTAATTTGCAAGGAAGGTACTGGACTACAACCTGCTGCTATTTCGGGAGGTGCTTTTCGGCATGGGCCTTTAGAAATTGCTGGTCCTGATCATGCAGCTATTATTTTAGCAGATACAAAAGATAAAACTTTTGACTTGATGCTTAAGCTAGCAAAAGAATTATTTGATTTTGGTTCTAAAGTAATTTTTGTGACAGATCAGATTAATAAAGATAACTATAGTTTTAACTATATAAAATTAAATAAATATCAACATTTAAATACTTTATTTCCTTTTTCAATTGTTATACAGATTTTGACAAGGGAAATTGCACTTAGGCAGGGAAGGATACCAGGTAAACTAAATAAGATTTCTAAGGTTACCCGGGTTGAGTAGTGACCGGTAAAAAAGTATTCACTTGCCATCGGGGAAGTATAATTCACCTGTAACAGGGTGAATTTTTCTTTATAATGGTTCAACCATGATATAGGGGACGGTCATGATAAGAATAAAACCATTTTTACAGACAAATAATACCATATATTATTATCTCTTCATATACATAAAAAAATTGCAGGAATTTATCGCTTTATGTATAAATAAATAATAGGTAATATTAATTTATTAAAAAAAAGGAGGATTAATTATGGATAAGAAGGTTTCCAGGAAAGACAAGCCACTTAAAACAAGGGGAAGAATAGCTGTATTTTTGAAATTATATCTAACAGTTTTTATAATCATAGCTATTACTGAGAAGATTGGAATAAAAAGCTTTTCTTTAGGCCCGGGTAAGGTTGTTTTACTGCCGATGCTTTTTGCAGTAGTGATCGGCATCTTAATTACACCTGATTTATTGGGAAAGGTTTTTGCATTTCTAAAAAACCTGATAGCCAGTGAAGAGATAGAACTTGCTGGTTCAATGGTTATGCTGGCACTTTTGCCACTGGGGGTGAAATACGGGGCTATTGTTGGACCAAATATTGTGCAAATTATAAAGGCAGGTCCAGCCTTACTACTGCAGGAGTTAGGTAACCTTGGTACAGTTATTATTGCCCTTCCACTGGCACTTTTATTAGGAATGGGCAGGGAAGCAGTTGGGGCAACAGCCAGCATTTGCCGTGAACCTACCCTTGGAGTAATTGGGGAAAAATATGGTATATCTTCACCTGAAGGGACAGGTGTTCTGGGGACTTACCTGATTGGAACAGTTTTTGGGACTATCTTTTTTGGACTGCTTGGCACCTTGTCAGTAAATACAGGTCTCCATCCTTATGCTCTGGCTATGGCTTCTGGTATGGGTAGTGGGAGTATGATGACAGCTGCTTCAGGTTCACTTGCTGAAATTGTACCGGGAATGAGAGATACGGTTCTTGCTTATGCAGCGACAAGTAATATGTTAACTGGGGTAACTGGCCTTTATTCAGTTGTTTTTCTTGGTCTACCTCTGGTTAATTTTTTATATGATAAACTTTCACCTATTATTGGTAGAGGTAAAGAGGTAGAAAATGGAGAGTTGAGGGGGAATAGTCATGAATCTTAATCTGGAACAAAGCTTAAATCAACTTAAGGTTTTAATTGTAGTTGGCATTATGATTCTTGTTGGTCAGAGGATAGGTTATGGAATACCAGTAGCAACTGCCATTCCTGGGATGTTAATGATAATTGTTATTGCTATGTTGGCCCTTATTATAAAAGACTTGTTTCCCAGGGTAAAATTCCCCGCCTTTGCCTGGGCTTCACTGACTGCCCTGATTTTGAGTATGCCTTTTATACCGACTTCAGAATGGTTTTTACATTATACAAATGAGGTTAATTTTTTAGGAACAACAACCCCCATACTTGCTTTTGCCGGGATTTCTGTAGGGAATAAAATTCAGAAATTAAAGGAATTGAGCTGGAAGGTATTTATTGTAGCTATTGCTGTCTTTATTGGTACTTTCTTTGGTTCAGCTATTATTTCCCACATAGTATTAAAATTACAAGGTATTATTTAATTTAAATTAAAATGTTTTTAAAGGACAATCCTCATTTATTATGATAATTTAGGATTGTCCTATTTTCATTGTTGGTTAAAGATTATGGATAACTTTGAAGGCCGACAGATATATTTGTCTGGATTATTAAAACTAGTTAACTTTGTGTAAGAAATATTGCTAAGTAAAAATTAATAATTATTGATTAAGTCTGGGTGGCGGAGCCATTTTGTTCGTAGATTAATTGATATTTAAGAAGGAGGGTTAACTTTTGCCAAAAGAAGAGCTTAAAAAAAAGGTAGCCAGGATTATTGATGAAAAGAGAGACAGGATTATTGCTTTGGGGAAAAAGATGTATGATAAACCGGAATTAGGTTATAAAGAAAAGTATGCTACTGATTTGCTATATGAAGAATTTAAAGACCTGGGACTGGTCCCGAAGAAAAATATAGCAGTGACAGGTTGTAGTGCTGTAGCTGGGGAAAACCCTGGCCCCAGGATAGCGTTTATGGGTGAGCTGGATGCTATTTTATGTCATGAACACCCTGATGCTGATCAAGAGACCGGGGCAGTTCATGCCTGTGGGCATAATATCCAGTCCGGGGTAATGCTGGGGGCAGCTTTGGGCCTTGTTCTGTCAGGGGCTCTTTCAGAATTAAGTGGTAGTGTGAAGTTTATGGCAGTTCCGGCTGAGGAATATGTCGAATTAGAATATCGCTATGACCTCAGGGAACAAGGAAAAATAAAATACTTTGGAGGAAAACAGGAGCTTATTTATCGGGGAGAACTTGATGATGTTGATATAGCGATGATGATCCATTCACTCTACCCTGGTGATTCTGGAATTAAGGCCTTACTGGGTCCTACGGGAAATGGTTTTGTTGGTAAAAAGGTGCAGTTTACAGGTAAAGAATCACATGCTGGTTCTGCCCCAGAAGAAGGGGTTAATGCCCTTAATGCTGCTATGCTGGCTATCAATAATATCCATGCCCAGAGGGAGACCTTTCCAGATGAAGAAAAGATAAGGGTTCATCCGATAATTACTAAAGGTGGAGATATTGTAAACATAATACCGGCAGATGTAAGAATGGAGAGTTATGTGCGTGGAAGGACAGTTAAGGGAATCATTGCTGCCAATCAAAAAGTAAACAGGGCTATCAAAGCAGGGGCCCTGGCTGTTGGAGCCAAAGCAGAGATAAAAGATATACCCGGTTATCTGCCTCTTCTGAATAAGGCTGAGTTAGATCATATACTTTTAGAGAACTTAAGTGCTTTTCTAAAAGGAGATGAAATCCAGCAGGGCAGTTCTTTTGCTGGTTCTTTTGATTTTGGGGATGTCTCTCACCTGATGCCAGTACTCCATCCGTTTTTTGGGGGAGTAAAAGGTGACCTGCATACCCGTAAATTTAAGATTATAGATGAGGAATTAGCCTATATTATACCAGCCAAAACGATGGCTATGACCGTAATTGACCTCTTATATAATAAGGCAGATAGAGCAACAACAATTATTGAAAACCATCAGACTGTTATGACTAAAGAAGAATATCTCGACTTACTAAGTAGTTTTGATAAAACTATATGATGTGACACCGGGACGGTTCGCTTGGCACATTAAAATAGATGATATTACTATTTTAATTATAATCTATCATGGGAAGTTAATTTCTATGATAGATTTTCTATATTCTGGCAGGTATTTATGGAGAACTGGTGAAATATAGTATAAATTGCTTTTTTGTAAAAAGAATTTCTGGCATTGTTAATAAAAAGGGGGTTTTTATGACTTATTCTTTACTTATTTTAGCTCATGTACTAGCTGATTTTTCCTTTCAGACAGAGAAACTAAGTAAAAATAAACAGCTGTCTTTTTTGGCTCTAATGAAGCATTTGTTGATTGTTTTCTTGACTTCACTGGTATTGACTTTTTATTATTTCAGCGAGCAGTTATTGTTAGTTATTTTAACAATTACATTATTTCATGGTATAATTGATTATTGTAAAATATATTTAAGCTGGAAACTAGCAGAAAGAAAAGCAAAAACAGGGAATTATAAATTGGAAATATTCATAGTTGATCAGATATTACATATACTTGTTATTTTATTAACTGTGCCCTTATTTACTTTGCAGGGGAATTTATATCTTATTTTAATGTATAATGATCTTAAGGATATATTTCAATGGTTAGGGGTGTTTAATACTTCCAGGGTACTTTTCATTACGATTACCGCTTCAGTCGTTATTTTTAATTTTAAGGGGAGTACTATTATTACCAGGGCTGTCCTGGAAAGGTATAAGAGTGATATTAATAATAAAGCTGGTAAGGGTAAGGCGATCGGAAATTTAGAGAGGCTATTAATTATTTTATTTGTTATCTTAGAAAGCTATTCACTGATAGGGCTTTTATTTACTGCCAAGTCTTTAATTAGATTTAAAGAAATAGAAGAAAAAAAGGTGGGAGAAGGGTTTGTTGAATATTATTTATTAGGTTCAATTACAAGTATTTTTCTGGCAGTTCTAACTGGGAGTATAATTAATATATTTAAGTATTTATGGTAAATGGGGGATGATTGTTTTGCTGGACCAGCAGGTGGTTATTATAGGAGACTTAGTTGATTCCAGGAAATTGGAGAAGCGAAGAGAGGTACAGGAAGAATTAAATTCCGTGTTAGATGAGGTTAATAGTAAATACAGGGAAGTAATTAGAGTTCCTTTTAAAGTTACTCTGGGTGATGAATTTGTGGGTGTTTTAGAGTCCTATGAGCAGATGCTGGATTTATTACAATATATGGATGTTAAATTCAATGGTATTGAGCTTAGATATGGTCTTGGGGCTGGTCTGTTTGATAATTACAAGGGTCAGGGATATAAAAATGCTCTTGAGGCAATCAATACTGCTAAAAAAAATAAATTCAGAGTGCATTTGTTGATGGATAATAACAGAAATACGGCCCTACTTATAATAAATCTGCTTTTACATTTATATTTTAGTATATTAGCTAAGTATAATGGGAGGCAAAAATATATAATTTATCAGTTAGTCAGGGGGAAAACACAGGAAGAGATTGCTGCTGTACTGGATACATCACAGTCAAGTATAAGTCAGTCTTTAAAAAAGATAAACTGGGCCTTACTGCTTAAAACTAATGAAATATTTTGTAATCTGCAGCAGCATATAAAAATCTGTAGTGATATCTGTAAAGGCAATTATATAGCTTTGATAGCTGCCTGGCCTACAAAAGCTAATAATGAAAGAGATGTTCGGAATTTATTAAACTCTATTAACCAGGAATATAGTGATATTATAAGGTCAAAACTTATCCTTACTTCCCTGTCTTCAGAGGATAATGATTTTTATGAATTTCAGGGTCTTTTTTATAATGAACAAGATAGATTTAATAGAATGCTATCTTTAATAGTAGATGTGTATATTGAACTACAGGGGCTTTATTCTGGCCTGGGAATTGGCGATATTGCAACTAAAATTAGGAATGAAGCGCTTGGTATGGATGGGACTGCTTTTTATAGAGCCAGGGAAGTACTTGCTAGTTGTTTTTCACAAAAAATGCAGTTAGGTATTAAATTTTCAAATAATTTTATAGATGATTTATATTCACATGTATTATCCCTATTTATTGAAATTATTCAATCCTGGAGTCCCAAACAGAGTTCGGCTGTGAGATATAAACAGAAGGGGTTAACCCAAAATCAGATCAAAGAAAAGATGAATCTATCCCGGTCAACAGTAGTTGAGCACTTACAAAGGGCAGGTTGGTATGAATATGAATTTATTTTTAATAGTATTTGTAATTTATTCATATTAGATAAAAACACGACAATATAAATATATTAGACAAAAACCCGATATTGTGAGTGCTGTGATGGGTTCGTTTCATTAAAAGGATTAGATTTATAGTAGTCTGATTTGATTTAGGTTTATTATATTTGTATAATTGAGACAAGTTAACTATGATATATGTTTTAATATGGGTGGTGTTACATAGATAAAGATGTCTATGTGTAATATAATATACATTAAAAGGGGTTTTTATTATGAGAAAAGATTTCTATCTGGCAGTGCAGAATAGACGTAGTTATTATGGTATTGGGAAGGAAAAAGTTGTTTCAGAGAAAAAAATTGAAGAAGTAGTAAAAAGTGCAGTAAAATATACACCTTCAGCCTTTAATTCTCAGGGAGCAAGAGTAGTTGTTTTATTTGGAGATAATCATAATGAACTTTGGAATATAACCAAAGAAACATTAAAAGAGATTGTCCCAGAAGAAGAATTTGCTGCTACGGAGGAGAAAATTGCTTCCTTTCGTAATGGATATGGAACGGTTTTGTTTTTTATTGATGATGATGTTGTAAAACAATTACAAAAAGAATATACTCTTTATAAAGATAATTTTCCGGTTTGGGCTCAGCAGTCAAATGGAATGCTGCAGTATGTTGTGTGGACTTCTTTAGAATTAGAGGGACTAGGGGCATCATTACAGCATTATAATCCACTGATAGATGATAGAGTAAAATCTAAGTGGAATTTACCAGATAACTGGCGGTTGATTGCTCAGATGCCTTTTGGTAAGATACTAGCCACCCCAGAGGATAAACGATTTCAACCTGTTGAAGAACGTGTTAAAATATTTAATTAGGATGTATAGTAAGATATTAAAGTTGACGGCAAATTGGGCCTCTCCAGAAGAAGAGGCCCTTACAGTTTAAATCTTATTCTGCCAGGCAGGCATAGATTTTAAATAATGGTCTGCTCTTTTCATATAGTTAGCTTCTTTATCCTCAGGGGTGATGCTCTGCAACCACTGGGCAATACCGGCCTGGCACTCTTCTCTGGATTTTAAACTCCCATTTTCGTCTGCACAGTATTGGCAGTACTTGTCTGTTTTTTGATGTGACATTTCCGGGGAAAGAGGCATCCCACAGGATAAACAATATTTCATATCCATAATTAATCCCTCCATTTAGATTTGTTAATTATATTATAAGGGGATAAATATGACAACAGTATGTCACCTTTAAGTTATTAGTTATATAATTTATAGATTTCTTCAGCTTTTTGCTTAATAATCTTTTGAATATGAGGGGGGGTTAAGACCTTTACCATATCTCCAAAACTTAAAATAAACCCATATACCCAGTTGTCTTCAGGGTAGCTTATTTTGACCAGATATGAACCGTCAGCCTGTTTTTCTATTTGATCTTTAGCAAAAAAATCTTGAATATATAAAAGTGCTTCTGCTTTAAAGAGTAATTCTAGATGGACTTCTTTTCCGGGATTATACCAGGAGTTTTCATTTTCATATTCTCTAAAACCTTTATGTATTTTTTCAAATATACTATTGTTTAAAAACAAATCAATAATTCTGGATAAACGGAATATACGATAATCTTCGCGCAAGCGGCAGAAGGCGTAAAGATACCAGGTAGTACCCTTTAATACCAGATTAATGGCTTCTATTTCTCTCTTGGAGATTTCCTGTCTGGCATTAATATAATCAATAGTCAGAGTTTGTGAGTTTTTAATTGCCTGTTTAATAAGCTCTAGTTTCTTTTTTAATTCTTTATTTCTTTCCCAGGGGTTGAGATCCATGATTATTTGTTGATTATTACATAACTCAAGATTTTCAGGAAAAAGGGTCTTAATCTTTTCTGCGGTGTATTTAATAGAATTATCACTAATAGTAGAATTAAGACCTTCCAGGGCGGTTAAAATAGCAGTCATTTCTTCTGCAGTAAAGAGGTTTTTATCTATTTTATAATTATCCAGTATAGAAAAACCACCATCAATCCCCTGATGTGAGATAATAGGGATACCAGCCTGACAGATAGATTCTATATCTCGATAAATTGTACGGGAAGAAACCTCAAACTTTTTGGCCAGTTTACTGGCACTTACTCTGTTTTTATTGAGTAAAATCATAATAATTGCTAGTAATCTGTAAACACGCATATCCATATCACTCCTGAAAGAGACTAATCTTTTATAATTGTATCACAATATTTTATACCATACAAGCGTTTGCTTGAGAGGGTAAGCTTAATTTGCTGTGGTTTAACTATTGACTGATAGTCAGTCATATGTTACTATAGATATAATACAACTGACTGATAGTCAGTCAAAGAGGTGATATTCAATGAGTATACTTGTTTTAAATGGTTTAAATGGAATAAACAATATTTATAATAATATTGTGGAGAAATTGGTAACTGGAATGAAAGGTAGGCCTGGACTGGAGGTTATTGACTTGAAAGATAAGGAGATAGCGCCCTGCAGGGGATGTTTTGCCTGCTGGGTAAAAACACCGGGAATCTGTATAATTGATGATGAAGGAAGGGAGATAGCCAAAAAAGTTATAAATAGTGAGCTACTTATATTATTAACACCGGTTATATTTGGCGGGGTTTCATCTACTTTAAAAAGGGGCATTGATAGACTAATTCCTAATCTTTTACCTCATTTTAGAAAAACAAATGGTGAAATACATCATAAGGCGAGATATGAAAAATACCCTGAGCTTATGGCAGTTGGTTTGTTAGAAAAAAAGGATGATGAAGTTGAAGGAATCTTTAGCCAGTTGCTTGCCCGTATGGCTATTAATATGTACTCACCTGTACATAAGACTTTCTTTTTATATACTAATGACTCAGCAGAAGACCTGGATAAGGCTGTAAATAGAATTTGTCTGGAAGTAGGTGGGAGAAGTGAATAAAAAGCAGTGTCTCTTATTGGTAGGTAGTCCCAGGGGTTTAAAGAGCAATTCCTATAAGATAGGGAGTTATCTTTCGAATAAAATGCTTGATAATGGTTTTATGGTTAAAGAGTATTTGTTAAGGGACTTTAATAGCTCTAATAATAAGTCTTTGGTTTCCTTAATGGAGTTAATCCGGGAGAGTGAGATAATAGTTCTGACATCCCCACTTTATGTAGATTCACTGCCTTCGATTGTAATAGAGGCAATGGAGGTAATTGCTGAAAAATGTTGTACTAAAAAGACAGGAAATAAGCAAGGGTTTCTGGCAGTGATTAATTCCGGTTTCCCTGAACCAGTTCAAAATGATACTGCCTTGAAAATCTGTCTTAACTTTACCAGAAAAGTGGATTTTAAATGGCTTGGTGGCCTAAAAATAGGGGGAGGTCCGGCAATAGGAAAGCAGGTGTTGGAAGATAAGCAAGGTCTACTTAAAAACATGGTAACAGGTCTCGATATGGCTGCCGGAAGACTTGCTAAAGGAGAGTCTTTGCCTGAAGATGTTTTGAGTCTTTTAAATAAACCTCTGGCCCCCAAATGGCTGTACTTGACTATTTTAAATTTTGGTTGGTGGTTTCAGGCCAGGAAATATAATGTTCATAAAAAACTATATGCTATGCCCTATCAGGATACTGAATAAAATGAAATTTAGTTAAGTGTGAAAGGATGGTTACTTTGCTTAGAATATCTAAAGACCCGGCAGAGAGAAAGAATGAAATCATTGATGCAGCAGAGAGGTTATTTATGGAAGATGGTTTTGATAATACTACAGTAGGTGATATTGTTAATGAGGTTGGGATAGCTAAAGGGACATTCTATTATCATTTTGCAACGAAAGAAAGCATTATTGTTGCTATTGTTGAAAGGAGATTGAACAAAGGCAAAAAAAAGGCAGAGACAGTACTAAATGATAAAGAGCTGAATGCGGTAGAAAAAATGGAAAGGGTAATGAAGATTTTATTTCTTAAGGCACCTGAGGATAAAAAGATTTTTCATTACTTTGATTTGGATAGTAATGCAAAAATACATCAAAAAAGGGATGAATTATTTCATAAGATATTTAAAGATATTATACTACAGATTGTTGAGGAAGGTGTTCAGGATGAACTTTTTAAATGCGAATATTATCAGGAAATAACAGAGATTATTTTTATTGGTATAGATAGGTTCATGCATATTAACCTTAAAAATTTCCGAAATAAAGGGGTTTTCAACGAGAAAGTAAAGGCTATTGAAGAACTTTTAGAAAGGGTACTGGGACTTGAGAAAGGGGTCTTGAAGATTTTAGAAAGCATCTAAAAATTAAGTTTTTCTATAGAGCAGGATTATTCACCTGTTAGTAGATGAAAGCATAAAATTTACTAACAATAGGGTGAATTTTTCTTTTATAAAGATTATAAAATTATTTCTAGAATATACATGTTTGAGGTTTTAAAGGGTAATAAGATATAGTTTTTTATTATGAGTTATAATTTTTAATTAAATCCCATTTTTTTGCAGGAAAATAATAAAATATATAGAATTATGTAATATATTGAAGACATAACTTGAAATAAATGTAAATCAGATGAAATATTTTGGAATGATATAGTTTGGAATAATTAAGTGTTAAGTATTATAAAAATTATTTATTATTGTAAAAGATAACTCTATTAGATAAAATGGGAGTTTATTTTTTGCAATAAAAATAAAAAAGAGTTTTATATAATAAAAAAGTGAAGGGGGTGATTATTGTAATTTAGTATCCAAAAAGAGAGAGGTTATAATTTAAAACAGGGAGGAAAACAGATGATTAATAAAAGATTTGCTTTATTGTTAATTGTAGTATTAGCTGTTATGACTTTTACAAATAGTGTTGGTGCGAAAGGAAATTTGAAGATTGTTGCTGCTCATAATCAGACATCCCCTGAAAATCCTTATCAAATAGGGTTGTTGAGATTTAAAAAAGTAGTGGAAGAATTATCTGCTGGAAGTATTCAGGTTGATGTTCATGCAGGAACGCTTGGTACTAGTGAGGCTGAATTAGTTGAAAAATTAAAACTGCGGGCTGCTGATGTTGTACTGGTTTCTCCTGGGTTTATGACTAAAACTGGTATCGGTGAGATACAATTATTTGCCCTGCCATATTTATTTGATAGTTATGAACACTGGGAGACAGTAGTTGATGGAAAAGTTGGAGAAGAAATGGCCAGGATTGTTAATGAAAAATCATACAATGACTTTAAACTTATTGGTTATTGGTCAGCAGGTGTCAGGCATTATTACGGTAAAAAGCCTATACAGTCAATGGCTGACCTAGATGGAATGAAGATAAGAACACAGACTTCAGGTGTTGTAGCAAACTTCTGGAAGAAAACAGGTGCTATACCTACTGCAGTAGCCTGGGGAGAACTCTACCAGGCCTTACAGCAAAACGTAGTAGATGCTGCTGAAAATGCCTATCCATATTTTGTCCAGCAGAATCACCACAAAACATCAAATGGTAAATACATAACAGAGACCGGGCATGATTACACTACCAGATTCTTATTAATCAATGGACATAAGTTTGAATCCTTAACAAAAGAACAGCAGAATATTATTCTAACAGCAGCCCGGGAGTGTGTTATAACAGAAAGAGCAGAGTTATATAGACAGGAGAAGGCATATAAAAAGCTTGCCATTGATGAAGGGGCCTTTGTAAATGAAATAGATAGAGAGCCATTTATAGAATTAGCTAAGCCCTTACAGGATGAAGCAGCAGAAGAAATAGGTGTTAAGGATTTACTCAATCAAATTAGAAATCTAAAATAAAGAATCAAAGGTACAGGGTTGTATATTACCACCCTGTACCTATAAAAGTAGGTGGTGATTAAAGTGATAAATAAAATTGTGAAATTCATGGAAAGGGCAGAGTTATTCCTTGGGGTAGTATTTTTAAGCACTTTTTTTATTACTATATTAATACAGATTTTTGCCCGGTATCTTGGAATTGCAGCAATCTGGACCGAGGAGGTAGCCAATTATTCGTTTATCTGGTCAGTCTTTATGGGAGCTTCTGTTATGATCAAAAGAAAGAGTCATTTTAGATTTAGTTTACTGTTGGAAAAACTAGAGGGAAAAGCAAGAATCTATCTTAATATAATTATCAATATTATTTTACTACTCTTTAATATATCTGTATTTTATTATGGGATTATAGCAACAAAAAGCTTCTGGAATTACCGTTGGGTTGCTTTACCTGACTTTAAAATGGGTTATGTCTTCCTTTGCCTACCGATCATGGGAATTACTATGGCTTTTTATGTTCTGGCAGATATAATAAAAAATGTTCAGGCTATTAGAAAAGGAGGTCAATAAATGTTAGGCTTTATTCTTGTTGGACTATTTATTATACTTTTAATAATTGGTGTACCAATTGCCTTTGTGATAGGGATTGTAGCCTTAACAGGGATTTTGTCAGCACCATATATACCGGCAGTTACTGTTGTGATGAAGATGTTTAATGGTCTGAATTCCTTTGTTCTACTAGCAGTACCATTATTTATTCTGGCTGCAAACTTAATGAACCAGGGGAAAATATCAAAAAAGCTGATTGAGTTTTCGGTAGCAATAGTAGGGCATATTCGCGGGGGACTAGCCCATGCCAATGTATTAGTTTCAATGATCTTTGCAGGCATATCAGGGGCTTCTCAGGCTGATACTGCTGGGGTGGGAAATGTATTAATACCAAATATGATCGAGACAGGGTATGATAAAGAAACAGCAGTAGGCGTAACTGCAGCCTCCTCAACCATTGGTGTTATTATACCCCCCAGTATTCCAATGATTATTTATGCTGGTTTGACAAATACTTCAGTGGGTTCATTGTTTTTAGCGGGAATCATACCTGGTATTTTGACAGGGCTTGGTATGATGCTGGTTATCTATTTCCTTTCACTAAAAAAGGGTTACCCAAAATATAAAAGAACTTCCCTGAAAAAATTCCTCAAACTTACCAGACAGACATTACCTGCCTTGCTAACACCAATAATTATAATTGCCGGGGTAATTACTGGTTGGTATACTGCCACAGAGGCTGCAGCCTTTGCTTCCTTATATACCCTATTTATTAGTATGTTTTTTTATAAAACACTCAAGCTTAAAGACTTACCAAAGATACTTGTTGATACATTAACTCTAAGTTCATTATCTCTGTTTGCCTTAGCTGCTGCCAGTGCCTTAGGGGAGCTTTTTGGCTATTATCAGGTGCAGAAACTGGCAGAACAGTTTCTTACTACCTACATTACCCAGCCCTGGCTCTTTATGTTTGTTATCATTATGTTCTTTCTCTTTGTTGGTACATTTATGGATGCGATACCAGCAATGATTTTATTTATACCGGTAATCCTGCCGACAGCAGTTAAACTGGGGATTAGTCCTATATTATTGGGAATGGTTACAATAATGACACTGGCGATTGGGTTGGTAACACCACCCTATGGCTTGTGTTTATTAATCGCTTCAAGGATTGGCGAATTATCTGTTGAGAAATCATTTAATGCAGTTATTTTATTTATTGCTGTAGTACTTATTGTTTTAATATCGGTTGCTTTTTTTCCTGATATAACATTCTTTATTCCACGCTTGATAGCCCCTGACCTTTTATAGTTTTACTGTTTGAGAGTTAGATTGTTTTAAAGTTGACTGTATTATTGGAAAAGCAAATAGAGGATTAAGGATATCCTCTATTTGTTTTTGAATTTTTTAAGTTGGTAAAGCTTATCCCCTAATCAAGTTCCTTTATATTTTGCCCCGATCTCTATATTTTTTTCCTCATCAAAATTATAAATATCTAGGACATATTAAATTAATATAATTTTCATTAAATTATTTTTGTTAGTATATTTTTAAAGTATTGTATAAAGATGTAATATGTATTATTATATAAATGACAGGAGTTGATTTTTAAGATATATAAAAAATAGATGGAGGAATGTTATGCAGATAAAGTATTCTGAACCAGCAGAGATTATTTTACCTGATTCGTTTGTAATGGACAAACATTATTATCATAAAGTCATGAATGCACAACCACATATTTTGATAAGTTATTTTATGAATATGAGCAAAGAAAGAATAGTTGAGAGGTATTGCCACCTAAATCCCTTAATCGATGCTGATTATTTAATGTCATTAATTGAATATAAGCCGAAGTATATATATTGGACAGGTACGGATCTGTTTCATGTTACTACAGCTGAAGGTAATAAAAAAATGATTGTCATTGAAACAAATTCATCTCCCTCAGGGCAAAAGTCTATGCCGATACTAAATGATAATCAAGAGATGGGTGGGTATAAACGCTTACTGGAAGAATCTTTTTTACCGCTAATTAAGTCCAGAAGATTACCAGCAGGAAACCTTGCTGTTATTTATGATAAAAACTATATTGAGGCTTCTGGTTATGCAGCTGTTCTTGCTGAATTAACAGGTGAAAAAGTCTATCTAGTATCTTATTTTACAGGGGATGAAAAGCCAGGGATTAGATTTATCAAGGGGGTAATGGAAGCAAGCGATTGTCAGGGTTGCTGGAAACCTATCAGGGCAGCCTTTCGTTATGTGACCCAGAAACCGTGGAATCGTATTCCTGTTTATACTAAAACATTCATTTATAACCCGATTATTGCCTGTCTAGCAGGTGGGAGGAACAAATTAATTGCAGCTAAGGCATATGACCTCTTCAATAGTAAGCTTGAGAATCATGGTTTGAAAATTTTCACACCGGAAACGATTATGAATGTCAATTTAAGGGAGATCCCTTTATGGCTTAATAGATTTGGAGGACACGCGGTTATTAAAAACCCTTATAGTAATGCTGGTCAAGGTGTTTATACAATAACAAATAAGGAAGAGCTGGCGGAATTTATGTCTCTGGAGCACCATTATAAAAATTTTATAGTTCAGAGTTTAGTAGGGAATTACCAGTGGAGTACTATTAGTTCTGAAGGGAAGTTTTACCATGTCGGCACAATTCCTAATAAGAGGAAAGAGATCTATGTTTCAGATTTAAGGTTTATGATTGCAGCAACACCAGCTGGGTTTAAACCAATAGCTATGTATGCCCGTAAGGCTAAATCTCCATTGACAAGTTCATTAGATGATTCCCACAAATCATGGGATATGCTGGGGACTAACCTGTCAATTAAATTATCAGATGGATGGGGAAGTGATGTGAGCCGTCTTAAATTGATGGACCGTAGGGATTTTAATACTCTGGGATTGAGCCTGGATAACTTAATTGAAGGCTATATACAGTCAGTTATATCTACTATAGCCCTGGATCAAATGGCAATTAATCTTATTAATACGAAAAAAAAGTTGCGTAAAAAGCTTTTCTCTTCGCTTAACCCAGACCCGATTCTTATGCAAGAACTTATGTGACAGTGGGAAGGTTCGCCTGACAAGGCTAAAGGATTATTATACATCTCTGCACTTTTATTGGCTTACTGCAATATATTATAATGTGTCAGTGATGCTTGATATGCTGTTGTAACTAGAATTAGCTGAAGAGATACAGGGATAGGGGGATTGTTTTTGACTATGGTAGATTTAAACGGGGATAAGGACATAGAGGAGAAAAATATTATTTGGCATAAGGGTAAGATAGGATTTGAAGACCGCTGTCGTAATCTGGGACAGCAGGGTCAGGTACTCTGGTTTACGGGTCTATCAGCTTCTGGCAAATCCACTATAGCTGTGGAACTTGAGTGGGTATTGCTGGAACAGGGAAAGGCAGTTTACCGTCTTGATGGGGATAATATAAGATGTGGTCTAAATCGAGACCTGGATTTTTCTGCTGAAGACCGCCTGGAAAATATCCGCAGGATAGCAGAAGTAGCAGCACTATTTAAAGATGCAGGTTTGATTACCCTGGTTTCTTTTATATCCCCTTACCGTGAATCAAGGGAATTTGCCCGTAATCTTATAGGAAAGGAATATTTTAAAGAGATTTATGTTAAGGCAGATATAGAGACCTGTGCTCAAAGAGACCCTAAGGGTTTATACAAAAAGGCCCTGGCCGGGGAGATAAAGGATTTTACCGGTATTTCTGCACCATATGAGGAGCCTGAAGAGGCTGATTTAGTAATTGATACAAAGGATAAAACAGTAGAAGAATCGGTTGCTTTAGTATTAAGAATGTTAAATAATAGTTAAAAGAAGATGTATCGAGGGTGGAACTTAGTGAAGCCCTCTGTCATATTTTACTGATGTTATTGAAGGGTAGATGGAAATTTGATAAAATATAAATAGTAACATCAGGGGGTGATTTCTATGGCTGATGAAATAAAACAATTGATTGATATGCTAGCACGGCTAAGGGGTATTGTTGAAGATGGATTTGCTACAATAGAGAAAAGATTTGAAGATATAGATAGGCGATTTGAAGGAATAGACAAACGATTTGAAGCAGTAGGTAAGCGGTTTGATAATATAGAGGTAGCAATTCAGGAGTTAAATACTAATCAACTAAGAATTTTAAACTCAATGAAATTGCTTGAACGAGATGTCAAAAGTAATCAAAAACATATTGAGCGCTTAGAAGAGAAAGAAAGTTTTCTATAATATTTTATTATTTCCCTCTGTTTGAGATTAACAGGGGTTTTTTGTTGGTATAAAAAATAAGTATATTTGTCAGTTTGCTACTTTATTGATATAATTGATTCGATATAATCTAGAGACTTAGGGGATGAAATAATTATGAAGGAGATTTGGAGAATCTTTCTTATTTTCTGCCGAATAGGGGGGTTTACTTTTGGCGGTGGATATGCCATGCTTCCCATTATTCAAAAAGAGATAGCAGAAGAACGCAAGTGGGCAAGTGAAGAAGAGATTATTGATTATTATGCAATTGGACAGTGTACTCCTGGAATAATAGCCATTAATACGGCAACCATGATCGGTTACAGGCAGAAAGGAGTCCTAGGGGCTTTGGCGGCAACAGCTGGTATGGTTTTTCCTTCTTTATTGATTATTACAATTATAGCTGTTTTTTTTCAGAGGTTTCAGGAATATCAGTTGGTTCAAAATGCCTTTGAGGGGATTCAGATTGCTGTCATAGCCTTGATTCTAGATATTGTACTAAAAATGTGGAAGAGGTCAGTTAAGGACTATTTCGGCATTTTGGTATTTGTCCTGGGATTTTTAATGCTTGCTTTTTTTAGATTATCACCGGTTGTTGTTATTCTAAGTTCTGCCCTGGGTGGTATCATAGTTCAGATTAAACGAAATAAGGGTTTAGGTAATAGTCTTGACAAAACTGAAGGTGATTTACAGTGATCTATTTCATTTTATTCCTTGAGTTTTTTAAGATAGGACTGTTTTCACTTGGTGGTGGTCTGGCTACCTTGCCCTTCCTCCAGGAATTAATAGTTAAATACGGTTGGATTACCCATACTGAATTGTTAAATATGATTGCGATTTCCGAATCTACGCCAGGACCGATCGGGGTTAACACCGCTACTTTTGTAGGATATAATACAGCCGGTATCTTTGGTGGACTAGTAGCTACTATGGGGCTGGCAACTCCGTCAATAATAATTATTGTTATTATAGCACACTATTTTACTAAATTTAATGAACACCCCCTTGTTGAGGGTGCTTTTCTGGGGATACGACCAGCAGTTACCGGGTTAATTGCCTTTGTAGCCTTTGAACTGGGTAAAGGGGAGTTGTTTAACCTACAGCAATTTAGTTTAAATGAGGGGATTTTAGATTTTCTAAATTTAAAATCAATCATCTTATTTATTATTTTGTTCTATCTGATTAATAGATACAAAAAACATCCGATACTTTACATAATTCTGGCTGCGGTCATAGGAGTAGTATTTAACTATTAAGTGCGTGACAGGGGGGGACGGTTCGTCTGTCATGCTGTCTAGTTTGGAAATAAAAAAGCCTCAACTTAAGATAAAGTTGAGGCTTTTAAGATCAATTAACTATTTTTCTTTAGCAATAAGTAATGGTAATAGCTGTGGAACTATAACTACAGCCATAACTGCTAACACAACAAGTAAATCCCTTAACATGATAATCTCCCCTTTCTTATTTTCTTATAGTCTTATAAAGGTTATGTCTAGAGTATATAGCAAATATTTAAGTTTGTAAAGGGGAAATAGGAAAACTCAGTAAAAAATTACCCTTATTTTAGAAGAGAACTTCTGGAATAGGGTTTTTTTAATTAATACCCTTTTCACAAAAAACAACATGAACATAACATTGAACACTTTGACAAAATACAATATAAGTGATAAAATAATGTAAAACAAATAATATATGACATAAAGTTGACAATAAATGTGATATAAAATAAAGAAAAAGATGGTGTAATGGAGCTAAGTTATGATGAGTATGTAGAAGCAGAAGATATAGAGAAGCCTGGGGGAATTATTTTTGATTTTTTCGAGGAGGTCTTAGTTTAGTAGTTAAAAGTGGGAGTGAAAGAAGAGTAGTGAAGAGTAGTAATGGATTAGGTTCTTGGTTTTAAAATTTAATACAGGGAGAGTGATTGAGTGAAGATTTTAGGTACTATTGATATTTTAGTGATGATTTTGTACTTTGTTATTCTGCTTTATATCGGATATAAGATTATGAGAGACAAGAAGGGAGAAGGGGAAGCGGAATCATTTCTGGCAGCAGACAGAAATATGAATCTATTACAGACTACCGCCTCTACAGCAGCTACTGACCTGGGGGGTGGATTCAGTATTGCTATGGGTGGTCTGGGCTTTACCCTTGGTATATCAGGTTCATGGTTGATTGCTGTATCTGGTCTTAGTGCTGTTTTTTCTTCTTTTTTATTAGTTCCTAAAGTAAAAAAATGGGCTGATAAGACTAAAGGGTTAACCATTGGTGATCTTTTTACCCAGAGATTTGATGAAAAGACCGGGTTAATTGCGGCTCTTTTAATTGGTGTATCCTGGTTTGCCTTTGTTGGCGGGCAGATTATTGCCGCAGGTAAACTGGTTGCTGCAACGATGGGTTTTGACCTGACTACTGCTATTATACTTGCTGGTGCAGTAGTTCTGGCTTATACAGTTATGGGTGGATTAAAGGCTGTAATCATTACAGATGTCTTTCAAATGGTTATTCTCTTTGTTGGTATTATTTTCATAATGGTACCTATTGGACTGGTTAAGGTTGGCGGCTGGTCAGGGATGGTAGAACAGTTTAGTGCCTCTGCTGAAACTGCTAATTTATTGAACTGGGGAGCTGTGGGTTGGAAAACGGCAATTGGCTGGTTCCTTTCGATATTTCCGGTTTGGTTTATCTCTATAGCTGCTTTTCAGCGGATAGTTGCTGCCAGGGATGAAGGTACTGCCACAAAAGGAATCTTTTTAACAGGTATTCCTATTGAGTGGCCTCTATTTGCTATTGGGACTACTCTGGTTGGTATGTTTGCTAGAATGTTAATGCCTGGGCTGGCTGATGCTGAACTGGCAACTCCTAATATGATTCTTACCTTGTTGCCGGTGGGTATTTCTGGAATAGTAGTTGCAGCCTATATTGCAGCTGTTATGTCAACAGCTGACTCTTGTCTGATGGGGCCTGTTGCTATTTTTGTTAATGATGTTTACAAAAAACTTATCAATCCTGAAGCTAATGACCGTCAATTGGTTAAAGTTGGTCGTTATGCAACACTGGTTTTAGGTGTGTTAGCCATTTATCTGGCTTATAGTGTTCCTTCTATTTTAAGTATTGTCTTATTTGCCTATACCTTTGGGGCAGCTGGTCTTTTTTTCCCAATGTTGGGTTTGTTATTTTGGAAGAGAACCACTGCATCAGGGGCTTTTTTTAGTATTATTCTAGGTGGCTCTGCAGCAATTATTTGGGGGCCAATACTGAAAAATCCTTTAGGATTTTCCGAATCATATCTAGGCTGGATTGTTTCCTTTTTGGCTTTGGTTATTGTATCTCTACTGACAGAGCATAGTGTAGATGAAGACATAGATACTTTCTTTCCTGATGATCCAACTTTTAGCAACATTATAGCCAAATAAAGAAGTTATAAGAAAAACTTGCTTGAGAGAATCATTTTTAAGATGAGTAATTTAATTAAATTTTTATTACAACAATTATAATAATATATATTTTTACAGGTATGTTATCTAGTATGAAGGGGAAATTAATGATTTTACAGCAGGAATCTATTAATACATAATTGTCCGGGAGTTTCTAAATATGAGTATTTCTGGGAGAAGGCAAATTTTCCTTCTCCTTTGTTTTTTAAATAATTGCTGTAAGGTTGAGATAAAATAATTTTGTACTTCTTAACTCATATATAAAAAGGTCTTCTGAGATGACAAACGAACTGTCCCGATGTTATGTTATATATTGGAATTGCTTGACTATACTATACTAATATGTTAGCATATTAGTATAGTAAGATATATGAAAAGGAGAATTATTAATGGAATTACATAAACATGAAAATAATGATTATGGTTATATGAAAGACTATGTATATGAAGTGTTAAAGAAAAACATAATAGAACTCAGGTTAAAACCGGGCATGAACCTGAAAAAGGAAAAGATAGCCAAAGAATTAGAGGTTAGTATAACACCAATACGGGAGGCATTTGCACGTTTATCAGAAGATGAACTGGTTGATATTTATCCCCAGCGGGGGACATATGTTTCGCTGATTAATATGAAAAAGGTAGAGCAGGCCAAATTTATGAGGGAGCATCTGGAGAGGGCCGTTGCGAGGTTGGCTTGCAGTGACTTTCCCGAGGATTATATATTAAAATTGAAAACTAATATTAAGATGCAGGAGATTTATGTTGAAGAAGAAAACTATATTAAGTTATTTGAACTTGATAATGAATTCCATAAAATTATTTTTGATGGATGTAATAAAGGGGATATCTGGTTATCTATTCAACAGCTGAGTAATCATGTAAGTAGGTCAAGAATTCTTAGTCTAGCAGCGAACTTTAATGGTAATGAATTAATTGTTGAGCATCAGAAAATTGTTGAAGCTATTCAGCAGGGGGATAAAGAGTTGGCAGATAGGATTATAACTAAACATATCAGCCGTATAAAATTTGATAGTGATAAACTAACGACAGAATATCCAGGGTATTTTGAAAAACAATAGATTTATATTTTTATTAGAGAAAAATTTTTATTATTTAGATTAATATATTAGTATATTAGCATAAATATAATGACTCTTAAATATAGCTTTGGTTGAAAGGGCTAAAAATAAAACCTCCTGCGGCCATTTTTTGGTACATAGCTAATTTTTTGTGTTTTCTACTTTTTTATAACTTCATTAATTATTAGGGGGATACCAACTTATATTAGATAATATAAGGGGATTTTATTTAATATACTAAGAATTATTGAATTTTAGGTAAAACGATTTTTTCACAAAACATTGACACCGGATTTTAGACAATATCCTGAGGAGTTTGTAGAATTACATTTTTCAATTTATGTAAGACAATTAATTAATAATATGGGAATACTATATATTTTAAATAATATAAAAATTTTTAAGTAAAACTCATATTAGTTAAGTTTAGGAAAATGATTTTAATTCAAAGGGAGGTGATTACCAGGTTTATTTGTTTTAGTTTAACTTAGAATTAATAAAAAATAATTAGGAGGAAAAATTATGAAAAAATCGATCAATACTTTATTAATGCTTAGTTTAATTCTTATTATGGTTGCTGTTCCTACTTTGGCTAGTACTGTTACATTACGTTTAGGACATTTATCTAATACTGACCATTTATGGCACAAAGCATGTCTTAAGTTAGCAGAAGAAGTAAAAGAAAGAACAGATGGAGTTGTTAAGGTTGAAATCTTCCCCAATGAAATTTTGGGTTCAGAAAGAGAAACCTTAGAAGGTATTAGAATAGGTGCAGCTGATATGACTATTACCGGTGAAACATTAGGTAATTGGGCCCCTAAAGTAGGTATTTTAGGTGCTATGTATTTATTCAGAGATAGCGAACATATTAATAAAATAGCCAGCGGTCCAATTGGTGAAGAAATTGAACAAGACATATTAGATAAAGCTAACATGAGGGTATTAACCTGGTTTGAGAGAGGGCCTAGATATCTGACCTCTAATAGACCTATTAGAACTCCTGAAGATGCTAAAGGATTAAAAATGAGGGTGCCTAATGTTCCTTGGTTTATAAAAGGATGGCAGGAGATTGGTGCTAACCCTGCACCGATGGCATTTTCTGAAGTATTTACTGCTTTACAACAGGGGGTAATGGATGCACAGGAAAACCCTCTTGCGTTGATTGATAGTGCTAAATTTTATGAAGTTCAAGATTATGTTAACTTAACTGGTCATATTCGTCAGTGGATTTATCTAGTTATTGGAGAAGACCAGTATCAAAATCTAACTGCTGACCAACAAAAGGCACTCCAAACAGCAGCTGATATTGCTCACGATTATCATCAAAAATTATTCTTTAAACAGCAGGATGAATTACGTGCCAGCCTAGAAGATAAAGGTATGGAGTTTATCGAAGCTGATAATGCTGCCTTTAGGGAAAAAGTTAATAATTTAGTTTATGAAGAATTCCCAGAGTATATAGATTTATATGAAAGAATTCAAGCAGTAAAATAATAACTATATTTATTAAACAAATTTAACATAAAGGCCTTATTAAGGCCTTTATGTTAAATAAAATAAAGGAAGGTGAAACATTTGCTTAAAAAAATAAAGAAAACTTTATTTTATATAACAGAAGCTCTGGCAGCTTTCAGTTTGTTTTTGATGTTAGTTATTGTAACTTATCAGGTAATAGCAAGATATATGCCTAATATGAGTATTCCTTCCTGGACAGAAGAACTAGCTAGATTTTTGTTAATTTATATTATTGCATTTGCTGGAGGTTTGGCTATAGAAAAAAAGGCCTATGTAGGTATGGATAGTTTTTATATGTTGCTTCCTTTTCGTGGCAAAAAAATTTTTGACTTATTTTTTAATATTCTGACTGGATATTTATTTTATGTTATTATGAAATATGGTTTTAATTTAATGCAAAAAGTTAGAATTCAACTTTCACCTGCCATGCAAATTTCGATGAGTTATGTTTATTTATCATTGCCTTTACTGGGTTTTTTAATGCTGTTATTCATTTTAATGGATAGTATAGCAACTATAGAGTCTCTAATTAAAAATCAAGATATATCTGTATCGACTCCCGATGAACACTTGATATATTATGTCTCTGAAGAAGAAAAGATTGAAGAGTTAAAAGGTAAGGGAACAAGAAAGGAGGGTAAATGATATGTTAATATTATTTGGGACAATGTTGATTTTAATGTTAATTGGTATGCCTATTGCTTTCACTATTGGGGTTTCCTCACTTGTATGGTTGATTACTTCAAGTCCATTTCCTCTGGTTGTTATACCGCAGAAAGTATTTGCAGGTATTGATAGTTGGTCTTTATTAAGTATTCCTTTATTTTTACTTGTGGGGAGTTTAATGAATAATGGGGGTATTACTAATAAATTAATAAAATTAGTAAATAGTTTTGTTGGACATATAAAAGGGGGACTTGGACTGGCAAATGTGGGAGTAAGCATGTTATTTGCAGGAATTTCAGGGACTGCTTTAGCTGATACGGCAAGTATCGGTGCTGTATTGATTCCAGCAATGGAGGAAGATGGTTATGATGGAGAATTTGCCTGTTCAGTTACAGTTTCTTCTTCAATAGTAGGTCCAATAATTCCACCGAGTATGCCTATGATTTTAACTGGTAGTTTATTAAGTATATCTATTGGTAAATTATTTATTGCCGGTGCTATACCGGGAATAATACTAGGCTTGGCTTTAATGGCAATGACATATTATTTATCTATAAAAAGAGGATATCCCAGTGGTGAAAAAGCTGGTTTTAAGGAAATGATTATTAGTTTAAGAGATGCTCTTTTGCCTTTAATTTTGCCGATAATAATGGTAGGAGGAATTGTTTTTGGTATATTTACGCCTACAGAATCAGCTTCTATAGGTGCTGTAATTGCTTTGATTTTAGGAGTATTTGTATATAAGACTCTTGATTTTAAGAAATTAGTTCAAACTTTTATGGATTCTGCAGTTTCTACTGCTTCGGTTATGGTTTTAGTGGGTTTGGCGGCACTATTTGCCTGGATATTATCAGTAGAACATGTTCCAGAAATGGTGGCCAATTTTATTTTATCAATAACTGAAAATCAAATTTTAATTCTTATTTTAATTAACCTTTTGTTACTTTTTATTGGAACGTTTATGGAAACAGTTGCTGCAATATTAGTTGTATTCCCGATTGTATTTCAAATAGCTACCTTAATTGGGATGGATCCGATCCATTTTGGAGTCATGGCTGTATTAGCATTAATGGTTGGTTTAATAACTCCACCTTTAGGTGTATGTTTATTTGTAGCTTCAAGTATTTCAAATATATCTATTATAAAAATTGCTAAAGCAAATATGCCTTATTTAATTACTATTTTACTTGTCTTGTTTTTAGTTGCTTTTATACCTCAGTTATCATTATGGTTGCCTTCGTTGTTCTATTGATTATTAAAAAAATGTAAGGAAGTGATTAAATGAAAGCAGTTCAAATAACTGAACCAGGGAAAATTGATATTATTGAAAAGGAACGACCAAAAATAAAAGATCCAACAGATGTAATTATTAAAATAAAACGAGTGGGAATCTGTGGTTCTGATTTGCATATATTTCAAGGACATAATCCTTTTGCAAGTTATCCAAGGGTTTGGGGACATGAATTTGTAGGAGAAATTGTAGAGACTGGTCAAAAAGTAGAAAATGTTCAAATTGGTGATCATGTGGTTGGTGAACCAATAAAGTACTGTGGGGAATGCTATCCTTGCCGACAAGGCAGGGGTAATGTTTGTGAAAACCTAAAAGTATATGGAGTACATATTGATGGCGGTTGCCAGGAATATGTGTTGATGAATAGTAAACATGTTTATGTAGTTGATAAAAAAGTTAGTTGGGATGAAGCTATATTAATAGAGCCATTGACTATTGGTGCTCAGGTTTGTTTTCGAAGTGATTTAAAAAAAGATGATGTAATCTTGATTATGGGTTCGGGTACGATAGGGTTATGTATTTTACAAATTGCAAAAACTTATGGCATAACTGCTATTATGACTGATATTATTAATGATAAATTAAACTATGCGACTACATTGGGAGCAGATTATGTTATTAATGCTAAAGATGAAGATGTAAATGAAAAGGTTATGGAAATAACTAAAAATATGGGAGCCAATGTAATTGCTGACACTGTCTGTAGTAAGGAAAGTTTTAAAGAGGCAGTATCAATTGCATCAGCTGGTGGACGTGTTGTGGTTTTAGGTTTTGGTCCAACACCTTCAAAAATTCAGCAGGTATTAATCACTAAAAAAGAACTTAATATTGTTGGTTCGCGTTTACAAACAAAGCGTTTTCCCTTAGTTATAAAATTAATGAATGAAAGAAAATTAAATCTTAATACTTTTGTAACACATCATTACCCAATTGATAAAGTAGAAGAAGCGTTTAACTTTGCTATAGATAACCCTAGTTCATTTAGAAAAATTGTTATAGATAATATAAGTATTGTTTAGATGTTATTTATGAATTAATAATAGCCCTTATGAAAAAGCATCTAAAATATATTGGAAACATTAGATTTATTGATTAATGAGGAACTATGTTTAGTGATTAATATTTATTTATTATAATTTATATAGAAAAAGGTGATAATAGTGAAGATGGTTTCCGCTGGTTTGGGAAAAATGATCTGGGGGGAGAAAGGCCGGCCTGGTTATGGGTTATATGATAGGGCTCTGGGGGCTACTTATTTAAATGGCCTTTGGGAAGCTATTTGTAAAATGATGGCGGTGATATAATAGTGTTGAAATTAAGTGCAGATAGCATAAAAAATCGTGATGTTTGGGAGCAGGCAGGAATAACCCTTCCTGAATTCGACTATGAATGTATGGTATCTAAGACAAATGAAAATCCTACATGGATACATTTTGGTGCTGGAAATATATTTAGAGGTTTTTTAGCAGTACTACAACAGGAACTGTTAAATAAAAAACATGTTGAGACAGGTATTATTGCTGTAGAGACATATGATTATGAGATTATTGATAGAATTTATGCTCCTTTTGATAATTTGAGTCTTCTTGTTACGATGCACCCTGATGGTAAGTTTGACAAAAGGTAGTTCAGTTTAAGTGAAGGATTGAGTGGAGATTTTTCGAGAAAAAATGTTGAAAAAAATACTTTTATTGCACCGTTTGTTAATGCAGAAGGTCCTCAGTATCTTGTGATTGAAGACAATTTTCCGAATGGACGTATGCCTCTTGAATTGGCGGGTGTTTTTTTACTGATAGAGATACGGTAGATAAAGTGGAAAAAATGAAGGTGTACATGTCTAGTCCTATAAATTTAAGACCTATTCTTAGCAATGAACAGTTGTTTGGATTAGACCTATATGAAATTGGATTGGGTGAAATGATTGAGGGTATTTTAAAGAGATGATTTCAGGAAAAGGGGCTGTAATGGCTACCCTACAAAAATATATAAAGTAAGATTAGTGACAATAGATTTGATAGTTCTATATTTAATGAGGCTGAAAACCCCTTAAGATTAAAAAATATCTTAAGGGGTTTTATTTTATATATTGTCAGATGCTGAGGAAGACATCACGTTTTTGGTTATAATTACATTGCTACCCAATCCGAGTACGTTTTCAATAGCTATTTGTCCAATAAAAACAGGTGCTTTTAATCGTGTTTTCTTAATAATCTCCATCACCTGAAAAATTTTATCTTTAGGAATAGGTTTGGAAAGTCGTACACTTACTAGAGGTAGTATACCATTTTCTAGCAGGATGGAGGAAGAGATGTTGCGCTGAGGATTGGTCAGCTCTTGATTGACGTATTCATATCCACGTTTGCAAGCTGCGCCTTCTATTGAAAGGATCTTTTCATTTTTAATTTCTACTGCAATATTACATCCGTTTGGGCACATAATACAGGTATATTCTTTTAGCATTTTATACGCACCTCCAAATTGTTATCAGATTGTAACAACTTATGATTGATTGGTATTTTAATCATTTCTGCTGGAATCATTTTTTTCAAATGGATAGATTTTATTACTGAATTATCTTGAATAATTTCAATGCTACTGTTTTGGAATGGCTTTTTCACACGCATAGAAAGATTAAAATCTTTTGTTCCGCTTACATACTGTGGAACAGTATAGTTGATTTCCGAACTGGTATTAATTTTAATATGGCACGCAGAAAAAATATCGTTCTGTATATAAGCAGCAACAGCATGTGCAAGGCTTTCTGCTTCAAGGGATACAAAATCCACAAGGTCGTGAACATGAAGAACATTACCTGCAGCAAATATGCCATCAACACATGTTTGATAATTTTCATCGACAATAGCACCCTTTGTGCGCATATCTAGCTCGACTCCTGCTGAAAGAGAAAGCTCATTTTCAGGAATAAGCCCTACTGAAAGAATCAACGTGTCACAAGAATACTTTTTTTCGGTATTAGGTATTGGCTTAAGGTGTTCATTTACCTTAGAAATTGTGACGCCTGTTAGCCTGGAACTTCCATGAATGTTGGTAACAGTGTGACTTAGGTATAGTGGTATATTGTAATCGTTTAGACATTGTTCAATATTGCGTGGTAGACCGCTTGCATATGGCAAAATTTCAAATACGGCTTTTACGTTTGCGCCTTCTAGCGTCATACGACGTGCCATGATGAGTCCGATATCGCCAGAACCTAAAATAATAACGTCCTTACCTACCATAGTGTTGTGAAGATTTATATAAGATTGAGCTACTCCTGCTTTAAACACGCCTGCTGGTCGTTCACCAGGAATACCAAGGGCACCACGGGTACGTTCACGGCAACCCATTGTTAGGATTATGGTTTTTGCCTGGAAGGTCATAAGTCCATCTTTTGAAGAAGCTGTAACCTTCTTATCTTTTGTGACTGAAAGAACGGTAGTGTTCGTAATATATTGAATGTTTAACTTATGTACCTCGTCTATAAATCGTTGGGCGTATTCGGGTCCGCTAAGGGTTTCTTTAAAGCGTGTAAGGCCAAAACCGTCGTGTATACACTGGCGTAGGATACCGCCTAGTGTTTTTTCTCGTTCAATAATAAGAACATCATGAATACCTTTTTTATAAAGTTCCACAGCTGCTGCAAGTCCTGCTGGGCCGCCACCAATAATAATTACTTTTTTGTTAACAATATTCATTCTCTCACCTTCCCTGTAAACATGTTTGATCCGTTACGACTGTAGAGTACGTCAGTAATTTCCTTGTTAAGTTCCTCTTGAATCATTTGGGCAATACGCATCTGACAGTAACCGCCTTGGCATCGCCCCATCATTGAACGGGTGCGATATTTGATTCCAATCATAGTATCTACACCTAGAGGATTATGGATTGCTTGCATAATTTCAGCCTTAGTAACTTTTTCACAACGGCAGATTACTTCACCGTAATCAGGATTTTCTGCAATCAATCTAGCTTTTTCTTCATCACTTTGCCCTGAAAAACGAACAATACCTTTGCGCTTTGGATTAAAGTTTTTATTAGGCTGTAATGTTTCGCGTTCTGCTAGCAATTTAACAGCACGGCGTGCAATTGGAAGTGCTGAGGTAAGTCCTGGAGACTCGATTCCAACGAGATTGACAGTTTGTGGAGCTTCTTTGCGGGATTCAATTACAAAATCTTTTACAACATTATCTCCATCGAGCCACTTAGGTTGTATACCAGAATAGTTGCGAATGTAATCTGATTTATGAATGTGTGGCCATAAGTTAGAGGCATCTTGTGCAAGATAATCCATATTTTTTTGTGGTACACCGTAATAGATAAAATCATCTACATAATCGGCATTCGGTCCTATGATTACGTTGCCATCAATTGTGGGTGTTACATGAATACCCATATATGTGTTAGTAGGAACAGGGTAAACAGGCATAGGAAGTAAAGGACCCATCTTTTTATCCAAAATAATATAGTCCCCCTTAGTACCACCGATTTGATAATCTATGATTCCTAACATTTTTGAAATTTCCACACAACCCAAGCCAGCGCAATTCACAACCCAGCGAGTATTAAAATCACTCTGGCTTGTTTTAATAGTATAGGTACTATTTTTTTCCCAGTGGATGTCAATTACTTCGTGATTAAAATAAAAATCCACACCATTCATTTTGGCATTTTCAGCTAATGCTATTGTGTATTGGAAAGGGTCTACAATTCCACTTTTAGGAGAAAACATGGCAAATTCACCAATTACTTCAGGAACTAGTTCATGTAGACGTGCTTTATCGATCATTTCAAGACCGATGCTACCGTTAATTTTGCCATTTTCAATTGTGTTTTGTAGGCTTTTATAATCTGATTGTGTGTTTCCTACAAGAACTTTGCCTGTTCGTTTGAATGGAACATCTAATTCTTTTGCCACTTTATCAAATTCTAAACAACCCTCCACGCAGCATTCTGACTTGAGAGTACCTATATCATATGCAAATCCACCATGTATTACAGCAGAATTTCTGCCACTTGTTTCATAACAGACGTCTTGGTTTTTTTCCAAAACACCGATTTTTAAATCGTATCTTGACATTTCTCGTGCCACTGCACTACCAATTACACCCCCGCCGACAATTAGTATGTCATATTTTTGGTTCATAATTTCTACCTCCTCAAAATCATCCTACCATTTTATAAAATTATAACACTAATTTTTCATATTAACAAGATTTTTTTAATTTAAATAGTCATATTATGCTTTATATTATATATTTTATCAATAATAAGCTATATAATCATCCTACAATTAATGAATAAATAGAACCCATATTCTAAATTAATATGGAGAATATGGGTGAATATTTTTACTGATTTTTTTCTTGGATAAAGCGATTACGGTTGTAAAGTAAGTGGAATAACATGGCTTGCTGTGCATCTGCTGCACGCCGTTCATGTACTGCATGAAAGATTTCGCGGTGGGATTTGATGGTTTGCTCAAACTCTGATTCGGCTACTATTGAAGAAAATACTGTTATACCCTCACAAATAACAGGGATAAGATTGGACATAACAATGTTTTGGCTACAAGTTGCAAGTTGAGTATGAAAGTCCATATCCTTTTGTGTAAAATCCTGTCGTTTGCGAATTAATGCTTCCAATTCGTCACATAAATTACCGAGGATTTCAATATCATGCGATGTTGCGTTTTGTGCTGCTAATGCTGCGATTTGAGGTTCAATGATACAGCGAATTTGCATGAGATCTTGTGTAAGTTTACGGCGGTCTTCTATAAAGGAAAAACCTAAGGGATCATCTGCTACACCTTTTTTTTGTGAAATAAATGTACCAGCACCTTGACGGATATCTATAATATTTCGTGAAGCAAGTGACCTTAAAGCTTCGCGTATTGTATTACGGCTTACGCCGAGTAGTGATGAAAGTTCGTATTCATTTGGTAGCTTTTCTCCTACACTAAAGTCACCTTCTCGAATGAATTCCATAAGTTCGTTTACAATTCTATTACTAAGGGTTTTATTTTTCATTGATGGTATTTACCTCCTTTTATAAGGGTTTGAATATATTTTACAACTGCATGTATACTTTTCAAATAAAATATATACCCACAGTATAAAGAATATTTTTAATGTGATTGTATAATACAACATATTTTTTTTCAACTCCAGCTAAAAAAAGAGGAAAATTAAAAAACCTTAGAATAGTAAGTAAGGCTCTTTCATAATAGACCTTTTGCATAATTGAATTGTTATCCAGACAATTAAAACGGAGCAGAATTTAGTAAAAACAATTATGAAAAAGGCTGTTTTTCTGTTTGACCGTAGGGAGTTTAAAATAGCCCATAATTGGTTAATACTAAATTCGTTGCGGAGTTTTTGTCTGGGAACAATCAATTATGCAAGACGCTTAAGTAATAAATCAATTGATTTATATATTTGAATTTGATAAAATATATTTAAAGTTTTTTCAGTAAAAAAGACCCAGCTTCACATTGAAGTTGGGTCTTTGAGAGTCAGGATCGTTATTTTTCATCAGTGATATGTAACTGTAGTAATTGTAGTGCTAATCCTATTTTTCTTATAGTCTTATAAAGGTTATGGCTAGAATATACAACAAATTACCAATTTTGTAAAGGGGTATCAGCAGGAAAACTGAGGAGTTGGTATAAATATGAAAGTTCTGGTTACAGGTGGTGCAGGTTTTATTGGTTCAAATATTGTTGATTGTCTGGTTGAACAGGGATATCAAACAGTTATTGTGGACAATCTCTCACAGGGTAAGGCCGAAAATATTAATCAGGGGGCTGAGTTTTATCAAGTAGATGTCAGTTCTCCACTTATCAATGGGGTTTTTAAGAAAGAGGGTATTACACATGTGATTCATCACGCAGCCCAGATAGATGTACAGCAGTCTCTTGAGGACCCCCTATTTGATATTAAAAGCAATATTACAGGTACGGTTAATCTACTGGAATGCTGCAGGAGATATAATGTAAAGAAGATAATTTACCCTTCATCAGCAGCAGTATATGGTGAACCAGATTATCTGCCCCTTGATGAGTGTCACCCTCTGAAAGCAATCTCTCCCTATGGTATTAGCAAACATACACCTGAACACTATCTAAGGGCCTATCAGGAGTTATATGATCTGGATTATACTATTTTTAGATATGCTAATGTATATGGTCCTAGACAGGATCCTAAAGGTGAGGGTGGGGTTATTTCTATCTTTGTAGATAAGATGTTGGCTGGGGAGAGGCCGGTTATTTTTGGTGATGGGGAACAGAGTAGGGATTTTATCTATGTCAGGGATATAGTAGAGGCTAACCTCAAGGCTTTGAGTGGGGCTGGCGGAAAATTATTAAACATAAGTAGTAAGATACAGGTTACAGTTAATGAACTATATCAGCTCATTAATAAGATACTAGGAAGTGACCTGGAACCAGTCTATCAAAAGGAACGCAAGGGTGATATCCGGCATAGCTATCTAGATAATAGCAGGGCCAGGGCTGTTCTAGAATGGAAACCACTCTATGACTTGAGCAGCGGTTTAAAAGAAACCATTGCCTATTACAGGTCTGTCAGCTAATATTGATGGATTGCTTAAACTACTCTATTGTATTATAATTATATATAAGTAATAATTTTGCATGACTTATAGATGATATCGTAATATATAAAGGAGAGATATTTATGATAACAGCTTTAATAATGGCAGGTGGAGAGGGGACTCGTTTTTGGCCGTTAAGCAGGAGTCACCGGCCGAAACAATTCCTAAAATTAACAGATGATCAGCAGACGATGTTACAGGCTACAGTGGAGAGAATCAGTGAATTAGTACCATTAGAGCAGGTTTTTATTGCTACAAATAAGGCCTATCAAAGGCCTATCGAAAAGCAATTGAAGGGGATACCTGCAGAAAATATTATAGTTGAGCCGGTAAAGCGGGATACAGCAGCCTGTATTGGTTTGTCGGCCTTAATTATTGACAGGAAATACCCTGGTTCAACAATGATAGTGCTGCCTGCTGATCACTTGATTGAAGAGGAAGATAATTTTCTAAACATTTTAAAGAAAGCAGTTATGGTGGCGGCAACAGGTTGTAATTTGGTAACACTGGGTATTAATCCAACCCATCCTGAGACTGGTTATGGTTATATACATTATGGTGAGTTGACGCATAGAATAGATGGTGATGAGGTATATCAAGTAGAGGCCTTTACTGAAAAACCAGATATAATAAAGGCCAGAAAGTTTTTGGAGGAGGGCACCTATCTCTGGAATAGTGGGATGTTTGTTTGGCAGGTCAAGAGTATCCTTGACAATATAGAACTGTATATGCCAGAACTTTCTGCTTCATTAGGACGAATAGGACAGGCTCTGGGTACAGATCTAGCTGAAAAAGTCATCTGTGATGAGTTTGAAGACCTAATTGGTATATCTATTGACTATGGAATTATGGAAAAGGCTGATAATATCTTTGTAATACCTGGTTCATTCGGTTGGGATGACCTGGGCAGCTGGCCTGCCCTGGAACGGGTAAAAAAACTTGATGATAATGGTAATGTGATAGTAGGCAAACACTATGGGATAGATACACTGGATTCTATTATACATAGCCCAGATAAGGTTGTGACTACAATCGGTGTCAAGAATATTGTTATTGTGGACACAGAGGATGCTATTCTCATCTGTGATAAAAACAGGGCCCAGGAGGTTAAGGAGATACGACAGATACTTGAAGATAATGGGATGGAGGAATGTCTGTAGACTGGTATGACAGACGAACCGTCCCCTTGTCATAAAGGGGGGTGTGTTATGAAGATTAGAAGGGCAGAAGAAAGTGATGTAGGAGTTATTACAGAATATAATTGTAAGATGGCCCGGGAAACAGAGGAACTGGACCTGGACAGAGATATAGTGCTGGCTGGTGTTCGGAATGCAATAAATGATAGTTCAAAGGCGGTTTATTATCTGGTTGAAATAGACGGTAAAGTTGTGGGTCAGTTAATGATTACAAAGGAGTGGAGTGACTGGCGTGATGGTGTGTTTTGGTGGATTCAGAGTGTTTATGTTCACGAAGAATACAGGTGTAGAGGGGTTTTCAGGGGGCTGTATAATTATGTAAATGACCTGGTTCAGAATGACCCTGAGGTCTGTGGAATCCGTTTATATGTAGAAAAAAATAATAAGCTGGCCCAGAAAACTTATCAAAATATGGGTATGAAGAAAACACCTTATCTCCTGTATGAACAGGAAAAATAAAAAAGTCATTAAATGTAGGTATTTTTTGCTAATAATTGTATTTTGTAATATAATATAATATGATATAGTAAAATACAAGTTAAAAGTGAGGATTGAGGAGATGAGATTTTCTTTTATAAAAAAGGACGGTTTTTTTCTCAAGGTATTAGTAGGTATAATTGATGTCTTTCTGATAAATTTTAGTTTTTATCTTACCTTTCATTTGAGGTTTAATTTTCAGCCGTCTATGAATAATATCAGGCCTTTTTATGCTATTATTCCATATATTTCGATAGTCACTTTAATTGTCTACATATTTTTTGATATGCTGTCGATGTCCTATAAATCAATAGTGGATAATTTGATTAAAGTGTTTAGTTGTCTCTTATTAGTTGATATTATTACAGCTGGAATACTTTATTTTAACAGGGGTTTTTCCTTTCCAAGGAGTATTTTTATTATTGGTTTTGTTGTCCAGTTTGTTTTGCTGGCTGTATTTAAATCCTATTTATTGCTTAAAATGAAAAAGAATTACCGCAAGAAAAGGATTTTAATTATTGGTTCTAAAGAGGATACTGAAAATATTGCTAAAAGGCTTTTATTAAGTAAGGATAATCTTGACGACCTCAGGTATATTTGCAATAATATAGATCATAATATTTATAAGTTAATTGATGAGGTAGATAAGATTTATGTCGGTCCCAGTGTCAGCAGTGAGATTAAAAGTGAGCTAATAAGCTATTGTATTGGTAAAAACAAGCTTGTTTACCTGGTTCCTGAGTTATTTGAAATTGCTATGATTAATGCCAGGACTGTTCAGCTTGATGACCTGCCTGTTTTTGAGATAGACAATCTCCATCTGTCTTTTGAAAAGATGATTATAAAACGGATTTTTGATGTAGTTCTATCTTTTATTGGTATTGTACTTACTTTGCCTATTATGGCAGTTACGGCTTTAATTATTAAGTTATATGACCGGGGTCCAGTCTTATATATACAGGAGAGGGTTACCCAGGGAAACAGGAAATTCAAGCTTTATAAATTTAGAACCATGATTGTTAATGCCGAAAAAAAGACAGGCCCTGTGTTAGCATATGATAGAGACCCCAGGATAACACCACTAGGCCGGTTTTTAAGGGCCAGCAGGTTAGATGAATTACCACAGCTTTTTAATGTCCTTAAAGGTGATATGAGTATAGTTGGCCCCCGACCAGAGAGACAGCATTTTATTAATGAGTTTACTAAAGATATACCACATTTCAAATACCGCATAATGGTAAAAGCCGGGGTTACAGGACTCGCCCAGGTGCTGGGTAAATATACTACAAGCCCTGAAGATAAGGCCCGCTTTGACTTGTTATATATCAGAAATTATTCCCTGTGGTTGGATCTAAAGATAATGCTGCGCACCTTGAAAGTAGTTTTTCTCAAAGATAAGTCCAGTGGGGTTAAAGAGGAAAAGTCCCTGGAAGAAGTGCTGATAAGCCTAAATATTCAGGCTCATGAAGAAATAAGTGCCACCAGAATCGATCAGTTTAGATAATATGACGTGACATAGGGACGGTTCGTCTGTCATATTATTTATATTGAATTTAGAAAATTGAATAAGTGGCAACTATTGCAGGAATATGACAAATTGCCTAGAATTATATGCCTAGAATTATATATTAAATTACATAATCAAAACAAAGGGGTTGTTAAGTTTATGAAAAAGATTTTAGTTTTGATGATGGTATTGTTGTTGGTTTCTTCTTGTACAGTGTTTGCGGCTGAAGGTTATTTTAATGCCAAACTGGGTCTGGATTTAGCCGGTAATCATGATCTTGATTATGAAGAAGGTGGTTCAGGAGATTTTGATGTTGATACTGGTTTTACTATTGCCGGGGAGTATCTGGTTCCTTATAATGCTAAGGTAGATTTTGGTGCTGGTCTGGCCTATCAATTTGAAAGAGGATTTGATGAGGATGTCGATAGTAGTGATTTTAAATTCAACTTTATCCCCCTTTATGGTATAATGAAGTATAAACTTGATAAGGCTTATTTGCTAGGTCAACTAGGTTATAATTTTTTTGATCTTTCAAAGGAATATGAGGATGGTGGTGATGCAGAAGGTGGTTTATATTATGGTTTAGGTGCAGGTATGAATTTCTCAGAAAATATCTTTGCTGAGATTTTATATAGTGTTAATAAAGGTGAAATAAACTATGATGAAGATGATGATTATGGTTCTGAGGTAGATAATTCACAAATTTCTTTAATGTTAGGTTATAAATTTTAAGTAAGGTTATATTATATTTAATTTATTAAAAAAGCAGGGGATTCCCTGCTTTTTTAATATTCTCTTTTTAAATTATATTTTTGAGTTTCTGCCAAAGAGATTGAGGATATTGTATTTACTTAAAGAGAATTATACAATTGTTCTAGTTAGCCATGTCTTGCGTCAGGCCAGGAGATTATCTGACTATATTATATTTCTTTATCTAGGGGAAGTAATAGAAGTCAGAGAAGCAGAGGAATTTTTCCTTAATCCACAAGATGAAAAATCCCAGCAATATATTCAAGGGGCTATTGGCGGTGGGGATTATAATCGGTTTTAACAATGTTTTGGGTTTATTTTATTGCTAGGATAAAAAATTTAATTATCTTTGGGACAGGCTATTTTGGTCAGGAATGAATGATCAGCCTGTGTTTTAATTTGACAGCAAGTGACTAATAGTCAGTCAGGTGAATTTTCTTTGTTACAAAATTGTTACAATTTTGCAATATTTTATATATAATTTTTTAATATAATAAATGTAATTAAAAAGGGTTTTACTAAAATTAATATTCACAATTAGCAGTAGGGGAGGTGTATTTTTAATATTTATTTAATTCTAAATTATTAATATTAGGAGGAAGAAGATGAAAAAAAATATAATTCTATATTTACTTATGATTGTTTGCTTGTTTTCTTTAGTTGTAAATGCTGCTGATAAAATTGTATTAAATTATTGGACACACACGGATGATAATAGAACTTTAATTGAAAACAGGTATATTAAAGAATTTGAAGAAAAATATCCAAATGTAGAAATAAGGAGGGTTGTTAATGAGGCAAGTAAAATGGGGGACCTAGTATTGACTGCATTTTCAGCAAATAATGGTCCAGATGTTTTTAACCTCCCTATTGAACAGGAATATGGCTATATGATTAATGGTCGTGTAGCTCCTGTAGACTTTAGGGCATTAGGTTATAGTTCTTTTGATGAATTAAAAAAAAATTATATGGAAAACACATTTGGACCTGTGACAATGGATGGAAATATTTATGGTCTTCCACTTGAACTTACTAACTGGGCTATTTTTATTAATAAGAAAGTTTTTAGAGACGCAGGCCTTGATCCCGAGAAGGATTTTCCAAAAACATGGGAAGATATGGTTAATATATCAGAGAAATTAGTTCTTAGAGATGGAGAAATTATTACTAGAAGGGGATTTGACTTTAGATATCCTTACTATTTGGTTTCTTTCTTACCTATGGTTCAACAATTAGGTGGAGATTTGTTAAGTCCTGATGGTAAAACAGCCATTGTAAATGATGAAGCATGGATTAAGGCCCTAAAATTTATAAAAGATTGGGGTCCCCATGGGAAAAATCTTGGTAGTCCAACATATGTTAATGCCCGTAAGACCTTTAATAAGGACAATAATGATATTGCAATGTGTCTAAGTGGGCTTTATCAGGAAGGTAGGTTAAGGGATGATAATCCTGATTTCTATAATAGTGGAGAGTGGATGGTTGTACCTTTTCCTGTATTTGAAAATGCAAAAAATAATCTTGCTGCGGCCTATTATGGACACTATTTAATGGTAAACTCTCAAATTTCAAATGAAAAACAGGAGATGGCCTGGAAGTTTATTGACTATATGTTGAGTCATCCAGTTGAGTATTTGAAAAAGGTAAATATTGTACAGCCTACTCAGGATTTAATTGAATCAAAAGCCTTTAAAAATATGCCGTATTCCAATGTATTTATGGAAGATTTAGCTAGAGCAAAACCTGTATTCTTGCATCAGAACGGATACCAATTCGAAAGATATATAAAAGAAGCGATCGAATCTGTAATGCTACAGGGTACATCTGTTGATGGAGCATTAAAATACCTCGGGCTAAGTATTCAAGAAGTGTTAGATGAAGAATATTAGTAAAATAATATTTTATATGGAAGTCCAGGCTTCTAGTCTGGACTTTCTACTAAAAGGGGTGAGAATCATTGAATTTTGGTAATAAAAAGAACTATAGCATAGAACGTAAAAAAGCCCGTTGGGGATGGATATTTGTTATTCCATCATTGATATTTTTTTCATTATTTAGTTTTTACCCGATTATGAATGCATTTTATATGAGTTTAACCAGGAAAGACCTTCTTTCCTTAAGAGCTCCAAAATTTGTTGGGTTTAGGAATTACTTATATTTGTTTCAGTCACCAGATTTTTGGAATTCTATGAGTAGTAGCGCTATCTTTACAATTGGTACATTTGTTCCTCTCTTGGTTTTTAGTTTATTCCTTGCAGTATTTATTTTGTCCAGGGATAGATGTTATAAATTTTTTCAGATGGCGTATTACTCACCAGCGGTTCTTTCATCAGTTGTAGCTGCCTTAATCTGGTTATTAATATTTGACCCTCGTGGCTTGGCTAATCAGGGTGTGAACTTTTTTTTAAACCGATCGGGTGTGGATTATAAGTGGTTGGCCAGTACACATATGATAAGATTTTCGACTATTATGGTATATTTTTGGAAATATATAGGGTACTTTACGATAATTTTTATTGCAGGTATATCTGGAATTCCCAAGAGTATACATGAGGCTGCTAAAATTGATGGTGCAAATAGCTGGAAAGATTTTTGGTATATTACCTTTCCTTTATTAAAACCAACAACCCTATTGGTTTCTGTTATGGCGATGATTCAATGTTTTAAAACATTTAGTACACAGTATCTTTTTACTCAGGCTGGAGCGCCAACCAGACCTATCAATGTAATAACATTAAATATTTATAATACAGCTATCAAGGACCATAGAATAGGAAGGGCCAGTGCTATGAGCATTATTCTCTTTATAATAATGATAGTATTTACATGGTTACAATTTAAAACTTCAAAATCAGATGAGGTAACATATTTATAAAGGGAGGTATAATAGATGTTTAAAAAAAAGGGGATAGATATTTCAATAATAAATATACTTATATGGATCTCTTTAATTACGGCAGCGTTAATCATTTTGCTACCATTAATTTTTATGATTACTTCTTCAATAATGCCAGCAACGGAAATTTTAAAACTGCCATATCCTTGGGTTACTAATCAAATTTACTGGCAAAATTATTGGAATGGTTTAAAGGGGCCTAACAATACCTTTATATTTTTGAGGAATATACTTAATTCACTTATTGTAGCCAGTACAGTAACTTTTACTACAATTATATTATCTGCTTTGACAGGATATGGTTTAGCAAAATTTAAGTTCAAGGGTAGGAATTTAGTTTTTATAATGTTTATGGCAACAATGATGATACCTTTTGAGGTTATTATGATTCCATTATATCTTGTGATTGTAAAAATGGGTTTTATTGATTCATACATTGGTTTGATACTTCCGTTTCTTACCACTGCTTTTGGTGTCTTTTTGATGAGGCAGAGTCTTATTACTTTTCCTGATGAAGTGCTTGATGCTGCAAGAATAGATGGGGCCAGTGAACTTTCAATATTTTTAAAAATAGTTATGCCTAATGTTAAACCATCAATAGCTACTCTGGCGATATTGTCCTTTAGGACCCAGTGGGATAGTCTATTATGGCCATTATTGGTAGTCCAGAGTGATAGAATGAAAACTATACCATTATATATTATGAAGTTTATGGCCGAGACACATACAGATGAAGGAATAATGATGGCAATAGCAGTAATGGCCAGTATACCTATGTTTGTTCTGTTTTTTACTATGTCAAGATATTTTATTAGTAGTGGACTACATTCTGCAACTAAGGGTTAATAATAAAAATTCAGGAGGTATTAAAGTGAAATATAAACTTTTTATATTTGATATGGGAGGTGTACTGTTAAAGAACTTTAATGTAAGACCTGACATATATAAATGTCTTAATATAAATGATAAACAGTTTTTTGATTTTGCTGGTGATGAATTACAGGAGTATTCAGATGGGAAAATATCTTCCAGCTGTTTTTGGGGAGTATTTTCACAGAGATATGGTAAGGAAATTAAAGAAGAACTGTTTGGTAAATTTTTTAAACCGGAAGTTGATAGGAAAACAAGTAGAATTATAAAAACCTTAAAACAAAAAACACGGGTAGTATGTGGGACTAATACTATTGAACCACATTATGATTATCTTATAAAAAAAGGATATTATGATATATTTGATGCTGTTTATGCGTCAAATAAAATGGGTATTTCTAAACCCAATTCTGAATTTTACACATATATTCTTAATGAAGAAAAAGTAAAAGCAGATGAAACGATATTTGTTGATGATATGGAGGAAAATGTGAAGGCTGCTTTAAGTTTAGGAATAAATTCTATTTTATTTGAAGATCCAGAATCCCTGGCTAAAAAAATTTGTTTTTTATAGTTTGTTTTACCCCTCTTGAACAATTGCTTGATTAAAAATTATAAATTATTTATAATTATAGTATATTTAAAATATTTAAACTTAGGGTGTGTGTTCGAAAAGGTATAAATAGGGGATTATATATCCCTGAACGAAGTTAAGGTGTTACCGTTGAGTGAAGGGATATATAATCCCCGGTGCATATACTGATACTTTTCGAACAGATTCTTGATTATTTTAGGGGGGCTACTCTATGAAAAAAGATGTATTTATTGTTATCCTGTTTATATTAGTATCAATAATTATAAAAACTGATTTAATAATGGGAAAAATCTGTTATCCTGATTTAACGGGTCAGAAACTGGTTGTTTATATCACTTTTCATGAGGAAGAGGGAAGGAGATTACTGGATTTATTTAAAGAAAAGACCAATTGTCAATATATTTATTTGAGAATGCCGGCTGGTGAGACAGCAGAAAGGGTTATAGATGAAGCTACTTCCCCTGCAGCCGATATTGTTTTAGGTGGGCCGGCCGATGTACATCAACTACTTGCTAATAAAGGGTTATTGGAAAAGTATATTTCACCTATTTCCAGCAGTATACCAATTAAATATAAGGATTCTGAAGGTTATTGGACAGGTCTCTATATTGGGCCTATATCAATAGGCATAAATGAAGTTAGATGGGAAAAGGAGTTAGCAGGAAAGGGCATTAACAAACCAAAATCTTTTAATGACTTACTTGATCCTGTTTTTAAAGGAGAGATCATTATGCCTGCTCCTCTTTCCTCTGGGACTGGTTATACATTATTAGCATCATTAATACAGCTGTGGGGAGAAGATAAAACCATTTTATTCTTAAAACAACTTGATAAAAATGTAGCTGAGTATTCAAAAAGTGGGTTTACAGTTGCTCAAAGGGTTGCAGTTGGTGAATATTTAATTGGTATTAATTTTCTTCATGATCAATTGTTAATGCGGAAATCTGGATTTAATATTGTTTCAAGGGTGCCTGAAGGAGCAGGTTGGGAGATTGGGGGTATTTCAATTGTTCGAAATGGGCCAAATACTAGAGCTGCTCAGGCATTTGTTGATTTTATGTTAAGTAAGGAGATAGGACAATTTCATACCGATTTAACTGAAAGAATATCTACTAGAGAAGATGTTAGGATGCCGATATCTGTAGGACTTGTATCTTTATCCGAAATGCCGATAAATTGGGGATATGATTTCTCAATAGCTGCAGAAAATAGAGTTAGTTATCAGCAGTTATGGGAGGCAACTATAAATGAAAATTATGATTATTGAAGATGATAAAGCCATAGCCAATTTATTGAAGATGAATCTCCATCTTGAGGGATTCGAAACGGCTTTATTTTATGATGGTAAAGGGGCTTTAGAACAAATTGACCTTATAAAACCGAGTCTGATTTTATTGGATATTATGCTGCCAGATATTGATGGCTTTGTTGTTCAGAGTAAGATAAAGAAGAAAAACATACCTGTGATTTTTTTGACTGCCAGGACAGATTTAAAAGATAAGTTGTTAGGTTTAGAATTAGGAGCTGATGACTATATTACAAAGCCGTTTGATAACAGGGAATTAGTTTTAAGAATTAAAGCTGTTTTGAGAAGGGTTAAATCTTTGGAAAAGCAAGATGAAATTAAATTAGCTACTTTTAAGTTAATGCGTTCACAGCATTCTTTTTATATTGAAGATAAAAAGATTGACCTGACACCGAAAGAATACAAGATTATTAAATGCCTAATGGAAAACCATAAAAAGGTTTTTTCCAGAGAAGAATTGTTGAACTTGGTATGGGGATTTGATTATTATGGTGATACCAGGACAATTGATATGCATATCCAAAGATTGAGGAAAAAGTTGGGAAAATACAAAAAGGCAATTAGAACAGTATATAGTGTAGGTTATAAACTGGAAGTGGAAAAATGAGGTTTGATATTAAGAAAAAATTTATGCTTGCTAATATTGCAATTATTTTACCCATGTTTATTTTATTTATTTATTTTTCTGTTATTTTTGTTGATCAGTATAATTTAGCAAGTATTAGGAAGATTCTTTTAAATGATAGCTATATTTTGCAATTATATCTTTATCAATACTTATCAGAGCATTCGACTGAACAGTTATCAGAGAAAGACCTATTTTTTTTGAATTATGAATTAAGTAAGATGGTTAATTTGCGTAGTCAAATGTTATATATAAGTAGTAATATTCAAGTAGATTCAAAATTAGAGACTGCGGATGTTTTTTCAAGTTTTAGGGATAGTCAGGAAATTAAACTGGCTATTGAGAATAAGAAGAATTATAATCTAAAAAAAGTTGATAAGCATAGGTATCTATTAATGGCATTTCCCTTCTTTTCGAAAGAGGGAATTGAAGGTGTTGTGAGGTTGATCTGCATTTTAGAAGAAGCTGATAATCAAAAGAGTAAGTTAACAGCTATTCTATCAGGGATAGGTTTTCTAGTTTTAATAGCTATTATTCTTTTATATCAATATTTTACGGATAAGATAGTATTTCCATTGTACAAGTTAAATTCGGTGGTTCAATCATTTGCCAGTGGTAATTTAGAAAACAATTTAGAGATAGATAGTGGTGATGAAATAGAGGAACTAGCTAATTCTTTTAATAAAATGTCCTCTGATATCAGTTTACTTATTGATAACTTAAAAATTGAAAAAAGTAAGCAGAAGGACTTCTATAATAACATGACCCATGAAATCAGGACTCCTCTTACTACAATACTTGGTTATGCAGATATAATAAAACGAGTTGATTCCAGAGAAAGTCGGGAAGAATGTTTACGATATATTGAAAGTGAGGGGAAGAGGTTACTGCGAATGATAAATGAATTATTAAAGTCATCAAAACTCAATTTGCATAATTTTGAAATAAATAAAGGATATTTTAATATATCGAAATTAATAGAAGAGACTGTTGGGATTATTAAATATAAAGCTAATAAATATGGTATTAAGTTTAATTTTAATATTACAGAAGATATATTTATTGATGTTGATAAAGATAAAATCAAAGAGGTTATTCTTAATTTGATAGACAATGCTATAAAATATAGTGGGACAGATAAGATAGATATTTCATTGATGTGCAGTGGACGAGTTGTATTAATAGAAATAGAGGACTATGGTAAAGGGATTTCTAGAAAACAGTTAGAAAAGATTAATAAAGATTATACGGAATTTCAGGAAACTAATATTAGCAATCATGATGGACATGGATATGGTTTATTTATAACAAAGAAAATTATTGAACTGCATGATGGGGAATTTGTAATTGATGGTTTGAAAGGAAAGGGCACATTAATATCTATTAAATTATACAAATAAAGTGGTGGGGTCATTAATGCGGCATTTTATTTCTATTATAATAATTATTTCTTTTATATGGATAGGAACTTTCACCTTGTTTAATTTCCTGGAATTTGGAATTAGTGAAAATGAGATTGTTGTTATCGATGATAATGATAAATTGATAAGACTTATTCAAAAGAATACACCTGTAAAAATAGAAATAAGTGATGATAATTGGGGTAGAGCAGTACTAGAAGAACCAGAAGTATTATTTAAAATATGGAATATACTTAGTAAGCTGGAATCTTATCCAGATAAATATATTTCTAATCAGGATCAAATAAGTGGTTATATTTACTTCATTGATGGTAGCAAACAGTTTTTTGCTATTTCGGATAGGTTTCAATTAGGAGAATTTCTTTTAGGTAATATTAATGAAGAAATAGATGTCAAGGAATTATATAGGATTCTATTATATACTTTGCAGACAAAGAAGAATTTAATTAATATGATAGAAAAAGCAGATTCAATTTATTTATATAAGGCTGGAGATTTTTATGATCCTGATTCAGCGAAGATGATTAATGTATCAGAAAAGAGTAAAAAAAGATTTATAGATTATGTATCGAATTCCAATCTGGTTAAGGATAGTAATAAACTAAATAATTATTTATTTGAAGCAAGTTATCAGCCAATTTTTCATATATTATTGTCTTTTGATGAAAAACAGGATCCAGTAGTTTTATCGGTTATATCCAATGAGTTCTATAATATTATGGATATGAATCTTTTAAATAGGAATATGATTTATTTTGAAGGTAACTTATTAGACTTTTATAATGAAATGATTGCAGTAAATTCAATGACTTACGAATCTAATAGAGGTGATAACAAGTGATAAAATTTGGTACTGGTGGTTGGAGGTCAGTTATTGCTGAAGATTTTACTTTTGAAAATGTTCGAAGGGTTGCCAAAGGACTTAGTATAATGATAAAGAGTGGAGGAGATGTTAATAAACCAGTTGTTGTAGGCCATGACCTTCGTTTTTTGTCTGGAAGATTCTCCAGGGCTTTCTCAGAGGTCTTGGCCTTTAACGGTATAAAAGTTTGCTTTATTGATGAGGCAGTTCCAACTCCAATGGTAATGTATGCTGTCGACCAGGAAGAGATAGATTATGGAGTTGTAGTGACTGCTTCCCATAATCCACCAGAATATAATGGAATAAAAATTATTGTCGAGAAAGGTAAAGATGCTCCGGTGGAGGTTACTGATCAACTCGAGAGGATCACCAATAATCTTCCTGATGAAGAAATAAAACATGAATATTTTTTTGATTTAGTCGATGAAGGAAAGATACAATATTATAGCAATAAGAATAAATATATAGATTCTTTATTATCACAGGTTGATGTCAAAGAGATTATGGAGAAGAATCTTAAGGTTTTATTTAATCCGATGTATGGTGTAGCCAATGATATTATGAAGATTTGTTTATCTACTCTCAGGTGTTCTGTCGAGACTATCAATGGTTATCGTGATACTATGTTTGGATTGCATGTCCCTTCACCTGAACGGGAAAGTCTGCAGGATATGGAATACAAGATGAGAAATAGTAAATATAATATTGGTATAGCTACTGATGGGGATTCAGATAGGCTGGGACTATATGATGAAGAAGGTAATTATGTCGATGCCAATAAGATACTAAAACTATTATATTATTACCTTAAAGAGTATCGAAGAGCTCCAGGTGGATTGGTTAGGAATCTTACTACTACCCATATTCTAGATAGAATCGCTGCACAATATAATGAAGAGGCTTATGAAGTTCCTGTAGGGTTTAAGTATATCTCTGCAAAAATGCAAGAAAAAGACCTGCTATTAGGAGGAGAGAGTAGTGGAGGACTTAAGTTAAGGGGGCATGTTAATGGTAAAGACGGTATACTGGCGGCCTTGCTATCAGTAGAAATGATAGCCAAAACAGCTAAGCCTATTAGTATATTATTAAAAGAGATAGATAATAGGTTTGGGAGTTTATCCTTCCATTCTATGAATATTCCTTATCGGGTTGAAGAAAGGGAGAGATTGTCCGGTATTCTTTTTAAGGAAAAATATATTCCTTTATTTCCCTGGGAAATTAAGAAGGTTTCTTATATGGATGGAATTAAATTCTATTTTAAAAATGAAAATTGGTTATCTATCAGGTTTTCTGGAACGGAACCATTAATAAGAATTTATATGGAAATGGATTCTAAAGAACATGTAAAGGAATGTAATAATACTATTATTAAAGATAAAAAGCTGGCTTTAGTTTGCCAGACATGCTAATCTTCAATATCTAGGTCTATATGCCCTAATAACTGTTTCATTAGCAATAAAACAGCATGAAACCTGGATTGGTATCATTGAACCCGATATAAAACAAGAAAAATGTTACAGAATAGAAACAGATAAAATTGACCTTAAGGCTCTAATATATTAAAATATAGGGAGAATAACAATAGAGCAAAGGAGAGGACCTGGAATGTACAATAATAAAATAAGTATAATTGGTACAGGCTATGTTGGACTGGTTGGTGGGGTATGTCTGGCGGAGTTCGGGAATAATATTATAAATGTGGATATAGATGAAGATAAGATTGCGATGCTAAACAGGGGAGAAATACCCATTTATGAGCCGGGCTTAAAAGATGTCTATGAGCGTAATTTGGCTGATGGGAGAATAAGGTTTACTACTGATATAGAGTCTGCTATTAAAGAGAGTGAGGTTGTGTTTATTTCGGTAGGAACCCCTCCTGCTGAAGATGGTAGTGCTGACCTTCAGTTTGTTCTTGATGTAGCCAGCTCTATTGGTAAATATATGGATGATTATAAGGTTGTAGTTGATAAATCTACTGTGCCTATTGGGACAGGGCGTAAAGTTGCTGCTGTTATTGAAGAAGAGCTGGCTAAAAGGGGTAAGGAATATGAGTTCGATGTAGTCAGCAACCCTGAGTTTCTAAGGGAGGGAAAGGCTGTTCAGGACTTTACTCATCCTGACAGGGTAGTTATTGGTACAGAGAGTGAAAAGGCCCGTCAGATTTTAAGAGATGTTTACCGGGCTTTATATATAAACAATACACCCTTTGTATTTACTAATCTGGAGACTGCCGAGATGATTAAGTATGCCTCTAATGCCTTTCTGGCTACCAAAATATCATTTATTAATGAATTATCTGCCCTTTGTGAAGCCGTTAATGCCAATGTACAGACTGTTGCTGAAGCAATGGGGATGGACGGGCGGATTAGCAGTAAATTTCTCCATGCTGGACCTGGTTATGGAGGGAGTTGTTTTCCTAAGGATACCAGTGCTATTGCCCGGATAGCTGAAGGGAAGGGTGTAGAGTTAAAAGTAATTAGTGCAGGTATTGCAGCTAATGAGGCGCAAAAACTACGGATGGTTGATAAGATAGAGGGACGTTTAGGTGATCTAAAAGGCAAGAAGATTGGTATCCTGGGTTTGAGTTTCAAACCTGAGACTGATGATATGCGCGAATCCCCTGCCCTAACAATAATACCTGAGCTTATTAAAGCTGGTGCCCTGATAAGCGCCTATGACCCCCAGGGAATTGAAGAGGCTGTCTGGCGGCTCAAGGATTATGAAAAAGATATTACTTATTGTAATAATGAATATGAGGTAATGAAGAAATCTGATGCCCTGGTTTTAATAACTGAGTGGAATCAGTTCAGGAGATTGGATTTAAGTAAAGTTAAGGAATTATTGAAACAACCGATCTTTTTTGACCTGAGAAATGTCTATGAAAAAGAAGAGCTTGAAAGGTATGGCCTGGAATACATTGGTGTAGGTGTTCCTGCCAGTAGAGCAGGTGCAGTAAATAAGGCTTTTGATGAGGTGGCAGCTGATAAGGAGTAGTTTAAGGAGGCAATAGAAAGATTTTGGAGGACCTGAAACGGTTTCAGAATAAGTCAGGACAGAATACTAATTATCAGAAATTAGTGGAGTTGAGCCGGCCCCGGGAACTTATCGAGAAAGAAGTACTCCATTACTATATAAGTGGTTTAATGAATGAACACCTGGTAAATTTTAAAATAAGCCTTGAATGTGATAGCTTATCTGATCAGGAGATAGAGAGGATAATATCATATATTCATCATGGAATCACTTTCAGGACCTATCAGGTCAGCAGTCTGCTTTCCAGCGGTGATTATCTTAATGTCAAATCATTTAGAAAACTGGAGACAAGCCAGAGCAGAACAGCAGGGTCTTTTCTGCTGGTCAAAGATAATGATGCCCATAATTTTTTGCTGGAATTAATAGCTGATAGCCCTGTGTATTTAGTTGAAACTGGTGAACGGGCCCGGGTAGGTGAAGAACTAAAGCCTGCTCTGTTTTTAAGTGGCACAGAGGATTTAATAAATATAAATATTAAGGAAGATGAATATCAGCTGTACAGGGCTCCTTATCATGAAGTTTACTGGACAGTTATTGACAGTATAGTACATCCGATAAACATGGTGGAATTCAACAGTCTCCCTGATGAAATCAGGATCCCGGGGGATAAAAAAGGGGAGTTTATCTTTGAGGTATTACCAGCTCTGGAGAAGAAGTATGGCCTGGAGATAGATAATTATTTTAGAAAATATGAACTGCATTCTGAAGAACCAGTGATTACCCTATATTTTGATTATATTCAGGGGAATATCCTTTGTAATGCTGATATCGAGATAAAGGGTGAGCATATAAGTGGTATTGAGGCCCTGGGTAGGGATTTTGATTTAAGGGAATATACCCGCTCAAGCAAAGGGTCTAATTTATGGTATCTTCAGGACAACCAGGCAGTCAAGGATCTACTGAATTTAATGCATGACTATGGTTTTCATGTCAGACCGGAAGAGTTCATACTCAGAAATAAAGAAGATATTATTGACTTTATTACTGATGGGTTTATCCATCTCCCTGAGGAATGGCAGCTTGTGACTACCGATTCTTTTGATGAACTGGAGATAAGGACGGTTCAGCTGGAACCAATTATTGAACTCAAAGAAGGGGATGGGATAGATTGGTTCGAGTTTGAAGTTTATTATAATCTGGGTGGGAAGACATTTACTAGTTCAGAATTAAAAAAGATGATCTCCCAAAATCAACATGGTGAATCATATATTAATATTGACAGACGGTATTTTATCCTTCAAGAGGGTCAACAGGAGGAAGGGCTTACTAAGCTATTGGATACCGCTGAAGAGGGGGATGAAGGGGATTATAGAAGTTCATTTTATAATCTCCTTTATTATAAAAACCTGATTGAAGAGGCTGGTATAAGATGCCGGGGTAATAGGGTTTACAATAGTCTGCAAGAAGATATTACAGCTGGCAGCCTGGTTAAGGAGGTCTCTATCCCCCAGGGGGTTCAGGATGTGTTGAGGAATTATCAACGCCAGGGATATTACTGGCTGAGGTTTTTAAATAAGTATCATTTTGGGGGGATACTGGCAGATGATATGGGTCTTGGTAAAACGATTCAAACCCTGACCCTCCTGGTAAGTTTAGAACTTAACAAACCGGCTTTAGTTATTTGTCCCCGCACTCTGATCTATAATTGGGCAGAAGAGGTAGATAAGTTTTTTCCTGACCTGAAATATCTGGTCTATTATGGAACCCCTGAAGAAAGGAATGAAATGCTTGATGATCTCCAGGAATATGAGCTGCTTATTACCTCATACTCAATTATCAGCAGGGATTATGAAAAACTGAATAATAATGGATTGGAGTTTGCCTATTGTATTCTTGATGAAGCTCATCACATTAAGAACCACAGGACTAAAAGGGCCCAGGGTGTAAAAAAGATTAAGGCAGAGAGAAAGTTGGCTCTGACAGGAACCCCTCTGGAGAATTCGATTGATGAACTTTGGTCAATTTTTGATTTCTTGATGCCTGCTTATCTCTATAGATACAGTCGTTTTAAGAAGGAGTATTTAAATCCGATTACAAAAGGTAATGATCAGGAAAAACTTCAGGAATTTAAAAAGAGGGTAGCTCCTTTTATTTTACGCAGAAATAAAGATGAGGTGCTGAAAGAATTGCCGGAGAAGACTATTAATATTCAATATGTGGAGATGACTAAACTACAGGAGGACACCTATCAACTGATCCTTGATCAGCTAAAAGGTGAATTGCTGGCTTCTGTCCAGGAGAAGGGGTTTGATCGTTCCCGGATAAATATCCTGGCGGCCTTAACAAGACTGAGGCAGGTCTGTAATCACCCCTCTCTGGTGTTGAATAATTTTGAACATTCCGCTCATAAAGAAGGGTCAGGCAAGTTGGCGGCCTTGTCCGAAATAGTGCAGGAAGCTGTTGATGGTGGTCATAAAATAATAGTCTTTAGCCAGTTTGTCAGGATGTTAAAGATAATACGTGAAGATTTCGAAAAAAGGGGTGTAAGCTTTGAATACCTTGACGGCAGTACCAGGGATAGAATGTCAAGGGTAAAGAGTTTTAACCAGGATGACAGGATCAAGGCTTTTCTTATCAGCCTCAAGGCCGGGGGAATAGGTCTAAACCTGACAGCGGCTGATATTGTTATTCATGTTGATCCCTGGTGGAATCCGATGGTTGAACGGCAGGCAACTGATAGGGCTCACCGCCTGGGACAGGAAAATAGGGTTATGGTGTATAAATTGATAACTAAAGGAACTGTAGAAGAAAAGATGATAAAACTACAAAGGAGAAAGGAAGACATGTTTAATAACATTGTTGAGGATAATGTAAATCCCCTTAACCAGATTACCTGGGAGGATATTCAGGAATTGCTTGATATATAATTGCTGCGTGACGGGGGGACGGTTCGATTGACACGAAAGCAAAAGAATGGTACACTAAAAATGGTGATTAAAAATGCCTAGACAGAAAAGAAAACAGAGTGAAACCGGGATATATCATGTTATGCTGCGAGGGATAAACAGGAAGACTATTTTTGTTGCTGATGAGGATAATAAAAGGTTTATTCAGGCGGTTAACAGGGCCAAAAGAAATGGTAATTTTTTATTATATGCCTATTGTTTAATGGGTAATCATGTACATTTATTGATAAAAGAAAATGAAAAAATAGGTAAGAGTATTAAAAGGATAGCGGTTAGTTTTGTTCAGTGGTATAATAAGAAATATGACCGATATGGCCACCTGTTTCAAAATAGATTTAAGAGTGAGGCTGTCGAGGATGATACCTATTTATTGGTAGTACTGCGTTATATTCATCAGAATCCAGTCAAGGCAGGTATATGTAAACTGCCTGTTGAATATGAGTGGAGTAGTTATCAGAAATATATTAAGCGGTATAATGGTAAACAGGTAAATATTGATGCTGGATTTATTGATGATTACTTTGTAGATAGGGAGAGTTTTGAGTTGTTTATGCAGGAAGTAAATAATGATAACTGTCTGGAATATAAATGTAAAAAAAGGCTTAGTGATCAAGAACTGAGGGAGAGAATAATTAAGGAGTTTGAAGTCGGTGGCCTAGCTAATGTCAGTAAAACTGACAGAGATAAGATGATTTTTGCTATAAAAAAGGAAACAGATGCTAGTATAAGACAGTTGAGTAGGGTACTGGGGATTGGGCGTGGCGTTGTGGCCAGGGCTGTGAAGAAAAGATGATGTGACAGACGAACCGTCCCCCTGTCATCTTTTTGTTTATTGACATGGGGTTGGCTTATCTTTATAATATAATATTAATAAGACTTTGAGGAGGCAGCATAATATGAATAGCCCTGAACGAATAAAGTATGCACTGGAAGAAACAGAGATACTACGGTCGCCGGACGGGTTGATTTCGACTAATTCAGCAACAACCCTTCACTTCTATGTCCTTGCTGAGCCTGCCTATCATGAGGTGTTTAAAAATGAGGGCCCTGAGACTAAAGTTAGACGTGGGAAGATATCCTGGGAAAAGCCTAAGTTATTAACACCTGGTTATCTGGTTGATATGGAAGGGTTTAGTAGTGAGGCCCGTGAGGCTATGAAATTAATTGCCCGGCAGAATCCCGATCTGGCCGGTGTATTATATAAAATGAGGTATAAGAGGGAGGAAGAACATACCTCTACAGTGTCATATGATATTAATGAGACATTTAAGAGACTGGAGAGGCGTATTGAGGATGAAGGAAAGGATTTTGTTGTTATTATCAAGGGTATAGATGAGCTCTGGGATGTATCATTAACTAAATATGTCCAGGAATTAATTATTAAGAGTGCTTATAAATCACAGCTCCCTTATTATGAAAACAAGGGTTTCTTGCGTAGGGATGAACGTGGTTTGCCGGCGATTACGCGAAATCTTGAGGGACTACCCCTGGCTGCTAAGGAGGAGATTGAAAAGATGTTTGCTGAGGTAAAGAGTGGTGTTCTTGACCCGGCAAAGCTCAAACAGGAACTAGATCAGTGGGGAGTTTTCCGGGCTTATGAAGATAGATTTTTTGATCTCTTTAAAAAGGAGTGATATTATGAGAAAGATGAAAAGTGCTTTTGAAATTGCTATGGAGAAGGCTGAGGCGATTGGTGATGAGTTGACAGCAGAGGAAGAGTTAAGGATTAAAAGGGATAAGATTAAACCTTTACTGTCTGATTTTTATAAGGAAAAGATAAGTCCAGAAGACCTTTGGGAAAGATTAAAAGATGAAGATGATGGTGATTTGCTGAGAGAGGCCCAGGTGCTGTTAATAGAGTCGATAGGGCTTAAAACAGCTGATTATCAAATAAAACGGCGCAAAGAAGGTATCCTGGCAATTGAGTCTCTAAAGGAGGGACGTAATAGTTCATTACTGGAACAGGGATTTGAACAGGTTTTCAATCTTAAAGAAAGATATAATGCCGAACGAGAGAGAATGAATAATATTATTGAAGAGCAGATGGAAAATGCTCAGATGACAATGAAACCTGTTAAAACCAGTGATGGCAGAACGGTAATGAAAATGGAGCCAGCTATTGATGAAGAGACCCAGCAGGGTTTTAAAGAAAAGCTTAATGAGCTGGAAATGCAGTCCAAACAGCTATTAAATCAAATTGCTGATAATATAAAGGAAAAATTATAATAATGTGGGCCAGATCACTTGCAAATTGAAAATAAAATGATATAATAGAACAAGGCGTATATTTTGTCTATATATGGGTAAATGAGGAAAAGCAGTATATGGACAGAATCATGTATATAAACAGCTGTAAGTGAATATAATTTATATAAATAATTAATAATCGTCTTTGCTTGGATATATATATTACAGTAAGATATATCTTTATTAGTAATTAAGTTGGGAGAAAGAAGGTGTGTTTATGTACAGAATACACTGTCCAAACTGTAATCATTATAATTATTCCGCAAGTAGGGCTGGAAAATGGTTGTGCTGTTATTGCGGCAAGGATCTGGCAAATGAAAAAGTAGAAACTACTACTGAAACAAATAAGGATAATAAACGGGAGAAATTAGCTTAAGATATAGTTGAATATTGGCGTGTATTTGAGCCTTTAGAAGGCTCTTTTTTCTTTTGAAAGGATTTATAAACTGTGTTATGATAATATTATGTACTTTTAAAGAAGCTATGTTTTTAATAACTTTGAAGACCGACCAATATATTTACTTCCCTTGTTGTGTACCGCAGGTACTCCGCTTTAAGTAGACCGTACAAGAAAATTAAGGTTGCACTACGGCGTCCTGCCTTCGTTTACTGTCGAGAAATTGTCTTCCGGCTCACTGAACCTTCTTTTTATTACGCAAGGACGGTTCAGTATCAGGCCATCGAGGCCAAGTTCCGTGCCTCCAGACAATTTCTAGAGTCGTACAGTAAATATATTGGGCTGGTTTATTATGATGAGTAGTTAACTTTGAGTGAAAAGTGGTTCTAAGAAAAAATTAATAATTAGTGATTAAGTATGGGTGGCGAAGCCATTTTGTTCAATTAGAGATTCTAGTTTTATTACTAGTTTATAAGGGTGATTAAGTAATGGATAGGATTAAAGTGATGTTGGTTTTTGGGACGAGACCTGAGGCGATTAAGATGGCTCCTGTGGTAAAGGCTCTCCAGGTGGATAAAAGGTTTGAGGCTGTAGTGGTTGTTACTGCTCAGCACCGGGAGATGCTTGACCAGGTTTTAGGGTTGTTTGATATTAATCCAGATTATGACCTGGATATTATGCAGGGGGGACAGTCTTTATCAGAGATAACTACCCGGGTACTCATTGGTCTTGAAGGGGTAATCAGTAAAGAAAATCCGGATATTGTTCTGGTACACGGTGATACCTCGACTACCTTTGTGGCTGGTCTGGCTGCTTTTTACCAGCAGGTGAGGCTAGGGCATGTTGAGGCAGGGTTGAGGACATATAATAAGTATTCCCCTTTTCCTGAAGAGATGAACAGACACCTTACTGCTGTACTGGCAGATCTGCATTTTGCTCCTACAGCAAACTCACGGGAAAATCTACTGGCTGAAAATATAGACCCGCACAGGGTTTTTGTAACGGGAAATACTGTGATAGATGCTATTCTGGAAACAGTAGACGATGATTATGTCTTTCAGAATGATGTTTTAGAGCAGCTAGATTTTGTTAATCAAAAAATAATACTCCTGACATCACACCGTAGGGAGAATCTGGGTAAACCGATGGAGGATATCTTTACTGCTGTAAGGCGGCTTATTGAGGATAATCATGATGTAGAATTGGTTTTCCCAGTTCATTTAAACCCCAAAGTCAGGGAGATTGCCAATGATACCCTGGAGGGTTTAAACAGGGTACACTTAATAGAACCAATGGAGTATAAGCCTTTTGTAAATCTGATGGCCAGGTCTTATCTGGTACTTACAGATTCGGGGGGTATCCAGGAAGAGGCGCCGGGCCTCGGCAAACCAGTACTTGTCCTGCGGGATACAACTGAACGTCCAGAGGCTGTAACAGCTGGTACTGTTGCCCTGGTGGGGACTGAAGAGAACGAAATATATAACAAGGCTAGCCTTCTGCTTAATAATAAAGAAGAATATGATAAGATGGCTAATGCTGTTAATCCATATGGTGACGGTCGGGCCAGTCAGAGAATTTGTGAACGGCTGCTTTATGAATTTGGTTTAGTTGATTGTTTAGGTGAGGAATATATTTAGCTTTTTTTAATAAATTTGAGGGGGTAATTGATAGATGAAGCTGGCAGATATAAGGGATATCCTTCAGTTGCAGCCTTTAGTAGCTGGTGATGACGAACTGGAGATAAAAAAGGCCTGTGGGGCTGATTTGATGAGTGATGTACTTGCTTTTTCTCAAGAGAAATCTCTATTATTGACTGGTCTTACTAATCCACAGGTAGTACGAACTGCCGAAATGATAGATATCAAGGTGATTATCTTTGTTCGAGGGAAAAGACCTCCTGTAGAGACTATAGAACTTGCCCGGACAAGTGGTATTTATCTGTATATGGCTAAAAAACCCTTGTTTGAATGTTGTGGTATGCTATATGAAAAGGGCTTAAAACCTGAGAAAATTAATAAAATCAAGTGAGTGGAGGAAGTCATGTGGAGGAACATGCTATTCTAGAAAAGGAAATTGATAAGGGGGATTTTTCCCGCGGGGGTGAGGCCTCAAGTGAGTTAAAGGCTTTATTAAGGAAACTGGGCATAAATAATACTATAATTCGCAGGGCTGCTATTGTTACCTATGAACTGGAGATGAATATTATCATTCATTCTGAGGGGGGAAATATCAAGGCAGCGGTTTCTTCTGATGAAATTTTTATTTATATTGATGATGAGGGGCCTGGTATTGAGGATTTAGAGAAGGCTTTTCAACCTGGATATTCAACAGCCAGTGATGAAGTGAGGGAAATGGGTTTTGGCGCTGGCATGGGTCTGGTTAATGTTAAAAACTATTCAGATCAGTTGGAGATTGATACTGCTCCAGGTGAAGGGACCAGTATCAAGGTGGTAATAGCTATCAAATAATCTTTAAGAGAGAGTGGTCTTTTATGATTCAGCAGCATTCAGTTTTACTCAAAGAGGAATTATGTGAAGGGTGTACTAACTGTGTAAAGGATTGTCCTACCAAGGCTATCAGGGTACATCAGGGTAAGGCTACGATTAAAGAGGAATTATGTATCGACTGTGCAGAATGTATAAGAACCTGTGCCTATCATGCGAAATATACCAGGACTGATTCTATAGAAGATATTGCTGATTATGATTACCCGGTTGCTTTAGTCCCCCCCAGTTTCTATGGTCAATTTATTGATTATTCACCAGGTCAGGTTATTAAGGGTCTATATAAACTCGGTTTTAAGGGTGTTTATGATGTTGCTATGGCAGCAGAGGCCTTGACATATAAGACTATTGATTTTTTAAAAAATACTAAGGGATTATATATATCTTCCTCATGTCCTGTTGTTGTGAGGTTAATTAAACTCTTATATCCGGAGCTTATTGACCAGCTGATTCCTTTTAAACCGCCTACAGAATTAATGGCCCAGAGCGTGAGGAAGGAGTTGTTGGACAGTGGTCTTAGTGAGCAGAAACTGGGTATTTTTTTGGTAACCCCCTGCCCAGGTAAGACTTCAACTGTTCATAATCCCCTGGGTGTGGACAGGAGTTTTATTGATAAGGCAATTCCTGTTGATAAGGTTTATCATAGTTTACTGGAAGTGATGGATAAAAAGAACAGTGAGAGTGAAGGAAAAGAAGGTCTTACCCCCTATTTGGGGATTAAATGGGGCCAGAGTGGTGGGGAAGTAGATCTTATTAAACCCGCTATCTTAAATAAAACCATTGCTGTGTCAGGTATTCATAATGTTAAGGATATACTTGAAGAGATATCTCGTAATAATATTACAGATATCAGGTATTGTGAGCTTTCCGCCTGTACAGGGGGGTGTGTAGGTGGGGTGCTTAATGTAATAAATCCATTTCAGGCTAAATATAATCTAAAAAAACTGGTAGAAGAGCATAATGCGGCGGTTAATCAGGATTATTCTCTTTATAGTTATCAACTGTCAAGTGAGTTTAAACCAGTAGAAGTAGCTAGACTTGATAGTGATATCGAAAAGGCCATGGAAAAACTGGCACAGCTGGAGAAAGAGATAGATTTATTACCTGGCTTAGATTGTGCTGCCTGTGGGGCGCCTGACTGCCAAACCCTGGCTGAGGATATAGTTACTGGTAAGGCTAAACGCAGCGATTGTATTTTTATACTCAGGGAGCAGGTGGAGGATCTGGCTGATCAGATGTCTGAACTGGCCCATTCCATACCACCGATTATGAGAAAAAGGAGGCGTGAAGAAAGGGCCGGTGCCCAAAAGGACGTTTTGAAAGGGGAGAATAATAAAAATGAGAGTAAATGAAATTGTTGATAAGCTGGGACTGGAGGTCCTTGCTGCTGACTCCCTTGCTAGGGAGGTTAGTGGTGCTTATATAGGGGACCTCTTGAGTAATGTGATGGCCAGGGCTGAAGAAGGTAACCTCTGGCTTACTATCCAGGGCCACCAGAATGTTGTAGCTGTAGCCCTGCTGGCAAATGTGGCTGCTGTTATTGTAGTTGAGGGTATGACCGTAGAGGATGCTGCTGTAGCAAGGGCTGAGGAGAAGGGTGTGAATATACTACGCAGTGAGCTTTCTGCCTATGAATTGGCTGCAAAACTGGTCAAGATGGGTATAGAATAATGCGCTGTTTTAAGGCTGACCTCCATATTCATACCTGTTTATCACCCTGTGCTGATATTATTATGACAGCAGGGAATATTATTAAGAAGGCTGTTGAGCAGGGGCTGGATATTATTGCTATAACTGACCATAATTCGGCCAGAAATGTGGCCGCGGCAGTAGAGATAGCGGCCGGGAGTCCACTTGAAGTTATACCAGGGATGGAGGTTGAGAGTGCAGAGGGGGTCCATCTGCTGTGTTTCTTTGACCAGCTTGAACAGTTAATTACCTGGCAGGAAGAGGTTTATCAATCATTACCAGATATGTTGAATGATGAAGAGTATTTTGGTTATCAGATAATAACTGATCAGGAAGATGAGTTTATTGCTAAAGAAGAAAGACTGCTGGCCACAGCAGTAAAAATGAGTAGTGAAGATATTGTTAAAAAAATAACAAGCCTTGGTGGTCTGATAATCCCTTCACATATCGACAGGCCTTATAATAGTATGCTGGCTAATCTGGGGTTTATACCACCTGGAATGGAAATATCTATTTTGGAGATTTCAAAACATGTTTCAGAAAAGGAAATCAAGGAGAGGTTTCCCTTTATTAAGGAATATTCCTTGATAAGTAGTTCTGACAGCCATTATTTGACAGACATTAAACCTATGATGGAGTTTTATATGGAGGAAGTATCTCTGTCAGAGATTAAACTGGCTGTTCTGGGAAGAAATGGACGGAAGTCAAGGATTATAAAATAAATATGAGAAAGGGCAGATAAAGATGAAGGCGATAATTACAGTTATTGGTGAAGATAAAGTTGGCATAATTGCTAAAGTAAGTAGCTTGCTGGCCAGTACTAATGTTAATATTTTGGATATTAGTCAGACTGTTTTACAGGATTATTTTACAATGATGATGCTTGTTGATATTTCGGGACTCAACATCCCTCAGGATGAATTAAATGAAGAACTTGACAGGGTTGGAAAGGAACTGGGTTTGTCGATAAAACTACAGCATGAAGATATATTTAGGTCAATGCACCGTATCTAAGGAGGAATTAGCATGTTAAGCCCATATGAAATAATGGAAACAATCAGGATGATAGAAAAAGAGAAACTGGATATCAGGACTATTACTATGGGGATATCATTACGTGATTGTGTTGACCCTGATATTAAACGTTTGTCTACGAAGATATATGATAAAATTATTAAATATGCTGGTAGATTGGTAGAAGTAGGGGAAGAGATTGAACTGGAATATGGGATACCGATTATAAATAAGCGGATCTCTGTTACCCCAGTATCATTAATTGCTGAAGCCCTTGACGCAGCTGAGGAAGATTACTTAAGGATAGCCAGGACACTTGATCAGGCAGCCCGGGAGACAGGAGTAGATTTCCTTGGCGGGTATTCTGCTCTGGTACACAAGGGCTATACCAGTGGGGATCACAGATTAATTAACTCAATTCCTACTGCTTTAAAAGAGACAGAGCGGGTCTGTTCTTCGGTAAATGTTGCTACCACCAGGGCCGGTATTAATATGGACGCTGTCCGGCAGATGGGTCAGGTTATTAAAGAAACAGCTGATTTAACTGCTGCACAGGATGGCCTGGGCTGCGCTAAACTGGTAGTTTTTGCCAATGTGCCGGAGGATAATCCCTTTATGGCTGGTGCCTTTCACGGGATAGGTGAAGGGGAGTCTGTGATAAATGTGGGCATTAGTGGTCCTGGTACTGTGAAATCAGCCCTGGAAGGGGTTAAGGGTGAGCCTTTTGATGTGGTAGCTGAAACAGTTAAAAAGACTGCTTTTAAGATTACCAGGATGGGCCAACTGGTAGCCAGGGAGGCCTCTAAAAGATTAGGTGTTCCTTTTGGTATTGTTGACCTATCACTGGCGCCAACACCTGCTGTGGGGGATAGTGTGGCCCGGATTCTGGAAGAAATGGGGGTTGAAAGGTGTGGTGCACCAGGTACGACAGCTGCCCTGGCTCTCCTAAATGATGCTGTAAAAAAAGGGGGTGTAATGGCATCCTCCCATGTTGGTGGATTAAGTGGGGCTTTTATACCGGTGAGTGAAGATGCAGGTATGATAGAAGCGGTAGAAATAGGTGCCTTAAACATAGAGAAACTGGAGGCAATGACCTGTGTCTGTTCAGTAGGACTTGATATGATTGCTGTACCAGGTAAGACAACAGCAGAGACTATTTCAGCTATTATTGCAGATGAGGTTGCTATTGGTGTTATAAATAATAAAACCACTGCAGTTAGAATAATTCCTGCTCCAGGCAAAAAGGTTGGTGAGAGTGTAGAGTTTGGTGGTTTATTAGGTAAAGCACCAGTAATGGCTATCAGCAATTTCCCTAGTACTAGTTTTATAGAGCGGGGAGGAAGAATCCCGGCTCCTCTGCATAGCCTGCGGAATTAATTTATATAAGTAGCACTTAAATATAGCACTTTTCCGTTCCAGCCAATTATATTAATTCCGCTTGTCGTGCGCCACAGGCACTCCGTATCTGAACAAACCGTACAAGAACATTAAGGTTGCGTTACGGCGTCCTGTCTCCACTCACTGTCCACATATTTTTCACTCCAGCATCCTGCCTACGTGAAAAATATACGACGCTCTCGATGAGCTAGTGTTTAAGCTAACATTGCGTAACTTAAAAGAAGTTTAGACTAGTCGCTCCATTAATATAATTGGCTTACACAAAGCATTAGTGTGAATAAATTAAACAAAACTTATATAGCTGGAAAAATGAATAAATTGCAGAATATTATATTATATTCAGAAAATGGTGTCTACTATTGACATCGGCTTGCAAGTGACATATAATAATCATGGCTTATAGTATGTGAAATAATTAACTAGGATTTTTTTGTATTATTTTGCTGACCAATATAATTCAATAAGGAGGGGTATTAAGATGGCATGTAGTTGTGGAGGAGGAAAGGAAAGCTTAAATAAGTATCTGGCTCCATTGAGGGAAATACTTGAGGGTTATGAAAAGGATGAAAAATACCTAATTCCCATTCTGCAGGATGCTCAGGATGAGTATGGTTATTTGCCAGAGGATGTTCTAAAAGAGATAGCCACTTTCCTTGATATGTCTTTAAGCCAGGTCTATGGTGTTGTTACCTTTTATACACAGTTCCACCTGGAACCAAGGGGTAAGAATATACTGAGAGTCTGTATGGGTACAGCCTGTCATGTCCGTGGCGGGGCAGAGGTTCTTCAGGCAGTGCAGGATGAACTGGGTATAGAAAATGGAGAGACTACTGAAGACCTGAAATTTACTCTGGAAACAGTTGCCTGTATAGGCGCCTGTGGTCTAGCACCTGTAATGATGATTAATGATGATACACATGGGCGGCTGACACCAGAAAAAGTTAAAGACATTTTAAAAGAGTATATCTAAGTGGTCTTATGAGGGAATTATCACTGCATATCCTTGATATAGTACAGAATTCAATTGCAGCTGATGCTGACTTAATTAAACTAATTATTAGAGAAGATATAGCTAAAAATCTGTTAATAATTGTGATAGAGGATAATGGAAAAGGTATAGAGTCAGAGGACATCAGTAGAGTAGTTGACCCTTTTGTTACTTCGCGAAAGACCAGGGAAGTTGGTCTCGGCCTATCACTGTTTAGGGAGGCCAGTAGGAGGTCCAGGGGGGATATGAAGATAGAGTCAGAACCGGGTAAAGGCACCAGGATTACTGCTTACTTTGAATATAACAATATTGACCGCGCCCCACTGGGTGATATTGTAGGAACGATTGTTGCCCTGATTACAACTAATCCGGAGATAGATTTTATTTACCGGCATGTTTATGAGGGGCGGGAATTTGTATTTAGTACCGAGGAGATTAAGGCTGAATTAGGGGATGTTTCGATTAATGAACACCCTGTTTTAAATTGGATAGAAAAGAATCTTAATGAAGAATTAAGAGACCTGTATGGAGGTGACTTATAAAATGAAATCTCTGGAAGAATTAAGAGAATTAAGAAATAAGGTTCAGAAGGATTTAGAGATGAGGAGTAATAGTGAGCGCCCCAAGATTATTATTGGGATGGGCACCTGTGGTATTGCAGCCGGAGCCCGTAAGATATTAAAGGCAGTCATGAAGGAGATTGATAAAAGAGGTTTGGATGTAATTGTTACTCAGACTGGCTGTATTGGTATGTGTGAGAAGGAACCACTGCTTGATGTTAAAATGCCTGGGAAGGATAGGGTTACTTATGGTAACCTTACACCAGCTGATGTTAAAATGATTATTGTTGAACATGTGATAAATGGTAATGTTGTAGAAGATTTAGCAATAGCACGTTTTGATGAAGGAGGTAATTAGTCATGGACCAGTCTATTTATCGTTCCCATGTATTAATCTGTACTGGTACAGGTTGTGTTTCTTCTGGTTCAAAAAAGATAAAAACAGTATTGGAAGATGAGCTGGCAGAACATGATCTAAGTAAAGAAATAAAGATAGTTGAGACAGGGTGTCATGGGTTCTGTGAAAAGGGACCAATTATGATTGTTTACCCGGAAGGGGTTTTTTACTGTCAGCTTAAGGAAGAGGATGTAGCTGAAATAGTTGAAGAGCATTTCTTAAAGGGTAGAATTGTTGATAGATTATTATTTAAAGAGCCGATCAGTGAAGAGAGTATTCCATCATATCAGGATATAGAATTCTATAAAAAACAAAGAAGGATAGTATTATCTAATTGTGGCCGGATAGACCCGGAGAGTATTGAAGAATATATTGCCAGCGGTGGCTATGAAGCAGCTGGTAAGGCGATTACAGAAATGACCCCAGAAGAGGTTATTCAGGAGGTTAAAGACTCCGGCCTTCGCGGACGTGGTGGAGGGGGGTTCCCAACAGGTTTAAAATGGGATTTTACCAGGAAGGCAGCTGGTGATAAAAAGTATATTATCTGTAACGCTGATGAGGGTGATCCAGGTGCTTTTATGGACCGCAGTCTGCTGGAAGGTGACCCCCATGCAGTGATCGAAGGGATGATTATTGCTGCTTATGCTATTGGGGCTGATGAGGGTTATGTCTATGTAAGGGCCGAGTATCCACTGGCAATTACCAGGTTGCAAAAGGCGATTGAACAGGCTGAAGAACTAGGTTTGCTGGGTGATAATCTCTTTGGCAGTGATTTTAGTTTTGACCTTCATATTAAGAAAGGAGCCGGGGCCTTTGTCTGTGGTGAAGAGACTGCTTTAATGGCTTCTATTGAAGGTAAAAGGGGTATGCCCAGGCCGAAACCGCCGTTCCCTGCTAATAAAGGCTTATGGGGTAAACCTACTAATATTAATAATGTTGAGACTTTTGGGAATGTCCCTTATATCATTAATGAAGGTGCTGAGGCATTTAGTAGTGTAGGGACAGAAAATAGTACAGGAACCAAGGTCTTTGCCCTGACTGGAAAGATTAATAATACTGGTCTTGTTGAGGTTCCGATGGGAATTACTTTACGTGAGATTGTTTTTGATATTGGTGGGGGATTGACATCTGGTAAGAAGTTTAAGGCTGTTCAGACCGGTGGGCCTTCAGGCGGCTGTATTACCTCTGATTACCTTGATCTCCCTATTGATTATGATTCTTTAAAAGAGATTGGGGCTATGATGGGTTCAGGTGGTATGGTGGTAATGGATGAAGGGACCTGTATGGTTGATGTTGCTAAGTTCTTCCTTGATTTTACCCAGAGTGAGTCCTGTGGGAAATGTACTCCCTGTCGTGAAGGTACTAAAAGAATGTTGGAAATTTTAAATAGAATCTGTGAAGGTGAGGGTAAAGAGGGGGATATCGAATTACTCCTGGAGTTGGGTGAGCATATTAAGGACACAGCCCTCTGTGGGCTGGGACAGACTGCCCCTAATCCCGTGTTGAGTACAATTAAGTACTTCCGTAATGAATATGAAGCCCATATTAATGACAATAAGTGTCCTGCTGGTGTCTGTCAGGGGCTTGCTGCTGCCTATATAATTGATGAAGAGACCTGTGTTGGTTGTGGAATGTGTGCTAAGGTCTGTCCAGTAGATGCTATTTCAGGCAAACCAAAAGAGAGTTATCAGATTGATGGTGATATCTGTATTTCCTGTGGTGCCTGTGCCCAGAAATGTCCAGTAGATGCTATTTCCCAGGGCTAAAAATATATAATAAAGGAGTGTCTCGTACCATGAGTAAAATAACATTAACTATAGATGAACAGGAGATTCAGGTCGAAGAAGGTACTACCATTCTGGAAGCGGCCCGCGAAGTAGGTATTGATATACCAACCCTGTGTTATCATCCTGATTTAACCCTTCACGGTTCCTGCCGTGTTTGTGTGGTAGAAAATCTTGATAACGACAGCCTGGTAGCTTCATGTGTCACTCCAGCTGCTGATGGAATGAACTTAAGTACCCGTAGTGCCCGGGCCAGAAGGGCCAGGGGCCGGAATGTTAAATTGTTGTTAGCCAACCACCCCAATGACTGTCTGGGCTGTGACAGGAATGGAACTTGTGAACTGCAGGATATAGTCTATAAAATGGGGATTAGACGTGAAGAAATTGAACCTTTAGAAGGTGAAAAAAGGAATCTTCCTTTAGATGATAGGGGGCCTGCTTTAAAGAGGGATCCCAACAAATGTATTCTCTGTGGGCGCTGTGTTCGTGTCTGTGAAGAGGTTCAAGGGGTTTCTGCCCTGCAATTTAGTAAACGTGGTTTTGATTCAGTTGTTACGACAGCTTTTGATCTACCACAGAGTGAAATTAACTGTGCTAACTGTGGTCAATGTGCCACGGTTTGTCCTGTAGGGGCTATCACAGAAGTAAGTGAAATAGATAAGGTCTGGCATGCCCTGGAAGACCCGGATAAACATGTCATAGTACAGACTGCCCCAGCTATTCAGGCTACTATTGGTGAGGAGTTTGGGCTGGAAGCAGGGACAGTAGTTACTGGCAAATTAGTTAATGCCCTGCGTAAACTCGGTTTTGACAGGGTCTTTTCAACTGAATTTAGTGCTGATCTGACAATTATGGAAGAGGGTTATGAATTCCTTGATAAGGTTGAAAATAATAAACCATTGCCCCATATTACTTCCTGTTGTCCGGGATGGATTAAATATGCTGAACACAATTATGCTGATTTGCTGGATAATGTTTCTACTGCTAAGTCACCACAGCAAATGTTTTCACCACTGGTTAAGACCTATTATGCAGAGAAATCTGATATAGACCCAGCCAATATATATACTGTTTCAGTAATGCCCTGTACTGCCAAGAAGTTTGAAAAAGACAGGGAAGAGATGGTTGATAGTGGTTATAAAGATACAGATGCAGTTCTGACTACCAGAGAGCTGGCCAGAATGATTAAAGAAGTTGGTATTGACTTTAATAATCTGGCAGATGATGAATATGATGAACTGATGGGTAAGTCAACAGGGGCTGGTACTATCTTTGGTACTACTGGTGGTGTAACTGAAGCCGCTTTAAGGACAGTTAAAGAGAAATTGACTGGTGAACCACTGGAACGTCTTAATCTTGGAATTCGTGGTATTAAAGAGGCGGAGGTTGAGATTGGTGATCTGGTAGTAAATGTTGCTGTAGCCAGTGGCCTTGGTAATGCTGCTAAACTCCTGGATGAAGTCAGGGCAGGCAATTCGAAATATCACTGGATAGAAATAATGGCCTGCCCTCATGGTTGTGTTGGTGGTGGAGGTCAGCCCTTGCCTGTTAATAATGAGAAAAAGGATAAACGGGCTGAAGGCCTTGCCAGTATAGATAAAAACAAGTATGTCCGCAAATCACATGAAAACCCTATGGTTCAGAAGTTATATGATGACTTCCTGGGGGAACCACTTGCTGATAAATCACACAAATTGCTGCATACACATTTTAAAGCACGTGCTAAGAACTAGAGATATGAAAACGCTGGCCTGGTGGTCAGCGTTTTGATTTTTATAAGGCAGGCGATTATATTTTTTTGGAGAATATATAATATATACGAAGCAGGATAGGGGGGAGGGGTTTGTATCAATATAATTTTTGTCCGGTATGTGGTAAAGGTCTTAGTGAAGATGTGATTGATCATAAGATGAGGAAATACTGCACTTCCTGTGGTTTTGTTCATTACCTTAATCCAAGGTCATCGGTGGGTGCGGTTGCCGTTAGAGATGGCAAAATACTCCTTGTCAAGAGAGGTGTTGAGCCTGGTAAAGGTTTATGGTCTCCTCCCTCTGGTTTTATTGATCCAGGTGAAACAGCTGAGCAGGCCTGTCTGCGTGAGCTGGAGGAAGAAACAGGATTAACAGGGAGAATAGTTGAACTGCTGGGGGTTTATACCCAGGATGCCAGGGTTTATGGTCCAGTGTTGATTGTAATGTATCTAGTTAATAATCTGCAGGGGGAGTTAAAGGCAGCTGATGACGCTGCTGATGTACGGTTTATTGAGATTAACGATGCTGTTGATTTTAGCTTTAATTGTTTTAACAAGGCTTTAAAAAAGGCAAAAGAAAACCTGGGGCTTTAAGGGCTGCAGGTTTTTTAATGTCATACCCTTCTGCTGTACCCAATATAATATTAATGGGGGTATAGCTATGGTGAATATGAGAAAATATAGGAGAAAGTACTCTTTAACCGATAAGTATCACAGGAATTTAGAGACAGGGCTAGTTTTATCAGGTGGTGGTGCCAAGGGTGCTTATCAGGCAGGGGTTATAAAGGGACTCTTAAAGATGGGGATTAAATTTGACCTGGTTACGGGGAGCTCTATTGGTGCCTTTAATGCTGTATTACTTGCTGAGTTTATTAAAAAGGGGTTGAGCAGCAGGGAGATAGGAGATGGGATGGAAGAGGCCTGGATGAAGGTTGATAATTTTTTAACCCTAAACTGGTCTGGTTTTTTAAATAATTTCTTTAACCCCTGTAAAATACCTTCAATTTTTAGCAATAAGATAGTTAAGGCGGTTCTGAACAGCTATATACCTGTTAAACGCAGGTTTTCTGATTATAGGGACTGCCAGTTAAGTGTGACTGGCACTAATCTCAACAGGAAAAAACTCAGGATATTTGATTATAACTCTGATATAGCAGTGATTGAGGCTGTTCTGGGGTCAATGGCTTTCCCGGTAGCCTTTCCTGCGGTTAATATTGAGGGGGACAATTATATCGATGGTGGGGCCTTATGTAATGCCCCCTTAAGGGAAGCGATTATGTGGGGGACAAGTGATATCTATGTTGTTTTTTTATCCCCTCTTGATCAAATTGAAGATGGTTATGAAGACGGTAAGGTCCATCCCCAGTATTCTGCCCTAGAGGTAATTGCTGAATTTATTGATATGGCTTTTGGGCAACTTTTATATGGTGATCTCCACCGGACAGAACAGTTAAATGCCTTAATAAAATTGTTGAATCAATATGAGAGTTCATTACCGGCTGGTTTTCTTGCTGAGATGAGAAAGCTTTATGGTTTGAAACACCATAATAATAGTAAGATGATATCGATTAATAAGATTGCACCTGCCCAGGAACTTGACCCACCCGGTATTGGGGGATTTAACAAGAAAAAGGTCATTGAGGAATTGATTAAAAAGGGTGAACGGGATAGTAGGCAATTATTTAAAAAAAGGAAATAGGCTATTTATTGAGAATATATATTTATAGTGGTCTTATTAATATTTATAGTTTAGAGTAAATAGGAGGGGTTTAAGGAAATGGACTATAGTTTACCTTTTGTAACATGGTTCTGGTTGTTGGTACCAAATGGGATGATTGTCTTACTTTCACTCTGCCGTTTGATAAGAGAGAAAAGGGGTGATAAGTAATGGATCCTGTACTCATTACAATTATAGTATATATAATCGGGATGTTGTTAATCGGGTATTATTACTACCGCCGGAATGAATCGATAGAGGACTATTTTTTAGGGGGTAGGACCCTAAATCCTTATGTTACTGCCTTAAGTGCTCAGGCCAGTGATATGTCAGGGTGGTTATTGATGGGTTTTCCAGGTGCGGTTTACGCAGGTGGTTTTAATGCCATGTGGATAGGTATTGGACTGGCACTAGGTACTTATTTAAACTGGCAGTTTACTGCCCAAAGATTGCGCCGTTATACTGAGGTGGTAGATGCTATAACAATAGCGGATTTTTTTGAAAGCCGTTTCAGAGATAAATCCCATTATCTGCGGATTGTAACTGCTTTAGCAATCTTGATTTTCTTTACAATATATGTTTCTTCAGGTTTGATTGCTGGTGGAATATTGTTTGAAAATATATTGGGAATTAACTATAATGTTGCTGTCTTTCTGGCTGTAATTGTTGTTGGACTTTATACCTTTCTGGGTGGTTTTAAAGCAGTAAGCTGGACTGATTTTGTGCAGGGTTTACTTATGTTTATTGCTTTGATCATAGTTCCTATCATTGTGATCAGCAGTTTAGGAGGATTTGATGAACTATGGAAACAGATTGCTGCTGTAAATCCGGATCTTCTTAATGCCTCTAAAATTGTTGATTATAATCTGGCTGACAGGGTTAGGTGGACCTCACTTAATACCGGGGACGGCTTTACTTTTATTAGTTTAATCTCCCTGCTGGCCTGGGGGCTAGGTTATTTTGGTATGCCTCATATACTGGTAAGGTTTATGGGGATAAAGTCTGCCCGGCAGCTCCCTATATCTCAGTTTGTAGGGATTAGCTGGGTTGTTATCAGCCTGATAGGGGCGGTACTGGTTGGTATGATGGGTATTGTTATTATACCAGAGCCCCTGGCAAATACAGAGACTGTTTTTCTAGTATTATTACAGAGATTGTTTAATCCGTGGATAGCCGGTATTTTTCTGGCAGCTGTTCTGGCGGCTATTATGAGTACGATAGACTCACAGCTCTTGGTTTCTTCCAGTGCCCTGGCAGAGGATTTTTATAAAGCCATTTTTAGACCAGAGGCAGGGCAGAAGGAACTGCTCTGGGTAAGCCGTGCCACAGTTGCTTTAATCACTATTCTGGGGCTTGTTTTTGCCCTTTCAGGGGGTTCGATACTGGACATAGTTGCTTATGCCTGGGCAGGACTGGGCGCTTCTTTTGGACCAGCTATTTTGTTTTCCCTTTTCTGGAAGAGGACAAGCAGGAATGGTGTACTGGCCGGGATAATTACGGGTGGATTAACGGTAATTATCTGGAAAAACTTCTTTGCCTATACTGGCCTATATGAGATTATTCCAGGGTTTATACTGGCTGCCCTGCTTATATATTTAATTAGTTTACTGGGTGATGGCCCGGTAGAGGAAGTGGAAAAGGAATTTGAGATGGCTATGAAACCACTGGCCAATGAATAACTGCTAGTTTTTATGCTGACCGAGAATAATAAATAAAACCTGCTTCTGCTAAGGAAGTGGGTTTTATCTATTGTTTGGAGATATAAAAGTGGTATAATATTAGTAAGTAAATTATTTACTTAAAATTGTCAGGGGGTTTATCAATGCCGCTTAAAACAAAAATAATCTATTCTTTAAGTAATAATCCCTGGTATAACCTGGCTCTGGAAGAATTTTTGTTGGAGAGCATTAGCAGGGATGAAGTTCTGCTTTATCTCTGGCAGAATCAGCGGACAGTGGTTATCGGACGTAATCAGAACGCCTGGAAGGAATGTAATTATAAGGTCCTAAAAAGAGATGAAGGTAAGCTGGCCCGCCGCTTATCAGGAGGTGGTGCGGTCTTCCATGACCTTGGTAATCTTAATTTTACATTTATTATGGGGCGTGCTAATTATTATCTAAATAGACAGTTGAGAGTTATTATTGAGGCTGTTAAACAGTTGGGAATTGGGGCTGAGTTTTCCGGTCGGAATGACCTGCTTGTTGAAGGCAAAAAGTTTTCAGGGAATGCCTTTTATTTTGCAGCTGACAAGGCATATCATCATGGCACACTATTACTTGATACTGACTTTACTCAGATGCTTAAATACCTTCAGGTATCAGCTGAGAAGATAGCATCCAAGGGGATTGATTCGGTTCGCTCCAGGGTGGTTAATCTGAAAGAGCTGAAGGCTGATTTAAATCTTGAAAGGCTTAAACAGGCTATGGAGGTTTCTTTTTTAGAGGAGTATGGTGGTAAAGGACAGACTGAGTATTTACAGCCTGAAGATATTTCTGAATTGAAGGGTTTATATGAGAAATATTCCTCCTGGGAATGGTTGTTCGGCAGCTCCCCGGATTTCAATGTTGTTTTTGAGAAAAGATTCCCCTGGGGGGGTTAGAGCTTTGCCTACAGGCCAGCAGGGGTATTATTGAAGAGGCGGTTATTTACTCTGATGCGATGGAGGTTGAATTAATAAGAAAAATTGCTGAAATGCTCAAAGGCTGTATTTTTGACATTGAGGAAATAAGTAAAAGAATTAAGAAGATTAATCCTGACCAAAATAAGGAAATAATAACTGATATTGTTTCCTGGCTAAAGGAGAAGAATATATAACTTTTGATAAGGGAGTGATCTTAATGGGAAGAAAAAAGTTGTTTTTAGTGTTAAGTCTGCTTATTGTATTTGTAATGACTACTGCTGTTAATGCAGAGGGAATAAAAAAGATAAAAGTGCAGACACCAACAACAGTAGGGGCATTACCAGTGTTATGGATGGCAGAAGAAGGTGTGCTAGGTGAGGATATAGAGATTGATGTAAAGATATCAGCTGACCATAATAGGGCTATTTCTTTGATTGCTAAAAATGAGATAGATATGATGTTGACTGGTGTTAATGTTGGAGCCAAGGTTTTTAATAAAGGGATTAATATTAAATTGCTTAATGCCAACATTTGGGCAATAGATTATGTTCTGACAAATGGATTTGAGGCAGATACCTGGGAGGACCTGCAGGGTAAGACACTCATCCTGCCTTTGTTAGGGGGACCGCTGGATTTTCTAGTCCGGTATTTTCTGGATAAAGAGGGTATTGCCTCTGAAGAGATTAACCTGGTTTATAAGCCCTTACAAAATGGGGCCAGGACATTTATGATGGGTAAATTGGATGCCATTTTACTCCCTGAACCACTAGTGACCAAGATTTTGAGTAATAACGATAAGGCCAGCTTATCAATAAATATTCAAGACGAATGGGCTAAACACCATAATGGTGACGGTAGGATACCATTTGTAGGGCTTTTTGTTAGTAATAACTTTTTAGAGGAAAATCAGCAGTTAACAGATAGTTTTAATGATTATTATAAGATAGGTGTAAAATGGGTGAATAACAATCCTGAAGAGGCGGCAGAACTGGCAGCCAAATACTATGGTATGCCTGCTCAATTAATCTTGAAGTCTTTTAACAGGGTAAAACTGGATTGTTATCCTGTTTTAGAAGAGAACAAATTAATTGAGAGGTATTTTAGGGATATTATGACATTATACCCAGAGATGATAGGTGGTAAATTACCTGATGAATCATTTTACTTCTAGTTTTTTTAAAATATCTGTCGGCACTGCTGGTGTTCTGGCAGTGCTTCTTTTATGGGGAGGTTTATCCAGCAGATTTCCTTCTTTAATCCTGCCTTCTCCACTGGAAACTGCTCAGGCCTTAATTGAGCTATTGGAAAGTGGAATACTGGTCACTTTTATTTTAATTACAGTTAAACGTACGATGATTGGTTATACAGGAGCGATTATTGCCGGGCTTGTTTTTGCTTTTTTTCTACGTTACAGTAAGTTCTGGAGGCTTTTTTTCAGGCCGCTGATAACAATTATGCAGACCATTCCACCAGTAGTCTGGCTGGTTCTGGCAGTTATCTGGTTTGGTATTGCTGATGACTTAACACCTATCTTTCTGATTTTTATTGTTAGTTTTCCAGTTGTTTTTATAAATATCTACCATGGGCTGGGTAATATAGATTATGGACTTGTTGAAATGGCCAGGTTTTATCACTGCAGCAGGAAACAGATTTTTTTTGATATTTATCTTCCTTCCCTCCTACCTCACCTGATGTCAGCTATCAGTATTGGTCTGGCTTTTGCCTGGAAGTCGACAGTGTTTGCTGAGTTTGTAGGGAGTTCCAGTGGGATAGGTTTTGCCCTGAGTGTTGCCAATAACAATTTGCAGACAGATAGGCTTTTTGCCTGGGCTATTGTACTGATAGTCCTTATGTTTTCTTTTGAATATTTGATTATTAAGCCTTTAAAGAAATATGTAATGAGGTGGGAGCCAGATGTCGGCTAATTTACTTAGTATTAAAAACTTGGCCAAATCATATAATGCCTATGAAGTGCTGGCTGATATTAACTTTGAACTCAAAGATGGAGAGATTGTAGCCTTTATTGGTTCTTCTGGCAGTGGTAAAACAACACTCTTTAATATTATTGCCGGTTTACTTGACAGGGATGTCGGGGAATTAACTTTAAAGGAGGGGCTGAGGTTGGCTTGTGTTTTTCAGGAGCCCAGGCTTTTACCATGGAAGAGTGTGGAAAATAACCTTACCTTTGTTCAGCGGAACTTTCTCACTGAAAAGGAAGGGGCAGCTCTGAGGGAGTATCTTTTAAAAGGGGTAGGCTTAATTGATTTTCGGGATAGTTTCCCAGGGGAATTGAGTGGTGGTATGAAACAGCGCCTGGAGTTTGCCCGGGCTCTTTCAATTAAACCTGATTTACTTTTGCTTGATGAGCCCTTTAAATCTATTGATACAGGGTTAAAAATAAAACTGCGTGAGTTGTTACTAAAGAATTGGCAGGAAGAAGCCTACTCGATTTTGCTTATTACCCATGATCCCAGAGAGGCTGTTTTACTGGCTGACCGGATCTGTTTTCTGGTAGGTCAACCGGCCGGGATAGAAAAAGAGTTTAAAATAAGAATACCTCAGGGGGAGAGGGGGCTTGCTGATAAGGGGATATATAGTATTTTACAGGAGATTGCTAATCTTTATTTAATGGATTAAGCGTCTTGCATAATTGATTGTTCCCATACAAAAACTCCGCAACGAATTTAGTACCAGCTAATTATGGGCTGTTTTAAACTCCCTACGGTCAAACAGTGAAACAGCCTTTTTCATAATTGCTTTTACTAAATTCTGCTCCGTTTTAATCTTCTGGATAACAATTCAATTATGCAAAAGTGTTATTATGAAAGATCCTTAACGGGTTAATTAAAAAAGGAGTTGTTTAGTAATGATAAAAAATGTTGTTTTTGACCTGGGAAATGTGCTTTTATCTTATGACCCCAGGGGATATCTGGAAAAGAAATATGATGATGAAGAATTAATTAATAAATTATATAACTCTGTTTTCAAGAGTGAGGAGTGGATAGGGCTTGACAGGGGTAGTATTAGTCAGCAGGAGGCTGTAGAAATCTTAACAAAACGGCATGGTTTTGGCAGTGAGGTTAGTGATATATTCAGAGACTGGGAGGAGATATTGCAGCCTATCCAAGGGAGCATTGGGATTTTGGAGGAACTCAAAGACAGAGGATATAGTCTTTATGTTTTGTCAAATTTCCACTTAGAGGCCTTTAAACTGGTTGCAAATTATGATTTTTTTAATAATTTTGATGAACTGGTTATTTCAGCAGAGATTAATGCTGTAAAACCGGAGCCGGAGATATACCGCTATCTACTGGCAAATTATTCACTGTCCCCTGAAGAAACTGTGTTTATTGATGACATGGAGGATAATCTTCTGGCCGCTGAGGATTTTGGGATTAAGACAATACAATTTAAAAGCCCGGTACAGTTAAGGGGAGATTTGCAGGAATTAGGTGTTTTTTGAAATTGTGGATGATTTTAAAGACCGACCAATATATTTACTTCCCTTGTCGTGCACCACAGGTACTCCGTATTTAACTAGACCGTACAAGAACAGTTTGAGGTTGCACTACGGCGTCCTGCCTTCGTTTACTGTCGAGAAATTGTCTTCCGGTGTCCTACCTTCAGCCAATTTCTAGAGTCGTCCAGTAAATATATTGGTCTGGTTTATGATAAGTAGTTAACTTTGTGTAAGAGATCTTCCTAAGTAAAAATTAATAATTATTGATTAAGTCTGGGTGGGGAAGCCATTTTGTTCAGTGGTTCAACAAATATATTTGTTATTTTAGAGTAGCTTAGTCAATAGAATTGGTGAACTTATATGATATTTTTCTCTCAATCGGCATATTATTATAGTAATATTCTGGAAGGGGGAATGTTATCAATGATTACAGGTGTTAGGGTGAAGAGTTTAGTTAAGCATCCTGATGATCGGGGTTTTTTTATGGAGGTTTTGCGCAGGGATGATGGGTTGCTAGAATTGTTTGGGCAGGCCTCACTGTCTAAAACATATCCTGGTATTATTAAGGCATTTCATTATCATCAAGAACAGGATGACATCTGGTTTTTTCCTTCAGGTAATGCCCAGGTGGTATTATATGATTTAAGGGAGGATTCACCAACAAGGGCCAGGACAGATGTTTATTATATGGGTGAGGATAATCAGGTATTACTCCTGATACCTAAGGGTGTTGCCCATGGGTATCAGGTGCTAGGTAATAAGGCTGCTACTATAATGTATTTTACAACAAAGCCATATAATAGGGAAAACCCTGATGAGTACAGGATTCCCTGGGATGACCCGGAGATTGGTTTTGACTGGGAGACAAAGAATAGATAAAACAGGAGGGTTTTAAATGAAATTGCTGGTTACCGGTGGAGCTGGTTTTATTGGTTCGAATTTTATCCATTATATTTTAGAACATTATGATGATGAAGTGCTTAATCTTGATAAACTGACTTATGCTGGTAACTTAAATAATCTTAAGGGACTGGAAGATAATGAACATTATAAATTTGTCAAAGGGGATATTGCTGATAAAGAGCTTGTTGATGGGTTAATGAAACAGGGTGTTGATGTAATAATTAACTTTGCTGCAGAATCTCATGTTGACCGGAGCATTAAAGAGGCTGATGTCTTTATCCAGACAAATATTAGCGGTGCTCAGGTTCTCCTGGAGGCTGCTGTTAAATATAAAATAAATAAATTTATTCAGGTCTCTACTGATGAAGTCTATGGTTCATTAGGTGCTCAAGGATTATTTACTGAGGAAGATTTACTCCAGCCCAGCAGTCCTTATTCTGCCAGCAAAGCAGGGGCTGATCTACTGGTCGATGCTTATCATAAAACCTATGGCCTCCCTGTCAATATTACCCGCTGTTCGAATAACTACGGTCCCTATCAATACCCTGAGAAATTAATACCCCTTCTTATTACTAATGCCTTAAATAATAGGGAACTACCCCTATATGGTGACGGCGGGAATATCAGGGACTGGATTCATGTAGGAGATCACTGTCGGGCAGTAGATGTGGTGCTGCGTAGTGGAAAAGCAGGGGAGATATACAATATTGGTAGTAATAATGAGAAAAGGAATATAGAGATAGCGGAGGCTATTATTAATATACTTGGTAAAGACCGGGGGTTAATTAAGTTTGTTAAAGACAGACCTGGACATGATAGGAGATATGCTATAGATTATACAAAACTTAGACAGGACCTCGGCTGGAGACCTAAATATGATTTTTCCAGGGGATTAAAGGAGACAATAGAGTGGTATTGTACTAATGAAGATTGGTGGAGGGTATTAAAAACTCATAGGATGGAAAAGTAGATGAAGTTATATTTAGATAGTTTTATAAAATTCTTGACAATTATGGTCAAAACATTTATAATATAAATATGAAATATATTTTTTATATATGAAAACATATTTCATTTTAATTATAATCAAACAGGGAACTGAGTATAAATTGATGTTTGCATTAGTAATATTAGGTGTGTATTCAAAATATTGAAAATTATAAAAAGACATACGAGAAGATGAGGAAAAGGTGATAATAATTAATGAATAAAACTAGAGAATCTACCCTAGAAAGGGCAATTAAAATATTAGAATATTTGGCTACTTCAAAAAAAAACACAAGATTATCTGATATTGGAAAAACTCTTAATATTCCGAATGGAACTACATACAATATTTTAAAGACACTTGAAAAATACAAATTAATTGAGTGTGAACTACCTTCAAAACGATATAAACTGGGTTTTAAGATGTTTCAATTAGGAAACCATGTTGAATGGATAAAGAATTTGAGGAATAATTCACTGCCTTATATGCGTGAACTTACAAAAGATAGTGGTGAAACTTCTCAACTAGGTATTATTTTCGAGGAGGATTTGTATTTTCTTGAAATTATTGAGACACCAAATAATACCAAAACCAGGTCAACTGTTGGGTCAAGTCTACCATTGAATGCCCCCGCTGCGGGTAAAGTTCTATTAGCATACCAGCCAGCAGAAAAGAGAGAAATATTACTAAAAAATATAGAATTAGTGCGATTTACTCACAATACTATAACAGACCGAAAAAAGATGGCCGAAGAACTTCAAAAGGTAGTTGAACAAGGTTATGCTCTAGATAATGAAGAAGTTTTTTTGGGCACAACATGTATTGCTGTTCCAGTATTTGATTCTAAAAAACGTGTATGTGCTGCCCTGGGAATAACGGGTGATACTGCTCGAATTAAAAAGAATATGCCTTCTCTGATTAATACTATACAGCATGAGGCCTTAAATATTTCCTTTAAAATGGGTTATCAACTTTTATAGACTTTTAAAAATAAGTATATTTTTTTGCCTTTATTCGTGAAAAAAGTTTTATATATATGAAAAATAAATTTCTATTTAAATCATTAAATATAATTTAAACCTAAAATTTGTTTTAGGTTTATTATTCATCTAAAAATATTTGAAAAGGGGGTATTGATTACATATTTTATAATATATTTTCTTAGCGTATAAAAAAGGGGAGGAAAAAAATGAGGAATAGTAAAATTGTTTTAGGTATTGTTCTGTTTTGGGTGTTTAGTCTTATAATGAGTGGAAGTGTTCTGGCGGTAGATTATGAAATGAAAATTGGTCATAGTCAATCGGTAAAGACCCCACGACATAAGGCATGTGTATATTTTAAATCACTTGTTGAAAAAGAAACAAACGGTAGAATTAAAGTAAGAATATATCCCTCTAATCAACTAGGTACAGAAGCAGAAATGATGGAAACTGTAAAAGTTGGAGCAATTCAGGCAACCTTAGGTGGACAGTTTGAAGCCGCATCTCCAAAGCTATTAATTTATACTATGCCATTTTTATTCAAAGATATTGATTCTGTATATTCTATTATCCGTGGTCCAATTGGGGATAAGATTGCAGCAACTGCAGAAAAGAATAATATTAAGATACTGGCCACTGGTGTGGCAGGTGGGTTAAGGAATTTTAGTAATAATAAGAGGCCTGTCAAAACACCTGCAGATATGAGTGGTCTTAAGATGAGAACGCCACCTATAGATAGTATCATTAAAACGGTTAAAGCAATAGGTGGTAACCCAGTATCTGTTCCTTATGCTGAACTATATATGGCCTTAAAAACTGGAGTTGCAGATGGTCAGGAAAATCCATTTACAAATATGGTAGACAAAAAATTATATGAAGTACAAAAATACCTAACGATAGTTAACTACCAGTTCCATCCTAGTCCACTATATGTTAGCTTAGATTGGTATAATTCCCTTGATTCAGACTTAAAGGCAATACTAAAAAAATGTGCAGAAAAAATGATGATTTATAATGACAAATTAAATCGTGAAGCAACCGAGGATTCTTTTGAAATTTTGAAAGACAAAATGGAAGTAAATTATTTAACTGAAGAACAGAGGGTACAATTTATTGAGAAATCACAAGCAGTATACGATTATTACATTAAAGAGGGCTTCTTTACTCAGGCAGAAATAGATGAGATAAGAAGAACTGCAGAATAGTACAATAAGAAATTTAGATTAGTAAAAAAACAGGGTCGGTTATAAGACTGGCCCTGAAAAAGAAGGTGATTGTGTGAATAGAATTATAGAAATTGTAGATTCTTTGTTAATGAAAATTACCATAAATGTAATTGCTTTAATGACAATTACTATAATTATTTCTGTGTTTTTAAGATATCTATTTGGAATTTCATATGTTTGGGTGCAGGAATTGATAGTCTTTATGTTTATATTTACTACATTTTTTGGCTCAGTTCTGGCATTTAGGCGAGGAGAACATCTGTCAATAGATATTTTTTCTATAAAATTTCCAGATAAGGCAAAAAAGATAATAAATATATTTTTTGATATTTCAATTTTGTATCTATACTGGCAGGTAATAAAGGTTAGTTTTAAATGGATAAATAAAGTGGGGAATGTTGTTACTCCAGGCATAAGGATACCTATGAAATATCTATATTTTATTCTACCACTAAGTGCAGTATTTATGATTTTTTATGTAGTTATAGATGTTTATCAGAGAATTAAAAATTGTAATTAGACAGGAGTGAATTATATGGCAGTTGCAGCATTAATACTAACCTTATTATTTTTTATTATAATTGGTTTACCAATTAGTTTTTCACTTGGTCTTTCCAGTATAGTATATTTTGTGTTTAATCCTAATTTTTTAATTATGATACCTCAAAGGATGTGGGCAGGTGCGAATAGTTCTGTAATGGTAGCCTTACCCTTGTTTTGTATGGCAGGGATGTTGATGAATTTAAGTGGTATAACCAGGAAGATAATTGATTTTTGTTCTTATTTAGTAAAGCCTTTTAAGGGTGGACTGGGAGAAGTTAATGTAATTGCCAGTATGATTTTTGGTGGTGTATCTGGTTCTTCGGTTTCTGATACTTCTGCATTAGGTTCAGTTTTAATCCCTGAAATGGAAAAAAGGGGTTTCAGTAAAGCATTTGCAACAGGTATTACTGTAGGTTCATCAACTGTTGGGATGATTATTCCTCCCAGTATTCCCATGATAATTTATTCGACGATTTCTAATGAATCAATTGGTGCTTTGTTTTTAGCAGGACTTGTACCAGGTATATTGATTGGTATAAGCCAGTTGATTTTGGTATATATAATTTCTCGGCGTAATAATCATCCTATTGAAGAAGGAAAGTTTGAGCTTAAAGAAATGTTAAAAAGATCTGTCGATGGGGTGCTTTCTATATCAATGCCACTTTTTATAGTGCTTTCTGTTTCTTTTGGTATTGCTACAGCTACTGAATCAGCTGGAATAGCTGTTTTGTATGCAGTTATTATTGGTTTTCTAGTCTACAGGAAATTAAAAATTAATCGTTTTAAAGAGGTTGCCAGAGAGACAATACTTACTTCCAGCACTATTATGATTATAATTTCTTTTGCCTATACATTCATCTGGATTTTAGCTTTTGAAAGGATACCAGACATAATTGGTGATTTTATCCTATCACTTAATGTTAGCTATTTCTGGATTTTGGTTTTTTTGGACATACTTATATTATTAATAGGAATGTTCATTGATGTAAGTCCGGCTTTATTGTTACTTGGCCCTGTCCTGGTTCCAGTAATGGAGACCCTGGGTATGGATCTTTTACAACTGGGGGCAATTTTAATTGTAGGACTTGGCATTGGTCTGGCAACACCACCAATAGGAATGTGTTTAAATGCAGCATCAAAGATTTCTGATATGCCGATAATGGATATTGCTAAAGAAACACTACCTTTTCTGGTCTGTAATATATTAGTTTTAATTTTAGTGACTTTTTTCCCGAAAGTTTCATTATGGGTTCCAGGTTTGTTTTTTTAGGAGGTGATTTGTTTTTTCTTATTCTAGTAGTTTTAAATACTTATTTCAATTTAATAAAATCTTAAATTAAGGAAAGGATGAAGTTTAGTATGGAAATTAGAAATGGGGTACACCCGGAAGATGCAAAACATTATACAACAGAAAAGATGAGGAAGGAATTTTTGATTCAGGATTTGTTTAATGCAGATGAGGTTAAATTGGTTTATAGTTATATTGATAGGATAATTACTGGAGGTATAAAGCCAGTTAAACAAGAATTAAAATTGGAGGCAGGTAGGGAAATAGGTGTAGAACATTTTTTGGCCCGGAGAGAAATGGGAGTCATAAATATTGGGGCTAAAGGTACTGTGAAAGTCGATGGAGAGGAGTATTCACTTGACCCAAAGGATGGGCTATATATTGGTATGGGAAATAAAGAGATTATTTTTAGTAGTAAAGATAGTGATAATCCTGCTAAATTTTATTTAAATAGTGCACCAGCTCATAAAACTTATCCGACAAAAAAAATTAATATTAAAGATGCCAAGCCAGAGAAAGCAGGATCACTGGAAAATTCAAATAAGAGAACGATTTATAAATATCTTCATCCAGATGTATTAGATACCTGCCAGTTATTAATGGGGATGACACTTCTTGAACCCCACAATGTCTGGAATACTATGCCTTGTCATACTCATGATAGAAGGATGGAGGTTTACTTCTATTTTAATATTGCTGAAGATAATTTAGTTTTTCATTTAATGGGAGAATCAGATGAAACAAGACATCTTGTTGTCCGTAATGAAGAGGCAATTATAAATCCAAGTTGGTCAATTCATTCTGGAGTAGGGACAGCTAATTATACATTTATCTGGGGAATGGTTGGTGAAAATCAAACATTTTCTGATATGGATCATGTACCTATGGGAAGACTTAAGTAACTTCAAAATATATTGAAAGGAGTATGATAATGGAGCTATTTAATTTAGATAATAAAATTGCTATTGTCACAGGCTGCTCAAGCCTAAAGGGAATTGGTTATTCAATTGCTGAAGGACTGGCAGAGGCTGGAGCAGATATTGCTGGGGTGGCAAGAAGTGATCTTTCTGAAGTTAAAAAAAGTATTGAATCTAATACAGGAAAAAAGTTCTTGAAGATACAGGTTGATTTACTTGAAGAAGAAAGTATTAATAAAATAGTAGAAGAAGCATTAGCTAAATACGGCCAAATAGATATATTAGTTAATAATGCTGGTATAATAAGAAGACATCCAATATTGGATTTTCCTGTAAAAGACTGGGATGATGTTTTAACTGTTAACTTACGTAGTTTGTTTTTATTAAGTCAAAAAACTGCTAAATATTTTATAGAAAACAATATAAAAGGTAAAATAATTAATATAGTATCAATGTTGTCGTATCAGGGAGGTGTCTTTGTTCCTTCTTATACAGCGAGTAAACACGCTGTGGCAGGTATTACTAAATCTTTTTGTAATGAATTGGCTGCTAAAAATATTAATGTGAATGCAATTGCACCTGGTTATATTGCAACAAATAATACTGCACCACTTCGTCAGGATAAAAAAAGAAGTGAAAACATACTGAATAGAATACCTGCTGGAAGATGGGGTAAAAATGAAGATTTAAAAGGTGCAGCTATATTTTTAGCTTCTAAAGCTTCTAATTATATGAATGGAGCAATTGTTCCTGTTGATGGAGGATGGCTTTCCAGTTAATTAATAAATAGATTGTTATGTGATAGAGGAAGATTTTTACAAAAATCTTCCTCATTTTTAATTTAATAGTATTTTTTATAACCCCCGGGAGATCAAATTTTTTTACTATTTTTTAAGATGCCCTATCTGAAATAGTGCTTTTATCCTGGTTTAATTAGATTAGTTAAGATATAATCATGCAATCATTTTATTAAAAGAATAATTTATCATAAGAAGGAATTTTCAAAAAATGCTTGACAGGAATAAGTCAGAATGTTAATATTATATTACACGAAACGTTTAGCGCTATTGTAATTTATAAGAATATACTTTGACAATTTCATAATAAAAAGGTGATAGAGATGGCTACGATAAAGGATGTTGCAAAATATGCAGGTGTGTCTATAGCAACAGTGTCTAAATACCTTAATGGAGGTAATGTTTTAGATAAGAATAAGGAATTAATAGATGAAGCAGTTGTTAAACTGGACTATCAGGTTAATGTTATGGCTAGAGGTTTAAAAACAAATGAGACCATGACAGTGGGAATTATAATACCTAGTTTAACCAATTTGTTTTTTACGACTATTGTGTCTAAGGTGGAAAACCTGCTACTGCAAAAGGGTTATAGTACCATAATTTGTGATTATAGAGAAGATGAAAAATTAGAAAAGGAAAAGTTGAATTTTTTACTTAGTAAAAATGTTGATGGGATAATTATGGTACCCAGTTGTTCGGAAGATAATGAACTAATAAATAAGGTTAATAAAGATTTACCGGTGGTTTTAATAGATAGAAATATCGAAGGGGTTAATTGTGATGTAGTACTGACTGATAATATTAATGGTTCCTATGATGCTGTTGAACAGCTTATTCACCGGGGACACAGAAGGATAGGTATTATTTGTGGACCTGAGGAACATTATACTGCTGTTGAACGATTAACTGGGTATGATCGGGTTCATGAGGATTATAATATAGCCAGGGATAAAGACTTAATACGCTTTGGTGATTATCAGATAGAGAGCGGTCATCAGGAAATAATCAATTTGATGAAACTAGCAGAACCACCGACAGCTATTTTTGTTACTAATTATGAAATGACTTTAGGTTCTATAATGGGAATAAATGAACTAGATATTAAAATGCCTGATGAATTATCTCTAATTGGTTATGATAATTTACAGTTGGCCAAGATAATTAAGCCGTCTCTTTCCATTGTTACCCAGCCGATGGATGAAATAGGTGGAACAGCCGCTAAATTAATGCTCAAAAGGCTTAAAAAGGATATGAGTAAGCATCCTGCTGTCTACCGTTTGAAAAGCAGGATTATTATTAAAGACTCTGTGAGAAAATTAAATGAAGGGTGAAAAATTTTGCGTTAGAATGAAACGTTTAGCTTTTATATTATGTTATTATATAAAACGTTAAGTCCAAATGGCCGCTACTTTGTTCTATCAAAAATTTTAAAGGAGAAAGTAATATGGATACTAAATATTTACTGGCAATTGATATTGGTACATCTGGCTGTAAGATAAGCCTTTTTGACCTTGCGGGGTGTATTATTAGTACTTATCTGGGGGAATACCAGACATATTATTTTGGTGAGAATTGTGTTGAACAGGATGCCGGGGACTGGTGGGAGCAGGTTTGTAGAGGGATTAATGAAATAAAAAATAGCTATGACATAAATACAGATGATATTCTTGCCATTGGTGTTGATGGACATAGTTGGGCCTGTTTACCGGTTGATAGAGATGGTCTACCTTTAAGGAGGGCTATGATCTGGCTTGATAGAAGGGCTGAAAAGCAGACTGCTTATTTGAAAGATCATATTGGTGAGAAAAAACTGATTAATACTAATGGTAATCCTGTCGATTCAGCCTATATTACTCCTAAAATGCTCTGGTTGAGGGATAATGAAGCTGATATTTATAAAAGAACATATAAGTTTTTGCAGAGTAATGCCTATATAGTGTATAAGTTGAGTGGAGAATATTCCCAGGATTCATCGCAGGGCTATGGTTTTCATTTTTTTGATATACATAAGAGTGAATGGGCTGAAGAGATTGCTAATGAGTTAGATATATCATTAGATTTAATGGCCCCTTTATATTCTCCCCATGAAGTTGTGGGTAGGGTAAATAGGTCAGCAGCGGTAGAGACCGGTTTAAAAGAGGGGATACCTGTTGTTGCTGGTGGACTGGATGCAGCCTGTTGTACTCTGGGGGCTGGGGTAATTAAACCTGGTCAGACTCAGGAACAGGGCGGACAGGCCGGAGGAATGAGTATTGTATTAGATAAGGCAGTTATTCATCCAAAATTAATTCTGGGTAATCATGTAGTACCAGATAAATGGCTGCTGCAGGGAGGTACAGTTGGAGGAGGAGGTGTTCTTAACTGGTTTAATAGGGAACTGGGTTTTTATGAACACAAACTGGCTGAAGAACAGGGTAAAAACCCTTATCAGGTCATGAGCCAGGAGGCGGCAAGTGTTCCGGCAGGTAGTGAAGGACTTATGTTTTTACCTTATATGGCTGGTGAAAGGTCGCCACTTTGGGATACTAAAGCAAGGGGAGTATTTTTTGGTTTATCATATGATAAAGGGAGAAAACATTTGATCAGGTCGATGATGGAAGGTGTTGCTTATTCATTACGCCATAATCTGGAGACTGCCGAAGAGGTGGGTGCTGTTGCTGAAGAGCTTAATAGTGTAGGCGGCTCTGCCAATAGTGAAGTCTGGACTCAGCTTAAGTCTGATATTACTAATAAAACGATTAAGATCCCTTATGCAGACCAGGCAACCAGTCTGGGGGCAGCTATTCTGGCAGGAGTAGGTGTAGGGGTTTACAGTAATTTTGAAGACGCTGTTGAGACTACTATCAAGATAGCTAGAGTTCACAAACCAGATCAGGCTAAATTAAATATTTATCATGATTATTACCAGCTCTATATAGATTTATATCAGAAATTAAAGGATAGTTATCAAGTTCTTTATAATATTTCTGAAAATTAATTTATATCAAAGTTTTATTCAGATATTAAGAATATTATTTTATTTCTCAAAATGGGAGGTTAATTAATAATGAAGGCAGCGGTATTACATGGGAAGAGGGATTTGCGGTATGAAGAGATCAGTAGACCTGAAATTAATGAACATGAGGTTTTAATCAGGGTTAAAGCAACAGGTATCTGTGGTTCAGATCTGCCCAGGGTCCTGGGTGACGCATCACATTACTACCCTAATGTATTTGGACATGAATTTGCAGGGGAAATAGTAGAGATAGGAAGGGGTGTGAGGAGTGATTTCATAAAGGGTGATCGAGTTGCTGCGGCCCCATTAAAACCCTGTCATCAGTGTGAGAGTTGTTTAAAAGGGGATTTTGCTTTATGTAATAACTATAGCTTTATTGGTTCCAGGGAATTTGGGACCTGGGCTGAATATGTTAAGGTTCCTGAAATGAATCTTGTTAAACTACCGGAAGGGGTATCATATGTTCAGGGGGCTTTCCTGGAGCCGATTACTGTAGCCCTACACGGTCTATTTTTGATGGACTTTAAACCTATGACCAGTGTTGCTATTACCGGAATGGGGACAATTGGGTTACTAACATTACAGGCTGCTAAAATTATGGGTGCCAAAGAGATAACTGTTTTTGATATCAATGAGGATAAACTGGCATTAGCTGAAGAGCTGGGCGCAGATTATCTAATTAATACAAGGGATAAAAATTTCCAGGAGAGGGTAAATGATATTACCGATGGTAATGGATTTGAGATGGTTTTAGAGACAGCAGGAGTACCACAGACTGAGCTTTTATGTCTGGAGATAGCAGCTAATAAGGGGAGTGTCATGTATATCGGTACACCACATACTGCTTTTAAGATTACCCCGGAACAGTTTGAGTATTTAAATAGAAAGGAATTAACGGTCAGGGGTTCCTGGATGTCTTATTCAGCACCATTCCCTGGTAAAGAATGGACACTGGGTGCTTATTACCTGGGAAAAAAGAAAATAAGGATTGAAAAACTCTTGGATAGGGTAGTACCACTAAAGGAAATCTGGACTGCTTTTGAGGATATAGACCGGGGAAAGATAAAGGGAAAGGTTATGTTAGAGGTATAATTAATTTTAGTTTTTAAAGGGGAGGAATAAGATGTCGTTAGTTAATCCGTTGTATCTTATAAAACAGGCTCAAAAAAAGGGGATAGCTATACCGGCTTTTAATATTCACAATATGGAAACAGTTCAGGGGGTAATCGAGGCAGCAGTTGAGGAGAAATCTCCAGTAATGATAGCTACTACTCCCGGAACCTTAAGACATGCAGGGGTTTCATGTATTGCCAATATTGTCAAAACTATTGCTACAGAGGTAAATATCCCGGTAGCACTCCATCTTGACCACTGTTCATCCTATGAGGTGATTGTTCAGGCTTTAAGGAATGGGTATACTTCAGTAATGATTGATGCAGCAGAATTACCATATGAAGGGAATGTTTCTCTAGTAAAAGAGGTCGTTAAAATGGCCCATGCTGTAGGTGTAGCTGTGGAAGCAGAGATAGGTAGGATCGGTGGGACAGAGGATGATTTAAGTGTAGATGAAAGGGAGGCCTCATTAACAATACCAGCAGAGGCTAAAGATTTTATGGAGGCTACCGGTATTGATACCCTGGCTATTGCTATTGGGACTGCTCATGGTATGTATCAGGGGGAACCTAAACTTGATTTTGATAGGTTATCAGCTATCAAAGAACTGGTCGAGATTCCCCTGGTATTACATGGTGCATCAGGTGTGTCTGATGATAGTGTCCGTGAGGCAATTAAGCGGGGGATATCTAAAGTTAATATAGCTACTGAACTAAAAATACCTCTGGCCCGGTCAATTCAGAAGTATTTTACTGACAACCCAGAGGGTAATGACCCCCGTAAATATCTGGGTTTAGGTAGAGAGGCCGTTAAGAAGGTGGTTAAAGAGAAGATAAGGCTCTGTGGCTCTAATAATTTATCAGCCATATTGGAGGAATATAAATGCTATTAGCCATTACGATGAACCCGGCAATAGATAAGGTTTATTCAGTAGATGATTTTGCTGTTAATGCTGTTTTCCGGCCCAAGGATATGACAGCTACTGCAGGTGGTAAAGGATTAAATGTGGCCAGGGTGGCACATTTACTGGGAGAATCTGTTACTGCTGCGGGGCTGCTGGGTGGGAATAATGGACAATTTATTAGTGAAGAGGTTCAAAAACAGGGAATTATAAGTCAATTTATGGAGATTACAGGTGAGTCGCGAATTTGTATTAATATCACAGATCAGAAAAATACCACCTCAACAGAGATTTTAGAAAATGGTCCAACTGTAAGCAGCCAGGAACTTGAAGATTTTCTGGAACACTATAATAAATTACTGGATGGAGTTGATGTTATTTCAGCTTCAGGGAGTCTGCCGGAAGGTATTCCGGTTGATTTCTATAAAACCTTGGTTAATATTGCTAAAAGTAGAGATAAGAAATTTATACTGGATAGTAGTGGAGAATACCTGGTAGAGGGGATTAAGTCTATTCCCTATATGATAAAACCAAATCAGGATGAGGTTGAGCAGATTGTTGGCCAAAGGCTTTCAGACATAAGTGATTATATAGGTGTTTTATGGGAGTTCAAGAAGCAGGGGATTGGACTGCCTGTTATATCTTTAGGGAGAGAGGGGTGCCTGACTGTAATTAATAAACAGGTCTATCACTTTAAAGGGCCTCTGTTAGAAGTCAAGAATACTGTGGGTTCAGGGGATTCTTTTATAGCAGGTTGTGCTGTTGCTTTAAGTCAGGGGAGAAAGCTGACTGATGTTATAAAACTGGGGATGGCCTGTGGGGCAGCAAATACTCAATTTTTTAAGACGGGAATGGTTTCTAAAGAGTTAGTTGATGATTATTTTGAAGAAATTAAATGTATAGAGGTAAATTAATTCTAAAGACCGACCAATATAGTTACTTTCCTTGTCGTGCACCACGGGTACTCCGTATTTAACTAGACCGTACAAGAACAGTTTAAGGTTGCACTACGGCGTCCTGCCTTTGTTTACTGTCGAGAAATTGTCTTCCGGCGTCGTGCCTCCAGAAAATTTCTAGAGTCGTCCAGTAAATATATTGGTCTGGTTTATGATAAAGTAGTTAACTTTGAGTAAAAAGTGGTTCTAAGAAAGCGTTAATGATTGTTGATTAAGTATGAGCGTAGAGCATTTTATTCATGAAGAATTAAAAAATGGAGGGATAGATATGACTACAGAAAGATTTAGAATTGCTGAGGAGGGGGTTGACCCCAATAAGGTTCCTCAAAGGACTTTGTATGATGGTGATAAAATACCTGGTGTTGGAATGGGCACCTATGGTTCTGACCGTTTTAGTGCTGGAGATATCGCTGAAGCTGTTAAGGGTGCTGCAGCAGTGGGGTACAGACATTTTGATTGTGCTGCTGCTTATCATAATGAGGATCTGATTGGTGAGTCATTAAAGGAAATATTGGAGGTGTTGGACAGGGAAGAGCTGTGGATTACTTCTAAGTTATGGAATAATAGTCATGGTAAAGGTAATGTAATTCCAGCCTGTGAAAAATCACTTAAGGATTTGCAGTTAGACTATCTTGATTTATATCTTGTTCACTGGCCTTTTCCCAACCACCATGCACCAGGGGTAAGTGTTGATTCCCGGGACCCGGATGCTGAACCTTATATCCATGAGCATTTTATGGAGACCTGGCGTGAAATGGAGAAACTGGTGAAAAAAGGGTTAGTAAAACATATTGGTACTTCTAATATGACCATCCCTAAAATGAAACTCCTATTGAGAGATGCTGAAATCAAACCGGCTTGTAATGAGATGGAGCTGCATCCCCATTTTCAACAGCCTGAGTTCTTTAACTTTTGTAAGGACAATGAAATATTGCCAATAGGTTTTACACCGATTGGTTCACCAACCCGTCCTGACCGTGATAAAACAGAAAATGATACAGTTGATATAGAGGACCCGGTTATTGTTAAGATAGCTGAAAAACATAAGGTACATCCTGCTGTAATTTGTGTTAAATGGGCAGTACAGCGGGGGCAGGTACCGATACCATTTTCAATTCACCGGAATGAATATTTGAGTAATCTCCGCTGTACAGTAGAAGACCCACTTAGTGAAGAGGAAATGAAAGAGATTGCAGGGATTAATAAGAATTGTCGCCTCATTAAGGGTCAGGTTTTCCTCTGGGGAGGAGCGAATGATTGGAGAGACATATGGGATCTAGATGGTGAGATTACAAAATAAGTTAGTATTTTCTTGATAATATTTCTCTACTATACTGGTTTGTTTTGATAAAAATCGATAAAATTATAACTGTATAAAATGTGCTTATTATTGTGAAAAGCTATTTTTTTAAGGGTGATAATTAAAGAACCTGTTATTTAAGATTAAATTAAAGGAGGTGATCAAGGGCAGGTTTATGGTCAGGTTTTAGGAATAGTCTAGTCTAAAATTTAAAGGAGGATTTAATCTATGAGTAAAAGAAATTTAATTGTTTCATTGTTGTTGGTTTTAGTATTGGCTGTTAGTGGGCATGTTCTGGCGGAAAAGCCCACAATCCTTGTGTCACCAAAGGGTACTGATTCACCATACTGGTTGGTAGTTAAAGCTGGTGCTGAGGCAGCTGCTGAAGAATTTGGGGCAAACATTGTCTGGCAGGGACCCCAAAAAGAGACTGATATTGCTAAACAGGTAAATGTAATCGAAAATAATGTTATCAAAAATGTCGATGCCATAGTTATGGCAGCTACTGATGCCAATGCCCTGGTTCCTCCCCTTAAAAAGGCTCAAAATAAAGGGATACCTGTTATTACTATAGATTCTGGGGTAGCAGATGATAGTGTTGTTATGGCTCATGTATCAACAGATAATGAAAAGGCTGCCATGAAGGCAGCAGATATTTTAGCTATTCTTACTGGTGAAGAGGGTGAGGTAGGTGTTATACCTTTTGTAGCTGGTGCTGCTACTTCAATGGCTAGAGAAAACGGTTTTAAAGATGGTTTAGAAAAATACCCTGGCTTAGAAGTAGTAGCTACACAGTATTCCCAGGCTGATATAGCTACAGCAATGCAGGTTACGGAAAATATGTTAACAGCTAACCCTAATTTGAAGGCAATTTTTGCAGCCAATCTACCTGGTGGTGTTGGTGCTGGTAGGGCCTTGAAGTCAAGGGGTTTAGAAGATGATGTTGTCCTGGTTAGTTTTGATAGTGGAGATACTTTAATTAAACAGTTAAAAGAAGGTTCAGTAGATGCCTTAGTAGTACAACGTCCTTATCAGATGGGTTATCTGGGGGTACAGTATGCTATTAAGGCCATAAATGGAGAAGATATCCCTGAATTTGTTGATACAGGTTCGATAGTTGCTACCAGAAGTAATTTAAATGACCCGGTAGTTCATAAAGTATTATTCCCAAACGAATAAAATGAAAGGATAATTGATTTAATGTGTATCTATACCTACTACTAGGTGTAGATACACTACTTATTAAGAAAGGGGGATTATATTGAGTGATAATTTAGTTATAAATATGAAAAATATCACAAAACAGTTTCCTGGGGTTCTGGCACTAGATAATGTTGATCTGGAGGTAAAAAAAGGAGAAATTCATGTCTTATTAGGTGAGAATGGTGCCGGTAAATCTACCTTAATGAAGGTATTAACAGGTGCTTATCAGAAAAGCAATGGCAAAATATTTTTAAATGGTGAAAAGATCAATCTGGAAAATCCACGGCATGCTATGGACTTAGGAATAAGTATGATATACCAGGAATTTAATCTTGCCCCACACCTGACTGTGCAGGAGAATATTTTCCTGGGAAGAGAATCTAGCAGTAATATTTTATTAGATGATAAAGAAATGTATCGGCAAACCCGGAAAATACTGGATAGATTAAATGTTAATATTTCTCCTAAAGAAAAGGTTAAAAACTTGAGTGTAGCCTATCAGCAGATGGTTGAAATTGCCAAGGCTGTATCAATAAATGCCCAGGTAATAATTATGGATGAACCAACAGCTGCCCTGACTGCAGAAGAAAAGAATATACTATTTGATATTATTAGACAATTAAAGAGTGAAGGCAGGTCAATAATCTATATCTCGCATTTGTTAGAAGAGATAAAACAGGTTGGAGACCGGGTAACGATTCTCAGGGATGGCCGGAAAATAGATACTGTAGCGGCTTTAACAGATCCTGATAGATTAATTGAGTTAATGGTAGGTAGAGAAATTAAGGAATTATATCCTAAACGTAATGTCAAGATAGGTTCGGAAAAACTAAGGGTAGAAAACCTTTCACGCCGGAATGTGATTAGTAAGGTGTCTTTTTCAGTTAGAGAAGGTGAAATACTTGGGATTGCCGGGCTGGTTGGTTCAGGTCGCACCGAGATTCTCCGGGCTATTTTTGGGGTTGATCCCATTACAACTGGTAAAATTTATGTAGACAATAATGAAGTTAAGATAAATTCACCTAAAGATGCTATAGAATATGGTATTGGTTTAGTTCCAGAAAGTAGAAAGGAACAGGGGCTGGCTCTGGATTTGGCTGTTGATGAGAATATTAGTCTTAGTACCTTAGATAATTATATAAGACATGGTTTGATCTATAAACAGGAAGAAAGAAGGATTGCTGCTAAGTATAAAGATGAGTTAAAGATTAAAACCCCTTCACTGAACCAGAAGGTTAAATTTTTAAGTGGAGGTAACCAGCAAAAAGTAGTTATTTCCAAATGGCTGTGCAGTAAATCTGAGATATTGTTCTTTGATGAACCGACACGGGGGATAGATGTAGGTGCTAAACGTGAGATATTTAAGGTAATGAATATGTTAGCTGAACAGGGAACTGCTATAATAATGGTTTCATCATATTTACCAGAAATACTTGCTATGAGTGATAGAATAGTAGTCATGTCTAATGGTGTGATGACTGGAGAGATTAATGGTAGTGAGGCTACTCAGGAAAAGATTATGAAATATGCTACCAGGAATATGTCTTAAAGAGGAGGATAAAAATGGAAAATATAAAGAGTGAAGAAAAAAAAGATTTGAAACTGTTTATAAGTAAATTTTCAGAAAAAATCATACCATTTACGGGGTTAATAATAATATCTTTAATCTTGACTATTGCCTCCCCTTATTTTCTAACAGTGGATAATCTTCTGGCTATTGGTGTACAAACAACCGTTATTGCCCTGATGGGTATTGGTGTTACATTTGTTATAATTACTGCGGGTATAGATTTATCTGTTGGTTCAATACTGGGTTTAAGTGGTATAGTAGCAACTTTAACAATGGCAAATGGTTTAAATATGTATCTGGCAATCCTATTAGGATTGATTACAGGCCTAGTTGCTGGTTTTATAAATGGATTTATAACAGCAAAAGGGAAGATACATGCTTTTATTGCCACCCTTGGTATGATGGGCATAGCTAGGGGGATAAGTTTACTTTTAACAGGTGGTATTCCTGTTTATCAATTGCCTCCAGAGTATGATTTTTTAGGGGCTGGTAGGTTGTTTGGAATTATTCCTGTACCGCTAGTAATATTAACAGTTGTGGCAGTACTTGCCCATATTGTGTTAAGTAAAACCAAGATTGGTAGGTATACTTATGCCATTGGTAGTAATAAGGATGCTACTTTATTATCTGGTATTAATGTAGATAAGTACACAATGATTATTTATAGTATTTCGGGATTAATGGCTGGTTTGGCCGGTGTTGTTCAGTCTTCTCGTTTGATAACAGGCCAGCCAACAGCAGGTACTGGTTATGAGATGGATGCAATTGCTTCAGCAGTTATTGGTGGAATCAGTCTGCTGGGTGGGGAAGGTAGTATTATTGGTACTATTATAGGTGCTTTAATAATAGGAGTATTACGGAATGGCGCTAATTTATTAAATATCTCTGAATTTGTACAGAGAATTGTAATTGGTGTAATAATAATTGTAGCTGTGATTTATGATAGAAAAAGACGTGAAAAATCTTTTAGTCAGGAATAGGTGGTCTAATGCTAAAAACGAAGTTAATACATCCAAGAATATTACAAGCTCTTGCTGCAGCAGGACATGGGGCCCAGGTCTTAATAACAGATGGAAATTATCCAGCTAGCACCCAGGTTAAACAGGGGGTTGAGACTGTTTACTTGAATCTGACTCCGGGCTTAGTGAAGGTAACAGATATACTTGATGTATTAAATGAAACAATTAGTATCGAGTCTGTTACAGTTATGGAACCTGGGGAGGGTGAAGAGCCGGAGATATTCCTTGAATTTAAGGAATGCCTGGGTTCAGAAGTAGGCTTTAATAAGGAAAAGCGTTTTGATTTTTATGATCATTGTGTGGAAAATGATGACTTATGTCTGGTAATTGTAAGTGGTGAACAGAGGGTTTATGCAAATATTTTGTTAACAATAGGTGTAGTATAATAGCAAATAGGGTTTATTTATGATGATATTATATAGGGCCGGCATTCTGCCGGTCTTATAGGGTTTTATATGGGTGGAAAAAAGTATAAATAATAGACCTCATTTCTACATGGGAAACATTTTTGAAAAGTGTTTAAATTTAATTGATTGAGAAAATTGCAAATAAATACTGGTAAGTAATAGGGGTAGCAGGCTTGGAAATCAAAAAAGATAGGTTATCTGGAACCGGCCTATTTCAGCCACATTTTTAAGAAATATGCCGGACAGAGTCCGAGTAAATTTAGGGATAGTAAAGGGCAAAGATAAAAAAGATTAAAAATTTAAGAATAAGTCAGAAAATTTATTATAAACATATCTAACAGGAGATAATTAGTTGTCAATCAGTTTGTTGGTGTTTGTTAGAATAATGCTGGTTAGGGTATAATATAAATAACGATAACGTTACCGGTAACGTTATTAAACAATATGATTAAGTTACATTAAATATTAGCTGTAAAGAGATGTTAGACTTGTAATATTACAACAAATAGATATATCTATTAGAAATGTTAACAGCATCGTTTGTATTGGTTATTCAATTACTATATTTTGTTTTTATAACTAAAATAAGTTTTGACTTTAAATTTTCTACTAATGAAGGGAGGAGATATATAATCTATTAAATTATTGACAAGAAAATTTGGAGATGTTATAGTTGTCTTATAAGATGTCAGACCAATTTTAAATCAAGTAAGGAAAGAGTAATAATATGAAAATTAAACCAATAGAAAAAATGTCAACTTTAGATAGTGTTATAAAAACTTTAAAAGATGAAATAATAATGGGCAAAATAAAGATAGGTGACAAGCTGCCAACTGAAAGAGTTTTGTCCCGAAAATTGAATGTTGGTAGGTCTACAGTAAGAGAAGCAATAAAGGTTTTACAGGCCCTGGGATTGGTAAAAGTAAAACAGGGAAAAGGCACATATGTATTAAGAAAGAATGAAAATGAATCTCTTAACATAGCTAATTGGTTTTCTGAACATGAACTGCAAATTACTGATTTGATGGATATTAGACTTGCAATGGAGCCATTGGCAATTAAGCTGGCTTTAAAACGATCATCAGATGAGGAATTTGAAAAACTAATTAAAGATTTAAATTCAACAAATCAAAAGCTAAAAACAGCTATCAAAGAAAATAATGTAATAAAAATGGAAGTTATCGATAATACGTTTCATAGCTATGTAAGTGAAGCTACTCGCAACAACTTGTTAATTTCAATAAACGAAAAAATTTCTGAAGCAATTTTAGAATACAGGATTAAAATATTCTCAATTAAAGAAAATGCTGAAAATGCATACGAAGCTCATCAGGAAATAATAAATGCAATGAGTACAAAAGATGTTGCAAGGGCTATTAGTGCAATGACATCACATGTTAATAGTGCTCTTTCTGATGCAATTAAATTAATAAAGAAAAACTAAACTATTTTTTTGAAGTATAATTGGTCTGACAACATACCAAATTAAAAGTAATATTGGAATTGGTCTTAAATTTTTTAATTATGTAAGTTTATAATACAAGATTAGGAGATGTTATTAATGAAAAAGGCTTATGGGATTTTCCCACCAATGTTTACAGTATGGAAAAAAAGTGATGGAACTTATGATGAAAAGGGAACAGAAAAGTATATTGACTGGCTGATTGATAATGGGATTCAGTCAATAGTTCCCTGTGGAAGTACTGGCGAAAGTGCTGGTATGTTTATGGAAGAGCAAAAAAGAGTTATTGAGCATGTTACAAAGTATGTTGCAGGTCAAATACCTTGTTATGCTGGTACTGGTAAATATTCAACACCTGAAACACTTGAACTTAGTATCCATGCCAAAAATGTTGGTGTTGATGGTTTAATGGTAATTTTACCATATTACTATAAACCATACAAAGCAGCAGCAATGAATCATCTTAGAGAAATTCATAAAGCAACAGAATTACCAATGATACTATATAATAATCCTTGGTTTGCTGGATATGAATTAACTGCTAAAGAAGCCAAAATACTTGTTGATGAAGGGGTATTAACAGGTGTAAAAGCAGCTCACGGTGATGCAAACAGAGTATCAGACATGAAGTTTGAATGTGGAGATAAGATGACTGTTTTTTATGGACATGACTATGCTGCCTTACAAGGATTAGCAGCTGGAGCAGATGGATGGCTTTCAGGATTTCCAGCAACATTTCCAAAACAATGTAGAGCCTTACAGGAAGCAGTAATGGTTGAAAAAGATCTTGATAAAGGAAGGGCAATCTGGGATAAATTCATACCGTTTATAAATTTCTTTATGGATCCAGAGGTTAATGCTCAAGTACACTGGTTAGAAATGTTAAAATGGGCAGCAAATGTTCAAGGTGCTAATGTTGGTATTCCAAGAAAACCTTTAAAAGAATTAGATCCTGAATTTAAGAAGAGGATGGAAAAACCATTAGAAATATTGTTAAGTATCTAAAGAGTAATTTTTATGGCTGTTAAGTTTATACAGAAAATCCTTCACACTTTGCTGTTGTATTAAAAGGCATATTTAAATTAAGATGGCATTGAGCTTATATATTTCAAAAGATTGAAACTATTTATAATTAAATTGTATAATTAACTATTTTAATAAGTTCAATGCCATGTCTATTAAAAAACAAATAATAATCGTTATAGTATTATGCATAAACCTGTTTATTATATACTAGCACTTCCTATGGATCACAAATTAACTAGTTGGACGATTTATTAGCAACGATATTGCCGTTTAAAAGACAGAATTTTTAAAAACATATTGTTTTTAATTCTGTTGAAATACTTCAAGTAAGGTTGCAGAAAGTATAAAATGCAAAAGTTTATTAAGATTCAAGATAGAGGAGACTAGCCGGTATTGATTTAGTTTGGGTTCTAATGTCTAAAAAATAAAGAGGAGGATAAAAATGAAAAGAGTTTTTTGTTTTTTACTAACTTTAGGTGTATGTGTGGTTCTTTTAGGAAGTGTTTCGTTGGCTAAAGAAGAATATGTAATGAAGTATTCATGGAATACTCAGGCAGATCCTATGAAGACATCTAGTACTGCTCAGGCATGGGTCTTTAAACAAGAAGTAGAGCGCTTGTCTGGTGGACGGATCAAAGTAGAATTATATCCTGCAGGACAGTTAGGGGATCAAAGATCTGCAACTGAACAAGTAAAGCGAGGAACTATTGAGGTTACAGATATTGCTTCAGGGGTTTTAGCTTCAATGTATTATGAACCTTTAAGCATATTTGATTTACCTTATGTTTTTTCTTCAAGAGAAGTAGCTAAAAGGGTTCTTGATACTAATAATCCTTTTACTCAAAAAATCATAGAAGATTGTGCAAAAAAAACGGGCATTAGAATCCTTGGTCTTGAACCATTCGGATTTAGACATTTCACAAATAATGTAAGACCTATCAAATCCCCTGAAGATTTAAATGGTTTAAAAATCAGAGTAATGGAGACAGTCCCCCATACAGAAATGGTTAAAGCATTAGGAGCAAGTCCAGTACCAGTACCATTTATGGAGGTATATACTAGTTTAGAAACCGGGGTAATAGATGGACAGGAAAACCCGGCAAGCCTAATTTTGTCAGAGAGTTTTCATGAGGTTCAAAAATATATGTCATTGGATGGACATCTCTTAGCTGTAGGTGCTATTTTAATTAATGAAGAATGGTACCAGAGTTTACCTGAAGACCTTCAACAGGCCTTATACCATGGAAGCCGTAATGCTATGAATACTTATAATGGTTTTGGTGGATTACTTGATGTTATAGCAATAGAAGAACTCAGGGAAAAAGGTATGAAGATATATGCCCTTTCACCTGAAGAAAAACGTGCCTTCCAAAAAGTGGCCAGACCCCCTGTTGAGAAATGGATGAGAGAAAAAATAGGTGATCAGGTAGTAGATGAGTTTCTTAATGCAGTTGAAAAAGCTGAACAAAAATTAGCAGAAGAAACTTTCTAAGATGGTATGAAAATATATGTTGGCTTTCCACCTTATAAGGTGGAAAGCTAACAATATATAAAGGGGGGGTTAATTTGAAGAAAACTATAGAAAAAATTGATTTATATTTTACAGAATTAATTAATTTGATTATTAGTTTGTTATTTATTGCTATGTTTATTGTTATTATTATTGGAGTTTGGAAAAGATATGTTATCAATAATCCTTGGTTTGGCGCTGAAGAGGCTGCTAGATATTTGATGGTATATCTAGTTTTTATAGGAATATGTTCTGCCTATAATAAAAATAGGCACCCTTCTTTAACATTTGTTATAAACAGATTTTCACCTGCTTTCAGGAGAGTATGGTTTATCATTATTGATCTTATCATATTTGTTTTGTTAATATATATGTTTAAATATGGTATGGAAAAAACAGTTATGGCAGTCTATTCCAAAACACCAGCCTTAAGACTTCCTTTTAACTGGATATTTATTAGTATTCCAATAGGTTCTGTTCTAATGATGATTCAGTTAGTATTAAAATATCTTAAAGTAGTGTTTATTAAAGAGAAAGACTAAAATTAAAGAAGGGAGAAAAAATATGATTTTTTCATATATATTTATATTGATGTTAGTTGTCTTTTTAGTGTCAATGTTTATGGGTATGCCACTTTCGTTTGCAATGATTTTTGGAAGTTTAGTATATTTTTTGGGATCAGGTAAAGATGTTTTTATTCTTATCAACCAAATGTTTACTGGGATAGACATTTTTACTTTAATGGCAATACCATTTTTTATATTAGCTGGCGAATTAATGGTCTATTCTGGAACAGGTAATAAGTTATTGAGACTGGCTAATATATTTGTTGGACGTTTCAGGGGAGGACTAGCATATGTGAATGTCTTGGCAAGTATGCTTTTTGGAGGTTGTTCAGGTTCTGCGCTGGCTGATGTATCTGGCCTAGGTCCTTTAGAAATAGAATTGATGGAAGAGGGTGGCTATGACAAAGATTTTAGTGTTGCGGTAACAGTTACCTCTGCTTTACAAGGTCCAATTATTCCGCCGAGTATTCCATTAGTATTAATTGGTGCAGTTACAGGGGTTTCTATTGGTCGTTTGTTATTAGGAGGAGCTATTCCAGGTATCTTGATTGGTATAGCCCAATGTTTAATAATTTTTTTCATTGCTAAAAAGAGGAATTATCCACTTTATAATAAAAAAAATTCATTGAAAGAATATTTGACAGTAGTAATTAATAGTCTTCCTTTTCTCTTTATGCCAATAATTATTCTTGGGGGAATCATAACAGGTGTTTTTACTCCCACTGAGGCATCAGCAGTAGCTGTATTATATGGGTTTATTTTGACTTTGATTTTTAAAAGAAAGGATATTAAATTAAAGGATCTTTATAAAATAATAAAAAGGTCAGCCATGGTTTCGGCAGCACTTTTATTGCTTTCTTCGGCTTCAAATGTTTTTAGTTGGATTCTTTCGGTTGAAAAAGTCCCTGTTTTACTTACTAATTATTTAACTACAGTTACTGATAATGTCTATATTCTATTATTTATGATGAATATATTTCTTCTTGTTTGGGGAATGTTTATGGACAGTCTCCCAGCTATTTTAATAATTGGACCAGTAGTATTTCCTATCATGGTTAAATTTGGGGTAGATCCAGTGCATTTTGGGGTTGTGATGGCATTAAACTTAATGATTGGATTAATAACACCACCATATGGGCAAGCAATTTTTACGGGTACTATCATTAGTAATCTTCCTATGGAAAAAGTTATTAAAGAAATCATTCCCTTTTTGTTAGCAAGTATTGGAATCCTATTATTGATTACCTATCTCCCACAGATTATATTATTTTTACCAGAATTATATTTTGGGTAAAAAATAGTATTATTGTATTTTTCCAAGATTAATTATTTTAAACTAAAAACAAAAGAAGATTAAAAATTTAAGAACAAGTCAGAAAATTTATTATAAACAGATATAATAGGAGATAATTAGTTGTCAGTCGATTTAATGATATTTGTTTTATTAAATTAGAATGGGTATAATATAGATATCGTTAACGTTACCGTTAACGTTTTCAAAAAAGTTGTCTCTAAAATATCTTGCATATTATTTTAAATGGAGAAAAAATATGTCCGTTGAAAACGTTAACGGCGCAGTTTTCTATTAAGTTTCCAGTTGGGTTTTTTGTAGCTGAGGTAAGTTGTGAGGTTTGTCATAGTTATTGTAAAGTAATACGTAAAACGGGAGGAGGGGAGATATACGATATATTAAACTTTTTAAACAGATTTGCAGATATAATAATGATTAAAATTTAAGGAGGGAAATTTTTAATGACAGAGATTAAAGGTATTATTGTACCAGCACTGACTGCATTTGATGAAGATGGGAAAATTAATGAAGAAAAAACAAGAAATTTTGTGGATTACTTAATTGAAAAGGGTGTAGATGGTATTGCACCTTGTGGTAGTACTAGTGAATTTATCGCAATGACCATGGAAGAAAGAAAATATGTAACTGAATTTGTAATTGATCAGGTAAATGGACGGGTTCCTGTTTATCCTGGAACAGGGCATTATTCAACTGCTCTGGCTATTGATTTAAGTACACATGCCCAAGAAAAAGGGGCAGATGGGGTTATGGTCATCTTGCCATATTATATGCGTCCACCTAAAAAAGATGTACCTGACCATTATCGTGCAATATCTAAAGCGATTGATATTCCAATTATTCTTTACAATAATCCTTGGTTTGCCGGCTATGAATTTACTTCATTTGAGATTAAAGAATTAGTTGATGAAGGGGTTATTCATTCGGTTAAGGTTGCACATGGGGAACCATCAAGATGCCATGATTTGAAACACTTATGTGGTGATAATTTATCAGTATTATATGGCCATGATTATAACCTTGTTGAAGCTTTTGCTGGAGGTGCAGATGGTCTTTTAACAGGTTTGCCAAATGTTGTGCCTGATATCTGTAAACAAGTATTTACACTAGTAAAAGAGGGTAAGATGGATGAAGCATGGGAAACCTGGGATAGGGTTTTACCTCTTGTCTGGTATTATATTGCCTGGAAGAAAGAAAAAGATGTAGAACAGTTGCCACATTTTGCAGCAGTATTTAAAGGATTTCTAAAAGTAGCAGGTGTTGATGTTGGTGTTCCACGGAAACCTGTTAAACCTTTGACAATGGAAGAAATGAAAGAAATGGAAGAATTGGTTAGAAAGATTTACGGATAATTAGTGTTTCATTTTGTATTTCTATTATAGTTAGACGTACGAACAAAAAGGGAGGAAAATATGAAAAGAACATTAACCATTTTTGCAGTTGTCTTCTTTCTAATTCTGACTACGGGTTTGGTTTTGGCTGATACTTATGAAGGGTATGATCTCTCAGGTTTAAAGCCGATTAAAATAATGTTATCACATCCTGATGTAGTAGATTCTACACAACATACACATGGTTCAGCTCTGGTTTTCAAAAAATATCTTGAAGAAAATTCGCAGGGGAAAATAACTGTTAATATTCAGGGTGGTGGTGTTTTAGGCAATACTGGAGAGTTACAAGAACAGGTTATGCTCGGTACTATCCCCAATCATGTGAGTATGGGGCATACTGAAGGGACTATTTCGACAATTTTCCCTGATATTCAAGTTATATCTATACCTTATTTGTTTGATAATGTAGATATTGCACTTGAGGTTATGGAAGGAGAATTTGGCCATAAACTCTTTGAATTAATGAGGGAAAAGACAGGCATTCGAGTTATTGGAATATATGACAACAGTTTCAGAAGTTTCATGAATAATGAAAAACCTATTCATACACCAGAAGATATGAAAGGGATGAAGATAAGAGTAATGCCAATAAAAGCTCACCAAGAGATTGTCAAACAACTTGGTGCTATTCCAACAGTTGTACCCTGGACAGAACTTTATACCGCACTCCAGACTGGTGTTGTTGATGGTTGTGAGAATTCACCTGCTACCCTGGTACTGGGTTCTTTACATGAAGTTAATAAATATCTAACTTTAAATAAGCATGTTTATAGTCAGGTTCATATTATAACTAATGATGGTTGGTATCAAAGCTTACCAGCGGCTTATCAAGAATTAATAAAAGATGCTGGAGAGGTAACTGCCTTAGAGTTGAGAAAACGGATGAGAATTGGTGAAGAGATGGCTTTGAATATGATGCAGGAAGACCTTAAGGAGATATATACTCCTACCCCAGAAGAGATTGCTATGTTTAGAAGTAAAGTAAGGGAACCAGTAATGGAAATAATAGCTGAACAATTAGATAATCCTCAATTAATTAATGAAATATTAATTGAAATTCAAAAGGTTAAGAAATCCTTTGGTTTGGATGAACAGTAATAAATGATAAATTGACTGGTAATCCAGCTGGATTACCAGTCTTAATTATTTCTATGACTAGGGGGTATATCTAATGTTAGCGAATAAATTAAAAGAAGAAGAAAACATTAGTATTAGTATGAAAGTAGCAGGTTTTATTAGTTTAATATGTGAAAGAATTTCTATGACAATGATAATTATTATGTTATTTATAGTGTGGGGACAAGTGTTTTTGCGTTATATAAATATAGGGTTTCCTTGGGCAGAAGAGGTTTGTCGGTATATGATGGTCTGGCTTGGTATGATAGGGGCGACAATTTTGGTTATTGAAGAAGGGCATATTCAAATTAGCTTTCTATTAGATAAGTTTAATTATAGAATACAAGTTATTTTAAAGATAATAGTTCATATTATTACATTTTGGACCATATACCATATTGTTCAATACGGTATAAACTATGCTGTGAGTGGAAGTAGGATGATATTAGCTTCTTTACCTATAACACGTTTCTGGCCTAATCTAGCTATTCCTGTTGGGGGATTGCTTATTCTTTTTAATCTTGCAATACTAATTTGGAGGGACCTAAAAATACTATTAAATAGACAAACAGGCTTTAATGGAAAGGAGGAGAAATAGATATGGGTGTAATGGTTTTATCTTTAGTAATGTTTATTGGTCTCATAGTATTGCTTTTATTTGGAAGTCCTATAGCTTATACACTAGGATTTATAGCTACTCTATGGCTTAAAATAGGGGAACTTCCTGCAACTATTATTCCCCAGAGAATGTTTTCAGGAATGAGCCAGTTTACTCTTATGGCTGTACCTTTTTTTGTCCTAGCTGGGAAAATAATGAATTCCTCTGGCATTACTGATGAATTAGTATCTTTTATTAATTACCTTGTAGGACGCTTTAGAGGGGGATTAGCTCAGGCAAATATTTTAACAAGTCTTGTATTTGCAGGTATTACAGGGGCAGCTATTTCAGATGTAGCAGCCTTGGGTTCTATTTTTATTCCTATAATGGAAAAAAACGGATATGAAAGGAAGTTTGCAGCGGCTGTAACTGCAGCATCATCCTTAGTAGGGCCAATTATTCCTCCGAGTATAATAATAGTATTATACAGTGCTGTAACTGGAGTTTCTATTGGGTCAATGTTTATGGCTGCTATTCTACCGGGAGTAACAATTGGCATATCTCAAATGATTTTGACCTATTTTATTAGTGAAAAAAGAAATTATCCCCGCTATGAAGTGGAGAGTTTTAGTTTAAAGGGTTTATTAAGAACAATGCTAAAAACAGCTCTTGCAATAATAATGCCACTTATAATTGTAGGGGGAATAGTGTTTGGTTTTTTTACACCTACAGAAGCAGCAGCTATTGCTGTTTTATATGCATTGATTTTAGGAAAATTTGTCTTTAAAAAAATTAATTTAAAAGTTTTTTTAGATAATGTACAAGATTCTGTTCGTACAACTGTAATGCTACTTTTTATAATTGCAATGGCTATGATACTTTCCTGGGTATTAAGCTACATTAATTTACCGGTGATTATGGCAAATTATCTTATAGGATTAATCGGTAACAAATGGTTAGTGTTTTTATTTGTTGTTATGATACTTTTGTTTGTAGGTACCTGGTTAGAAAGTGGAGCAGCCTGTATTATGTTAGCCCCTATTTTTTCTGAGATGTTATTGGTTCTTGGTTTTCATCCTCTTCATGCTGGAACAGTTATGATAATTGTCATGAATGTTGGATTAATAACACCGCCGTTAGGTGTATGTCTATTTGCAGCCAGTAGTGTATCAGGGGAAAAATTTGAAAATATCGTTAGAGAAATTCTGCCGTACTTAGCGATTATCTTTATAGCAGTATTGATTTTGGTTTTTGTTCCACAAATATCTTTGTTTTTACCTAGATTATTCAATTTAATGTAGTTGTTTATAAATAATTTACTATAATAAAGAAGGAGGTAATAGTTATGAAAAAAGGTGTAATGCGGGAATATATGCAGACTGCTCCAGTGTTATATTTGAATGAAGAAGGATTAATTAAAAAAAGTGGTCAAATTGTCGCTGAACTGGGGAAAAGAGCTTTGATTAGTGGAGGGCCGAGAGCACTGCAATCTATTGAAAATGACTTAGTTAGTTCTTTAGATAAGGCAGGTATAGCCTGGGAAAAACATGTATTTAAAGGGGAATGTAGTGAAAACAATATTAATTTAATAATGAGTAAGGCAAATAACATTTCAGCTGAGGTGATTATCGGTGTTGGTGGAGGAAAGTCTTTAGACTGTGCTAAAGTTGTTGCTGATCGCTGTGGTCTACCAATAGTAACCATACCGACAATTGCTGCTACTTGTGCTGCAGTAACCCCTCTGTCTATTGTTTATAATGATGCTGGAGAATATCAACTAGATTATTATCTAAGGAGTAACCCGGATTTAGTACTTGTTGATCCAATAGTAATTACCAATGCCCCTGTTAAGTATTTTACATCAGGTATTCTTGATGCCCTGTCTAAGTGGTATGAGGGGAGAGCAGCTGTTAAAAATATTGATAATCCAGATATTTTTACTGCATCGGCAATTAAATTGGCTGAACTCCTCTATACTCGAATAAATAAACAGGGAGAAGAAGCAATTAAATTAGTTAGGTCTAAAAAAACAGGACAGGCTTTAAAGGATGTTATAGATCTAAATATCTTTACTACTGGAATAATACAAAGTATTGGACAAAAAACCTGTCGCGGTGCAGCAGCCCATTCTATCCATAATGCTTTAACAATTATTGAAGAAAGCCACGAGTTATTACATGGCTTAAAAGTTGGCTACGGTATAGTTGTTCAGTTATTTATGGAAGACCTGCCAGAGGAAGAGATTAAAGAAGTAGTATATTTCTTCAGGAAACTTGGTTTGGAACCTTCTTTAAAGGGCTTAAAACTTCCGTATTCTAAAAAAATTATTGAGGGAGTTGCCCAAAAAGCGACTACTGATCCAGTGATGAGATTAATGCCCTTTAAGGTAAGTAAAGAAATGGTTATTTCAGCTATAGATAAACTTGAAAATACTGTTCCCAATTATTAATGGAAGTTTTTTAAAGGAGGAGTAGGAATTGAATATAATAATACCAATCAAACAGGTACCGGAAACAGGGAATGTCAAAATGGATGAAGAGACAGGAACAATGGTGCGGTCTGGAGTAGAAAGCATTGTTAACCCTTTAGATCTTTATGCAATTGAATTAGGAATTGAACTTAAAGAAAAATATGGTGGAAGGATAACAACTATAACTATGGGCCCCCCATCGGCTCAAAAAGCCTTAAGAGAGGCCTTAGCTATGGGTTGTGATGAAGGAGTTCTTTTATCAGGCAAGGAATTTGCTGGTTCAGATACCTGGGCAACCTCATATGCCCTGGCAGAAGCTATTAAAAAACTGGGTAAATATGATTTGATTTTAGCTGGAGAAAGGGCTACTGATGGAGATACCGGACAGGTTGGACCAGGGATAGCCTCTTTTCTAGATATACCATTACTTACTTATATCAGTAAGATTAACCATATTAAAGAAGATAGTCTAACAGTTGAGAGATTAGTTGAAGAAGGATATGAAGTATTAAAAGCACCCTTACCTGCCCTTTTAACAGTAGTAAAAGAAATTAGTTTTCCCCGTCTACCTACTTTAAGGGGGAAGCAGAAAGCTAAAAAAGCAGAGTTAATAAAATTGTCGGCAGAAGATATTGAATTAGAACAGGGGAAACTAGGATTACAAGGTTCCCCTACCAGAGTAGTTAAAATAAGTCATCCCAGAGTTACCAGGAATGGAGAATATCTCAAGGTTATTGATGAAGATAGTCTGCAAAAGGCTGTAATGAGATTTAAAGATTTTCTTAAGGAAAAGGAAATTATTTAAGGGGGAGACAGTCGATGAAACATAAAGGCATATGGACTATTGCTGAAGCTGAAGATGGAAGAATTAAAGAAGTATCTTATGAATTACTTACCCGGGGTAAAAGACTTTCTAAAAAACTAGGCTGTGAATTGACCTCGATTTTACTAAGTAATAATATCAGTGAAGAACAAGCAGAAGAACTAATATTAAGGGGGGCAGATAAGGTTTATTTAGCAAATGCACCTGAATTAGAACATTTTATTGTAGAAAACTACAGTAATGTTTTGATAGAGTTGATTAAGAAATATAAACCAGCTATTATTTTATCAGCCGCAACCACTAGTGGAAGGGCGTTAATGCCCCATGTGGCCATTAGAATGCATGCAGGACTCACAGCTGATTGTACAGAACTGGATATAGAGGAAGATTCCAATGACCTCCTACAGACTAGACCGGCTATCGGTGGTAATATTTTAGCTACAATTAAAACACCTGAACACAGACCACAGATGGCGACAGTAAGGCCCAGGTCTACTAGGCCAGCCCAAGTTGATTATTCACGCCAAGGCAAGGGAGAGATTATAAATTATCAATATAATCAGCAGCTCTTTGATGGTAGGGTGGAGAGAATTGCTTTTAGAAATGATGCAGAAGAAGATAATATTCAAGATGCAGAGATAGTAGTAGCTGGGGGCAAGGGGCTCAAGAAAAAAGAAAATTTCGATTTGCTTAATGAACTGGCTGGAAGACTTAATGGTGTAATAGGGGCTTCCCGGGAAGCAATTGATAGGGACTGGCTCTCTTATCCACACCAGATAGGGCTTAGTGGTAAAACTGTAACCCCTAAACTTTATATAGCTGCTGGAATATCAGGAGCTATTCAGCACCTGGCTGGGATGAAAACAGCTGAAACAATTATTGCGATAAATCAGGATCCGGAGGCAGCTATCTTTAAAGTAGCTGATTTTGGGATTGTTGGTGATCTTTTTGAAATAATCCCAGAAATAAATGAGCTATTGGAGAGGGAGGGTGTAAAGTGAAATATAATCCTGTTACTGGGAAAATACTAGACCAACTGATAGAGATTTTGGGGAAAAAAAATGTCTTAACTGACCCAGCAAAGCTGGAGACCTATTCCCATGATGAAACCCCTATTGAACAGTATGGCCATCTGCCAGAAGTAGTAATAACCCCAAGTTCAGCAGAGGAGATTTCTACTGTAATGAAACTGGCCAACCTGGAGCTAATACCTGTTACTCCAAGGGGTGCTGGGAGTGGATTATCTGGTGGGGCGATCCCTGAATATGGTGGAATAGTTTTATCAGTAGAGAAAATGAATCAGGTTTTAGAGGTTGATTATAACAATCTAATGATGACTCTGGAACCAGGGGTAGTTACTAATAGTGTTAATGAAGAAATTAAGGAAAAAGGACTCTTTTTTGCTGGTTATCCTATGAGTGTAGAGTCCTGTTATATTGGTGGAAATATTGCTGAAAACGCAGGTGGGGGTAAAGCAGTAAAATATGGTGTGACTGGTAGCTATATTATGGGATTAGAAATTGTTACTCCTACAGGTGAGATTGTTCAACTTGGAGGAAAAAGGGTTAAAGATGTTACCGGATATGATCTTAAACAATTGATTGTTGGTTCAGAAGGAACCCTAGGTATTATTACAAAAGCCATTGTAAAACTTTTGCCTCTACCAACTGAAAAAGTTGACTTGCTCGTTTTATTTAAAGATATTAAATCAGCTATTGAGATGGTACCTACTATTATGACTAGAGGCGGGATTATTCCTACTGGTATTGAATTTATGGATAAATTATCAATTAAAAAATCCTGTGAGTATTTGAATGAGAACCTTCCTTATCAAGAGGCAGGGGCAGTTCTTTTAATTGAAGTAGATGGTCATAAAGTACAGGAAGTTGAAGATGATGCCGAAACTATTGGGGAGTTGTGTCTGGAAAAAGGGGCTATTGAAGTTTATGTAGCAGATAATCGTACAACACAGGAGAGGGTCTGGAATGTGCGTAGAAATATTGCTGAGGCATTTAAGGTTTTCAGTCCCCATCAGAGTTTAGAAGATATTGTTGTTCCTATTGCAGCAATACCTGAGTTGATGCCAGAAATAACTTGTATTTCAAAGAAATATAATATTCAGATTCCCTGTTATGGGCATGCTGGTGATGGCAATTTACATGCAACACTGGTTAAAAATCCAGATATAGATATGCAGGAATGGTACCAGACTGAGGAAAAAGCATTATATGAATTATATCAGGCCGCTCTAAAATTGGGAGGTACACTTAGTGGTGAACATGGTATTGGCTCTAAACGCAGGAAATTTATGAAAGAATTAATAGACCCTGTTGAGCTTGGGCTGATGAAGAAAATCAAAAAATCTTTTGACCCAAATAACATCTTAAATCCCGGGAAGATTTTTAAGTTGGAGTAAATGTATACTAATTGCTTGCATTATACTATGAAATAACTTATAATTATAATGGAAAAAATCGGTTAAATTATCTAAATGAAGTCTGCATATAGCTAAGTTATATGGTTCTAAAAATTATTGATTTAGTGATAGACATTGACAATCTATTTGTTGGTCAGTGTCTATCAATATCATTTTATTAACTTGCTTTGTAGTTAAACATATTAGGAGATTAATAAAGGAGTTTGAAATATTGATAAACTTTCATGTTTGGAGGTTATATAATTTATGAGGGTTACTATAAAAGATATTGCTAAAGAGGCTGGAGTATCAGTTACAACTGTTTCTCGGGTTTTAAATGATAAACCAGATGTTAATATTGAAACCAAGAAAAAGATCAAAAAGATAATAGATAAAATGGGTTATAACCCCAATGGTGTTGCCAGGGGGTTAGTGTTGAATAAAACCAATACTATAGGATTAATTGTACCTGATATTAGTAATCCGTTTTTTCCAGAAGTTGCCAGAGGAGTTGAACATACTGCCAAAAGACAGGGATATTCAGTTATTTTGTGTGATACGGATAATAACAGAGATGAAGAAAGACAGGCAATTAATTTATTAAGAAATAAACGTGTAGATGGAATAGTAATTTTTTTATCTTTAAGTGATAAGGAATTGTTGAAAGAATTGGAGCAAGGGGTATTACCGGTAGTTCAGATAGCTGACAATATAAGTAGTTATAAAATATCTTCTGTTTCAATAGACAATATTAAATCAGCTGTTACAGCTACAGAACATTTAATACAGTTAGGACATAAAAAAATCGGGCATATTACTGGTGATTTAAAAACTAGTTCTGCTAAAAACAGGTTGCTGGGTTTTAAGAGGGCGATATTATCTGCTGATTTAAGATATAATGAAAAATGGGTTTTAGAAGGGGATTATAGTAGGGAATCAGGCTTTAAACAAATGCTTAAAATACTTTCCCTGGATGATAAACCTACGTCAATCTTTACCTCTAATGACCTTATGGCTTTAGGGGCATATGAGGCTATCTTAGATAATGGCCTAAATATACCGGAAGATATTTCAGTAATTGGGCATGATAATATTGATATAAGCAAATTAATACGGCCTGGTTTAACGACAATTCATCAACCCAAATATAGTACAGGTGAATTAGCTGCCCAGATTTTAATTAATGAAATAAAAGGGAAAACAAACAAAAAAGAAGCAAAAATTCTGGATACAAGATTAGTAATAAGAAATTCAACAAGGAAATTAATATAATCATATAAAATATAATTGCAAATAATCTTTTTTATAAAAAAGCTATTTTAAGAGTCTGTTCGAAAAGTATCAGTATTATACCCGGAGGGGATTATCTATCCCTTCACTCAACGGTAACACCTTAACTTTGCTTAGGGATATATAATCCCCTATTTATTACCCTATTTATTACTTTTCGAATGCACACTTTAATAGATATCTATCTACGATATGAATTTTAGTTGACAAAAATAATTAAGATTTAGTATAATATTCTTAGTTAATTTATTAAAAAAACTAAGTTGAGAGATAATTAATAAAATAAGAGGAAGGGAATAGAATATATAGGGAAAGGGTATAGAAAAATTATGAAAAAATTGCAGGGACATGTGTTTTTAGCTAGAAATAATATAGATATGACAACAAAAAACAGACTATTTTAAACAGTATATCTATTTATGGCTGTTAAGGGGAAGAGAGTGTTATGTTATGGAAGATTTTCTACTGGAGATACAGGGTTTAACTACCGTTAACCTTGATGGTTTTAACCTTAACGATATTAACCTGAATCTTTTTCCTGGGGAGGTTCATGCTGTTGTAGGTCTGGGGGGGTCCGGAAAAAAGACCTTGATAGAGGCTATTGCTGGTTTAGTTGATGTCAAAGGGGATATTTTTTTTAAGGGAAAACCGCTTGATTTTAAGATATCTCTTTTGCGGAATAAGGGGATAGAATTTATTTTTGATACACCTTCATTAGTAGATGAACTTACTGTGGCAGAGAATATTTCATTGAACAGATATCCCAGGTGTGGACTGTTGCCCTTTATAAATTTTCAGGGTGTAAAGAATAACTGCCACCAGGCCCTTGATATTATGGAACTGGATTTTAACTATAATATGAGGGTGGGTAAATTATCGGCCGAAGAGAAAAAGAACCTTTCTATTGTCAGGGCTTTTTTTAATAAGCCGGAGATAGTAATTATGCATGAGCCAACAGATTGCCTGGGAGTTAAATCAATACAGAGGCTGTATAATAATATCTACCAGTATAAAAATGAGGGTGGTAGTATTATCTATATAACTAAGCAATGGAAGGATGCCTTAAAGGTTGCCGACCATGTATCAGTGATGTTTCAGGGTGAAATTCTGGGTACTGTATCAGAGGAAGAGGCCAGAACAGCACCTGAGAGACTGGTTAATATGATGCTGGGTAATGAATTATATAATAGGGACAGTGGTGGTGTAGAGGTAGAGAATGAGACCAAGAAGATTTTAAATACAGTTTTTAAAGCTACAGAATTTCTGACTTCCAAATATGAGTTGAAAGATGTATTAAAATTACTGGCTGAATATACTACAGATTTTATGAAAGCTGATGCTTGTACAATCAAATTGCTCGATGAAAAGACTAATACAATCATAGATACAGTTGATTATAGTACTGATAATAATTTATTTGCCGAGCTGAAAGAAGAAGTAATCTTTCAGCTTACCAGGAATGATGAGATCTTTTATGCCTTTCAGCATGATGAAGACTTTTTCAAACTCTTTAAAGAGGTTAATGGAGTAAAGACGATTGTGGTGGCCCCGGTTTTGATACGATCACATGTAACTGGAATAATTCAGGTTTCCTATAGAAAAGAATACAATTATTCTGAGAAAGAGGCTATTTATCTATCAACCCTGGCCAGACAGGCTGCTATTGCTATTGAAGATACCAGACTGATGGGCAGGTCAGCCCTTTTGCAGGAGAGTCACCATAGGATCAAAAACAATCTGCAGTATATTATAAGTTTGATTACCCTGCAGAAGGATTTTATGGGTAAGCATCCATCAAGGGATATAAGTGATATTTTAAATAATATTATCTTTCGTATTAAGAGTATAGCTTCTGTACATGACCTTCTGTCAAAAGATGAATTAGGGAGGAGTATAATTAATGTCAAAGAGATAGTTAATGTTATTATTGAGTTTTTAAATACTAATAGGGTTAAGATGATACTGGAACTTGATGATATTTTTATTTCTTATGATAAGGCCTCTGCTATTGCCCTGGTTATTAATGAATTAGTTAGCAACTGCCTTGAACATGCCTTTTCAGAAAACAACCAGGGGGAAATTAAGATATTATGCTGTAAAAGCAGGGATAGGATTAAACTGATAGTTAAAGATAATGGGAAGGGGTTACCAGCTGATTTTAAGATGGATGAATTAGATAGTCTTGGTTTATCTATAGTTTTTTCCATTGTAAAACATCAGTTTCGGGGTGATATAAAGTTGTCATCTATTAATGGTACCCAGGTGGATATCAGTATACCGTTTTAAAGGGGTGTGATTTATGGATAAATCATTAAATGTTTTAATAGCTGAGGATGAGTCAGTCATATTAATGGGCTTGAAATCTAATCTGGAAAAGCTCGGTCATCGGGTTGTTGGGGAGGCTTTAGATGGTAAACGGGCAGTTAAATTAGCCCTGGAGAAAAAGCCTGATTTGATTTTATTGGACATTAATATGCCTTCTATGGACGGTATAGAAGCAGCTAGCAGGATCAATGAGCAGTGTTTAATTCCCTGTATTATTATAACCGGGTATAATGATCAGAAATTGATTGATCGGGCAACAGAGGCTGGTGTATTTGGGTATCTAATCAAACCTGTAGGTATTAATGATATAAGACCGGCGATTGATATTGCCCGGGCCCGCTTTGCAGAATTTAAAAAACTACAGGATGAACTGGATAATGCAGAGGAGGCCTTGAAAGCTCGCAAATTAATTGAACAGGCCAAAGGTATCCTGATGGATAGAATGGATTTAAAAGAGGCAGAGGCTATGCGCTTGCTACAGAAAAGGAGCAATGAGCAGAACAAAAAAATGGTTATTATTGCCAGAGATATTATTGATGCAGATAAACAGTTTGAACTTTAATTTGGGGTTTATCTTATAATATTTCCACTATTGACTTTAGTGTAAATTATTTGACATCTAACTATATTTCTGGTATACTATTGTACAAATAAAATACTTATATTTGTACTGATGGTCGGTACAAATTGCTAAAGAGGTCAAGGAGGCCCTTTTTTATCAATAACCTGGTCAGGTTATTTGTTAAAGAGGGTCTCTTTTTGCATTCTTATCTAGGCAGGGTTTATTTATGAGTTATTTAAAGTATTAAAGGGGGTGACTTCATAAAGTGAGTTCTTAGTTTCAGAGGGAGTTTTTTGTCGCGTAATAAACAAAATAATTAGAGGAGGAAAAAACTTGAAAAAATTATTATTGTTTGTGCTTAGTGTTGTAATGGTTTTGGGTGTGGTTTCTATTGCCGGGGCTGCAGATGTCAAAATTGGTTTTTTAGTAAAACAACCTGAAGAAGCCTGGTTCCAGGATGAGTGGAGATATGCTGAAGAGGCTGGAGATGATTATGGTTTTGAGGTAATAAAGATTGGTGCAACAGATGGTGAAAAGGTATTATCGGCTATTGATAATTTGGCTGCTCAGGGAGCTCAGGGTTTTATTATCTGTACACCTGATGTTAAGCTGGGTCCTGCCATTAAGGCTAGGGCAGATATGCAGGGTTTAAAGTTTATGAGTGTTGATGACCGTTTTGTTGGTTCAGATGAGCAGCCTATGGAAGAAGTACACCATATGGGCATTTCCGCTTATAATATTGGTAAGTTAGTGGGTAAGACCCTGGTTGAACAGATGAATGAGATGGGTTGGGATTATGATGAGGTGGGTTATCTGGAAATGACCTATAATCAATTACCAACTATTGCTGAGAGAACTGATGGTGCAACAGATGTGCTCCTGGAAAATGGTTTCCCGGAAGCTAATAGATATGAAAGCCCAATGAAGACTCTTGATACTGAAGGTTCTTTTAATGCTGCAAATATCACTATTACTAAGCATTCAGATGTAGATAAATGGATTATTGCTGGTGGTAATGATTCTTCAGTTATTGGTGCAGTAAGGGCCCTGGAGGGGCAGGGTTTTGGTGCTGATCAGGTCATTGGTATTGGTATTAATGGTTCTAATTTTGCTATTAATGAATTTGAAAAAAATGAACCTACCGGTTTTTATGCCTCTGTAAAATTAAGTGCCAGACAACATGGTTATGAAACAGCTGAATTGATGTATAAATGGATTGCTGAAGGGGAAGAACCGCCAAAGGTTACCTGGACTGCTGGTACTTTGATGCATAGAGGAAATTATGAAGAACTAATGGACTAAGTTTGATAGATAGGGCCAGGGCAGTACTGCTGCCTGGCCTGTTCTCTTTAATTTGGAAGAGAGGAGTTGTATTATGAGTCATTATCTAGAGTTTAAGAATATAACGAAAAATTTCCCTGGTGTCAAGGCCCTGGATGAGGTTTCTTTTGGGGTTGATAGTGGGAGCATACATGGGTTAGTTGGTGAAAATGGTGCTGGCAAGTCAACCCTCTTAAACACCCTAAGTGGAGCATTTCAACCGAACAAGGGACAGATAATAATAGATGGTAAACAGTGCAATTTTAGCGGTACCAGGGATGCCCTTGATACAGGCATTGCCGTTATCTACCAGGAATTAAACCTGGTTCCAGAGATGACAGTAGCTGAGAACCTGATGGTCGGTAATTTTCCACATAAGAAGGGTTTTGTTGACCATCATAAATTAATGAAAAAAGCCCGGCGGCAGATTGAGGGTTTGATGGAGGATTTTGACCCTGACACTAAACTTAAAGACCTGTCTATCGGCCAGCGGCAGATGGTTGAGATAGGTAAGGCTTTATTACAAAATGCCAGGATAATTGCTTTTGATGAACCGACAAGTTCCCTATCAGAAAGGGAAGTTAAACATTTATTTCAAATTATTAATAATTTAAAAGAACAAGGGTGCGCAATTATTTATGTATCTCATAGGATGGAAGAAATCTTTAAATTATGTGATGCCTGTACTGTTTTTCGTGATGGAAAACATATTGAAACATACAGAGATATGGAAAATGTTACCCACGACTTGCTGGTTCAGAAGATGGTGGGTCGTGAGATTAAAGATATCTATGGTTATGAACCCCGGGATAAGGGAGAAACAATTTTTCAGGTTAAAGGTATATATGGCCCTGGTATTAGTAAAAAGGCTGAATTTGAAGTGGCAGCTGGGGAAGTGGTTGGTTTCTTTGGGCTAGTTGGGGCTGGCAGAACAGAACTCTTTAAACTGATTTATGGTGAGGAAGCAGTAGAATCAGGTGAGATTAGAGTAAATGGAGAGAGGGTTGAAATTAATAACCCTAAAACTGCTATAAAAAATAGTATCTGCCTTTTGCCAGAGGATAGAAAAGATGAAGGGATTATTGGTATACGTTCTGTTAGTGAGAATATTAATGTAAGTTGTAGGCGACACAGTCTGAAGGCTGGCCTTTTTCTGGATAAGGAGAAAGAAAAAGAGACAACTGATAGTTTTATTAAGAGTCTGGCTATTAAAACACCATCAAGGGAGCAGCAAGCTGGGAATCTGTCAGGAGGAAATCAGCAGAAGGTGATTTTATCACGCTGGTTGAGTGAAGATGTTGAGGTTTTTTTAATGGATGAACCAACAAGAGGTATAGATGTTGGGGCTAAATATGAAATCTATAAGATAATGTACCAGCTTGCCGGTGAAGGTAAAGCAGTAGTCTTTATTTCCAGTGAATTGCCTGAAGTGATGGGTGTTGCAGATAGGATTATTGTCATGAGAAGTGGTGAGATTGTTGGTTCATTAGACCGGGAAAAGGCAACCGAAGAGAAGATACTTTCCATGGCACTGCCTGTTTCCTGAAATAAAATTTTTAAGGCAAGGGAGATTTGATAATATGGATAATAGTGGAGTAAAATCAAAGTTATCATTAAAATATTTTTATGATAATTATAGCATAATTGTTATCTTTGTGGTAATGTTTATTTTACTGTCTATCTTTGTACCCTATTTCTTCACCTGGAGGAATATGGTGGGACTGGCACTTTCAGTAGTAACCATAGGTATTATAGCCAATACAATGATGTTTGCTCTAGGCAGTGGTGATTTTGACCTATCTGTAAGTTCGACAGTAGCTTTTTCAGGGGTTATGGCTGCGGTCATTATTAATGCTACAGGGAATGTATGGCTGGGTATTTTTGCCGGTATTATAGGTGGTGGTATAGTTGGTATAATAAATGGTTTTTCCATTGCTAAACTGGGATTAAATGCCTTAATAGTTACCCTGGCTACCCAGATGATTTTCAGGGGAATGGCTTTTATATTGTCAGGTGGTAGGGCAGTAGGTATTAGGGAAGCAGGTTTCTTTAAACTGGGTAATAGCATGATTTTTGCTATACCGACCCCGATCTGGATTATCATTATATCTTTTATTATCTTTGGGATATTACTTAATAATACGGTTTTTGGTAAAAACACACTGGCGATTGGTGGTAATACCAAAGCAGCCAGGTTAGCAGGTATTAATGTAGACTTTACCAAGATAACTATTTTTACTTTGCAGGGAATTATGGCAGGTTTTGCTGGTGTTATACTGGCTTCCCGTATGACCAGTGGGCAGCCAAATGCAGCCCAGGGTCTGGAGTTAGATGTTATTTCAGCCTGTGTACTTGGTGGAGTGTCATTAAATGGTGGTATAGCTACAATGAGTGGTGTGATTGTTGGTGTACTGATTATGGGTATGATTTCTAATGCCTTAAATCTATTAAATGTCCCTACTTTTTATCAATATGTTGTCAGGGGGGCAGTACTATTAATTGCTATCTATCTTGATAAATTAAAACAGCGTAATCTGTAAGAGTAAAATAATATAAAGGATTTTGTAAAATCACTGTGGATAGGTTGCAGTGATTTTTCTATTAAAAACTATTTGAAAATTGATAATTAAAGCCGATTTATTTTTCTCAGAAATTATATTTTTGGAGATTGAGATAACTTTAAAGACCGACAAATATATTTACTTCCCTTGTCGTGTGCTGTGGTGTCCTACCTTCGCTTACTGTCTAGAAATTTTCTTCCGGCGTCCATGCCTCCAGAAAATTTCTAGAGTCGTCCAGTAAATATATTTGTCTGGTCTATTAAAACTAGCTAGCTTTATTCAAGTCTAAGAAATGTATTTTGCAGAAATTATGTTACCCTTTTTTAATATTTCGATAAGTTCTAGGTGATATCCCCATGATTTTTTTGAAGACCCTTGAAAAGTAGTAGGGGTCACTGTAGGCAAGTCTGGTGGCAATTTCCTTTATCTGTAAGTCGGTTAAATCCAGGTATTTACAGGCCTGCTGGATTTTTAACCTAATGAAATAATCAATAGGTGAAAAACCGGTTTTTTCTTTAAATAGTTTATTGAACTGGCTTTTTGATAGATTGTTCTGGCTGGCCAGTTTATCAAGGCTTATTTTTTTATTGAGGTTTTCTTTCATATAGCTAATAGTTTCATTAATATAGTTTTGGTCTTCTTGACCTGTCTCTTTAAAAAAGATAGTAGCGAGAATATGGTTAAAGGCCTGTGCTGAATAAATAAGGTTATTAATACTGTATCCACTGTTTAGTACATTAAAGATTGAGTCAAAAAAACCTGTAACAAGGGGTGATTTATTAACTTCTATACTGGAAATGGTTAAACTGTCTTTGTTATTAGGATTCAAATAATGCCCAGCTGTTTGGCCGTTAAAATGACACCAGTAGATATACCAGGGTTCTTTGTTATCAGAGCTGTAGATGTGTGCTAAAAAAGGTGGAATGATCAGCAGTGTATTTTCTTCCATATTTCGTTTTTGTCCATTGATAGTGATTATCCCCTTTCCTTTTGAACAATAGATTAAAATATATTGTTTGCTCCCTTCTTTCCTTTTCCTATAGTGATATTGTGCATGAGGGAAATAACCAATATCTGTTACATAGAGGCTTTTTAACAATGGATGATCGGAAGTTTTTTTAATAATATTCTCTGGTATAACAAAGATTTTTTCATTTTGGAACCCGCTTTTCTTTTTTATATTTTTCATAATTATATTATATAAAAAGACCAAGACAATTTCAATAATAATAAGAATATAGTCCATCTTTTCTATTTTAAATTCCATTGCTATAGAGCTGTGTTCATTATATATTAAAGTAAATAGTTGAAAAGAGGGGTGAAGGTTGAAATAAATAATAGATAGCATTTAAAGAATTAGAGGGCATGGCAAAATAAGCCATCATATAATGACTTTTAAAAAATGAAGTTAAAGGTGTTATGGTTATGCAGTTGACTTAATTCGATAACCCTGAAGCCGAGCTAATAAAATTGCTTGTTCTACCGTAATTTCACGGTCTACTGGAAGAACATCAGATTTTCTATATAAATCAGCATTATAGGGTTCCTTTTTTTTCAACATGTTGTATAATGCTGATAGAAGCATTCTTGCAATGGCAATAATTGCTTTCTTATGTCCACGCCGTTTCTTTAAGCGGAGATAACGGTTGCGGATCTCAGGGTGTTTTTCACTTTTAACTACAGCGGTTGCACACTGTACAAGAAGTGGTTTAATGTAACATCCTGATTTAGAAACCCGGACTGATTTTTTCTTACCTGCACTTTCGTTGTTAGTAGGAGTAAGCCCAGCCCAAGAACAAAGATGCTTAGCAGTAGGAAAAACATCCATATTGACCCCTATCTCTGAAATTACACCAATAGCTGAGAAGATGTTTTTAAAGGATGGGGCAGTTAAAATAAGATCAATTTCTTGCTGGTATGGCTTGGCAAGTTTGAGAATAAGTTCTTCTAGATCAGATTTCCGGGTTTCTAAATCCTCATAATGCTGTTTGATAACCTTTAATTTACCAGCCTGTTCCGGTGTAATATAACCGTCAATGGCGAGTTCCAATTCGGGAAGTTTTTTCTTCATGGAACCATGAATTAAGGGCTCAATATCAAAAGAAGTATCAAGAGGATTTTCCAGAATCTTATCTATAATCCTTTGTGAACTTTTACCAAAAGTATCAGAAACGATATTACCTAACTGAATGTTAGAAACGGTAAGACAGTTCTGCAGTCGATTCTTCTCACTTGACATAAAGCAGATCAACTTGAAACGATAACGCATCAGATCACGTAGCTGTCGGATTTGGGCAGGTGGCATAAAACTACCAGCAACAAGATCATGTTTAAACAGGTCAGCAATCCACTTTGCATCTTTCTTATCAGTTTTTTTACCACGGATTGCTTTAACATATTTAGGGTGGGCAAGAACAATATTGCAGGAAGTTTCAAGAACATTAAATACAGGGATCCAGTATTTCCCTGTGGATTCCATGCAGACATCCTTGCAGTCATTATCAAGTAGCCATTGTAACAGCTCTCTCAAACCCTTTGTGTAGGTAGAAAAGCGATGACTCTTGTAGGTGGTAACACCTTTAGAATTAGTGGAAGCTATACAAGCAACCACGAAAGTTTTGTGGACATCGATGCCACAACAAATTTTGTATACGATTTTTAAAGCCATAGGGATTCCTTTCTAAACCAAGAGGTTTTTTAAGAATTATAGGGATGGACAGCATTGACTGATTGCCTAGCGATAAACGAGTATTGTTTATACAAAGATAAGGTTTCGTGCTCGGTGGCACACTTATTTGTGCTTGAAAAGGCAATCTACACATATAATCATTCGGTCACTTCATAAATGAAGCAGCCCACTCACCCCCTCGTGATTTGTAGTTTACTGATATCCCTATGACTTTATTATAAAACAAAATAGCTCAAAGACACAATTTCATAACATTTTGTGCCTTGAGCGCAGCGAAAGGAATGGATATAAATCATGAAAAAAGACTATGTAAAAATGTGGGAAGAGGATCTTGAGATACCTACTTACCCTGTCGGAGAGGCTGATAAGAATCCAATGTTTTTAGAAAAAAGGGTTTATCAGGGGAGCTCAGGAAAGGTTTACCCACTACCATTTACTGAAAAAATCTATGATGAAATGGTAAGCAAGGAATACCGGGTAGTGTATCTGGAAAACCCTTATCTAAAAATTATGATTATGCCGGAGATAGGTGGAAGGATTCAGCGGGCTTATGATAAGACAAACGGCTATGATTTTGTTTATTATAATCAGGTTATTAAACCTGCCTTGGTAGGTTTAACAGGTCCCTGGATATCTGGAGGGATTGAGTTTAACTGGCCACAGCATCATAGGCCGCGCACCTTTGCACCAGTGGAATATACTCTGGTTGAGAATGAAGATGGTAGTAAAACTGTTTATTTGAGTGAAATTGACAGGATGTATGGAACTAAAGGGATGGCTGGGATTACCCTTTATCCAGATAAGGCCTATCTGGAAATAGCGGGTCAGCTTTATAATGGTACTACGCTACCACAGAGCTTTTTATGGTGGGCTAACCCAGCGGTAGCGGTTAATAATCAGTATAAGTCTATTTTTCCACCAGATGTTAATGCTGTTTTTGACCATGGTAAAAGGGATGTTTCTACTTTTCCTATTGCTACTGGAGAGTATTATAAAGTTGATTATTCTGATGGTGTTGATATTTCCATGTATAAAAACATACCAGTACCTACTTCTTATATGGCTTATCATTCTGATTATGATTTTGTTGGAGGGTATGATTTTGGGAGGGAAGCTGGTATTTTACATGTAGCTGACCATCATGTTTCACCTGGTAAGAAACAGTGGACCTGGGGTAATGGGGATTTTGGTCAGGCCTGGTACAGGAATCTTACTGATGAAGATGGCCCTTACATTGAATTAATGACCGGGGTATATACAGATAATCAACCTGATTTCACCTGGTTACAACCCTATGAAGAAAAGACCTTTAAACAGTATTTTATGCCGTATAAACAACTGGGTGAAGTAAAGAATGCGAATAAAGATGTTTTAGTAAATCTAGAGTTTGCAGGTGCTAAGGCCAGCCTAGCTGTTTATACTACTTCTGTCTATGAAAATCTAGAGATAAGGTTAAACTCAGGTGATGATGTCTTAGTAAAAGAGATAGTTACTACCGGGCCTGAAAAGGTTTATAAAAAAGAAATTAACTTTGATGAAAACAGGACTAAGGATTCATATGAATTAAAGGTTATTACAGATAGAGGGGATCTGCTTATCTCTTACCAGACAGATAGAGATAATGAAATAGAAGTACCGGAACCAGCTAAACCAGCGGCCAGACCAGCAGAGATTGATAGTAATGAAAGGCTTTTCTTGACTGGCCTTCATATAGAATTGTATCGACATGCTACCTATGAGCCTGATCCCTATTACCTGGAGGGATTAAAAAGGGACCCCGGTGATATTCGGATTAATAATGCTTATGGAAGAATGCTTTTTAGAAGGGGTATGTTTGCTGAAAGTGAGGTTTATTTTAGAAAGGCAATTGAGAGACTTACCTGGAAAAATCCTAATCCGTATTATGGTGAACCTTATTATAATTTAGGCTTAACACTTAAAATGCAGGGTAAACTGGATGAAGCCTTTGATGCCTTCTATCAAGCGGTCTGGAATGAGGCCTGGCAGGCCAGTGGGTATTATAACCTGGCACAGATTGCCTGTTTGAAAAGTAATTATGGTGAGGCTTTAAAATATGTAGATAAGTCTATTATTAAAAACTACCACCATATCAAGGCCCGTAATCTAAAGACTATGATACTTCGTGTGCAGAATAGAATGGAAGAAGCACGTGATTTTGCTCAGGAGACTTTCAAAATAGACAGACTTGATTTTCTTGTACGCAATGAACTTTATCTGATTAATTCTCTTAATAAGGGTAAAGAGTTAGCACAGGCTGTTAAAGAAAAACTATCCTGTATTATGCGGGACAGCCACCATAATTATCTGGAAACAGCTATTGATTATGCAGAGGCAGGGTTTTATAATGAGGCAGTAGACCTTCTGGAGAGATTAATTGAGAGGTCTTCTAGCAAGGAAAAAGTCTACCCTATGATTTACTACTATTTAGGATATTATTGTGAGCAAATTAAGCAAGAAGATAAGAGCTGGAGATATTATGAATTAGCAGTAAAGGCTCAGCCTGATTATTGTTTTCCCCATAGGGTTAATTCGATCCTTGTTCTGGAAAGGGCAATGGAAGTTAATGAACATGATCCGCGGGCACCTTATTATCTGGGGAATCTCTATTATGATAAGAAGCAATATCAAAAGGCGATTAGTCTTTGGGAAAAGGCCAGAGAAGAGGATAATGACTTCCCTACTGTCCACCGTAATCTGGCTCTAGCCTATTATAATAAAGAAGGGAAAACTGCTGAAGCCAGGACTTCACTGGAGAAAGCCTTTGAACTAAATCCTACTGATGCCAGGGTCCTTTTTGAACTTGATCAATTATATAAAAAAATACAGCTTGATCATCGGGAAAGGCTTGCTTTCCTTGAAGAGAATATGTCTTTAATTAAAGGAAGAGATGATTTATATAATGAATATCTTACCCTTTATAATAATATAGGAAAATATCAGAAGGCACTTGAACTCCTGAAAAAAAGGAAATTTCACCCCTGGGAAGGTGGTGAGGGTAAGGTTACTGCCCAGTATGTTTTTTCCTTATTACAGCTGGCCAGACTGGCTGTCAAGGAAGAGAAATATCAGCAGGCGGTTAATTTGTTGTTACAGGCCAAAGAGTACCCGGTAAATCTTGGTGAAGGGAAATTACCTATTGTTCAGGAAAATGATATTAATTATTATCTTGGGTTAAGTTACCAAAGACTTGGTAAAAAGGAACAGGCTGAAAAGTATTTAAGTAAGGCCAGTCAGGGCCCGGAAGAACCCTCAGATATGTTCTTTTATAATGACCAGCCAGCTGATTTGATTTTTTACCAGGGACTGGCTCTCAGGGAACTAGGTGATGAAACTGGAGCAGTCAGGAAGTTCAAGAAATTACTTGACTATGGAAAAGCACACCTGGATGATAAGATAGAAATAGACTATTTTGCTGTTTCCTTACCTGATTTTCTTGTTTTTGATGCTGATTTAGAACAGAAGAATAAAGTACACTGCCATTATTTAATGGGTCTTGGGCTGCTGGGGTTGGGTAAATATCAAAAAGCAGAGGAACATTTATCAAAGGCTCGCAATCTAAATATTAATCACCAGGGAGTTTTAGTTCACCTTGATATTCTGAAGAAATAGCAGGATAAATCTGTTTTAGGAGTTAAAATATGATTGAAGAGATAGTTTTTAAAGGAGTAAAAGGCATTAAGCTGTTTAATAAGTGTATTAGTGTTGTGGTGCTCCCTTCAATTGGGGGCAAGATAGCCTCCTATTATCATAAGGCAAAGGATTTTGAGTTGCTTTTTCAAAATAAGCAGGGGTATTATCAACAGGCTGAATTAGGTGAAGATTTTGCCCTTTTTGATTGTTCAGGGTTTGATGACTGTTTTCCTACGATAGATAGCTGTAATATCAAATATGAGAATAAACAAATAGAATATCCTGATCATGGTGAAATATGGACAGCAGACTTTGATTATAAGGTAGAAAAGGAATCAGTAGGGCTTTTATACTGCAGTCAGCTGTTACCCTATGTATATCGAAAAAAAGTAAGTATTAAAGACAATGAATTGCATCTGGGTTATAAAATAACTAATCAGGGCAAGGGAATAATACCCTGTCTGTGGGCCATGCACTGTCTGATTAATTGCAGTGAAGAGATGAGACTACATTTCCCTACCCAGACTGATAAGGTGGAGAACGTACTTGAAAGTAATTATCTAGGTGAAATAGGTAAAATTCATTCTTTTCCATTGACTGTAGATAACTATGGTAATGAATATAGACTGGACAGGGTTTTAAGTAGTGCCAATAAATATGAAAAATATTATGTCTGTGGGGAAGTAAGTGAGGGTAGTTGTGGTGTTTATTATTCTTTAGAAGATGTGAGGTTTTCTATTAATTATAATAAAGAGCTGCTTCCCTATCTCGGTTTCTGGGTTAGTGAAGGTGGCTTTAAAGGTGATTATAATTGTGCCTTTGAACCCAGTAATGGATATTATGATTCGGTTGTTACGGCTTTAGAAAACGGTAAGGTCTATCAATTAAAGCCCGGAAAATCATTGGAGTTCATGTTAGAGTTGAGTCTATCTTAAAAAAATATTTTTTATAAACCCCGGGAAACCGGGGTTTTCGCTATTTTTTAGAGAAATATTATCTGGAATAGTACTTTTGTCCTTGATTTAATTGGATAGTTAAGATAAAATAATCATGCATTTATATTATTTATACTATTTATATTTATGGAGGTGGCTTAATTGAAAAAGCTGACAATAACTGTTTTTATAATTAGTCTACTATTGTTACTACCAGATTACAGCCTTATATCTGGTTATGATAATGAAGCCAAGCGTCTTCCAGTACAGGATATTCAAATTGATGATGCTGTTGAGGTGGACAAGTTATTTGATACAGATATAGTTCAAACAAATGATGAAGAACAGGATGTTGAGGGAGAACAACTTGAATTAACAGAGAAGATAGATTTAATAAAAGAAGAAAAAAACCTGCTGACATCTGTGGGTGATGCGGAGACTCCTGAAGCCCTGGATTCTTTAAGGACAGATACAGATGGGCAGGAAATGACTGATGTTTTAAAGCCGTCTAACATTAGGAAAGATGAGGTTAAACTTACTCTTTTTGATAGAGTTGAGGAATATCGTGTTAAAAAGGGTGACAATCTCTGGGAAATTGCTAATAGCTATAGGATTGATATTGACACTTTAATTGGTGCCAATGATATCAGTAATATGAATAGGATACAGGTTGGTGATGTACTGGTTATTCTACCTGTTAAAGGCATACTTTATAAGATAAACCCAGGTGAAAACCTCTGGACCATTACCAGGGATTTTGCAGTATCATTAGATGAAGTTATTGAGGCTAATGGTATAACTAATCCTGATTTAGTTAAACCAGGTAAGGTGGTTTTACTGCCAGGTGCTAAACCAGAGTTTGGCTATCAGGAAAGGCTGAGCCAGCATTTTATCAAACCGATTGATGCCCGTATTTCTTCATATTTTGGGATGAGATGGGGTAGGATGCATGAAGGAATAGACTTTGCAGTTAATACAGGGACAAGGATAAGGGCGGCTCGTAGTGGTAAGATTATTTATAGTGGCTGGGCATCGGGTTATGGTAATACAGTTATTATAGAACATGAAAGAGGGGTTCGGTCGCTTTATGCTCATAACTCTAAACTGCTTGTAAGTAGTGGACAGCGGGTAGAGAGGAGACAGGCTATTGCCCTATCTGGTAATACTGGAAACTCTACTGGTCCTCATCTCCATTTTGAGATTCAGATTAATGGACAGCCGGTAAATCCACTAAATTATATTAAAATGTAATGAAAAATAAAATTTAACAATACAGTGATTGTAATCACATTATTAGCTTGTATAGTGGTATATAATCAACTATATTTAAGGGGAGGGAGATTATCTTGGCTAAAAAGATATTAATAGTAGATGATGCAGCGTTTATGAGGCTGACATTAAAGAATCTAATTGAAGAGATTGGCTATGAGGTAATTGGTGAAGCGACAAATGGAGAAGAGGCTGTTGCCAAATATGCTGATCTTCAGCCTGATATTGTTACTATGGATATTACTATGCCTGAGATGAGTGGTCTGGAGGCCTTAAAAGAGATTATTAGTATTGATGATACTGCCAGTATTATAATGTGCAGTGCTATGGGGCAGCAGACAATGGTTCTGGACGCTATTAAAAGTGGGGCCAAGGATTTTATTGTTAAACCATTTAATAAAGAAAGGATAGAAGAAGCCCTTAGTAAGGCAAATTAAGTCTATATAACTGAGGGCTTGGCATGTTTTTTAATTAAATATCTTATATATTGATTAAGGGAACCTATTGCCTTTAAAGGTAATTAAGGGTTCTTTTTGTTTTTGAATATGTTATAAGAGTCTGTTCGAAAAGTATCAGTATATACCGTCGGGGATTATATATCCCTTCACTCAACGGTAACACCTTAACTTCGTTCAGGGATATATAATCCCCTATTTATGCCTTTTTGAACACACACTATAAAATATTATTTATAAAGAAAAAGATTAATTGGAACCCTCATCAGGTTTCTTTCTGGTGAAGAATTGCCTGTGGTAAGGGCATTAAAAAAAGGATCAAGGTATAGGTAAATAAGATTGAATTTTAATGGATTACTTGATAGTATAGTATTAATGTAGATATTCAAAAAATATAGATTAGGAGAAATGCTAAAACTTTTTTGAATAGTTATTATTACAAATTTTATCTAAAAATTAGGAACTGAGGAGAATTACAATGGTTAAACAGATTAATATAGCATATGGGACAGGTCAACTTAATCTTAATCTGCCAGAAAAATATAAAATATTGGAATCTACGGCAGAGGAAAGGGGGAAAATTGACTGGCAGCAGAAGATAAAGGCTAGTTTTTCCAATCCGGTTGATTCCCCGACCTTAGCCAGTCTAGTTCAGCAGGAAAAGCCAGAAAAGATTGTGATTATTATTAATGATATAACCAGACCGGTGCCATATAATATTGTCCTTAAACCGATGTTAGAAGAACTGGAAGAAGCAGGGATAGTTGATGAAAATATAAGCCTTTTAATTGCTACTGGTATGCACCGGCCAATGACCCCAAAAGAGGTTGAAGAGACTGTAGGTAAAGATATAATAGATCGTTATCATTGGGAAAATCATAAATGTGAAGAAGAAATGGTTTATGCTGGCAAGTTAAGTGAAGGGATTCCTCTTTATGTAAATCCGCTGGCTATGGAAGCAGATTTATTATGTGCCATAGGTGTTATTGCTCCTCATTATATGGCTGGTTATTCAGGTGGCAGGAAATCACTGTTACCAGGGGTTTGTGGCCGGGAGACTATAGAAACCCATCATTCTTTAATGAGACTACCTGAAGCTAAAACTGCTAATCTGGCCGGCAATAAATTTCATCAGACAGCAGTAGAAGCAGCTAAAATGGCTAATTTGAAATTCATATCTAATGTTATTGTTGATAGCAAAAATGAACCGGTAGACTTGGTGGTAGGTCATTATCTAAAGGCCTGGGAAAAAGGTGTTGAGTTGTGTAGGAAAAATTCTGTTATTAAAATAGATAAACTGGCAGATGCAGTAATAGTTAGTACTGGTGGTTTTCCCAAGGATATTAATATGTATCAGGCTCAAAAGGCACTTGAAAATGCTTCATATTGTGTAAAAGAAGGAGCACCAATTTTGTTAATAGCTGAGTGTAAGGAATCACTGGGTGAAGATACTTTTGAAAAATGGTTATTAGAGGCTGAGAAACCAGAATATCTTGAAGAAAAGATCAAAAAGGTATTTGAACTTGGTGGACATAAGGCTTTTGCCATTGCCAGGGTAGCAAGAAAAAATCCCCTTTATTTATATAGTAGTATGAAAAGAGGTATTGTTCAAGAAACTTTCATGGACCCGGTTAAAGACATTAATGAGTTTGTCAGTCAGTTAATATCAGCTGAAGATTTAGTATACATTATACCACATGGTGCTAATACAGTGCCATTATATACTGATTAAGGCTATTAAGTAAATAATTATGTCTGTTTACTTAACTCAAGTAGATGCAGAATACTACCGGATAACAATATTAGCTTACAAATAGAGACCTGAAAAATTGGTCTCTAATTTGTTTTTGGTTGAATATTTGAATTTGTATATAATATATGGCATTAGACTTTTTTTGTTATTGTGCTGAAAAAATATGATAATTAAACATATACTAGTTTGCTGATTCTATTAATGAGGGAGTATGCAACATTGTATTTATACTCTAAAGCTAGCTTTACAGTTTTTGCTGGATTAATGCCTTAAGTAAGGTTCAAAATCGAATGTTCTTATGTTTGACAAAAACATACTAATATGTTAGTATATTAGTATAAAATCTAGAGGAGGCTTTAAAATGAAACAAAAATTATTAGCAACTATTTTGATTTTAGGTTTACTTATTTCACTGGCAGCTTGTAGTGGAACAGGAAAAGATGCACAGGGAGAAAGTTATGTACTTAAAGTAGGTACAGTATTGACTGAGGCAGATCCTATTTATAAGGGTCTTGAGGTGTTCAAAAAAAGTGTTGAACAAAGAACAGATGGAGCTATTACAGTGGAACTATACTCAGGTTCGCAACTCGGTGCAGATGAAGATGTTTTAGAACAAGCCAAGGTTGGTGCTGGTGTTGGGATTATTACAGATCCGGGTCGTATGAGCAATTATATTAAAGATTTTGGAATTCTAGGAGGACCTTATTTAGCTAATGATTATGAAGGTGCCTTAAAATTGATGAAAACCTCAGTATATAAAGACTTAGTAGGGGAATTTGAAGAATATGGATTTAAAGTGCTATCTTTTAATTATTATCAAGGTAGTAGAAACCTTTTTACAAAGTCACCGGTTACTAAACCAGAGGATTTGAATGGATTACGTATTAGAAGTTCTGGTTCTGATGTAGTAACGAAGTCCCTGGAGGCAATGGGAGCGAATACTACAGTTCTTCCGTGGTCAGAGGCGTACCAAGCACTTCAACAGAAGGTAATTGAAGGTGTTGAGGTACACAACTCTGCAGCAGTAGGTTCAAGTATTTATGAAGTTACTGATTACCTTTCTCAAACAGGTCATTTCCAATTGCTTACTGGACTTGTGATTTCTAATAATTGGTTTGAAAAGTTACCGGAAGAGTATCAAAGTATTCTTACAGAAGAATCTTATAATGCAGGTAAATATGCTTCTGATATTGTTATTAAAAAGAATGGAGAATTTTTACAAACTATTACTGATGCTGGTATAGAAGTTGTAGATGTTGATGTTGATGCATTCAAAGCAGCTGCGGAATCAACTTACGATGATTTAGGATATAGAGAACTTAAAGATAAAATTGATAAAGAACTAGGAAGATAATACTAAAAGCGAGGTTTTGACATGAAAATTCAACGTATTGAAGAAATAACTGTATGTATAGGTCTTTCAATACTAATATTACTCGTTTTTACGGCTGCTACATTGAGATGGTTTGGTATAGATATGTCTTGGTCAGTTGACTTTGCCCAACTGACATTTTCCTGGGTCTGCTTTATTGGAGCAGACCTAGCCATGCGCCGTAAACGACATATGGGTGTTGATTTATTGGCAAATAAGTTTTCACTTCCGATACGAAATGCAATTTATTTATTTAATAGTGTATTGATTATGTTTTTCTTGATATTTGTTATTTATTATGGAACAAATTTATCAATAATCAATTTTCAAAGAACGTTTAATACATTACCAATAAGTTATTCCTTTGTTACCATTAGTGCACCTGTTGGATGTTTGCTGATGTTATACACTGTTATGAAAAGATTGATAGGATATATTGGCAACATTATAAAACATGATTATCAAGGTATTATTCAGAAAAACCAAGGAGGGGGGGAAACCATATGATCATCTTAGCTATAAGCTTTGTGATACTATTGGCCATAGGGATGCCTGTAGCCTTTGCAATTGGAATATCTACTCTTTCTTTCTTTATTAGTGAAGGTGTGCCTATTCAAATTGTAGCTCAAAGAATGGTAAGTAGTACCCAATCCTTTTCATTACTGGCAGTCCCTTTCTTTGTCCTTGCAGGAAACTTAATGAATGAAACTGGAATTACTAAGAGACTTATTAAGTTTTCAACAGTACTTACGGGACATATGTATGGTGGTCTTGCTCAGGTTTCTGTGGTTCTCAGTACGTTGATGGGTGGGATTTCAGGCTCTGCTACAGCTGATGCTGCGATGGAAAGTCGTATCCTTGGTCCGGATATGGGAAAAAGAGGGTATTCTAAAGGCTTTACTGCAGCTATCTTAGCTATGGGTGGTTTAATTACCTCTACAATACCTCCAAGTATTGGTCTTATTTTATATGGGGTCACAGGTGAAATATCTATAGGTCGTTTGTTTTTAGCAGGAATCGTACCCGGTGTTTTATTGACGATTGTGTTTATGACTACAGTGAATATTATTTCTAGAAAGAGAAAATATGCTAGAGAAATGGAAAAATCACCAACGGTTTTAGAAATTTTAAAAGGCTTAGTAGAGAATATATGGGCCTTATTATTTCCTGTTATACTAATTGTTGGGATTCGTTTTGGTATCTTCACACCATCTGAAGCAGGTGCGTTTGCTGTAGTATATGCCTTTATTATTGGTGTGTTTGTTTACAAAGAATTGACAATGAAAAAGATGATTGAGGTTTTAAAACAGACTTCGGTAGATTTAGCTGTAATTATGTTAATTATCATTTGCTCTAATGCTTTTGGTTATGCATTGGTTACGGGAAGAGTTCCTCAAACATTAGCAGATTTAATAATTAATGTATCATCAAATTCGTATATTGTATTATTTATTATTTTAGCTTTTGTTTTTGTGGTAGGTATGTTTATGGAAGCAACTGCAAATGTATTGATTTTAACACCAATTTTCTTGCCTATTGTAACAAATTTAGGTTTTGATCCAGTTCATTTTGGTATTTTATTTATGATTTTAGTAACTATGGGGGGAATGACACCACCTATAGGTGTTACAATGTATACAACATGTTCGATATTACAATGTCCAGTTGAAACATATACAAAAGAATCAATTTTATTTTTAGGAGCTGTTATTGTTTTATTGGCAGTATTAGTATTCTTTCCAGAAGTTGTGCTGTTTTTACCAAACATGGTTTTCGGTTAAAAATCAAAATGATATAAAAAGGAGACTAAAATATGAGATTAACCTTTGAAGAAATTAAGAATGAGATTAAAAGAGTGTTTATAAAATACGGACTTAGTGAAGAAAAAGCAGAAACTTGTGCTAGAGTTCATACAGAATCAACCTATGATGGTATTTACTCACATGGGACAAATAGAGTTGCCCGTTTTGTGGATTATATTCAAAAAGGCTGGGTTGATGTAGACGCTGAGCCGACTTTGGAAAAAGAATTTGGTGCAATACAAGTTTATAACGGTAATATGGGTCCTGGTGTTCTGAATGCTTTATATGGTGTGGAAAAAGGGATGGAACTTGCGGATAAATACGGCATAGGAATGGTTGGCTTAAAAAATACGACTCATTGGATGCGTGGTGGTACGTATGGCTTACATGCTGCTAATCGAGGTTACATTGCCATTATGTGGACTAACACTGAATCATGTATGCCGCCATGGGGTGGAAAAGAATGTAAGCTAGGAAACAATCCATTTGTAATGGCAGTACCAAGTGTTGATGGCGAGCCCGCAATTGAATTAGACATGGCCATATCACAATATTCCTATGGAAAACTACAAGTAACAAGATTAGCTAACAAAAAGCTACCATTTCCAGGTGGGTTTGATAAAGATGGAAATATTACTGATGACCCAGGTGCAATAGAAGAGTCAATGAGAATCATGCCAATAGGATATTGGAAAGGCTCTAGTTTTTCTTTTATGCTAGACATTTTAGGTTCTATCTTAACAGATGGTATTGGAGCTGCAGATTTAGATAAAAAAGGAAAAGGAAGTTGTGGTGGCGCATCACAGGTTATGATTATTATTGATCCTAAGAAAATTAGTGATAAAGAGGAGAATATGGCAGCTACAATTAAAAAAGCTGTAACACACATAAAAAGTTCAGAGCTATCAGAGGATTCAACGGGAATTTTTACACCTGGTGAAGATTTCGTGAGATTTAGAGAAGAGCATGATGCTAAGGGAATCTTTGTGGATGATAGTGTTTGGGAAGAGATTAAATCCCTTTAGAGATGTCCATAGGAAATATTGTTTATATTTAAGATACTTTTATCTTGTCTAACCGAATGAATCTCATAGACTATTATCTGTTATAAATGGCTAGTAAATGGTGTTAGAAAAATTCTAGTAAAAGTAAAAGTCTAGTTGAGGAGGAATTGTGATGAAAGCATTGAGAGTTGAGGAACCTAATAAGATAGCTGTTGTTGAAATTCCAGAAGTAAAACTAGAAAAGGATAACGAAATACTTATAAAAGTTAAAGCTGCTGGTATTTGTGGTAGTGATATTAGTATTTATTTAGGGAAGTCTCCAGTTGCAAGCTACCCTAGAATTCTTGGCCATGAAGTAACAGGGATAGTTCAAGAAATTGGGAACTCTGTTACGAGATTTGAAGTTGGAGATCATGTGATCATTAAACAGACCGAAAGCTGTAATATGTGTTATGCATGCAAACATGGTAGAGATAATGTTTGTGTCGATTTAAAGGTCAGAGGAGTCAATATAGATGGTGGTTATCGTGAGCATATGACAGTACCAGAGACATCAGCATATCTAATTCCAAAAGATCTAGACTTTAAGACTGCTGTTTTGATTGAACCCTTTACTATTGCTTTTCAAGCTTGTGCCAGGGGGAGACTTCAAGAAGATGATACTTTATTAGTATATGGTGTAGGTGCTTTAGGTTCAACAATTATACAAGTAGCTAAAAGTTTTGGCTGTAAAATTATAGCTGTAGATATTGAAGAAGACAAACTTGATCAGGCAAAAAGATTGGGTGCTGCTTATACAATTAATGGGAAAAGTCCAACTTTAAAGGAGGAGATACAGGCTGCTTCTAATGACTATGGACCAACAGTTTGTATTGACTCAGTATGTAACCCCGGGTCCTTTGAATTTTTAGTAGATGTTGTTGGTAATGCAGGAAGAGTTGTGTTAATGGGATTTGATACTAGAGTTTCAGAAATTGCACAATTTAAGATCACGGCTAAGGAACTAGATATTATTGGTTCTCGATTACAGCATGATAAATTCGAAAAAGTAATTGACTTATTTGCTAGAGATATTATTCAAGCAGGAGATATGATATCACATGTTTTTAATTTCAAAGACATTAAGAAAGCATTTGATGTAGTTTCTAGTAGAAAGTTTAGAAAAATTGTGTTAACATTTTAGTTGTTATAAGTTTGGAAAGATATCCTGAATCTTTAAATAGATTTAATCGAATTTTATTTTAGCAAAGTCATTAAAGTTAAATGTAATGAATAGAGGGTTTTAAGGAGGGGGTGTAGGCGTATGCAGTTATCAAATCAAGCATCTTTTAATATTGGAGATAATGTGTATTATACTCTTCGTAAAAATATTATATCATTAAATTTAAAACCAGGAGAGGCATTGAGCATCAAGGATATTTCTGAAAAATTAAATGTAAGTAGATCACCAGTAAGGGATGCACTTATTAAATTAGAAAAAGAGGGGCTTGTTAATATTATTCCTCAAAAGGGAACAATTGTTTCCAAAATAGATTTAAAACGAGTTGCAGAAGAAAGATTTCTAAGAGAAAGTCTCGAAGAAAATACTATAAAATTGTTTGTTAGTGTCTGTAAAGAAAGTGATATACAAATATTAAGGCATTGTATTGAGATGCAAAAGCAGAGTATAAAGGATAATGATTATATGTCTTTTTTGAAGTATGATGACAATTTTCATAGTGTATTTTTTAAAAGTACTGATAAAAACATGTGCTGGGAAATTATTCAAAGTATGTCTGGTCATTATAAGAGGATACGGCTTATGTCCTTATGGGATAAAAAAATACTTTCTAATGTAGTTGTACAGCATTTAGAGGTTATAGAAAAAATATGTAATGGTAATCTTCAAGGGGCTGTAGATATAATTAAAAAACATCTGTCAAAGATTTTTATGGAAGAGGCAGAACTTATTAATAAATATCCTGAATTTTTTAAGGAAAGGGAAAACACAATGCAATTAGAATAAGGAGACGTAAATATGAAAATGACACTAAGATGGTTTGGAAGTAAGCATGATAATGTGACTTTAGAACAGATCAAACAGATTCCTGGTTGTGTAGGTGTTATTACAACCCTATATGATTCTAAACCTGGAGAAGTGTGGAGTAGTGAAGCAATTCAGGCAATGAGAAATGAAGTAGAGTCAGCAGGGTTAGAGGTTAGCGGTATTGAGAGTGTGAATATTCATGATGATATTAAGATTGGTCTTCCTACAAGAGATAAGTACATCAATAATTATATTGAAACTCTTGAAAATTTAGGGGAAGGAGGGATAAATTTAGTATGCTATAATTTTATGCCTGTGTTTGACTGGACAAGATCTGATCTTGCAAAGCTAAGACCTGATGGTTCTACAGTTCTTTCTTATGACCAAGAGGTTATTGATAAAATAGATCCAGATAAGATCTTTAAGGAAATGGAAGCAAGCTCTAATGGGTTTGTACTACCAGGATGGGAACCAGAACGACTAGGAAAGGTAAGAGAACTATTTGAAATGTATAAGGATGTAGATGAAGAAAAATTATTTGAAAACCTTATATATTTTTTAAATGCTATTATGCCTACCTGTCAAAAGTATGGAATTAAGATGGCAATTCATATGGATGATCCTGCATGGTCTGTATTTAATCTACCAAGAATAATAAATAATAAAGAAAATATCCAAAGAATGCTTGATGCAGTTCCTGTGGAAAATAATGGGTTAACCATATGTACAGGTTCTTTAGGTTCTAACCCTGATAATGATATTCCAGATATTATAAGAAGTTTCAAAGGGCGAATTCACTTTGCTCATATTAGAAATCTTGTTCATCACGGGCCAGGTAAATTTGATGAGGCAGCACATCTTTCATCTGATGGTTCCTTAGATATGTATGAAATTGTAAAGGCATTATATGATATTGGCATGGAAGGACCTATAAGACCTGATCATGGAAGAATGATTTGGGGCGAGAAAGCTATGCCAGGTTATGGATTATATGATAGAGCTTTAGGAGCAACATATTTAAACGGTTTATGGGAAGCAATTGATAAATCAGTTAAGCAAGGAATGTTAGGGTTTAATAACTAAAAAATATAACCCAAAAGAAAGAAGGTGGCTAGCGTGAAATTAAATATGAAGGCCTTAAATGATATTGATGTCTGGGAAAAAGCAGGGTTTAAGCTTCCAAGATTTAATCTTGAGCAAGTAAAAGAAAATACGAAGGCAAATCCTAACTGGATTCATTTTGGTGCAGGAAATATTTTTAGAGCATTTATAGCAAATGTACAGCAAAGTATTTTAAATGAAGGGAAAAGTGATAGGGGAATTATTGTTGCAGAAGGTTTTGATTATGAAATAATCGATGAAATGTATAGGCCTCATGACAATCTGGGTGCTCTTGTGACTCTAAAGGCAGATGGCCATATTGAAAAGACAGTTATTGCAAGCATTGTAGAATCATTAATTGTAGATCCAAAGAATGAAGAAAACTGGAAACGGTTAAAAGAAATTTTTATAAACCCAAGTCTCCAAATGGTAAGTTTTACGATCACGGAAAAGGGATATAGTTTACAAGATGCTAGGGGTGAATACTTATCTGACGTAGTAGAGGATTTTAATAATGGGCCACAAAATCCAGTAAGCTATATTGGTAAATTGGCTGCACTTGTTTATGAACGATATATAAATGGGAAAAACCCCCTTGCCTTAGTTAGTATGGATAATTGTTCTCATAATGGGACTAAACTTTATCAGGCGGTTAGTGTTTTTGCCGAAAAGTGGGTAGAAAAAGGATATGTAGATGAAGGCTTTGATATTTATATCAATGATTCTAAGTGTGTATCCTTTCCATGGACGATGATTGATAAAATTACCCCAAGACCAGATCCGAGTGTAAGGGAGATGCTTAAAAAGGATGGTTTTGAAGATGTAGAGGATGTAATTACATCAAAAAACACCTATATAGCTCCTTTTGTAAATGCAGAGGAATCAGAATATCTTATTATTGAAGATTTATTTCCTAACGGCAGACCAAATCTTGAAGAGGCTGGTATTATTTTCACAGATAGAGAAACGGTTGATAAAGTTGAAAAAATGAAGGTTTGCACTTGTCTAAATCCCCTTCATACAGCTCTTGCTATATATGGTTGTTTATTAGGATATACTTTGATTTCAAAGGAAATGGAAGATCATGAGTTAAAAAACCTTGTAGAAAAAATAGGATATGTAGAGGGCCTGCCTGTAGTTGTAAATCCTAAAATTATTGATCCTAAAAAATTCATTGACGAAGTGCTTAAGGTAAGAATTCCAAATCCATTTATGCCTGATACACCACAAAGAATTGCAACTGATACTTCTCAAAAATTAGGAATCCGCTTTGGTGAAACAATAAAAGCCTATATAAGCAGAAAAGATTTAAATATAATGGATCTAAAGTTTATTCCTCTTGTTTTAGCGGGCTGGTGTAGATATTTAATGGGTATTGATGATGATGGCAATAAAATGAAACTTAGTTCAGATCCTCTTTTAGAGGAATTAACACCTTATGTTGCATCAATTTCTCTTGGAGATAAGGGACCTTTTCATGAACAGCTTAAGCCGATATTATCCAATGTTAAAATCTTTGGTATAGATCTTTATGAAGTAGGCTTAGGAGAAGTTATAGAAAATTATTTTGAAGAACTAATTGCATCAAAGGGTGCAGTTAGAGCAACTCTAAAAAAATATGTTGATTAAATAACTCTCAAAACATAAAATGACTTTGATGGTACAAGCATCAAAGTCATTTTATGTTTATTCTTGCCCTTTCTAAAAATATAAGAGAAAATGCTTCTGTCGGAGATGCTAAATTTTTCCGCGAGATCCTGAAACCATACTATTTTATTGTTCCTTGAGAAAAAGCCAAAAAAGGGTTATAATAAAGAAAAAATGCAGGAGAGTGGTTAGGTGAAATCTTATAGGGAATACTTATATTTTGATACTAACAACAGGGTAGAATTAATAAATATTACTGATAAAGTTGCAGATATAATTAAAAAAAGTCAAATAAAAGAGGGCTTATGCCTGGTCAATGCCATGCATATAACGGCCAGTGTTTTTATTAATGATGATGAACCTGGTTTACATAATGATTATAAAAAGTGGCTAGAGGAGTTAGCTCCACATGAGCCTATTTCCCAATACCAGCATAATGGTTTTGAAGATAATGCCGATGCACATTTGAAACGGCAGATTATGGGGAGAGAGGTTGTTATAGCTATTACTGAAGGGAATTTTGATTTTGGTCCCTGGGAACAGATTTTTTATGGTGAATTTGATGGCAGGAGAGAAAAAAGGGTTCTTGTTAAGGTAATAGGTGAGTAGTTGTGCTGTTAACAGTAGAAAAAACTATTGCTTCTTTCCTTACATTACCAGGGATATTTATTTTGCTTTGGTTTATAGTAACCCTTTATTTATTTAGGATAAGACAATCTCGTTTTATTAAATACCTGTCCTTAATTACCTTAATTTTAATGTATATAATGGCCAGTGCTTTTGGGACAGTTGTTTTACTCAAACCATTAGAGCTTATGAAGCAAGCTGTCATAATAGAAGGCAATTATCCTATTGTTGTTTTGGGGGGAGGTATTAATTATCTTACAAATAAAAAGGCTGATTTGAAGCCCCCTACCCTACAGCGCTTAGTTAACGGTTATCAGCTTTTTAGAAAATATGGTGGGCCACTTATTTTTACAGGTGGTGTAGCTATTGGTCATCACCAGATTAGTGAGGCTGAAGTGGCTGCAAACTGGCTAAAAGATATGGGTGTAGCTAGAGATGAAATAATTATTGAAGATAGGGCCAGGACCACCTTTGAAAATGCTCTTTATACAAAAGAGATATTAGAAAAATATCATTATAAACGGGTATATCTGGTTACTTCAGCTGTCCATCTACTACGGGCTACGAAAGTATTTAAAAAACAGGGAATAGATGTTATACCTATACCTGCCGGCTATTTATCAAGCCATTCCTTAGGATGGTTGGATTATTTACCAAATAGGAGTGCCTTTTCCTCGAATATGGCTGCTGTACATGAATGGTTGGGTTTAATCTGGTATCGTGTGACAGGGAGAATATAATAAATAATGATTTAATTATTATAAAAAAGGAGTGTAAAATATATGTCAGCAGACCTTCATATACATTCGACATATTCTGATGGGAGTTTTCCTCCTGAGCAATTGGTTAAGATGGCTAAAGAGAATGGTTTAAGTACTATTGCCTTAGCTGATCATGATACTGTTGAGGGTGTTCCAGAGACGATTGCAGCAGGTAAAGAGATGGGGATTGAAGTTATTCCGGCCATAGAATTTTCAACGGTCAGGGAAAAAGCAGAAGTCCACATATTAGGCTATTATATGGATTATAGGTCCAGGGATTTCTTAAAAAGGGTTGAGGCTTTTTTTACGGCTAGACTTGACAGAGCCCGGGAGATGGTTAATAGGTTGAATCAGCTGGGAATAAATATTCATTATGAGGATGTAACAAAACTTGCCGGGGATAAATATATTGGCCGTCCCCATCTGGCTATGGCTTTAAAACAGGCTGGTTATATAAAAGAGACAGATGATGCCTATAAAAATGAACTGATTGGTAATGGAGGTAAGGCCTATGTTCCCAAGTTTCAGTTGAAACCGGTTGAGGCAATTTCTATTATCAAAGAAGCAGGTGGTATTGCTGTACTGGCCCATCCCTATTTTATTAATAGGGGCAAACCCTTTGGTGAAGAGGAGATAAGGGAATTAACCGAATATGGCCTGGATGGTCTTGAGGTTTATCACTCTAAACACAGTGAAAAGACCAGTCAATATTATCTGGAAATAGCAGAAAAACTAAATTTACTGTTGACTGGTGGTAGTGATTTTCATGGGGAAAATACACCTGGTATCCAGGTAGGGGATGTTAGAATAGATGACCAGAGGGTTGAAAAATTAAAAGACTATCTGAAAATAAGTTAGCGTTAAATCTTAATTGATGTTAATTATGGTTCCCGTCTTAATTGACGGGAATTATTGTACGGCGGGTTCTTGTACTGTTGTAAGGATTATATAAACGTTAAAGATAATGATTACATCCACAAGCAAAACTGCAAGGTGAGAAGTACCCATACTGATTTACGGAATTTTAAAATTGTTTTGAATTTTTGAATTATACAAAAATAGTGTTTACAAATAAGTATTTTTCGTATATAATAAAACAAAACAGCATACATCCTACGTTGTACATAGGTGTATAAAAAAGATGATTTATTTTAAATATGGGGGGGCCAAAGGAAGTGAAAATTGGATTGGTTTATACAAGTACTACACCAGAACTTATAGCGCTTGTAGAAAATGAAATTAGAAAAAAACTGGGAAATGATGTAGAAATGCTTTCTTATCAGGATCCTAGTATTTTGGAAGAAACAAGGACTCATGGCTACGTTACCAGTAAAGCAGCTGCAAGATTGGTAATAATGTATATGGAAGCTGTCAATGCGGGGGTAGATGCTATTATTAACCTTTGTTCTTCCGTTGGTGAAGTAGCGGATGCCGTACAGGATATTGCGAAGTACATCGGGGTTCCTATTGTGCGTGTGGATGAAGATATGTGTAGGGAAGCGGTAAGGAAAGGAAAAAGAATTGCAGTGATGGCGACATTGTCTACAACGTTGGAACCTACCAAAAATACCATTAAACGTGTAGCTAGAGAAATGGGAAAACGAGTTGAACTTGTAGACGTATTAATTGACGGAGCGTTTGGACTGAATCAAGAGGAATTTAAAGCACGTATGCTTAAAAAAGCAGGAGAAGTTGAAAAAGATGTGGATGTGATACTATTTGCCCAAGGTTCAATGGCATACTGTGAGGAGATTATAGCTGAAGCTTACGATAAGTTTGTCGTATCTAGTCCGAAGTTTGGTGCTGTGGCACTTAAAAATGTGTTAACGATTAAAGGCTTAATATGATAGAGGTATTAAGATATTTTTATTCTTGATTATTAACTTAGTTTTTTAATAGTAGGATGTGTAATGGAAAGGATAACAGATTATGCCAAATAATAGAAGTTTGCTAAAATCATCACTGGCTAATAAATCCGTAGTTGATCGAGTTATTGAGCGAATTACAGGTGCTATTATAAGCGGTGAACTAAAGCCTGGAGATAGGATACCCACTGAGGTTGAACTGTGCGAATCGTTTCAAGTTGGACGAAATTCTATACGAGAAGCCATTAAAGTACTTGAATCGTTTGGGGTAGTTTATATTAAACGATCGGAAGGAACTTTTGTAAGTTCTAGTTTCAATCATCGCATGCTTGATCCCATGCTTTACGGACTGATTTTGGAGAAAGATTCTGTAGAAGCAATTATCGAACTGAGAAAAGTTTTTGATATTGGAATAATGTATGTTGTAATACAAAAGGCAAAGAAAGAAGACATACAGTATCTTTATCATGAATTAGAACGGTTAGAGGCGGAAGTGATGAGTACAAATGCAGATGCAAAGCGAGTGTTAAACCAGGATATTCGTTTCCATGCTGCAGTAGCTTTTTGTACCCATAATGAACTTATTCAAAATACGGCAGACTATATAGACAGATTGACGATACCTTCTCGTATACAAACTATGGAAAAAATATTGGGAAGTGATGAACGCATACGGTTTATAGAGTTGCACCGGCAAATTGTAGACATGGTTAAAGTGAAGGACAGTTTACAAATTGGCAAGACAATAGAAGACCACTATATGTTCTGGAAACAGGAGTAATATAATTTATTTAAAATTAGTGTTATACAGTAATTTGTAATGGGATTCTTAGAATAAGTTTGTTGTGGTATTAAATTTCGAAAGGAGAATAAAAGTGAGAAATATATTAATTTCTGTTGCGCCTGTTTCAGCATCAGATAAGTTGATAAATCCCCAAAAGATAGCAGAAGAAGTTATTGAGTGTGAAAAAGCTGGAGCAAGTATGGTTCATCTGCATGTGCGTGACTCTCAGGGAAATCTCACTCCGGATTTGACAGTATTTAAAGAAACGGTTGAGCGGATAAGAGAAAAATCAGATATTATTATTCAGGCATCGACGGGAGGTGTTTCAACATTAAGCATACAACAAAGATGTGCGCCATTATATTATGATAAGGTTGAAACAACATCGTTAAATGTGGGGTCCTGTAATTTAGGGGAAGCAGTTTATTGCAATCCCATAGATGAAGTGGAATATTGTGTGTCTGAGATTATAAGAATGAATAAGGTGCCGGAAATAGAAGTTTTTGAATTGGGAATGATCCATACAGTGACAGAGCTCAGGAAGAAGTTTGCATTTCACAACCCTATATTATTTAGTATTGTTTTAGGACATGCAGGGGCAGCACCTGCCACAATTGAAGCACTGACAGCAATGAGAAATTTTATTCCAGATGATACGCTCTGGGGAATTACTCACGCACATAGAAAGAATTACGATATATTTTCCGCAGCACTGGGTATGGGGGCTTCGACGTTAAGGGTTGGATTTGAAGACAGCAACTATTTGGATGAGCATACACAAGTAGATCGAAATGTACCTTTAATTGCAAGGGTCGCTAAGATTGTTGAAACGCTGGGTTTTGTGCCGGCGGCACCACATGAAGCAAGAAAAATGCTCAATATCGGAACAGGTTAAATAAATATGTGTAGAGTAAACTCGGCTAAACTCTAATAATCAAAAATCGATTTTAAAAAGGGTTGTTAAGAATTTTAACCCAATTAGAGGTTGATCCGTTTCCATATTGGCACATAAGCCAGTAAGAGTGGAAGAGACAGATTTGGTCTCAGGGTTTTTCACTACACGAGAAGGATCTTATAGAAAGAGGTGATAAAAGGAAACAAAGCAATAGCTTGGTATGTATTTACAAGATTAAGCCAAAAATAAGTTTCAAAGGGGGATATTATTAATGAAAAAGAATCTTTTTATTTTAACTGTAGTAGTAATGATGGCGGCAGTCTTATCTTTTAGTGCTTTTGGAGCCAGAGTTTTAAGGTATTCACATATGAATGCACCGAAGAGTGTAGCAGGACTTCAGGCAACTTATTTTTCAGAATTAGTCAAGGAGAAAACCAATGGTGAGATAGAAATACAGGTATATCCATCTTCTCAGTTGGGGAATCTTCAGGAGATGGCTGAAGGTGTAAGTATGGGGACAGTAGCTTTTCATCATAATACAGCTGCTGCTATTGGTTCACTCTATAAAGATTTTGCTGCCTTGGATACACCGTTTATCTATAGAGATGTTGATCATCTTTTAAAGGTAACAGCCCCGTCTTCACCAGTTATCAAAGAATTAAGTGATGCTTTAATCAAAAAAAGGGATGTCAGGGTTCTATATAGTTTCTATTTTGGTACTAGGCATTTAACCCTGGATCGTGCAGTATATGAACCAGCAGATTTGAATGGTCTAAAAGTCAGGGCTATTCCATTTAAGATTTATATGGCAGCAGTTGAAGGTTTGGGGGCAGTTGCAACACCAGTTGACTGGTCAGAAGTACCGACAGCCCTGGCTACTGGTACCGTGAATGGGCAGGAAAATCCACTGGATGTTATTTACTCCAATAAATTAAATGAGATTCAATCACATCTGATGTTGACTGGACATATTAAAGCATCTGAATTGGTAGTAGTAAATGAGTCAATCTGGCAGTCATTATCAGTAGAAAACCAGCAGAAAATTAGGGAAGCTGCTGAAGAAGCCAGCCAATATGCCACTAACCTGGTATTAGAAAAGGAAGAAGAACAATTGGCTGCCCTTAAAGAGGCTGGTATGACAGTAATTAGTGAAGAAGATGGCCTTGATCTAAAGGCTTTTAAGGAGAACACCCTGGAGATTATTAATGAGAGATTTGATGAAGAATATGGCTATATATATGATATGATCAGGTCTATGTAAATCTATAATAGGCACATGGGACAGCTGAAGCTGTTCCATGTGTACTACTAAATATAGGCGGGGAGCATAATGATTATTAAAAAAGTATTTAATAAAATTCTTTCAAGTTTAGAATATATGTCTTTGATTGCGTTATATGGTATTGCTATACTTATTTTTACCCAGATTGTTTTTCGTAACTTCTTTTCAATTGGACTTAGCTGGACAAATGAACTTTCCAGGTTTTTACAGATAAGTCTGGTGTTTTTAATGTTGCCAGTTCTCTTAAAAAAAGAAGCCCATGTTAAGATAGATTTTATAATAAGCAGATTACCCGAAAAAATAAGAATAATTATTAGGTCTTTGACAAGTGTTCTTACTTGTTTTTTCGGGATATACTTCTTAAGGAGTTTTCTACAACTTATGGGAAAAGTAGGGAATGTACCGACAGCAGTATTAAACTGGCCTAATTTGATATTCTTTTTCAGTGGTTTTCTTGGAAGTTTATTTGTTATTTTATTTGCTTTAGAAAAATTTTTTGGTGAATTATTAAAGATGAAGGATGTGAAATAAAATGAGTGGATTAACAATAGTACTATTATTCCTTCTCTTGATTGTCTTAGGGGTTCCCTTACTTATAGGTATGGGTTTGACCAGTATTATTTATCTAATAGTAGAACAGATTCCCTTAAATGTACTGGCTCACCGGATGCTAAATTCAGTTAATTCTTTTACTTTGCTGGCGGTACCACTATTTATATTTGCTGGTAATTTGATGAATACTTCAGGTATATCAAACAGAATATTTGATTTTGCTAAAATGCTGGTTGGAAGAGTTAGAGGTGGACTGGCACAGGTAAATATAATAGCAAGTCTTATTTTTTCAGGTATATCAGGGGCAGCCCTTGCTGATGTTGGAGGACTCGGAAATATAGAGATACAGGCTATGAAGGATCAGGGCTATGATAGTGATCTGGCAGCCAGTATAACAGCTGCTTCAGCTACAATCGGTCCTATTTTTCCACCGAGTATTCCCTTAATTATTTATGGGGCTGTTGCTGAAATCTCCGGTATTAGGTTATTAATTGCTGGTATGATACCTGCCCTTATTATAACTATTTTTTCTATGCTGCAGATAGCTTACTTTGCCAAAAAATATGATTATCCGGCTGGAAAAGAAAAATTTGATTTGAAATTGTTTTTATCGAAAACCGGTAAGGCTTTACCTGCCTTACTAACTCCGATTATTTTAATTGTTGGTTTATTGTCAGGTGTTTTCAGTCCAACAGAAGTGGCGGCTTTTACTGTGTTTTATGCTATTATTATAGGTAAATTTGTTTATAAAGAATTAAGCTGGAAAATGGTAATAGATATGGGAAAACAGAGTGTTAAAGCCAGTGCGAGTATTTTAATAATAATTTCAGCTGCTTCAATTTTCGCCTGGGTTTTAACAGTGGAACAGGTACCAACATTATTAAGCAATTTTATGTTTAGTATCTCTCATGATCCCTTAATTTTATTACTTTTAACAAATGTATTGTTACTTATTGTTGGTATGATTATAGAACCAATAGCTGCTATTTTAATACTGACACCTATTCTACTGCCTCCACTAACCCAGGCTGGAGTAGACCCTATTCATTTAGGAGTAGTGATGGTCTTAAACCTGATGGTAGGTTTATTAACTCCACCAGTGGGAATGAGTTTGTATATGGTTAGTGTTGTAGCAGATAGTCCGGTAGAAAAGGTTATTAAACGAATAATACCATTCTTGCTTCCTATCTTAGCAGCTTTATTATTGGTAACCATCTGGCCGAATTTATCTACCTGGCTTCCAGAAATAATCTTCGTGAACTAACTTTGTTAATTATGAGCTAGTAAGTCTATTGTTTTATTTTAGAAGGGGTTAAGTTAATAGAGGAATCAGTTTTGGTAGTGTAAAAAAAAGAAACAAGAGCTATAAGCCCTTAAATATAAAGGGGTATTTAGACGAAAAGGCTCGTGCATATAAAGGGGGTAAATGTTGTGAGTGAATTGGATTCTAAATTATTGTTTTCTTTCAAAGAGGTGGATGAAGATAAAATTACGCAGCAGTTAGATGAAGCTTTAGGAAAATTGGGAAAAAAAATAATCGTACTTGACGATGATCCTACTGGTGTGCAGACTGTACATGATATTTCGGTGTATACGGATTGGAGCAGAAAGAGTATAGAAGATGGCTTTGCAGAAAAAAACAGTATGTTTTTCATATTAACCAATTCCAGGGCTTTTACGGCTGAAGAATCGAAGAAATTACATGAAGAGATTGCCGATAATATTCAAGAAGTTTCAAAAGAGACAGGTAAGGATTATATTCTTATCAGCCGGGGTGACTCTACGTTAAGAGGACATTACCCGTTAGAAACAGCTGTTTTGAGAAAGAGTATCGAAAGCAATTCCGAGAATAGGTTTGATGGAGAAATTATATGTCCTTTTTTTAAAGAGGGTAGTAGATTTACGATTGGCAATGTTCATTATGTACGGTATGATGACCGACTAGTGCCGGCAGGAGAAACAGAATTTGCCAAAGATAAGACATTTGGTTATAAAGCCTCTCATTTGGGAAAATGGATCGAAGAAAAGTCCGAAGGAGAATTTAGAGAAGAAGACGTAACTTATGTATCTCTTGAAGACCTGAGAAATGTAAATATTGATAAGATTAAAGAAGATTTGATAAATATTCGAGATTTTAATAAAGTTGTTGTCAATGCAGTGGATTATATTGACATTAAAATTTTTGCATTGGCATTTGTTGCAGCTGTTTTAGATGGGAAAAGATTTATGGTAAGAAGTGCGGCATCTATCACTAAAGTGCTTGGAAATGTTGCTAACAAAAAACTTTTGACAAGAAAAGAACTTGTAAATGATAATAAAAATGGTGGGATTATTGTTGTGGGTTCCCATGTCAAAAAGACGTCGGAGCAGCTGGAAGCATTAAGAGCATGTCAGAATGTAAAGTTCATAGAGTTTAATCAACACCTTGTGCTGGATCTGGTGGAACTTAAGAAGGAAGTGGATCATGTGGTAGCTGCTTGTGAAAAGTATATAAAAGCAGGAAAGACAGTAGTAGTTTATACAAGAAGAGAAAGATTTGACTTAAATACGGAAGATAAGGAAGAGGAATTAAAAATTTCAGTTAAAATTTCCGATGCGGTAACCAGTATTGTGCAAAAGCTCAAAGTTCGGCCGAATTTTATTGTAGCAAAGGGTGGAATAACTTCAAGTGAAATTGGTACAAAGGCACTTGGAGTAAAAAAGGCCACTGTAATGGGACAGATTAAAGCGGGTATTCCTGTATGGCAAACAGATGCTGAAAGTAAATTTTCTATCATGCCGTATGTTATTTTTCCTGGAAATGTGGGGACAATCTCTACATTGAAGGAAGTAGTAGAAATCTTGATGGGCAGATAGGAGGATAAAATGTAAAACAACATTCTATTAATCATGATAGGATGTTGTTTTTTATTGCGCCGCATGGGTGCTTTCTTTAAGATGATTTTACAACACATATAGTGATACTAACCAGAAAATTTTAAACTAAATACGTTGGTAAGCCATATTCTTTAGTAGGGTATGTGTGATTTGATGAGGGGCAGTCATGAGAGTGATCGCCCTGCTTTATTTAGATTAAAACCCTTCACAAAATATTATTTTAACCATAATATATTAAGTAGTATTAAAAATATAAGGTAATATTTTGGAGGGGTTTTATGATAAAGCCACATGGTGGAAGGCTTGTTAATAAAGAAGTATCTGGGGCTAAAAGGGAAAATATACTGGAGTACTTAAAGGAAATGCCACTACTTAAGCTCAGCAGGCGGGATTTAATGGAACTTGAGAATATTGGGGTTGGGCTTTATAGTCCATTAGAGGGATTTATGAATGAAGAGGAATATAATGGGGTTGTTGAAGAGATGCGTCTGTCTAATGGTACGGTCTGGCCGCTGCCGATTGTACTGGGGGTTTCAAAAAATAAAGCTGCTGCATTAAAAATAGGAAGCAAGATTGCTTTGGCTAATCAAGCTGGTAAGGTGTATGGGATACTGAAACTGGAAGATAAGTTTATACCTGATAAGGAGAAAGAGGCTGAATATGTTTATCGGACAAGGGATAGAAATCACCCTGGTGTTGCTGCACTGGACCGAAGGGGAGAGGTTCTGCTTGGAGGAGAGCTTATACTGGTCAACCGTTTAACAGATTTACCTTTTACCAGTTATCGTCATGATCCTATAGATGTTCGTCGGGAATTTCGTAAAAGGGGATGGAAACAGGTAGCTGCTTTTCAGACCCGCAATCCCATTCATCGGGCACATGAATACCTTCAGAAATGTGCCTTAGAAATTACTGATGGTTTATTTTTGTCACCACTGGTAGGCGAGACAAAAAGCAGTGATATACCAGCCAAATACAGGATTAAAAGTTATGAGGTTGTGATAGATAAGATTTATCCTTCCAGTAGGGTCTATTTAACGGTTTTTCCAGTTGCTATGCGCTATGCTGGTCCCAGGGAGGCTGTGTTTCACGCTCTATGCCGTAAAAACTATGGTTGCAGTCATTTTATTGTCGGACGTGACCATGCTGGTGTAGGTAATTATTATGGTACATATGATGCTCAATTAATTTTTGATGAGTTTGCTGAGGAAGAAATAGGTATTACCCCTTTGAAATTTGAGTATTCTTTTTATTGCACAAAATGTCAGGGGATGGCCACTGCTAAGACATGTCCCCATGATAAGTCCTATCAGATTAGTTTGAGTGGTACCAGGGTAAGGGAGTTACTACGCCAGGGAGAACGTCCGCCAGTAGAAATTACCAGACCTGAGGTAGTAGATGTATTAATAGAGGCAATGATCCAGCAAGAGGAGAATTAGTTGAAAAATTGTTAAAAAAGAGATATATTAATATTAGGAGCAGAAGTTAATATTATAAGACGATTAATGTTCTTTATATTCTGATAAGCTATTCAAAATTATTTACTTAGGGGGATTAAAGAAATGGGTTTACAATTGGTAACAGATAGTGCAGCTGATCTGCCGGAAAATATAATAAATCAGTTTGATATAGTAGTTGAGCCATTAACAGTTAATCTGGATGATAAGGTTTACAGGGATGGGGAGACGATTAAACCTGTTGAGCTATTTCACGGGATGAGAGAGGGTAGGGTGTATAAGACAGCACAGGTCTCAGTTGGACAGTTCAAGGACTTGTTCACTAAATATGCTCAAGAAAAGCAGAGCTGTCTTTATCTTGCTTTTTCTTCTGAACTCTCCGGTACTTGTCAGGCAGCCGTAATAGCCAGTGCTCAAGTTAGAGAGGATTTCCCTGATTTTGAGATAGAAATAATTGATACTAAATGCGCTTCTTTAGGCGAGGGGATGGTAGTATATAAGACTGCACAACTAATTGAAGATGGTGTCAGTAGAGAAGAGGTAATAGAGGCAGCAAGGTTTTATGCAGATCATATGGAACATATTTTTACTGTTGATGACCTTGAGTATCTATACCGCGGAGGGAGGGTTAGTAAGGCCTCTGCTTTTATTGGAGGGGTGTTAAATATAAAACCAATTCTGGATGTAGAGGAAGGACGTCTTATCCCTATAGAAAAAAAGAAGGGCAGGAAACGTGTTTTTAAACGCATCCTGGGGTTAATGGAAGAACGGGGTATGGATATCTCGGGACAGGAGATAGCAATTAGTCATGGTGATGATCTGGAGGCTGCTGAAAAATTAGCTGATATGATCAGGGAAAGATTTAAACCAAAAAGGATAATTATAAATATGATCAGTGCTGCTATTGGTGCACATGCCGGTCCAGGAACACTGTCAGTATTTTTCTTGAATGACAATTATAATAAATAGTAAAGATTTAACTGCTATAGTTCAGAGGCAGGTGTTTACTTAAACAAAATATTTGATTTCTGCCTCTGGAAAAGCCTTGCTGATTATACCTTTCATAAAGTCCTCGATTTCTTTCATTTTTTCTTTTGGGTAGATATATTTTCCATAGCCAAATTGCCCATATTTAAACTGTCTGACTTCCTCATTCATGGGTAGTTTGGTCTCCGGGTAAATCTCTTCAATAATTTTTTTAGCCCTTTCTGTAAATCTATGGGTGATCAGTTCAAAGGAAATACCTTTACCGTCTGAATTAAGATTATCCCTTAAATTTTTTATTAATTCACTGTATTCATTTTCCCAGTTCTTATAAATAAAGATAGGGGCGATTAAGAACCCCAGGGGATAGTCTGCTTGATAAACCTTGCTTGCTGCCTTTATTCTTTCTAGGGGAGTTGGGGTTGTTGGTTCAAATTTTTCAACGGCATATTTGCTATTTATAGAAAAGCGAAATTCAGTTTTTTTCTGATGGTCAATACCCAGTAAGGGTTCTACTTCAGTAAATTTGGTTACAAAACGGAATTTTCCCAGCTTTTTATCTGCAAAATATTTGATAGTGCTGGCCAGTGAACCTGTCCACTTTTCTACAGGTAGGGGATCAGAAGTAGCTGCACCTTCAAAAATTGTGGTTTTTGGTTTTCTATCTACTATATATTTTTCTGCCCTGGCCAGGATATCTTCAAGATTAACATAGACTTTAATATAGGGGTTTTTGCCCAGATTGGTAGAGAGATAACAATAATGACAGTGGGCAGGACAGCCTGTAACCAGTGGTAATTGATAATGGGCAGAGGGTTTACAGGATTGGAATTTATTTAAAGAACGAACAGATACAACAATAGTTCTCTTGGCCCGGGCGAATTTTTTACGAAAGGAAATATCATTATCAAAGGGAAAAGGGCCTTTGGAGGAGACCTTATGTACTTTTATGCCTTTTTCTTTAGTAAAAAGCTTATATAGTTGATTCCCCAGGGGATATTCAAGGGCATTTTCTCTAAAAATAACATAAGAAGGGGTAAATGACATAATAATAATCCTTTCTATTAACTGCTGTTATTTATTTATAATCTTCTTTATGCTAAAAAATATACAGGTATTATATATTGGCAAAAATTTATACATAAAAAATTGTCGAAAAAATTTTACTAATATAAAAATACCCTTGACATTTTATATATTAGTAAATTATAATAGTAATATATTAAGTAATACTAAAGAACATATATTTTTGAATTTTTTGTAAATATAAAATTAAGAGGAAATTAATGTCCTTTGCGAGAAGATAGAGTAAGAAGAAAAAATAAGGCATTGGAATTCAGGGGGGCATTTGAAGTGAATGAGAAATACAAATATGTAGGTAAGAGATTACGGAAAGAAAGGATCAAATATGGATTGAGTTTAAATGAATTGGCTGAAGAAACAGGCCTATCCTCATCTTTTTTGAGTTTGTTAGAAAATGGTAAAACCATTCCATCTCTTAAGGTGCTTGATAAGCTAACTACCTTTTTTTCAATCCATATTGCAGACCTTTTTGCTGTTGATGAAGAGCAGGATTTTATACATCTTATCAAAGACAATCAAATAGAGGTTACTAATGATAGTGATACAAGTTTGAGATTTTTACTTCCCAAGAGTATCGATTGTTCAATTGAACCTGTTTTGATTACCCTTAGACCAAATACTGTAAACAGGGAATTTACTTCACACCGGGGAATAGAGTTTGGTTATATATTAGAAGGTGAGATTGAGGTAAGTATTGAAGGTAAGGAACCAGTTGTTTGTCAACAGGGGGATTCTATTGTCTACAGGGCTAACCTTGAACATAAGGTGATTAATAGACAAGATAAAGTGGCTAGAGGACTCTGGGTTGGCATACAGGGCAGTGATTTTAATATTTAGTATATGTTAGGAACCTGACTGTGGATTTGGGTTGGGTTTACTATATATCATAGTTCATCTCAAAAAGTCGGATAATATATATGTTAGCTTTATGTTATTTTATACCCTGTAAATTTAATATTAGTCAAGATAAAGGTTAAAATATTCAATATAACTTGACAAATCAGCAATATTTATAATATAATTAGCGTAAATCTGACATGTATATAACAAATAGAAAGGAGTGAGCATGATAGTAGTATATTTCTGGCAGAGAGATGAAGGCTTGTTTTCATTGGATGATACTAAGGATACAGGCAGTATTCAATACTAAAAAGGAGGAGTAAAATGAAAAGATTGTTATTAATAGTTCTGGCAGGTATTATGGTTTTAAGTCTTGGACTAACTGTTTCTGCTGAGGATGTTGTAAAGATAGGTCTATCAGCCCCTATTACAGGGAATTATGCGGAATATGGAGAAAACTTCCGTTACTCAGCCCAGATGGCTGTTGAAAAGATTAATGCTGAAGGCGGTATCAGGGGACGTAAAGTGGAACTTGTTATTATGGATAGCAAGGGAGACCCCCGGGAGGCTGCAACTATTGCCCAGAGGTTTGTAGAAAACAAAGAAATAGTTGCCGAGATTGGTGACTTTACAAGTACAGCCTGTCTGGCTTCTGCACCGATCTATGAAAGAAATGGTATGGTACAGCTGTCACCTACTGCTTCTCATCCTGATTACGCACCAGCAGGTCATTATATGTTTGGTATAGTAGGCACCCAGGATGCTGAAGGTCCTTTTAATGTCGAGTATATTGCCCAGGAATATATGGGTCTTGATTCTGTGGCCGTTATTTATATCAATAATGACTGGGGTGTAGTAACTAAGGATCGTTTTGTTGAATCAGCTAAAGAGAAGGGACTGGAAGTAACTACTTCTCAGCCGTTCTTTGAGGGTGAAAGGGACTATAATGCAGTGCTGACCAAAATACGTGAAACTAATCCTGATGGTATTTATATTGCCGCTATGTATAATGAGGCATCATTGATAACCCGTCAGATTGATAATCTGGGTTGGGATGTTGAAATGTTAGCGCCAAGTTCTGTTTTTTCAGATAATTTCATAGACCTGGCAGGGGGTTCAGCTGAGGGTCTGGCAACCAATACTTTCTTTGCTCTTAATGACCCCACTCCCAAGGTACAGGCCTTTATAGCAGAATTTAAGGAAAGGGCTGACCGTGAACCTAACTTACATGCAGCCTGTGCTTATGATGCAACACTAATGCTGGCTGAGGCTATTGAACGGGCTGGTTTTGACAGGGCAGCAATCCGTGATGAACTGGCTAATACTCAGGACTTTGTTGGTGTTACTGGTAAATTGGTCTTTACAGAACAGGGTGACATTGTACGCAAATATAAAATAATGGTAGTAGAAGATAACGAATGGGTCATTAAAGAGGATTATACTAAATAATTGCAGTATAAGGTAAGGGGCTGCCCTGTTAAGGCGGCCTCTTATAAAGAAGGATTGGAGGGAAACTATGTTTTTCTTACAACAGCTTATTAATGGGCTTACCCAGGGAATGATTTATGCCTTGATGGCCATAGGTTTTTCTGTAATATATGGTGTTGTGGGCCTGGTTAGTTTTGTACATGGTGAAGTGATTATGCTGGGTGCCTTTACAGGTTTTTTTATGATAAGTTTTTTAGGTACTAATCTTTTGTTTGCTTTAATAGTTGGCTTTATAGTAACCTGGATTTTGGGAATGGTTGTTGATAGCCTGGCCTATCGGCCCTTCAAAGATGCCCCTAGGGAGATACCTTTAATTATGACAATAGGTTTATCCATTTTCCTAAGGAGTTTGACACAGGTGATCCTAGGGACACAGCAAAGGGTAATTCCCAGTATCTTTGAAGGTAAGTATTTTGTTATCGGAGATATTAGAATAACATATATCCAGATTATTATTGCTGTAATAGTTATTGGTTTGAGTCTGGCCCTGCAGCAGTTTTTATATCGTACCAGGACAGGTTTGTCTTTGCGGGCAGTCTCAATGGATAAAGATGCTGCCGCTCTGGTTGGTGTAAATGTCAGTAAGACTATCAGGACAGGTTATTCATTGGGCTGTGCCCTTGGTGGGGTATCTGGTGTTTTACTGGGTATTTACTATAATTCTGTCCATCCAGTAATGGGGGCCAGTGCTTCAATGAAGGCTTTTGCTTCAACTGTTTTTGGTGGTTTGACAAGTATACCAGGTGCTGCTATAGGTGGTATTGTATTAGGTATAGCTGAAAATCTGGGTGTAGGTTATCTCCATTCTGGTTTCCGTGATATTATAGCCTTTGTAATTATTATTGCTATATTATTAATTAGACCTTCAGGAATTATGGGCCGGAAGGAGGCGGGGAAATAGGTATGAGAGAATTTATTCAAAAAAATAAGAAGATTTTGTTAATAACTCTGGTTGTTTTAGCGCTGATCCTCCCCCTGTTTGTGAATAATTCGTATTATATGCGGGTGCTGGTCAATGTCTTAATCTATATTCTGCTGGCCAGTAGTCTTAATGTAATAAATGGTTATTCTGGGCAGTTTAATATTGGTCATGCAGGGTTTTACTGTGTAGGTGCTTATACAGCAGCTATCCTGGCTACCCGCTTTGGTTTGAGTCTCTGGTTGTTGTTACCATTAAGTGGTTTAGCGGCTGCCTTATTTAGTATGTTTCTCGGTCTGCCGACCTTGAGGTTAAAGGGTATCTTTTTGGCCATAACAACCCTTGGTTTTTCAGAGATTATCAGGTTAACCGTTTTAAACTGGACCTCATTAACCCGTGGACCAATGGGTATCCCAGGTATACCTTTTCCTAAATTGTTTAGTTATCAAATAACAAATAATACACAATTTTACTATATTATACTCTTTATTGTGTTATTAATGTTGTTTATTACTAAGCGGATATTAAATTCCCGTATTGGGAGGGCCTGGATTGCTATCAGAGAAGATGAACTGGCAGCAAGGTCTATGGGTGTAGAAACTTTTAAATATAAGTTATTAAACTTTGCTTATGGGACTTTTTGGGCAGGTGTAGCAGGTTGTTTTTATGCCTTCTTTACTAGTTATGTAAGTGCCGATAGCTTTATTCTCGATGAGGGTTTTTCCATACTTGGTATGGTCATAGTTGGTGGACAGGGTACACTGCTGGGTCCTGTTATCGGAGCAACCTTTCTGACCATCCTACCAGAACTGGTAAGGTCTATTGCTGAATACCGTCTGGTTATTTTTGGTGCGGCAATTGTGATTACAATGCTGGTAAGACCCCAGGGTATTGCCGGTAGTAAAATGTTATCACAAAAATTAGGAAGGTCTACTAAGAAAAAGGTGACTAAGAATAAGGGGGGTGACAGTAATGTCTCCACTTCTTGAGACTAAAAAAGTAAGTAAGCATTTCGGAGGGTTAAAGGCTGTTGATGGAGTTGATATACAGGTAGAAAAGGGAGAAATATTTGGTATTATTGGACCCAATGGAGCCGGAAAAACAACCTTTTTTAATTGCTTAACAGGTTTATATACCCTTACTGCCGGGGATATTTTCTTTAAGGGTGAGAGTATTACAGAGGCTTCGCCATCACAGGTTGCCAAACTGGGTATGGCTAGAACATTTCAAAATATTAAATTGTTTAAATATATGACTGTACTTGATAATGTTAAAATTGGTTTTCATACTCAGACAAAGACAAAATTATGGGATGCTATTTTTAATACTGGTCAGTTTAAAAAAGATGAACAGCTTACTGTTGATGAAGGTATGGAGGTATTAAAAAGGGTTGGTTTAGAGAAATATGCTGCTGATTTTGCTTCAAATCTGCCCTATGGCAACCAGCGCAAATTGGAGATAGCCAGGGCTCTGGCGGTTGGACCAGATATCCTCTTATTAGATGAACCGGCAGCTGGTATGAACCCGGCTGAGACTGCCAGTTTGATGGAGCTTATTAAGCAGATAAATAATACAGGATTAACCATTGTTGTTATTGAACATGATATGAAATTTATTATGAATGTCTGTGATAGGATAGCTGTTTTAAATAACGGTAGAAAGATATGCCATGGTACACCAAAAGATGTTCAATGTAATCAAGAGGTGGTTGAGGCCTATCTTGGTAAAGGCTCAGTTCATTAAGCAGTGAAGAGAGGTGAAAAAAAGTTGCTTAAAGTTGAGGATTTATATGTTAATTATGGTAATATTGCTGCTGTTCAGGGTATAAGTTTTCAGATAAAAGAAAAGGAGATTGTTACCTTGATAGGGTCAAATGGTGCAGGTAAGACCAGTACCTTAAGGAGTATTTCTAATCTGGTCTCTAAGAGTGGTGGTAGAGTTGTCTTTAAAGGAAATGATATTACGGATTGTGAAGCGAGTGAAATTGTCCAGATGGGTATGTGTCATGTCCCGGAAGGGCGTCACATTTTTCCCTATATGACTGTTGAAGAGAATCTGAAAATGGGTGATTTTGGTAATACCAAGGAAATAGAAGATAGGGTAAAAGAGAATTTAATTCAGGTATATGACCTCTTTCCCAGACTAAAGGAACGAAGGAAACAGAATGGTGGCACCCTTAGTGGTGGGGAACAGCAAATGCTTGCTATTGGGAGGGGACTGATGTTAAACCCTGATCTTATTATGTTAGATGAACCATCACTGGGTCTGGCACCGATATTAATTGAACAGATATTTGAGCAATTTATCAAGATCAGGGAATGGGGAAAAACCATTCTCTTAATTGAACAGAATGCTAATATGGCTCTACAAATTGCTGACAGGGGTTATGTGCTGGAAACAGGAAAGATTATTCACTCTGGCAAGGCTGATGACTTAATTGATGACCCACAGGTTGCCAGTGCTTATTTAGGTATTGATTGATAAACTATTTAAAAATATAAAGGGAGGAATTACTAATGACTATTAAAAACAATGCTAAGTTAAATGAAGAACACATTAATGATCTAAGGGGTGCGTTTGAACATAGGGCGACCTGGTTCTATTTCCTGCTTGATGAGGCTCGCAAAAAAGGGCTGGACTGGGATGATTTTGCTAGAAAGGCTATTTTTAAATGTGGTTGTTTTCATGGTGATAATAAATTTACTGATACAGATGACTTGAAAGAGTTTGCTGCTGAGTTTGCTAATGATCAGGTTAAAGATATCTTTGAAATGGATATAGTTGAATCTACCGATGATAAATTTGTTGTTGAATTTAATTACTGTCCCTTGGTTGCTGCCTGGATGAAACTAACTGATAATGGGGAAGATATTGACCATCTCTGTGATATTGCTATGGATGGTGATCGGGGGATATTATCTACCTATGATAATTTTGAATTTGACCTCCAGGAGACAATTGCCTCCGGTGGTGATGTCTGTAAAATAGTAATTACCAAGAAATAGTTTAATAAGCTAACATTCCTGAAAAACTTTAAATAAGGAAGGATACCTATGTTTACATTAAAAGAATTCTTAGAAAAAGAAGTTAAACCTGCCCTCGGCTGTACTGAACCTGGTGCTGTGGCTCTTGCTGTTGCAAGGGCCTGCCAGGAGATTAAAGTAAAAGAAGAAATAGATTATATAGAAGTTGAAGTTAGTGATAGTGTTTATAAAAATGGCATGGATGTAGGTATACCTGGGACAGATGGGGCCCGCGGGAATGCAATAGCTGCTGTCCTCGGGCTTATCTGCGGCAAGGCCAGTTATGGATTAGAGGTACTGCGTGATTGTCAAAAAGAGGATGTGCTAGAGGCTAAAAAATGGATTAAAGATAAGAGGGTATCAATTATCTGCCACCCGGAAAAGAGTGGGGTGTATATTCATGCAGCAGTATTTGTAAAAAAGCAGGCTACTATTTGCATTATTGAAGGTGACCATTCTAATATTACTATTGTCTCTAAGAATGGGAAAACGATATTTGAAAAGAAAGATTTCCCTAACACTAAAGATAAGAAAGAATCAATCCAGGATATGATAGGCAAATTAAGTTATAGAGAAGTCCTTTCTTTAGTAGATGATATTGATCAAGATGATGTAGCTTATATTATGAATGGTGTTAAGATGAATTTAAAGATGGCTGAGTATGGTTTGCGTGATGATACAGCAGCTGGTGCCGGGTTTGGTAAGGCATTAAAGAAAATTATGAAAGAAAATAAACTTGAGCAAGAGCTTGGTTACTTAATAAAGAGTTATAGTTTTGCAGCATCTGATGCCAGGATGGGTGGAGCCTTTTTACCAGTAATGAGTAGTGCTGGTAGTGGCAATCATGGGATTACAGCTATTATCCCCCTGGCAATTGTAGGGAGAAAAAAGGGAAGAACAGATGAAGAGATTGCCAGGGCCATAGCAATCAGCCATCTTACTACTAGTTATGTAAAAAGCAAGATAGGTAGGCTTTCACCAGTATGCGGCTGTGCTGTAGCTGCTGGTTCAGGTGCTGCTGCCGGGTTGACATATATATTGGAGGGTAATTATGAACAGGCTGTGCTGGCAGTAAAGACTTTGTTAGCTAATACAGCAGGTATGGTCTGTGATGGTGCCAAGGAAAGCTGTGCACTTAAGGTAGGAACGGCTGCATTTGAGGCTTATCTCTCGGCCCTATTTGCCCTGGATGACAAGGGTATTGACTCTGCCCAGGGTGTAATAGATGCATCTATAGAAGTAACTGTGAATAATATGGGAAGAGTTAACTGTATAGGCATGAAAAATATGGACTCGGTTATTATAGATATTATGGAAGAGAGGGCTGAAACTGCCAGGAAGGAATATAAGGAGAACAGGATTTCTATCGGGGGATAGGATAGCTTTGAAGACCGACAAATATATTTGTTTCCCTTGTCGTGTACCGCAGGCACTCCGCATCTAAGCAGAGCATACAAGAAAATTAAGGTTGCGCTGCGGTGTCCTACCTACGCTTACTGTCGAGAAATTCTCCTTCGGCGTCCTGCCTGCGGATAATTTCTAGAGTCGTCCAACAAATATATTTGTCTGGTTAATAGTTTGCTGATTAACTATGGGTAATAAATAGTTGACTTAAGAAAGTTGATGTTTTGATTAAGTCTGGGTGGCGAAGCCATTTTGTTCAGCGCTTATCTTTGTGTTACAATATATATATGGTAAAGGGGGTTGAGAATGTGAAGAAGATTATTAATGACCCGGAACAGGTTGTTGATGAGATGTTGACTGGTATGGTAATGGCTCATCCGGAGATAGTAAGGGTTAATGGTTTTAATGTCCTAATCAGGAAAGAGAGTAAGAAGAAAGATAAGGTTACTCTTATTAGTGGTGGTGGCAGTGGCCATGAACCTGCCCATGGGGGGTTTATCGGTTATGGTATGCTGGATGCTGCGGTTTCAGGTGAGGTTTTTACTTCACCAACACCAGACCAGATTCTGGAGGCGATTAAGGCTGTTGATACAGGGAAAGGGTCACTTTTAATTGTCAAAAACTATTCAGGTGATGTTATGAATTTTGAAATGGCCAGTGAGATGGCTGAAATGGATGGAATAGAGGTCGAGCAGGTTATTATAAATGATGATGTAGCTGTTGAGGATAGTACCTATACTACAGGAAGAAGGGGTATTGCCGGAACAATTTTTGTTCATAAGATTGCAGGTGCTATGGCAGAAAGAGGGGCTTCCTTAAGTGAAGTTAAAAGGGTCGCCCAGAAGGCTATCAATAACCTTCGTTCCAAAGGGATGGCTCTAACTTCATGTACTGTGCCTTCTGTAGGGAAACCAACCTTTGAAATAGCTGAAGATGAGATGGAAGTGGGCCTGGGGATACATGGTGAACCTGGTGTGGAAAAAATAAAAATTAAATCAGCAGCAGAGATTGCTGAAAATCTGGTAGATAGTATTGTTGAAGACCTGCCTTTTAAATCTGGTGATGAAGTAGCTCTCTTAATTAATGGCCTGGGGTCTACTCCGCTAATGGAGCTTTATATTTTAAATAAATCTGTTCAGGATTTGTGCCGAAAGAGGGGCATTAAGGTATATAAAACATATGTTGATGAATATATGACCTCCCTGGAAATGGCTGGGGCTTCAGTCTCTATGCTTAAACTGGATGATGAACTAAAAGAATTACTGGATGAACCGGCTGATACCCTTGTTTTGAAACAGGGAGGGAAAAAAGATGATTAATTGTAATAAAGAACAAGTTATTAATATTATAAAAAATATAGCTTCCACCATGGAAAAAAATAAGGAATACTTAACAGAACTGGATTCAGCGATAGGTGATGCTGACCACGGTATAAATATGAACAGAGGATTTAAAGCAGTAGTAGAGAAATTACCTGAAGTTGAAGATAAATGTATAGGCACTATCTTAAAAACGATTGGAATGACCCTTGTTTCTACCGTAGGTGGTGCCTCAGGTCCACTCTATGGTACCGCTTTTATGTATGCCGGTAGAGAGGTTACAGGGGAAAAGGAACTTGATCTAACTGATATAAAGAATCTTTTCAGGGCTGCCCTGGAGGGATTAGTGAAGAGGGGTAAGGCAAAACCAGGTGATAAAACAATCGTAGATACTTTGACACCAGTAGTTGATTATTTTAAATCTAGCTTAGATGAAAAAACAGATAATGAGATATTAGAAGAAATAGTAAGTATTGCTAAAGAATCAATGGAGGCGACAAAGCCTTTGCTTGCTAAAAAGGGTAGGGCCAGTTTTTTGAAAGAACGTAGTAAGGGACATCTCGACCCTGGGGCAGTCTCCTGCTATCTAATGATTAAAGAATTTGCGGCTGTATTGAAGGGTGTGGCATAAAAATGGTAGGTATTGTAATTGTATCACATAGTAGTCAGGCAGCAGATGGTATTAAAGATATAGCCTTGCAGATGGCAGATGTTTTAGATTTAAAGCTTTCTGCTTGTGGTGGTAACAAAGAAGGTGGTATTGGTACAGACCCTGATAAAATATTAGAGGCTGTAGAAGGGGTTTATTCCAGCGAGGGAGTAGTTATTATTGCCGATCTAGGGAGTGCAGTTATGAGTGTGGAGATGCTTGTAGAGGGCATGTCAGCCGAAAAAGCCCGGAACATCAGGGTTGCCGATGCACCTATTCTGGAAGGGGCAGTTATGGCTGCTATTGAGGCTTCTGCCGGAGCTGATCTTGAGAGTGTACTGGCTGCTGCTGAAGCTGTACGTGATATGAGGAAGATAGAAAGGGATTGATATCATGCTTGAAAAAGAAATTACTTTAAAGAATGAAACAGGATTACATGCCCGCCCTGCTGCCCGCTTTGCAAAACTGGCCAATACATTTTCTTCAGATATTAAAATTTCTTATCAAGGGAAAACATATAATGGGAAAAGTATTATGCGTATAATGACCCTGGGTATTCCCTGCGGTGCCAGATTTACACTTCAGGTTGAGGGACAGGATGAAGAAGAGGCATTAAATCAATTAGAAGAACTATTACTACATGGTTTAGAGTAAATGATTTATCAGTTTTTTAAATCAATTATGAGTCTGTTTTACTATATAAGTAGCACTTAAATATTAGACTTTTCCGTTCCAGCCAATTATATTAATTTCGCTTGTCGTTCGTTACAGCGTCCTGCCTCCACTTACTGTCATATATTTTTCACCACAGGCACTCCGTATCTAAACAAACCGTGCAAGAACATTAAGGTTGCACTTCGGCATCCTGCCTATGTGAAAAATATAGAGTCGCTCCATTAATATAATTGGCTTACACAAAGCATTAGTGTGAATAAATTAAATGCAACTTAAATATACTGAATTAAAAAATTTATAATTAATTTATGAAAATCATTAAATCTCAGGAGGGATAATGTGAAAAAGATTATTAATGATCCAGATAATTTTGTTGATGAGATGATAGAAGGCCTTCTTAAGGCCCATCCAGAGGAATTAAGAACAGTTGGAGACGACCTGCGTGAGCTGGTCAGAAAAGATGCCCCGGTAAAGGATAAGGTCGCTATTGCTACTGGTGGGGGTTCTGGCCATCTACCTATCTTCCTGGGTTATGTGGGAAAAGGCATGCTTGATGGGGTAGTAATAGGTGATGTGTTTGCCTCCCCCAGTGCTCAGCAGATGTATAATGTTACTAAAGAAATAGATAGTGGGAAAGGTGTTCTTTATCTCTATGGGAACTATGGTGGAGACTGTATGAACTTTGATATGGCTTCAGAGATGGCAGAAATGGATGATATCAAGGTTGAAACAGTACTGGTAACAGATGATGTTGCCTCTTCCCCTAAGGGAGAAGAAGAGAAACGACGGGGTGTAGCTGGACTGGTTTTTGCCTATAAGATTGCTGGAGCCAAGGCGGCTGAAGGGGCAGAGCTTGAAGATGTTGCTGCTGTAACCAGGAAGGCCTTGTCCAATATCAGAACAATGGGGGTTGCCCTTTCACCATGTACTATTCCACAGGTAGGCAAACCAACCTTTGAGATTGCTGATGATGAAATGGAGATAGGTATGGGTATACATGGTGAACCAGGTATCCACAGGGGGCCATTGAAGAGTGCAGACGAAATAGCTGAAACAATACTTGCAGCTATTTTTGAAGATGGACCCTATACTGAAGGTGATGAGGTTGCTGTACTGCTTAATGGCCTAGGGGCAACACCTCAGGAAGAATTATATATTGTTTATAGGAAAGTAGCCGAAATTTTGAATGATAAAGGAATTAAAATATACCGTAATTTAATTGGTGAATATGCTACCTCTATGGAGATGGCCGGAATGTCTATTACCTTGCTGAAACTAGATGAGGAACTAAAGGGCTTGCTTGATGCCCCGGCAGATACTCCATTTTTTTCACAGGCTAATATAAGATAAGGGGGTGATGGGAGATGAAATTGAAGATTGATGAGATAAAAGGTATTGTTAAGGCTATTAGAGATACAATGCATAAAAAGAGGGAGTATTTAATAGAACTTGATTCTGTTATGGGTGATGGTGACCTCGGACTTACCATGTGTAAGGGCTTTGATTCTGCTGTAGAGGCGATAGAATCCTATGATGGAGACGATATAGGTCAAGGCCTATTGAAGATAAGTATGTCTATGTCAAATGCGGCAGGAACTATGGGAATACTACTAGCATCTGCAATTATGAGTGCTGCCAAAGCCTCTAAAGGCAAAGAAATTTTGGAAGCAGATGACCTTGTTGAGATGGCCTATGCAGCAATAGAAGGAATTAAAAAAAGGGGTAAGGCCAAGGTGGGGGATAAGACTATCCTTGATTCCCTTGTCCCGGCAGCTGAAGCCCTTGATGTGGCTGTTAAAGAGGGAAAAGAACTCCCAGAAGCATATCGTGCAGCTGCAGAGGCTGCTGCCGAAGGGGTAGAAAAGACCAAGGAGATGGTTTCACAATTTGGCAGGGCACATTATTATGGTGAAAAATCAAGGGGGAATCAAGACCCTGGTGCTACAGCAGCACTCCTGATTTGTCAGGCAATTAGTGATTATTTAAATTAGGGATATATATTATGCTGGGTCCAGCTGGGTCCAGCTTTTTTCAATAGTTTGGAGGGATTTTTATGTTGAAGACTATTAAATCAAGATTAATGCTTATAATTAGTCTACTGGTTATTGTACTTATTGCTACCAGTTCATGGTTTGCATATAACCAGTCTAAAGGGGTAATAAGGGAGATGGCAGTTAATTCTGCCAGACAGCTTGTTAATAGTAATGCAGAGGCAATTTCTTTACAGTTACAGGCTATCAGGGCTCAGATTATGAATTTAGCTGATACTGATGCAATAAAGTTTATGGACTGGGGGCAACAGCAGCCTATATTTGAGAGGATACTAAGCCACGAGGACTATATAGAATCTATTCTGGTAGCAGATTTAACAGGAGAGTATCAGGTTACTGCTGGTGAGAATGGGAATATTAAGGATCGACCCTATTTTAAGAGAGCAATTAGTAATAATGTGACAGTGATTTCTGACCCGGTAATAAGTAAGGCAACAGGCAAACAGATTATAGTTATTGCTAGCCCGATTATAAAACGCTTTACTGATGATCAGGTTATTGGTATTGTAGGGGCAACGATAGAACTTAAGTTTCTACAGACTTTAGTGCAAGAGATGAATATAAACGGGAAAGGCTTTGGTTGGATTATTAATGATGATAATAATACAATTGCCCATCCTGAGGAAAAATACATAGGTAATAGTTCTTTGATTGATAATGCAGGAGATGGTCTTAAGGGCATTACAGCCAAAATGCATGGTAAGTCAGGAGTAGACTTTTATCAGCAGCAGGGGGAAGAGAGGTGGCTGGTCTATACACCAATAGACTTAACTGACTGGTCGATAGCAATGGGGGTAAAAAGCCAGGAGGTTTTAAATGGTCTACAGATTGTAAAAAAGGGTAGTTTTTTGATCAGCCTGATAGCAATCTTAATCGGGCTATTAGTTAGCAATTTTATTGCGAATTACATAACCTCCCCAATTCTAGCACTGTTGGAAGTAATAAGTAGTCTGGCTAAAGGAGATTTAAGAAAAGAAATAACAGGAAATACTATGAATCGTAAAGATGAGATAGGGATTTTGGCCAGACAGGTAAGGGAAATGACAGTAAATTTTAGAGATATAATAAAACAGGTCAAAGATGTTTCCTCTAATGTAGTCCAGTCAAGTAATGAGGTACAGCATTCTGTAGAACAGATTGGTAATACAGCTGAACAGGTTGGAGTGAGTATACAAAATGTTGCTTCAGGTGCCGAAGAGCAGAGTGCCCAGGTTGATGAAACAGCTAATAATGTAAAATTACTAAGCAGTGAAATAGACGGAATTAGGACCAGTTCTATTGAACTTGCTAATGAAGCAGAGGAAGTAAGTCAAAAGATATCTGTGGGGAATAAATCAATTAAGGAATCTGTTAACAAAGTAAAGGCAGTTAAAGATGATAACAGTAGAATAGGTAAGGAGATTAATACACTTGGAGAGTATTCCCAGGAGATCGGACAAATAGTTGGATTAATTAGTAATATCTCTGAACAAACAAATATGCTGGCTTTAAATGCAGCAATAGAGGCTGCCCGTGCTGGGGAAGCAGGACGTGGATTCAGTGTAGTAGCAGATGAGATAAGGGAATTAGCTGAGGAATCAGCAGGTGCTACTGATAAAATAGCTGCCCTAATTAATGAAATACAGACTGGAATTAAAGATGCTGTAGATCAAATGTCTGAGGGTACAGCTAATGTTGATGATAGTGTACTGTCCATTCAGGAGACAGGTAAAATATTTGCTGATATCAATCAGATGGCTGTTAATTTAAAAGAGTCTCTTGATAGGGTTAAAGAGAAGACTGGTGTTATGAATCATAATAGCCAGAGTGTTGATCAGGCAATTAATGACATATCTGTTGTTAGTGAAGAATTTGCCCAGACTGCTGAAGAGGTTGCTGCTTCCAGTGAAGAACAGATAGCTTCTACTGAGGAGATTATATCACTTACCCAACAGCTAGCAGATGGATCAGCAAGGCTTAGTGAAACAGTGGATAAGTTTAAAATATAGGGTAAAGAAAAATAAAGTAGTCCTGCCTTTAAAGGCAGGACTACTTTATTTAATTAACAGTTTTTAAAGATTAGGCTTTTTTCATAATTGAATTATTGACCAGCCGATTGCAGCTCATACAAAAACAGCTTATATTATCGGGAGTTAGCCCTGGTAGTGAGGAAATATGATTTGTTGATATAAAAATTTCAAAACGAATATCTCTATAAAGCCAGTCATTATAATGGTGGAAGGAGTTCTCTACCAGTTTTAATAATTTTTGATAGTTAGTAAAGGTTAAAAATTAATAAGGAAACTATTTTTAGTTATTTTTGTTTTTAAATTCTGTTTAAGAATTTCTGTTTTTGAACATAAAGTCTTTGCTAACAAGTAAAATTATGATATAGTAAATAATATAATATTGAACCTGAATATAAACCAGTAAGACATTAATCATTTGGTTTCAAAGTTGGTCACCGACTTTTCTTTTTCTGATTGAAAAAGGTAAATATTCCACCAAGTAACTTCAAAAAGAGGGGGACAAGTTTTTAAGTCAAATTTTTAATATAACAAGGTTTTAGTGATATATATTATAAAATTTTTGGTATTGCTAACAAATTCAATTTGAGTTTTGGTGAATCAATATATGTTTAAAAGATTTGTAATATTGTAATTGTCTTTAATATTTAAAAGGAGGTGTTTTATGATTGCATCTAATATTTTAAATTACAAGAAATATATATTAAATAATAATTTTAAAATTGGGTTTGAGTATCTAATTAAAGAAAATTTAGAAGATCTACCATATGGGAAATATAATGTAAATGATAATATATTAATTATAAAAGAAACATATGATACTTTATACTTAGGTGAGACTTTTTGGGAAGCTCATGAAAAGTTTATAGATATTCAGTTTATTCTAAATGGTGAAGAAAAAATAGCTTATTCTCCAATAAATATACTTAATGAAATTGTTTATAACAATAAAAACGATTTGAAAATTTTAAAAGGTGAAGTAAAATCATTTGTACACCTTAAAAATAATGATTTTGCTATTTTTTTTCCAGAAGATGCTCATATGTCAGGATTGAATCCTGAAGAGACTCGAGTTGCTGTAGAGAAAATTATTATAAAAATTAAAATTCAATAAAGAAATAATTGTTTCCACTTAGTAATATTAGCTGCTGTTATAGTTCATTTTTAACACTTCAGCATATCAAATATATTTGATTTAATTGACGTTAGATTAGTAACTAATTATTATCCTAAAAGGATTTAAGATATTTTGAGAGGTGATAAGATGAAAATAGTTGCTGTAATTCCAGCAAGGTTAAAGTCAACACGATTACCAAACAAGGTATTAACTAATATTAATGGAAAACCAATGATTCAGCATGTTTATGAACGTGTCAGTAAAGCTGATTTATATGATGTTGTTGTTGCCTGTGATGATAAAAAAATATATGATATTGTTAAATCTTTTGGTGGAAAGGTTATGATGACTCGGAAAGATCATATCAACGGTAGTAGTCGTATAGCAGAGGTAGCTTCAGCAATTGATGTTGACATTATAATAAATGTTCAGGGAGATGAACCTTTAATAAATAGTAAAGTGATTAATCAAGTTATTGAAGCATTTAGTGATGAGGAATGTGTAATGGCTACATTAAAACAAAAGATTGAAAACGAGGGAGATATTATGAATCCAAATTGTGTTAAGGTTATAACAGATAAAAATTCTAATGCAATTTATTTTTCAAGATATCCACTTCCTTATTTACGGGAAAATAAAGCACAAGATTATTTTAAACATATTGGTATATATGGGTATAAACGGGAATTTCTCTTGGATTATGTTAAGATGGAACCGACAGAATTAGAAATTGCAGAATCATTAGAACAACTTAGAGTGATCGAAAATGGGTTTAAAATAAAAGTATTAGAAACAGATTGTAAACTAGTGGGTGTAGATACTCAGGATGATTTAAAACGAGTAAGTAAGTTACTAAAACATAATAATGTTTAAAAAGGAAGTTTTAATATTTTTATTAAGGGGGTTGAACTTAGTAATGGTAAGTGGAATAGTCAAATCTTTACAAAAAGGAATAAGAATTATTGACTGTTTAGCTAGAAATGGCGAGATGGGTGTTACCGATCTCAGTAAAGAATTCGGTGTATCTAAAAGTAGTATTTATAATCTTTTAAATACATTTGCACAAAATCATTGGGTAGAAAAGAATGAAATTACAAATAAATATAAATTAGGAATACGTTTATTTGAACTTGGTAATATTGTAAGAGAAGGTTTTCAATTAAGAGAGGTTGCAATTCCATTTATGAAAGAACTTGTTGATAAAATTGGAGAAACTGTTCATTTAACAGTATTAGATGATGGTATGGTTGTATATATTGAATCGGCTCAACCAGGTAATAAATTTAGTGCAGTATCTCTTAATGAAAGGAGGGTATATATGCATTGTACAGGAGTAGGGAAGGCGATTATGGCTTTTCTAAAAGAAGAAGAGATAGATAAAATTATTGAAGAAAAGGGCCTTCCTCTATTTACAGCAAATACTATAATTGATTCTGATGAGTTAAAAAAAGAACTTGGTAATATAAGAAAAAGGGGTTATGCTATAGATGATATTGAACACGAGCCGGGAGTGAGGTGTGTAGGTGTTCCAATTTTCAACGAAAAGGGGGATGCTTTTGCTTCTATGAGTTTAACGGGTCCATCCCCAAGATTTTCTGATGAAAAGATTAAAGAATATGCTGATATTATGAAAGAGATTACTTTTATTATTTCTAAAAAATTAGGTTGGAAAGGATGTTGACTCGTTTCATATGTTCTTTATTAAAGAACAACAATTAATAATAAAGAACATATGAAACTTAGAGAAAAAGCAAGGATTATTACTTTAATTTGCGTTTGTTGTAGTTATAGACATATAATAGTTATTGAAAAAATAATTAATACATGATATTATTAATATAGGAATTGTTCTTAAGGGATATTAAATTTTAGTATGTATTTCGAAAAAAATATATTTTAATGAGTAATGCATAGTTAAGATTATCTTGATTTATTATTAGCCTTTATGATAAAACGTTTACATTATTGGGTTTGTGTTATGTTTTTGAAAAGGATTAATAATTCAATATAATTACACGTAATATAATTGTGTATTTTTTAATTTTTTGTTGGTAAAACGATTACAAGTTTAAATATTCTAACTAAATAACAATAAATTGTTTTATATTTAAGATAACTTTAAATAATGAAATGAAAATGTAATTTTAATATAGTTTGAATCCATATAAAACGTTTACAAAAAAGTGAATTATTAAATAATTCTATAAAACAAAACTATAAAAAGAGGTGTATTTAGAAATGAAACGCATGAAGGGTATTAATACAGCACTATTGACTCCATTTACTAAAGAAGGGAAATTAGACAAAGAAGCTTTAAAGGATCATATTAACTTTCTTGTTGAAAAAGGAGTGCATGGACTTTATATTCTTGGTACAACAGGGGAAGCATTTTTGCTAGACAAGGAAGAAAGAAAAGAAGTTGCTGAATTGGCAGTTGAGTATGCAGATGGTAGGGCGCCTATCTTTGCAATGATTGGTTCAATACCAACAAGTAATGCTTGTGAATTAGCTGTACATGCTAAAGAGGTGGGAGTATCTGGTATTGGGGCTATTACTCCTATATATCATTGTGTGAATCAACAGGAAATAAAAGAATATTATTATGCAATTGCTAAAAATGTTGGAGAGGATTATCCTTTATATCTTTATAATTTGCCTGGTCGTTCTGGTAGTGAGTTACTTCCAGATACAGTAATTGAATTGTCTAAAATTATAAACATTGTTGGCATAAAAAATAGTATGTCAGATATGATTCGTTTAAATAATTTTATAAATAAGACTGATGATAATTTTGATGTATTACAAGGTTGTGATCCTTTAATACTTCCAGCTATGGTATGTGGAGCAAAAGGTGCAGTGTCAGGTATTTCTAATGTGTTTCCTGAATTGTTTGTAAAATTATATGATTTAACCATGAATGAAAATTATGAAGAAGCTAGACGAATTCAAAAATTATGTACTGAGGCAACTATTACCCTGAAAGAAGGAGCTAACTTAGCTTATTTAAAAACTGGTGTTGAAATTAGAGGATTAAAGAAAACATATACACGTAAACCATTATTAGATATAAGTGAAGAGGAAATTAAAGCCCTAAGAAATGATATGCAAAAAATACTTGAACAAATATAAAAGAAGAAAGAAAACTAATATTTAAGTTATAAAAAAAAGATATTGAAAAGATTGTTAAATTACAAACATTTCCACTAAAGCATCTTTGTGTTAAAATGAATGAGGCAGAAGAGTTAGTTTGTTTATACACTAAAACTAACTTTAGTTAAAAGAAATATAATTCTAGTATAGGGGGGGATATAAAGATAAACATTCAAAAAAATATTTTTGCTTAAAAAAACTATTAAGGAGGAAGAATAATGAGAAAAATATCAATAATTAGTGTGATAACACTTTGTTTACTATTGGCAGTTTCTATGGTTAGTATGGCAGTTAATCCAACTCCGGATAATCCTGTGGTGATGAGAATATCTTATAATGCTCCTGAGACATTAAACACAGAAGTTGTGCAATGGGAACAAGAACATGGTTTAGCTTTTATCTTTAAAAATCTTGTTGAATCGGGAACAGATGGTGCTGTTAAGGTTGAATTATATCCTAATGCTCAGTTAGGTGATAATAAGGCTTCAGTTGAAATGGTAATGAATGGCAGCATACAAGGATGTGTTGAAACGGGAGTTTTAGCTGGATTTTATCCAGAATTTGAAGTGATTAATATTCCTTATTTATTCAAATCCCCAGAGATAGCTTGGTATGTTTTTGATAATAGTGAATACTGGACAAATTTGAAAGAAGATATGAGAGAAAAAACTGGTTTAAGACTGTTAGCAATGGGGCAGAATGGTGTAAGGCACTTTAGTCATAGTGATAAATTTATTAAATCACCAGCAGATTTAAAAGGTCAAAAAATGCGTGTTATGCAATCGCCGGTATTTGTTAGAATGATGAAGGCTTTTGATGCTAATCCTGTTCCAATGGCTTTTAGTGAATTATATACTTCTTTACAGACAGGTGTAGTTGATGGTCAAGAAAATCCTGTTTCTGTAATAGCTGTAAACAACTTAAATGAAGTTCAGAATTATTTAACTTTGGATGGACATCTCTGGAGTGAAGATGGTTTTGTTATTAATGACGATTTCTATAATAGTTTGCCTGAAGAGATTCAGACAGTTATGATACAAGCAGCAAGACAAGCTGAGGTTGTTAATAGAGGAATTGAAACAATTCATTCTAGTGGCCCAGGGCTCGAGAAATTAAAAGATGAAGGTATGAATATATATGTGCCAACTATGGAAGAAAAAACAGCCTTTGCAGAAATTGCTCAACCACCAGTAGTAGAATATTTACAAGGTAAAATTGGTGAAGAAACAGTAGCTGGTATGTTAGAAGCTGTTTCTAATGCAGAAGAAGCTTTAGGTTATTAGGAAATCAAATAAAGTAATAAAATTATTTCCGGAGTAAAATTTTTTACTCCGGAAATATTACACTTAAAAAAGGGGGAGCTTTGTTTTGACAAAAGGAAAAGATAATAAAAAACATTTTTTTATATATAAACCAATTAAGAAAATTACTAATTTTATTGATGTAATAACGATTAACTTTACTGCTATATTGGTGTTTATAATGTTAATTATTGTATTATTACAGATTATAACTAGATTTTTAGGGGTTTCTTTTTCATGGACTGAAGAACTTTCAAGATATTTATTAATTTGGATTGGAGTCTTATCAGCTAGTGCTGCCTTGAAAAGGGGTGCTCACGCTGGTGTGGATTTTTTTATTACACTATTTCCCAAAAGATATAGGAATCTGATTGTAATATTTAATGCAATTATCATGATATTTTTTTTGTTCTACTTTATAAATGTTGGATGGGAGTCAGCTATAAAAGCAAATAGGATTACGTCAACTGCATTAGAATTAAAAATGTTTTGGCCCAAAGTAGCTATACCTGTAGGTGGAATTTTAATGATTATTAACTTAATATATTTAGTTATTGATAATTTAGATAGATTTATTTTTGATAGAAATGGAGGGATGTAAAATGGCTTGGTGGCTTTTTATACCTTTTATAATTACTATGATTTTAGGTGTACCAATAGCATTTTCGTTGGCTACTAGTTCTTTAGTATTCTTACTTGCTTGGGGTGTAATGCCGATTGAAGTTATTGCGCAAAGATTTTTCAGCTCAATTGATTCTTTTGTTCTATTGGCTATCCCTTTTTTTATTTTAGCAGGAGAATTGATGAATAGAACTGGTATTACAAAAAGTTTAGTTGAGTTTGCAAATTTGATTATTGGAAGGGTAAGGGGAGGATTAGCTCAAGTTAATATACTAGCAAGTATACTTTTTGCAGGTTTAACTGGTGCAGGAGTTGCAGATACATCAGCACTTGGTTCAATATTAATTCCTGCTATGGAAGAGCAAGGATTTGAACCCGAGTATAGTGCGGCAGTTACAGCTGCTTCTTCGGTTATTGGGCCTATTATACCCCCTAGTATCATTATGGTTGTGTTTGGTTCGATTATGGGTTTGTCAGTAGGTAGTCTTTTTGCTGCGGGTATTATACCTGGAATAGTAATAGGACTTGCTTTAATGGTGATGGCTTATATTATTAGTAAGAAAAAGGATCATCCGTATCGTGAAGGAAAGGTGAGTAGTAAAGAATTTTGGGTTGTAACTAAGAAAGCAATATATTCTTTGATTATGCCTATAATAATTGTAGGAGGTATTTTTAGTGGTCTCTTTACACCAACAGAGGCTGCTGCAATTGCTGTTGCTTATGCTTTGGTTATTGGATTTTTAGTATTTAAGTCTTTGAGCCTGGAAGATTTACAAAAATCTTTAATCAAAAGCGGTATTACTACCTCTGTTATAATCATGATTATTGGAGCTGCTAATGTTTTTGGTTGGGCTTTGTCTATTGAAAGAATACCACAGTTTTTAGCAAGTTTCTTATTATCTTTAGATCTTACTAAAGTTACTTTCTTGTTACTAGTTAATGCGTTTTTATTATTTATGGGTATGATTATGGAAACAGGAGCAAATGCCATTTTACTTGGTCCTATCTTAATGCCTATTGCAATTCAACTAGGTATTGATCCCCTACACTTTGCTTTGATTATGCTGGTTAACTTAAATATTGGACTTGCTACACCTCCATTAGGTGTTTGCTTGTTCGTTGCTTGTCCTATTGCAGATATATCAATGGGTCAGATAACACGTTCTATATTACCCTTTATGATTATGGAAATTATTGCATTGTTAATTATTACTTTTATGCCTGAGGTTGTATTGTTTGTACCAAGATTACTTGGATATTAGTGTATAAGATAAGGGAGTTGATTTTTAAATGTCTAAAAAAATATTAATTACATTGACAAAAAAAGAAAAAGAAACTATAGATAAAAAACTTGTAAAACCATTAGAAAAAAAAGGTTATGAAGTAATTGTTGTTTATGAAAATGCAGCTTTAAGTGAGGAAAAAATTATTGAAAAAATTAAAGATGTTGATGGTTATATTGTTGGATTAGAAAAGGTAACTGAGAAGGTATTAAATTCTGCTAATAATTTAAAAGTAGTTTGTAAGTTTGGGGTTGGTACTGATAATATTGATAAAAAGTCAGCTGCAGAAAAAAATGTTAGAGTGACTAATTGTCCTGGTTTAAATAGTAATTCTGTTGCTGAATTAGTGCTGGGTATTATTTTTTGTTTATCAAGAGATATTACTTTTTTAGATAATAAAATGAAAGATGATTTATGGATATCTTCTATGGGGACAGAAGTAACTGGAAAGAAGTTGGGTATTATTGGTTTGGGGAATATAGGTAAATGTTTAGTGAAAATTATTCAGGGTTTAAATATGGATGTAATGGTTTATGATCTTTTTAAAGATGAAGAATTTGCTGAAAAATATAATTTAGAATATGTTGAATTAGATAAAATAATTAAAGAATCAGACTTTATATCTCTACATATTCCAATAAATAAAGCTACCAGAGACCTTATATCTGAGAATGAACTTAAGGCAATGAAGAAAAATGCTTTTTTAATCAATACAGCTCGAGGTGGAGTAGTTAATGAAGAGGCATTATTAAAAGCTATTGAGGATAAAGAAATTGCAGGAGCTGCTTTAGATGCATTTATCAATGAACCTCCGGTGGGTTCAGCTTTAGTTAAACATGAGCGTGTTATTGCCTTGCCACATATTGGTGCTGCTACTTATGAAGCAACTGAAAGAATAGCCCAATATTCTATGCAGAATGTTGTGAATGTTATAGAAGGAAAAGAACCATTAAGTGAAGTAAAATAATAATACAATATATATCATATATAATTTGTAAACTGACTTGTAGAAATAATTTTTATATAAGTCTCTTTCATAATCAAATGTACAGGGAAATTAAATTAAAGTAAACTGTAGTATAAATAAATTGTGAAAGGGCTTATTTTTTTTAGTTCTTAGTTATATAATTAAGCACATAATTATATAGTTAAAGTCTTTGAATTTTAATAGGAATAGTTATTTTCAATATTGATGTGAAAACTTGATTATATTTCTAGAAATCATTATAATTATATTAATATTTCATATAAAGAGTTTGGAGAGTGTATGGTTTATGGAGGTTTATACTATAAAGGATGTTGCAAAGGAAGCGGGAGTATCTATTGCAACCGTTTCTAGAGTAATAAATAAAGCAGATAATGTGAATCCTGCTTTACGCAAAAAAGTTTTGAAAGTTATTGAAAAACTAGATTATAAACCCAACCGGATAGCCCAGGGTCTGAAAAGTAATACAACAAATACAATTGGTATTATAATTTCTGATATATCTAATCCTTTCTTTATGAGAATAATAAAGGAGATTGAGAATATAGTTCATCAAGAAGGTTATACTCTTATTTTAGGTAGTACAGATGATAGTCCTCAAAAAGAACTAGAATATATAAAATTATTATATGAAAAACGAATTGATGCTTTAGTAATTTCTTCTACAGGTGAGAATGAAGATTATTTAAATGAACTACAGGCAGCAGGTATGCCAATTGTTTTTATTGATAGAAGACCAGTAAAGAATAAATTTGACTCAGTATATGTAGATAAAGTGACTGCAACTTATCAAATGGTTAAGTATTTGTTGGAACAAAACCATAGGTCAATAGCACTTACAACTGGGCCTAGAGATATTATTACTAATTATGATCGATATGTAGGATATACAAAGGCTTGCTATGAATTTAAACTAGAGATTAATAATGATTACTTAAAATTTGGGCATTTTACGGTTGATTTTGGAAAGAAAAGTTTGAAAGAACTATTAAATCTAAAAAAAAGGCCTACAGCTATAATATCTGGCAGTAGTTTGATAACTAAGGGTATTCTAATACAGGCTAATAAAGACAATTTGGAAATACCAAAGGATTTTTCTCTTGTAAGTTTTGGTAATATATCTATGAATGAATTAATCTGTCCTAAAATGACATATTTGGAACAGATGATTCATGAAATTGGTAAAAATTCAGCAGAAATATTATTAAATAAACTTTTGGGTTCAAAAAAAGGAAAAAAAGAAATAAAATTGGAGGCTAAAATTGCAATGGGGGACTCAGTTTTAAATCTTAAAAATTAAAGGTTTTGTTTTAAGGGAGCAATCTAAAATAGAGAATATACTTGTAGCTGGTAGTATGAATATGGCTCTAGTAGTTAAGACAGTACGTAATCCAGAAAAGGGTGAAACTATTATTGGAGAATCGTTTAATGAGTTTCCCGGGGTTAAAGGTGCTAATCAGGCAGCCGATATAGGGAAACTTGGTGGGAAAGTAGAGTTTATTAGGTGAGCAATGGTCTTTAATGATAGAATGGGGAGTGTATTAAAGGAGTGATTAATGATGGTTAATCAAGGTAAGAAAAGACTAATAGGAAACATGCCCAAAATTGGGATTAGACCCATTATAGATGGTAGAAGGGGTATCAGGGATTCTTTAGAAGAGAAGACACTCAATATGGCCAAATCTGTTGCTGGGCTGATTGAAAATAATCTAAGACATGCTAACGGCTTATCTGTTGAGTGTGTTATCGCTGATTCCTGTATTGGTGGTGTTGCTGAAGCAGCTAAAGCTGAGGAATTATTTGAGAGAGAAAATGTAGGTGTCAGTATTTCTGTGACTCCGTGCTGGTGTTATGGTACCGAAACCATGGATACAGTCCCGGGGAGACCAAAGGCTATCTGGGGTTTTAATGGTACTGAAAGGCCAGGAGCAGTATATCTGGCAGCTGTATTGGCGGCCCATAACCAGAAAGGATTACCTGCTTTCGGAATATATGGTGAGAATGTTCAGGATATGGATGACAATACTATTCCAGAAGAGGTAAAAGAAAAATTATTGAATTTTGCCAGGGCTGGTATTGCTGTGGCAACCATGAAAAATAAATCATACCTATCAATTGGTTCTGTTTCTATGGGGATAGCTGGCTGTATTGTGGATGAGTCATTTTTTCAGGATTACTTAGGTATGAGGAATGAATATGTTGATATGTCAGAGATCTACCGCAGGATAGAAGAAGAGATATATGATCATGACGAGTACCAGAAGGCAATTAACTGGGTTAAAGAAAATTGTCAGGAGGGTCAGGATAATAATCCTCCAGAAACACAGCGTTCTCGTAAGGAAAAAGATCGTGACTGGGAATTTGTAGTCAAAATGACCCTGATAGTAAGGGACCTGATGATAGGTAATGGCAAATTAGCAGAGCTTAATTTTGAAGAAGAAGCCCTGGGACATAATGCAATAGCCAGTGGATTTCAGGGACAGAGACAGTGGACTGATCATTTCCCCAATGGAGACTTTATGGAAGCAATTTTAAATTCCTCATTTGACTGGAATGGTATCAGGGAGTCATTTAACGTAGCCACTGAGAATGACACTTTAAATGGTATTACCATGCTATTTGGACATTTATTAACAGGAACAGCCCAGGTCTTTGCTGATGTAAGGACATACTGGAGTCCAGCTGCTGTAGAGCGTGTTACTGGACAGAAATTAAGTGGACGGGCTAGTAAGGGTATAATCCATTTAATAAATTCAGGATCAGCTGCCCTTGATGGAACAGGTCAACAGAGTGATAATGGAAAACCAGTTATGAAACCATACTGGGATATTACAGATGAAGAAGTTGACAAATGCCTGGAGGCCACTACCTGGCGGCCTGCCAGTCTAGGATATTTCAGAGGCGGAGGATTCTCCTCACAATTTGTTACTAAAGGGGAGATGCCAGTAACTATGTCCAGGATTAATATTATCAAGGGACTGGGACCAGTCTTACAGATTGCTGAGGGCTATACTGTAGAACTACCAGAAGATGTACATGATATCCTGGATAAGAGAACAGATCCAAGCTGGCCGACAACCTGGTTTGCACCTGTTTTAACAGGAGAAACGGCTTTTAGAGATGTATATTCTGTAATGGATAACTGGGGTTCAAATCACGGGGTAATAAGTTATGGACATATTGGTGAGCTCTTAATAACGCTGGCCTCTCTCTTGCGAATTCCAGTTTCCATGCATAATGTTTCAGAAGACAGGATATTTAGGCCTGATGCCTGGAAGGCATTTGGCAGCAGTGATTTAGAAGGGGCAGATTACAGGGCCTGTAAGAATTTTGGGCCTCTATATAAATAACAACAATTTTTATATTTTTGTTAGTTTTTAAACTTTAAAACAAGTTTAAAATAATAAAAAAGGGTTAGAATAGGATGTTTGATGGGGACAAGCCCTGCAGATCAAATCTGTAGGGCTTGTTAATTTTCTTATTAAGTAAGTGCTATGGCCTCTATTTCTACCTTAACATCTTTAGGTAAGCGGGCGACTTCAACTGTACTTCTGGCGGGAAACGGTTTGCTAAAGAACTCTTGATATACCTCATTAACCTGGCCAAATTCGTTCATATCACTAATAAAGACAGTACACTTAATTACCTTTTCCATACTTGAACCAGCTTTTTCCAGAATGTTTTTAATATTGTTTAGTGATTGTCTGGCTTGATCCTGTACATTATCACTGACCAGTTCACCCTCAGCTGTAAAAGGTATTTGGCCACTGGTAAAGATTAGCCTGTCAATATTAATGGCCTGGGAATATGGTCCAATAGCCGCTGGGCTTTTTTCAGTGTTAATTTCTTTAATTTTACTCATTTCTATCAACTCCCTTGTAGTATATATATATATATTATAATTTAATATTAATAAAAAATAAAGGGAAAAAGTATAGTAATATTAAAAAATTTTGTTTTTTTCCCATTTTGGGTTATAATAGAATGTATATATAAAAAACAGATTATTTTCTTATGATTGATTTTTATCTTGTACAGGATAGAATGGGGGTTTGTATGGGGAAAAGTCTTTTTGGTTTTATAAAAATTATCCGCTATCTTAGTGATAGTAAAGTAGGTTTTAGTAAGAAATTTTTGTTCTTACTTCCCTTTATATACTTTCTTTCTCCTATTGATTTATTTAGTGAGATCTATCTGCCTTTTGTTGGGTATTTAGATGACCTGGCTGTTTTTGTTCTAATGTGGCCCATTTTAAAGACTCTACTGGGAAATTATGAAGGAGATAAAAAGCACAGTAAAGATAGGGATGCAGTTGATATCGATCAAGATGATTATACTGTGGAATAATAATATTACTTATTCTACCCACATATAAGGAGATGAAACATTTGCAGCAGCAGGTAGTTGAAATAAGGAATAAAACCGGGATTCATGCCCGTTCTGCCAGTACACTAGTACAGAAGGCTAATAGTTTTTATTCGGAAATTTCTCTGGTTTATGAGGGTAAAGAGGCTGATGCCAAAAGTATACTGGCTGTTATGTCGTTGGGTATGGACTATGGGAGGGAAGTAGTTGTAAAAGCAGAGGGTGAGGATGAGGAATTTGCCATTAAAACCTTGACAGAATTTATAAATGATTTGGAGGATGGGGAGTAGATTTATGAGTTGTAAAGTTTATCAAGGAATACCTGTATCAAAGGGAATAGGAATAGGTAAAGTATATAAGTATTCCCGGGAGAAAAAAATTGTTAATGCTGCTACTATTGCTAGTGATAATATTGAAGCTGAATTACAGAGATACTGTCAGGCAAAAGAAAGGGCTAATAAACGTCTTAAAAAGATACGGGATAGGGCTGCTCAGGAACTAGAGGCAGCTGAGACAAAAATATTTGATGCCCATGTTCATATGCTCAATGACCCGGTTCTTGATCAGGAGATTAAGGGATTAATTATAAATCATAAGATGAATAGTGAGGCTGCTGTTAATCAGGCTATTGATGTAGTTATTGAAAAGTTTAATCGCCTGGAAAATAATTTTTTTAGGGAAAGGATTAAAGATATTCAGGATGTTGGGAATCACCTGCTGTCTGCTTTAAATGGAGAAAACACTTCTCTACATGACCTGCCAGCTGCTTCTATTATACTTGCTGATGACCTTACCCCTTCAGAAACCGCTTTACTGGATAAAGACAAATTAGGTGGTTTTGTCTTAAGCCATGGTGGGGAGACCTCTCATACAGCGATAATGGCTAAGAGTCTGACAATACCTGCAGTAGTTAATATAGAGGGGATACTTGAAGAAGTATCCCAGGGGGATACGATTATCCTGGATGGTATAGTGGGTAAGATTTACCTTAATCCTTCTGTTGAATTACTAAATAAATACCGGGAAAGACTGGCTAATTATAAGAAAAGGCAGGATGACCTGCTGGTTCTTAAAGACAAGGCTGCTGTTACTATTGATGGGTTCGAGGTTCAGCTTGCTGCTAATATAGCTTCTGAACAGGAATTAGAGAAGGCCCTGGAAGTTAATGGTGATGGTATTGGTCTCTTTCGTACAGAGTTTTTATATATGAACAATGATGATTTAAAGAACGAAGAAAGGCAGTATAATGTCTATAGGAAGGTATTAACAGCAATGGCACCTAAACCTGTTGTGGTAAGAGCCCTTGATATTGGGGGAGATAAAGATCTACCTTATTTTGATTCTCCTGATGAGATTAACCCATTTCTGGGTTGGCGTGGTATTCGAATTTTGCTTGATAGGCAGGATATCTTTAGGACCCAACTAAGGGCTTTACTCAGGGCATCCACCTGTGGAAATCTAAAAATTATTTTTCCGATGATATCGTCACTGGAACAGCTTAGAAAGACAAAGGATCTTTTTGCAGGTGTAAAAAGGGAACTGGAATCAGCAGGGATTGCCTATAATCCAAATGTTGAGACTGGAATTATGATTGAGGTTCCGGCAACAGCTGTTCTGGCTGAGCTTTTTGCTGCAGAAGTTGATTTCTTTAGTATTGGGACAAATGACCTTGTACAATATACTCTGGCTGTAGATAGGAATAATAGTAAAATTGCCAATTTATATTCACCATATCACCCTGCTGTCCTAAAGTTGATTAACCAGGTAGCCAGAGCGGCTAAAAAAAATGGTATTGGGGTAGAGATTTGTGGAGAAGCAGCTGCAGATCCTTTGCTTACACCTGTTTTTTTAGGTATGGGGATCAGGGTATTGAGTATGAATCCAGGTTCTATCCTGGAGATAAAAAAAGATGTCAGACGGTTGAAGCAGCATAATGCGGAAGAAAAAGCAGCCAGGGTATTAGAATTTAAAACTGAGAAAGAGATTGAAGATTATCTTAAGAATAGTTAAAGCAAACTTAAAACAAGGTCTTTAATAAAGACTTTGTTTTAAGTTTGCTGAAAATCACTTAATTTTCTGTTTGTTGTTATATCTTGACTTATATTTTGCAAATTGCATGTTTTTATAAGATATACTTTAGTTTAGCAAATCTGGGGAGACCATTTTCCCTTGGGATATCTACTTTGCCCTGTATTAATGGGAAGATATAGTCTATAGCTTTTTGTTTAATATAATTACCTCTTTTGTTAATCCAGCAAATGGGGACCTTTTTTTCATGATTAGCAACATGATTTACTGGGACTAGTTTGATTTTACTTTGATATGGATGGTTATTTATTCTTTCTATAGCCACCATTTTCCCAGTTTCACCAGCTAGGGCAAATTTAACAGCATCCCGACCGCAAAAATAGGCTTCATCAAGATCAACCTTTGAAACACAGTGCATTGAGGCTCGTTGTAAAACATTTAATTCAATAACCTTAACCCGTTCACAAATTTCTTTTTTTAGATAAGATGCAAGAAAGTCTCCGACGCCACCCATTTGTTTATGTTTAAAGACATCATGGCCTGCCGATTCATTTGCATAAACGAAGTTACCGTTAACATCTTTAATACCTTCAGATACAACAATATTTACTTTTTTCTTTTTTTTATAAACCTTTGTCAGGTCTTCTATAAAGCTATTAAGGTTAAATGTTACTTCAGGTAAATATATTAGATCAGGGGCATTGATAACATCTTTGTTTGCTAAAGCACTGGCAGCAGCTAACCACCCAGCGTGCCTACCCATAACTTCTATAATATGGATATTTTCATTATTATACACAGAACCATCACGGGCAACTTCCATAACACTGGTGGCAATATATTTCGCTGCAGTACCATAACCAGGTGAATGATCAGTACCAACTAAATCATTATCTATTGTTTTAGGTACTCCAATTATCTGTATTTCAAAGCCGGTTTCTAAAGCATAGTCACTAAGTTTTTTGACGGTGTCCATTGAATCATTACCACCAATATAAAAGAAATACTGAATATTAAATTCTTTAAAAACACTAAATATCTTTTCATATGTTTCTGGGTTTTTTAGATGACTTTTTAGCTTATAACGGCATGAGCCCAGTGCAGCAGCAGGCGTATATTTTAGCCGTTTAATTTCTGCCGGATTTTCTTTAGAAAAATCAAATAAATTTTTATTTAATATTCCTTCTAGACCATAATTACTACCTAAAACTTTATTTATTGTTTTGTTTTTGCTTGCTTTTTCAATAACTCCGTAAACACTGGCGTTAATTACTGCAGTTGGTCCTCCCGATTGGGCAACTAGACAATTGGTTTTCAAAATACTGATCCCTCCTGATGTTTTTTATTAAAATGTATTATATGCTTTCATTATTTTTTGTTTATTATTATAATATATTATTTTTATTATAATGTCAAATAAACTTAATTTTTTCTATGAATGCTAAGTATTCAGGAGTAATAGACAGTGGGCAGTTGGTTCATTTATAATTAATTTAAGATAATATATTTTTTAATGGGCTTGAATTAAGTAAATTGATATTAAAATGAAAATGTGTTATAATAATAAAACATCAAATGCAGTAATTATAAAAATATATAAAAACAATCATTAACAAATTCCAAATAGAAGGAGGGGATAAATATTTTATCACTTACCAGGCGTAATAAAATACTTGAAATATTAAAAAAAGAAAAACAGGTTACTACCCAAAATTTAGAAGAAAGATTAAATGTTTCCGGGGCAACTATCCGTAATGATTTAAATGATTTAGAAAAAGAGGGTTTTTTAAAACGGATTCATGGCGGGGCTGTTTTGCCGGATTCGTCTGATTCGCAGTCATATAAGAATTTTCATCATAGAAGCCAAAAAAATGTTTTTGAAAAAAAGCTCCTTGGCAAAGAGTCCTCAAAACTAATCGAAGAAGGTAAATCAATCATACTTGACGCTAGCTCTACTATTCTTTTTATGATACCGCATCTAAAAAATAAAGAAAGACTTACTATTATTACTAATGGTTTATATACAGCACTCGAAGTTAAGGAAATATCTAATGCTAATATTATTGTTGTTGGTGGAATTGTCAGGCCAAAATCAGGTGCCTTAGAAGGACTACTTGGAGAATCTATTCTTGATAAAGTTAATGCTGATATTATGTTTACATCTGCACATGGATTTACGATTGAAGATGGTTTGACTGATTTTAATTATTATGAGATTCAACTTAAAAAAAAGATGATGCAGAAGGCTAAAAAAGTTGTAGCCCTGCTTGACCATACTAAAATAGGCAATGTTTCTACTGCACAATTTGCAACTATAGAAGAAATAGATTTAATTATAACTGATAATAAAACACCTTCAAATATTATTCGTTCTATAGAAAAATTAGAGGTACAAGTAGTCGTGGCAGAATAATTTAATGTAATTTTTTTTATTAAATCAGGGATTTTTATAATAGTAAAACTAAATAATGATATGTATTTAAGTAGGTTGTTTACTGTAAAGCAGCCTGCTTTTTTTAATAGCATATTTTGCTAAAAAATAAAGATAATTTTTATTTAAAATAGTTAACAGTTTCATGGAGTCCAAAATGTAATAACATATAAAAAATAAAGAAACAATTAAAAAAGCGGAATAAACCTTATTATATCAGCAAAATAGCATCCTTATTGTAGTTTTTATCTTGCTTGAATTTATTAACAGCAAAAATAGAACAAAATAACTATAAAAATAAAAAATAAATTAAATAGAAATGATAATAAATCTTTGCTTGACAAAGGGCAAATAATAATTTATAATAATAAATACAAATAAACAAGAATTAAATTTCTAATAAGGAACTTATGTTACTACTAAACTAGAGGTGAGAAAATTGACTGTAGTAAAAAACAAAAAGTATGTCATTGGGGCGGATAATGCTGCTATTTTTTTAAAAAGAGAAATAACAAATTTTCTTGAAGACTTAGGTATTGAATATGAAGATGTGGGTGTGTTTTCAAAAAGTGATCAAACTTATTATCCAGAAATTGCTAGAAGGGTAACTGATAAAGTAATTGAAAGTAATTATAAAAAAGAAGGGATACTAATTTGTGGTACTGGTATTGGTATGGCTATAACAGCCAATAAATTTCCTGGAATTTATGCGGCAGCCTGTTATGATGTTTACGCTGCAGAAAGAGCAAGACTAAGTAATAATACAAATATTATTACATTGGGTGCTAGAATTACTGGTCCAATCCTGGCCAAAAAAATATTAAAGGAGTGGCTTAGTCTTGAATTTAATGGTGGACGTTCTTTACCAAAGGTAAAAAAGATAAAAGAATATGAAAATGAAAATTTCAGGATAAAGGAGTAGAAAATTGTTAGGGTAGGTGTTAAATGCGAATGAAAAAGGATAAGTCTTTACTTCTTTTTTCAAAATATATAGAAGTAAATAAGTAACCATTGCGGTTAAAATCAGAGTTCTTGAGTACTAAGGTTAAGGGCATTTGTGATGATTCTAATAAATTTCCAGGTTCATTGTCATCTGGTATTTCTAATAACCTTAATATTTAAATATTTGAAAGTCTTTCTAGCAAACTTGACTCCTTTTTTAGCTAATATCTTTATTCTTAAGTCTTTAAATATAGCTTGTAATACTTCATCTGGTATATCTCTTAATTTCCTGGATAACTGAGAAGTACTGATTCAAGCTTAAGGATTTTTTTTAAGTCTTTATTATTTTTAACTTCAGTACTTAACTCAGTTAAGCTGATTTTAGAAAATAACTGACCAAATACTAAAATCATAATGAGCTTTTCAGTTAACATATTTATCTAGTGATAATATTATTTTAGCCAGATTTTTAAAATTGATTGGCTTGAGGTATTGATAAAACGTATTTTTTGTGATATCTTTGTCCACAAGTAATTGCTCCTTATTTTTAGGTTTTGGACAAAGACTATCCTAATCCTAATTATAAGGAATTTTTTCTATATTTTGATTGTTTTTATAATATAAGAAAATAATTAATATAACTAGTTTAATAATTTGATTATTATTTTTGTCCTACAGGGGGGTAACGAAATGAGTAAAGATATTTTGTTTAAAGTAGAAGGTGTTTCAAAAAGTTTTCCTGGAGTAAAAGCTTTGAATAAAGTAAATTTTGAGCTTAAAGAAGGAACAGTGCATGCATTATGTGGGGAAAATGGAGCTGGCAAATCCACTCTGATGAAGATTTTGATGGGTATTTACCAACGTGATGAGGGAAAAATATATTACAAAGGTGAGTCAGTAAATTTTTTTCACCCTAAACAAGCATTAGAGTTAGGTATTTCTATAATTGAACAAGAATTAAATCCAGTACCAGATATGACTGTCGCAGAAAACATATTTTTAGGGAGAGAACCAATTAATACTAATAAATTTATTAATTATGAAAAATTAAATAATATGGCACGTAAAATACTCTCTAAATTAAAGGTTGACATAAATCCTACAATTAAAATGAAAAAATTAAGTTTGGCTGAGGTGCAGTTAGTAGAAATAGCTAAAGCATTTTCTTATGATTCTGATGTTATAATTATGGACGAACCTACATCTGCATTAGGTAATGAAGAAGTAGAAACGTTTTTTGAAATTATTGAAATATTAAAAAAAGAAAAAAAAGGAATTATATATGTATCTCATAGAATGAAAGAAATATTTACAATCTCCGATGAGGTGACTGTCCTTAGAGATGGACATTATATAGCCACAAAAAAAATTAACGAGATAGACTTAGATGAATTAGTAAGATTAATGATAAGTAGACAATTGGAAGGTCAATATGTTAAGGAGAATGTACCTTTAAATAACAACTTATTGACAGTAGAAAATTTAACAAAAGAGGGGAAATACAAAAACATAAGTTTGAAATTAAACCAAGGGGAGATTCTAGGTATTTTTGGTTTAACGGGTTCTGGAAGAAGTGAGTTTCTAAATGGTCTTTTTGGAGTAGAACCTGCAGATAGTGGTAAAATATTTATTAATGATAAAATTTCAAAAATAAAAAAACCATTATCCGCTATGAAAAATGGATTAGCATTTATTACGGAGGATAGAAAAGAAACTGGGTTGGTTTTGACTAGTTCAGTAAAGGAAAATATATCTGTTAGTTCGTTAAAAGAATTATCTGGTAAATTATTCATAGATAAAAAGCAAGAAGATATCGGAGTAAAAGAAATGGTTGACAAATTTAGAGTGAAAACACCTTCTGTAGATCAAATTGTTAATAATTTAAGTGGAGGTAACCAACAAAAGGTAGTATTAGGAAGATGGTTACTAACAAACCCAAGAATATTGTTGATGGATGAACCTACTAGAGGTATTGATGTGGGTTCAAAAAGAGAAATTTATGAATTTATGTCTGAGTTTGCTAACAATGGCGGTGCAGTAATTATGGTATCATCAGAATTACCGGAAATAATGGGTATGAGTGACAGGATTATTGTTTTTAAAGATGGAGAAATTGCCGGGGAACTCAACCGTGAAGAGGCAAATGAAGAAAAGTTAATGTCAATTGCATCATAAAAATAAAATTTAGATTATGAGGTGTATAAAAATGATAAAAGATATGACGACAGAAAAAAATAAATTTACTAATTTTTTATTAGATAATGGTATTATTGTTGGATTAGTTCTTTTAGGAGTAATTTTATCTTTTACAAGTCCCTATTTTTTAACTACAAGAAACTTAATAAATGTTTTACGACAGGTTTCAATTAATGGGTTACTATCAATAGGTATGACTTATGTCATATTAACTGGTGGTATAGATTTATCTGTCGGGTCTTTATTATCTTTTGGAGGAATTATTGCAGCAAGTTTTGCTAGTGCTTCATTTGGTGGGGGATCTTCACCTGCATTTGTTTCTATTTTCCTTGGTTTATTAGTAGGTGCAGCTCTAGGTGCTGTAAATGGAGTGTTTATTTCCAAGTGGAAGATTCCTCCCTTTGTTGTTACCTTAGGTATGTTGAGTGTAGCTAGAGGATTTACATATATTTATAGTGATGGTATGCCTATACCAAATTTAAGTAAATCTTTTATATTTATTGGGCAAGGTACTATCTTTGGTATTCCTGTACCTGTAATTATATTTGCACTAGTTTTTGCGATTGCCTGGATTATATTATATAAAACAAGATTTGGGAGATATATATATGCTGTTGGTGGTAATATTAATAGTGCTAAAATATCTGGTATCAATACTAAATGGATTATATTTTCAGTCTATGTAATTAGTGGACTATTATCTTCTTTAGGTGGTTTGATACTTACTGCTCGAACTACTGCTGGATTACCTCAGGCAGGTAATTCCTATGAATTAAATGCCATTGGTGCTGTGGTTATTGGTGGTACTAGTTTAAAAGGAGGGCAGGGCTCATTAGTAGGGACATTATTAGGTGTTTTAATTATTGGTGTGATTAACAATGGATTGGACCTTTTAGGTGTATCTTCTTATTACCAACAAGTAATAAAAGGTGCAATTATTGTTGGAGCGGTTTTAATTAATCATATGAAAGACCGTTCGAATTAAAAAAAATTTTGAGGAGGTGATTAATTAGTATTTTCATAATGTTGGTTATTGTTCAGAGTATAATAAAAAATCAAGGAGGATGTAAAATGAAAATGAAAGTCTTATTATTGACTTTAATATTAGTTGTAGCTTTATCTTTTTCAACAATAGGTGCCGAATATAAGATTGGTGCAGCTGTTTATGGTTTAAAGGGTGAGTATATGCGTTTGTGGTCTACTGCATTGGAAAGACATCCTGCAGTCAAAAATGGTTTGGTGGAAATTACTGTTTTTGACGGTAAATATGATGCATCTGTTCAATATAGCCAATTTGAAAATATGTCAGTTCAGGGCTATGATGCTATAATATTTGTTCCAATAGATGTTGAAGCTGGTGCTGCTGCTGTTGCTGTTGCTGTTTCAAATGGTATTCCAGTAATTGGCTCAAATACTAGAGTGAATAGTGAGCAGCTAACATCATATATAGGATCTGATGATGTTAGAAGTGGATATATGGAAGCAAAAGCTGTTGTTGAAGCAATGGGTGGCAAAGGTAAAGTAGTGATTATTGAAGGACCTATTGGACAATCAGCTCAAATATCTCGTAGAGAAGGAAATTTAAAGGCGTTAGAAGAGTATCCAGGAATAGAAGTATTAGAAATGAAAACAGCTAATTGGTCGAGAGCAGAAGCATTAAACCTTATGGAAAACTGGTTAAACGCTCATCCTGGTGAAATTGACGGTGTTATAGGTCAGAATGATGAAATGGCTTTAGGTGCAATACAAGCTATAAAAATAGCTGGTTTTGATCCTGTAGACTTTGCTATAGCTGGTATTGATGGAGTCACTGATGCAATGCTTGCTGTCAAAAAAGGGGAGTTGGATTTAAGTATCCTTCAGGATGCAAAAGCACAGGCACAGGGTGCTTTAGATTTAGCTTTAAGAGCAATTATAGGTGAAAGTTATGAACCACAAGCAGATTGTTGGACAGATTACCCGGAGTTTGAGTGGGGAGAAACAATGAAAGATATTTATAATGTGCCATGGACTCCTATCACTACAGATAATATAAAAAAGTTAATGGCTGAAAGAGAAGAATTAACTAATAAATAGTATAAGAATAAATAATCTATGAAAAATATCATATATACTGGCGGTTTCTTCAGTATATATGATATTTAAATTAAATTGGAGGTGCTTAGCAAATGGAATTCACTGGTTTTAACAAAGATTTTATGATTGGAGATAAGGTTGCTCTTGTAACTGGGGCGGCTAGTGGTATTGGTAAAGCGATAGTAAAATTATTCGCTGAAAAAGGGGCTAATATTATTCTGGTTGATATTCTTGATGATAAAATGGCAGAAGTGGCTAAAGAACTAAACAGTCATGGAAGTGATACTTTATGTTTAAATTATGATATTACAAAGACTGATAATGTAAAAGATCTTGTTGAAAAAAGTATTAATAAATTTGGTAAGATAGATATTTTAGTAAATTGTGCAGGCGTAGCCCTTCTTGATAATGCAGAGGAAATATCAGAAGAGGATTGGGATAAAACAATGGCTGTTAATTTACGTGCTCCATTTTTGTTATCTAAATATGTTGGACAAAAAATGATAGAAAATAATTATGGAAAAATTATTAACATTGCTTCACAGGCAGGTGTTATAGCATTAGATAGACATGTTGCTTACTGTTCAAGTAAAGCTGCTATTATTGGTATGACTAAAGTCCTTGCATTAGAATGGGCAGAACATAATATTACTGTTAATGCTGTTTCTCCTACAGTTATCCTAACTGAATTGGGTAAAAACGCTTGGGCAGGTGAGGTGGGAGAAGCAATGAAAAAGAAAATACCTGTTGGTAGATTTGGATATCCTGAAGAAGTTGCTGCCTCAGTATTATATTTGGCAAGTGATGCAGCTGATATGATTAATGGAACCAATTTTGTTATAGATGGAGGTTATACTATTAAATAGTGAGGAGGATTTCTATGCAGAGATTTATTAATAAACCCGATGAGGTAGTGGAAGATATGTTGAAGGGCTTTGTCAGGGCCCATAAAGATCTGGTAGTAGCTACAGATGATTCAAGGGTTATCAAATACAAAAAGGCACCTGTGGAAAACAAAGTTGGCATTGTCACTGGTGGTGGTTCTGGCCACAAGCCAGCCTTTATTGGTTATTTAGGAAAGAATATGGTAGATGCAGTTGCAGTTGGTGAAATCTTTTCCTCGCCTACAGCTATGGCTTTTTTTAATGCTTTTAAAGAAGCTGATTCAGGTAGGGGTGTTGCCTGTCTTTACGGTAATTATGCAGGTGATAATATGAATGTAAAGATGGCTATAGAGATGGCTGAGGCTGAAGGCATTGAGGTCAAGACTGTTGTTGCTAATGATGATGTACCTTCAGCACCAAAAGATAAACTTGAAGATAGACGGGGAGTTGCTGGTGAGGTATTGATGTGGAAAATAGGTGGTGCTATGGCTGCAAAGGGTGCTGATCTTGATGATGTAATCAGGGTTTCTCAGAAAGCTATAGATAATACCAGAAGTATTGGTGTGGGTTTGACATCCTGTGTAATCCCGGAGGTTGGTAAACCTAACTTTACTATAGAAGATGGTAAGATGGAAGTTGGTATAGGTCATCACGGTGAACCTGGTATTGAGGTTACTGGTCTTAAAACAGCTGATGAAGTTGCAGAGATTATGGTTGATACAGTTTTACCCGACCTGCCATTTGAAAAAGGAGATGAAGTTGTTGTCCTGGTATCAGGGCTTGGTGCAACACCGGTAATGGAATTATATATATTATACAATAAAATGGAAAAATTATTGGCTGAAAAAGGTATTAGTATATATAAACCATATGTAGGTGATTACTTTACTTCACTTGAGATGATGGGTGCTACATTGACGGTTATGAAACTTGATGATGAATTAAAAGAATTAATTGATGAAGAAGTAGATACTATGGGTTTCAAACAGTTTAAGGGGTGAAGATATGAGTACATTTTCTAACAGGGATGGTATCAAGATTGTTTATAACTTAATTGCAACAATCCAGGACAATAAAGAATACCTGAGTGAAATTGACGGTGCAATTGGTGATGGAGACCATGGTATTAATATGAATAAGGGTTTTACAAAGACAGAGAAAAAATTAAAAGATAAAAATATGAATTTAACAGAAGGGTTAAAGACTTTAGGTATGACACTTATGACAGAGATTGGTGGTTCAATGGGTCCCTTATATGGTACTTTCTTTTTGAGAATGTCAAAAGTGACTACTGGTGAAGAAGAAATTAAGCAGGATATATTTTCAAAGATGCTGAACGAGGCCTGTGATGGATTAAAGAATATCGGTAATGCTAAAGTTGGAGATAAAACCTTGATGGATACATTAATTCCTGCTGTTGAGGCTTATGATAAGGCCTGTAATGAGGGGAAAGATTTTAAAGAATCTCTGGATTTAATGCAGGATGCTGCTGAAAAGGGTAAGGATTCAACAAAAGATATGGTTGCAAAAGTAGGTCGTGCAGCTAGATTGGGTGAAAGATCCCGGGGTGTGCTTGATGCTGGTGCTACTTCCTGTAATCTAATACTGCAAACAATGGCTGATTCAATTAAGACTATTATATAAGCGTCTTGCATAATTAAAGCTCCTTATATAAGTATTATTAGCTGATACGAATATTCAACTGAATATTCGTATCAGCTAAAAAGTATATATTAAAATATACCTGAACAATAAGAGTACATAAATTTCATATTACAATCTTACTAATTAAAATTTTTTTAAGGAGAAGATGAATGTGTTGAATAAAATAGGGTTGAGATGGCGTATAAGCATAATTATTACTTTATTTATAATGATTATTTTATCAATTGTTTCTTATACAACCTATAATTATACTATACATATGGTTCAGGGTGAAATTAATGATAAAATTAGAATTACAAAAGAAGCCCCAAAAAATAGTCTTAATATGACTTTGAATAATTTAAAAACTGAAGTAGAAAATTTTACTTTAAACGATAAAGTTAAAACCCATGCAATGTTTTTTGCATATACAGATGAAGAGAATTTGGCTGAGGAATTATCAAGTAATACATCCTATAAGGTTGAGCCCGTGAGTCAGGAATTACAGGCACATGTAAATGCTTCAAGTGCTGATTATACTTACATAACATCAACCCAGGGAACAGTTCTGGCAGATTCGCGTTATGTTGAAAATAAGGATTTTGATAAATATATAGGGGTTAAACTTACATAAGAAGAGTATAAAGTTGCAACAGCTGCTGATGTTTTTCAGTATAATAATAATCATTATACCCAGCTGCAGGCTCCTGTATATAATGATAGGGATGAAATTATTGCTTATTATGTCATGGGACCTATTATGCGAAAAATGTAAGTGAGACTTTAATAGAGGATCTTACTGTAAAATTATTTAATGAAGATAATATTATCTATAAGAGCAGTAATTCTGAAAATATTGGAACCAGGATACAAGATAGCTGGATTTTAGAACGATTAACGGAAGAGGGTAGGTTGCTTATAAAATCTCAAAGTTAAAAACAACTTTACAGGGAGGGTAACTTAAAATAGTATATTGAGTTAAAATATTTAAATTGAAAGATGACTTTGATAAATTATCGTGGTTATCTTTTTTAATTACATAGAAAATAGGATTACGTCATGAAATCTTGAATGATTTCAAAATTTGAACTGAAAAAGAGATTGAAGATTATCTAAAGAATAATTGAATAAAATCAAGGGAGGGCCCTTTGGAGGGTCCTATTCTTTTAACCATATTTATTTCAGGACTTATGTATTTTATCCAGTCTTAAAAAAACAGGTGATTTCTAGTAGGATTCGAGACTTGAGGAATTTCTATTTAATTGTATTTAGACTTATATAACCAAACTTGATAGATTTAGCTATTGCCTGAGTAATATTAGCCGCACATAGTTGTTGACAGGCTTTGGTGCGGTGATATTTAATGGCTGCTTCGGAAAGATTTAATTTCTGGCTAATCTCCTTGATTGTTAAGCCATTGGCTGACAGGGTAAGAACTGATTCTCTGATGTTTGTTAAGGACTTACCCTGATTGTAATGGGATGGAATTGTGTTTTCATTCAGTTTCTTGCTTAACTTTGTTTGCAGCAGTTCTAGAAGAATACGAAATTTTTCTCTGTGATTTTTACCCAGGGTTAAGATACCAAGAAAGCATTGTTTATCTTTAGGATAGCTAATTGGTGTAGCAATACTTTGCCATTTCTGTAGAAAATAACAATAGTTTTCATCTCCATTAAAAACAACGGTTTCTTTATACTCCATTGCCATTGAGATAGCATTGGTTCCACAGCTTTTTTCGGTAAAATAACAGCCTTCTTTTATTCTCATTTTGCTGACTTTCTCTTTTAGACCTATGGGATAGACTGTTTTTAAATTAATCCCCTGTTGATTTGCTAATATAAAAAGACTGTTTTCAAGGTAATATTTATCAGCTATTTTATTAACATATTTAGTAAAGTTTTGTATTAGTGAGAGATGTTTTTTTGATTCTTCCTCCAATATAAGACTATCGGCATAGTACTGGGGATGTTCTAGTTGTTTAGGAAGCCCCATTTTAAAACACCTTACCCAGGAGTTATTTAAATTGGATATCATCATTAAAATCACCTCTATTTTTCACATAATCTTTTTACCAGGAAAGGTAATAATTTTTTCCATGTCTTTTTCTATTAAATAATTATTTAAGTTTTCTTCCGATTCAATAGAGACTAAACCTAAGGAGATTAGACGGTAAATGATTTCATATATTTTTCCATTAGGCCAGGTCAGGGATTTTCTTAAGTCATTAATAGAACTCTTGTGTTGGATACAATTAAGTATTTTTTCTTCATCTGAGTTAAGGTTGATTTCATCTGCTAATTTATACACATTTGCTATAGCTGGAATTATGGTCATGTCTTTAGCTGGGAGTGATTGTTTAAATATATTATGATCCTGAACCTGTCTAACAGCCTCCAGAATTAAGTCATTAAAAGCCTCATTGATAGTTTTTTCTCTGCTTTTTATACTGGGGCTAAATTTAAAGTCACCTTCAGACCAGGTGAAAAAATCAAAGACGGCTTTTTTACCTCTGCTGGTTTTTAGATAAGCGTCAGTAATTTCACCTTTGGTAAAATAGATAATTCCAATGTCATTTTCCTTTTTTAAAACTAACCCCCCGGTATGGTTGGTATTATTTAACAGCCTTAATAATGTTGGTAGGGCAAATATTTTAAGGTTTCCTTCATAACTAATTGCTTTTTTAGCAACACCACTGACAAAGCATTTTAAGCTAATTCTCATTTCTTCCAGTGTCTCTCCTAAAAAACTAAATTCATCCCTGGTTTTAATTGAAATAGGGTTATGGAAATCACCCTGAGCTATTTCCTGGGAACTCTTAACCAGGATGTTAATTGGTTTAACAATTGCTTTAGCAACAAATAAAGCGGTAATTAATCCGATAGCAATAAATATTAAAGCTAGTAAGAGTATTTGATATTGGGTTGATAAAAATAATTTCTCTAATCCTGAGAGGGAATATCTAAAATTGAGATATCCCCAGAGATTATCATAAGCAGTAATAGGGGCTAATACATCAAGGTAATTTTTTTTAAAAACAAAAGTACTGCTGTTATTTTCTATTTGATTTGATGTTAATTTACTGCCTTCGATTAAGCGATTGGTAGAGGCTTTAATATAACCATCAGGACCGAGGATTGAAATCTGCATAATATCACTACCAGGGTCTTCCTTAACACTATCTATAATATTATATAAAGTAGTGTAATTTTCCATGACTACTGGTTCTACACTGTATTTAACAATAAGGGTAGCCAGTAAACTACTGGTAGTTTTTATTTGATTGCGGTATTCTGTCTTAATCTCTGTTAATAGGGTATAGGATATACCAGTGACAATAGTTATTATTAAAACAGAAATAATAATGCTTAGTTTTAAATAAAAAGGGAGTTTAATTGTTTTCATTTGTTTTCCCCCTAAGATAGACTTCATTTAACCAGAGGTTAGCTATATTTTCTTGCTGCAGACTGGACCACTCTAGGTTATAGTTAATGACATTAATATTATCAAAGGAAATGGCACCATCAGGAATAGGGGCCTCAATATTAGTAGGCAAGCGATATTCACTCATAGCTGAGTAAAGTTTTTGACCCCTTGTACTAAGCATAAAATCGACAAATTGTTTAGCCTGTTTAAGGTGTTTGGTATCTTTAACAATAGCTATGCCGCCAATTTCGTAGCCAGTTCCATCGGTGGGAAGAATAAGGTTGATAGGATAACCTTGTTGTTTGAATTTCTGGATATCATGGCTAAAGGAGATACCGATAGTAGAAGCATTAATTCCCGTTAATTTACTGGCCATAGCACCACTATTGGTATAATTTTGAACATTGCTATTTATTTTCTTAAGTAGTTGAATCCCTTCATCCAGGCCGTACAATTGAATTATCGTAGATAATATTGTATAACCAGTGCCTGATGAAACTGGGTTAGGGATAGTAATTAGACCTTTATATTCCGGTGAAGCCAGGTCAAGCCAGGTCATAGGTGGTTTTAAATTTAATTTTTGCAGTGCAACTGGATTAACGGCAAAACCAATTGAGCCGAGATAGATTCCCCACCAATGGTTTTCCAGGTCTCTATATTCTTGCGGTATCTTCTTAGTTAATGATGAATTGTATTGTTCAAAAAGACCTTCCTTATTTGCTAAATAATAAAATTCAGCTGGACCGCCTAGTAGCACATCTACACCTGGCCGGTAATTTTTTCCCCGTCTAAGTAGGTTTAATAGTACCCCGGTCGATTTTCTAATTGTTTTAACTTTTATACCGGTATAGTTTTCAAATGCCTGAGCATAAACCTGGGCTTCTCTTTCTTGCAGTGCTGTATAGATAACTAGTTTATTGTCGGCAGTTATTCCTCTTGCAGTAAAGAGGCCTGTGATAATAAGTGAGATACAAATAATTTTTTTAAACATTATAACTCCTTATTAAGACGGCAGACAATAATTGTTTCGTCTAGTTCAGGGTTGTTATCAATTACCAGAGACAAAACCTGTAAATTTAGTTTATTTTCCAGGTGAAACTTCAAAATGTTTTTAATACTGCTTAGTTCTTTTACCTTTAACTGTTTAATTAATACCTTTCCTTCTTCTGTTCTGGCAAGTTGTTCTTCTGCAGGGCTTAGATTACCCTGGCTGCGGAGAACGATAATATCTCTAATTAAATAGGTTTCTATTTGATGGGATTTTTTTCCCCAGTAGTTTTCTTCAAAGTTTTTAAAGATATTGCAGATTTTTTCCTCAGCAGTCGACATTTTAGATTTATTATGTTTTGCTTCTTTAGCCTGCTCCATAAATCTCATCTCCTTTATTAATAGATAAGGTATTTCTATAATTATTTCCTACATCATTAAAAAAACCATCACCAAATAAATATCCCTTATCAGGATATTAAAAGATGATGGTTTGCTCTTCAGATAACCCGCTACCTTAAGAGGTAGTTTGCTATCTAACTAGTTAACCATTTAAATTCTAAATTGTATAACTATTTTAACATCATTTTGGGCAAAAATCAAGTTTTAATTTTCAATTTTTTCTCCAGGTCATCTGACAGAGAGAAAACTATAATCCGTTCCCCGTTTTCGGTACTGATATCTGAATGAACAGCTAAGACATCTATGGTGGTAATATCTTTTATCAAGGTAGCTAATATCTCACGGGAATTTTCAATGAGTTTAACTCGCAGCTGTTTAATTAGTTTTATACCGTCTTCTTCTTTGGCCAGTTGTTGTTCGGCCATTGTTAGGACGCCTTTTTCTTTAACAAGGATATTATCATGTATAATATAAGTTTTAATATTTTGAGGTCCACGACCAATATATTCCTTTTCAAATTTCATAATTAGTTCTGATATTTCAGCTTCAATTTGTCCTTTACTTTTATTCATTTTTACCACCTGTAAACTTATTATTCTTAATAATTAACTTCCACATTAATTTTAGAGTTCCTTTATTTAAAAATAGGTATCTCCAAAAAACTAGCCAAAAGTATAAATGTCTAACAATTTTCTAAGCTTAAATATTATTTTTTAGACAAAAAGCTAGTTTTTTTAAGGTCTAAAAAAAAAGGGGGAAAACAATTTAAACTTTTGAATATTGTGTGAGAAAGTAAATTGTGGTAACTTAATTTTAAGAATTTCAAAAATGATAAGGAGGAGTTATTGTGATGAAAAAGTTTTCTGTTGTAATGTTGCTTTGTCTAATGATAGGTCTGTTTAATTTAACTGTTCTGGCTGATAGTATCAGTGTTTATACCAGTCTGGATGAACAATTGGCGCGTGTGGTATTTAATGAGTATACTGCTGAGACCGGGGTAAAGATAGAATGGGTACGCCTGTCAACTGGAGAAGCGGTCTCCAGGATGATGGCTGAAAAGAACAACCCTCAGGCCAGTATTTGGGTAGGAGGAGTAGGTTTAGGGCATATTCAGGCCAAAGATAGTGGTTTAACCATTCCTTATGTGGCAGAAAATGCCCAATATGTACCTGATAATTTTAAAGATGAAGATAACTATTGGATAGGTATCTATGCCGGACCATTGTGTTTTGTAAGTAATACCCAGCGTTTAGAGGAATTAGGGTTAGCAGCACCTACATCCTGGGCAGATTTAATTAAACCAGAATATGAAGGTTATATTCAGGTTGCTAATCCAGGGACTTCTGGTACTTCATACAATGTTCTGGCAACTATGGTGCAGCTAATGGGTGAAGAAGAGGGCTTTGAATATATGAAAAAACTTGATAAAAACATAGTACAGTATACCCGTTCTGGTTCTAAGCCAGGTAAGAATGCTGCTATTGGAGAGGTACCAATAGGTATTGGCTATGCACATGACCAGGTAAAACTAAAGGCACAGGGTTACCCATTAGTAATTACTTTTCCGGAAGAAGGGGGGGGTTATGAAGTGGCATCAATCTCCTTGATTAAGAACGGTAAAGAGACTGAACTTGCTAAAGAACTCTATAATTGGTTATTAAGTAAAAAGGCTGCTGAGATATATGCTAGTTTCTATGTAGTACCCTTCCGTGATGTTAAATTAATGGATGGGGCAGTACCAATTAGTGAAGTAAATACCATTGACCAGGATGATGTCTGGGCAGGAAATAACAAAGAGCGGCTTGTTGAAAAATGGAATGAGGAAGTATATAGTCAGCACTAGTTTTAAATACATGTGTATAACAGATAGGGGTTATTCTTTATCTGTTATACCTTACAAAGGGGTGATATGATGGAAACCAGGAAGGATCCTTTAGTAAATATTACAATAATGATTGTTGCTGCTTTAATTGGGATATTTGTTGTCTATCCCATTGTACGTGTAATTATTATAAGTTTAAGGCCTGATGGTAATTTTTCTTTGGCGGAATATAAATATATTTTATCAAAGGTATGGTTGAGGAGTACTTTTCTAAATAGTATAAAATTAGGTGCCCTGGTAGCTACCTTTGGAACGATAATCGGGTATATTGCTGCTTATAGTCTGTATAAGGTAGACTTACCAGGTAAAGGTTTTTTTCGTCAGATAGTAATGCTACCAATTATTTCTCCACCATTTATGTTAACGATCTCTATCATCCTATTATTGGGGAGAAACGGTCTGATTACCAAAAAATTGCTAGGGATAACAGGCTTTAGTATTTATGGTTTACATGGACTGGTCATAGTCCAGACTCTGGGGATGTTCCCCATCGCCTATAGGGTGTTAACCGGAGTTATGGCCAGAATTAGCCCGGAGTTGGAGAATGCGGCTTTAAACCTTGGTGGTAGTAAGGGTTATGTATTTCGCTCAGTAACCTTTCCACTATCCATACCGGGAATTGCCAGTGCCTGGTTATTGGTTTTTGTTACTTCAATTGCTGATTTTGCTAATCCTATGGTGTTAGCCGGGGATTATGATGTCCTCTCAGTACAGGCCTATCTGCAATTTACTGGTATGTACAATCTGCCGCGGGGGTCAGCCCTGGCAATTATGTTACTTATACCAGCCTTAATAGCTTTTATGGTAGAGAAGTACTGGGTGTCCAGGAAATCATTTGTTACTGTTACTGGGAAACCTACCGGTTCTAAACAAGATATGGTTTCTTCTTTAACACGTAAATTGTTTATAATATTTTTGTTGCTTATAACCTTTGTTATATTATTATTATACTTAACAGTAATAATGGGGGCTTTCTTTAAACTATGGGGAATTGACTATTCCTTGACCCTGGAGCATTTTAAATATGCTTGGGATGTTGGTTTGGAGAGTATTAAAGATACTATCTTTTTAGCTGGAGTAGCTACACCCTTTACTGGTCTTTTAGGTATGATTATTGCTTATTTAGTAGTGAGAAAAAGCTTTTGGGGTAAGAATATCTTACAGTTATCATCTCTTTTAAGTTTTGCTGTCCCGGGAACAGTAGTTGGTATTGGCTATATACTGGCTTTTAATCAGCAGCCATTTTTATTAACTGGAACCGGCTTAATCATTATTCTTTGTTTTATCTTTAGAAATATGCCAGTAGGTATTGAGTCAGGGGTGGCTTCTTTACGTCAGATCGACCCTTCTATTGAAGAGGCATCGACTGATTTAGGGGCAAGTAGTAGTTATACATTTTCTAAAATAACTCTGCCATTGATTAAACCAGCTTTTTTTTCAGGGTTATCCTATAGTTTTGTCAGGGCTATGACTGCTGTTAGTGCTATCATCTTCCTGGTTTCTGCCAGGTGGACACATTTAAGTACTTTGATATTAGCCGAGACTGAGATTATGCGGCTAGGGGCGGCCAGTGTTTTATCATTGGTACTTATTGTAATCGTTATGACAGTTTTTTATTTGATGAGTAAGTTTGTTGGTGATGACCAGGAGTCAGCTGGTATGATTACTTGATATTTCAAAAAAAGTTTAGTTAGGAGGTACATAATGCAGAATATTGCTGTTGAATTAAAAAATATTAGAAAGGTATTTCAATCAAAACAGTCAACTGAAAAGGTGACTGCGGTGGATAATTTTCAATTAAAAATAAAAGAGGGGGAACTTGTTACACTGCTTGGGCCTTCAGGGTGTGGTAAAACAACGACTTTAAGGATGGTAGCTGGGTTTGAAACAGCGACAAGTGGAGAGATATATTTGGATGGTAAGGATGTAGTTAATATACCGGCCAATAAAAGAAATACGGCCATGGTTTTTCAGAGTTATGGGCTTTTTCCACATATGACTGTGGTGGATAACATTACTTATGGTCTGCGTTTTAGAAAGATGAGTAAAATAGCCATATCCCAAAAGGCAGAAGAAATTATGCAACTAGTGGGTTTAGAAGGATATGGTTCTAGAAATCCAGGAGAGTTATCAGGGGGACAACAGCAGCGGGTTGCTCTGGCCAGAGCCCTTATTGTAGAACCTAAAGTATTATTATTTGATGAACCACTGTCTAATCTTGATGCTAAATTAAGGGAGTCAATGCGGGATGAGATACGGAAGTTACAGAAACGCTTGTCTATTACCTCTCTTTATGTTACGCATGATCAAATAGAGGCAATGAGTATTTCTGATAAAATAGTAGTTATGAATAGAGGAAAGATTGAGCAGGTTGGGACCCCAGAAGAGATCTATTATTACCCACAAAGCAAGTTTGTAGCCGATTTTATTGGCAAGGTAAATTTTCTATCTACTCAGGTAGAAGAGGGACAGAACAATAGTATTCAGCTAGTAATTGATGATAAAGTGATAAATATGGAGGAAACAGAAGATTTAGCTGTAGGTGAATCAGTAGTTATTGTCTTACGTCCAGAGTCAATCAGCCTAGAGAAAAAAGGTAAAGGTTTTTTACAGGCTAAAGTCATAAGAAAAACATATCTTGGTTCCTATTTTGAATATATATTAGATTATAAAGGTAATCTGATTACAGTTCATTTGACTAATCCCCGGCATAAGTATATATTTAATGTAGGAGAAGAGGTAGATATTTATTTTGCTAAGGAAGATATTCATTTAATTAAAGAGGAATAAGTAGATTGATATTCTGGGAACTGCCCTCTTTGTTCTGACCAGAAAGTACGGTGGCATTTACGGCTCTGACCAACTTTTGAAAATGCTTGAAATTAATCTGCTTAGTTGGTAAAATTCTAATAAGGTGTTTTAAAGGCAGAAAAAGATAGTTAAAATTATATTATGAGGTGGAATAAATTGATTTTAGAAAGGGATGTATTGATTAATTTAATACTTGCTCTGGTGTTAAGCGGGTTGATTGGTTTTGAAAGGGAAAGGCATGAGAGGCCTGCTGGTCTTCGTACTCACATACTTGTTGGTGTAGGAGCGACTATTATAATGATGGTTTCTCTTAGTATGCATAAAATTCATTCTGAGAATGATGCAGGCAGAATTGCTGCTCAAGTTGTGAGTGGAGTGGGGTTTTTAGGAGCAGGAACGATTATTAAAGAAGGTTTTTCGGTCAAAGGCCTAACTACAGCTGCTAGCCTCTGGGCAACAGCAGCTATTGGGCTTGCAATAGGAGCTAATTATTATTTTCTGGCAATAATAACAACACTGGTTGTAATTGTAACACTTTATTTACTGAATAGTTTTGATTTTAATATAAGTGCTAAAAAATATATAATTTTAAAGTGTAAAGTATATGCAAATAATGATGTACTCTGTAATATAAATGAAATATTGCAGGAGCATGGTGCTAGAATAGAAGAAATGAATGTTGAGCGGAGTTCAGAAAAAAAACAGGAGTTGGTAATTGAATTTAATTTAAAAATAAGCAGTAAAGATAAGCTGATTACAGCCTGTAACAAATTACTTCAATTAGAAAGTGTACTGGAAGTGAATATAAACAGTTAAAGCAAGAAAGGTTCTGAAACCTCATTGAGGGGACAGAACCTTTCTTTTTAATTTTTACAAACAGCCTTTAACCACATTTTGACCAGCCACAGTTTCTACAGACAGCACAACCCCCTTCATGTTCTATACGGGCACCACATTCAGGACAGTTAGTATCTTCTGTTTCGCTATCAGTACTATTTTTTTCAGTAAACTGCGGTTTGAGTTTTTGATAAATATCTTTGCCATTTTTAGTATTGTTGATAAAATTTTCCAGAGCACGACCGATTGCATCAGGACAGGATAGGTTATTAACATCTTTTTTAACCATGGCTGCCTCACACCTGATACCCCTCAGCTGCTCGATTATTTCGTGGAGTGGTACCCCACTGCGTAGAGCAAGTGATACCAGACGGCTAATTGCTTCAGATTGTGCATGACAGCCGCCGCCTTTTCCAGTAGTGGTAAACAATTCACATACTCCCTGTTTATCGGAGTTGATAATTATATATAGTTTCCCACAGCCGATAATGGTTTTTTCTGTAGTACCGTAGGTTACTTTTGGACGCGGACGTTTACCTTTTTTAGAAGGGGGAATACTATCTTTGTTTTTAAAGCCTGTTGACAAGACCTGTTCTGATCTACTGCCATCTCGATAGATGGTTACACCTTTGCAATTTAGCTCGTAGGCCATTGTATAAACAGTACGGACATCTTCAATACTGGCATGATGATGGAAGTTGACTGTTTTACTGACTGCATTATCAACCTCTTTTTGAAAGGCTGCCTGCATTTTAATGTGCCACATTGGTTCAATATCATGGGCAGTTACAAATAGTTTTTTTATAGCATCCGGTATGATCTCTATATCCTGTATTGAGGAATTTTCAGCAATTGTTTTCATTAATTCCCTACTATAGAACTTGTGCTTTTTAGCCAGTTTTTCAAAGATAGGATGAACCTCTATCATGGTATCATCCAGCACATGTCGTTTATAGCTTATAGCAAATAAAGGTTCAATACCACTACTGCAGCCAGCTATAATGCTGATACTTCCAGTGGGTGCTATAGTGGTTGTAGTGGCATTACGCATTGGTTTTTGATGAATACTTTCGGCTATATTGGGGAATGAACCTCTGCGTTCAGCAATCTCTCTGGACTGCTCATAAGATGTCTTTCTGATAAAGGCCATTACTTTTCTAGCCAGGTTCACTGCTTCCTCACTAGCATATGAGATGCCCAGTTTAATCAGCAAATCACTCCATCCCATTACCCCCAGCCCAATTTTACGGTTGCCTTCAACTATTTTCTTGATTTTTATCAGGGGATAGTTGTTCATATCTATGACATTATCAAGGAAACGGGTAGCAGTTTTAACTGTATATGCTAATTTATCATAATCAATTATTATTTGGTCAACCTCATTAGTTTTAGTCATATGTGATAGATTTATAGACCCTAAATTACATGCTTCATATGGTAAAAGAGGTTGTTCACCACAAGGATTAGTACTTTCTATTTCACCTATTCCTGGTGTAGGGTTATGTCTATTAATTTCGTCGATAAAGATTATACCAGGTTCCCCGTTTTTATGTGCCATCTCGACAATTTTATCAAAGACTTTACAGGCCGGTAAAGTACCCGTAATCTCATTATTTCTGGGGTTAATTAGTTTATATTCCTGGTTTTTTTTAACTGCTTCCATAAATTTGTCAGTAACAGCAATTGAGATATTAAAGTTATTTAAGTTTTCTTCAGCTTCCTTAGCAGTAATAAAATCCATGATATCCGGGTGATCTACCCGTAGAATCCCCATATTTGCTCCACGGCGTTTGCCGCCCTGTTTGATTGTATTAGTTGCTGCATCAAAGATTTTCATAAATGATATTGGTCCACTGGCAATACCCCCGGTTGTTTTAACAAGGTCGTTTTTGGGTCTTAGACGGGAGAAATTAAATCCTGTACCACCACCACTTTTTTGTATTAGGGCTGTATTTTTAACGGAATCAAAAATACCGTCCATACTGTCTTCGACAGGTAGGACAAAACAGGCACTTAATTGTTGTAGCTCATTATCGGCATTCATTAGTGTTGGTGAATTAGGCAAAAAATCAAGGTTTTTCATTATTTTATAGAAATTCTCTTCATCATCTGACGGGTCTTCATCATATTTAAGGTTGGCTTCTGCTATATTTCTAGCCACCCGCCTAAACATTTCATCAGGGCTTTCTATTATTTCTCCCTCTGTATTTTTTTTAAGATATCTACTCTCAAGTACTTTTCTGGCATTTTCATTTAATTTACATTCTGCAGTCATTTCTATACTCACCTCATTTATGTATAATAACACTATCTATTATAACATAGAAAAATAAAAATACAAAATGTAGTAGGTTAAATTACTGGCTCTACAATATATAGTAGTATTAAATTGTATTACCTTATGTCATTTAATTTAAGTAAGTGTATTATAATCCCCAGAAAACGAGATATTAATTGTTCTTATAATTTGAAAATATTAAAAATTTTACATATAAGCAGGAAATAAAAATGAATTTAGTAAATATATATTATATAATTGTATGGGGATAGTTAAATAATGTTGGAAGAGCAGCCAGATGTACTGTCAAAAGCTGTGAGCCAATACCTTATATGGGGTTAATGTATAGGGTATTGGCTTTTTTAACTTATTTTTTTTTAGTTTAATCTGGAGGGGATTTAATTGAGTAAGCAATTAGGATATATGATAAGACAAATAAGAGAGAGAAAAGAAATTAGTCAGCAAAAATTATCAGAAATATCGGGGTTATCACAATCTTTTATAAGTAGTATTGAAAATGGACAGAAGAGTCCTACTATACGAAGCCTAAAAGAATTGGCCGGGGCTTTAGATATGTCCTATGAGGAATTAGTGAAAACAGCCTTGTTTTCCCCAAAAAATAATTACATATTGCAGAAAAACAAGCTGGTAACCGAAATTAATGCAGATTTAGCCCGCTTATATAAAGGTGTTATCGGCCAGGGCCCTAAAAAGATTAATACAGAGATATATAAGGATATTTTAATTATAAGGATTAAGCCGTATTCTAACCCGATACTGATTCAATTGGTTAAAACCACCAGAGGACAGAGGCTTTTAAATGAACTGGCCAGATACCTCTTTAAAAGCTACAGAATGGATTTTATCAAGGTATTAAATAACCTTATCGGGGTAGATATTAAAAATATTTACTGTGATTATAGTAGTGTTGATGAGATTGTTATTATTATCAGGTTTAATCGAAAATTTTTATAGTGATAATTTGTAAAAAATTATATTTTTATAGTGATAATTTATTATATTATGCAGGAAATTAGTACTATTTGGTGTATATTTATATTAGGTATACGACAAAATTAAATAAATATACTGCTGGAAGATCAGTTCGATATTATACCAAAAGCTGTGAGCCAACACTTTATTTACTAATAAAATATGGTGTTGGTTTTTTATAATTTGACATTTAAACAGGTCTTTATCTAGGGGTGGTAATTTGGGTGACAATAATCTGGTAGATCAGTATCAAAAAATCTGCCTTCAATTTAGTGATTTTACTAATAAAAACTGCCGAGAAATTAAAAAGATGATAGTCTATACTGAAGAATATTACGGTTTGATAGCTGATCAATTACCTGATATAGAGGATAATATTAGTTGGACGGTTGAGAAAACAAGAATTTTAATTAATTGTTTTGATAAAGATAGTGAGTATAATAAACAGCAAAAAATGTATCAGGTTTTAGTGTCTCTAAAGAGTAGTATAAGGAGTATTAGTGATTTGCTGAGAGATAAGAATGAACTATTTCACATATTAAACAGTATTATTTCTCAGGAAAAAGATAATAGTGTTACAGACTTTAAAAAGATTATCACCCTGACCTCTGGATTAAGAAAAATACTAAATAGATTAAAAGTACTGGCAATTAATAGTAGTATATATACCTACAATAATCATAATCATGACAGTGGATTTAAAGTTATATCTGAAAGGATTCATTTAATTTCTTTAAAAATGATAAAGAATTATCAAAACATAGAACAGCACATCAATAGTTTAAAAGGATGGCGCGTTTTTTTTCAGCAAGGTGTTGAGGAAATAATCAAGCTTGAATCAGATGTCAAAGACTATAGCCTAAAACTTAAAGAGCTATTTCAGGATTTTTTTACTAGCGGGATAACAGTTTCATTAACTGAATTAATGGAGATGATAAATGGAGCTGTATTATCGGTTCATGAACTTATGATAGAGATTCAAAACCAGGATATTATTAAGCAAAATATGGAAAATATAAATAAGATATTACAGGAAACTAATCAAGAGATTAGTATAGATGAAACAAAAAATAAGCAAATGATAGAGAGATTAAATTTTATCGCAGAAGTTATTAATCTAAGCGACAAACTGATGTCAGGTGTTCGACAGCAATTGGCTGCTTCCCGGGAAAGGATTGGCTTGATCTTAGATCAAATAGATGGAAACCTTAATAAATTAGATCAACAATTATCAAAAATAAAGAATAAACTAGGTAGTTTTACTCATATCTCTAAGAAAATATATTCTCTGCTGCCCGACATAGCACGTAAAACAAAAAATGTAGAGGCTATATATAGTAAGTTAATTAATTCCCAGGAAAGGTTCAGTAGGGGTATTGAAGGAGTCAATAAGGAATTTAAATATATACAACAGTATATTGAGCGTTTAAATAATATCCGGGTATTAGCTGCTATTGAATTGTCATCTATAGAAAACAAAAACAATTTTATTGATAAAATAGATGAGGTAATAGACAGTTTAAATAAAAGGAGTAGGGATGATATTAAGTCATATGATTCTATACAGACCAGGTTGAAGGGTGATCTTAATAAATTTCAGGAAATTGCTGTATATACCAATAAGGAAATATTAATTTTTAATGATGAATTATATAACTTACAGGGAGATTTCAAATTAGTAAATGATGAGATAAACGAAAAGGCGGTTAGTCTAACTGGGCAATTAAGTAAGCTTCAGGAAGTAAATAAGAAACTTAGAAAAAGGGCTGATAAATTTGAATTTATTAGTAAATTATCTGAGGCTTTTTTAAATAATATAAATAGTATAGCAAAAGATATAGTGGAATTAAAAAAATCTTATCAGGGGAAATTAACTTATGATAATTCCTTAAATAATAAAAGGCTAATAAAACTTTTTCAAGAATTCACAAGTTATCAGGAGAGGAAAACAGCTGCAGATGAATATTATGAAATAGATATTGATATTGGGGACAATGGGGGGAAATTGACTTTGTTTTAAAAAATAAATTTTTAAATACAGGTTATTTAGATAGCTCAAGGAGGGTTTTGATGATTATTGTATTACCTGAAGAATTAACGATCTTTACTGTCAATGACTTTAGAGATAAAACAATCAAAAGAATGAGTAATAGAGAATTAAAGGGTTTGGATGCAACTGACTTACGGGAGCTTGATGGTGCTGGTATACAGTTGTTATTGTCCTTATACAAGTCATTTCCCTACTTAACTATGGAGAATCTATCAGATGCCCTATTAAAAAAGTTAGAGTTAATAGGCCTCAAGGAAATATTTATATCGAAGGGAAGTGTTAACAATGGCTAAATATATTTTAATTGTTGATGATTCAAAAACAGTAAGGGCTTCAGTTACCTATACCCTAAAAAAAGTAGGATATGAAGTAGTAGAGGCTGTTAATGGCCAAGATGGTGTTGACATCCTGAAAAAATTGTCAGCAGATAATAGGCGCCCTTCTATGATTATTACTGATGTTAATATGCCTCTTATGGACGGAATTTCTTTTATTAAGGAGGTTAAAAGGGATAGTAGTTTAAAATTTGTCCCTATTATAGTATTGACCACTGAATCACAGAAAGCAATGAAGTTGGAAGGGAAGAAGGCAGGTGCAGCCGGCTGGTTAGTTAAGCCTTTTAAACCTGAACAATTAGAACAGCTTGCTAGAAAATTTGTTCGATAATATATTTATTTAAGATATTTTGCTGTTTTAGGTATGCATAGGGGGTAGTTATTGTGGATGATGAATTATTGAGGACATTTGTTGAAGAGAGTGAAGAGCTGTTGGTCGAACTGGAACAAAACCTTCTTGCTCTGGAGAAAGACCCGGATAATGATGAATTGCTTAAAGAGGTATTCCGTTTAGTTCATACCATAAAAGGAAGTTCTGGACTGGCTGGCTGTGAGAATATTACAAATTTTGTTCACCTTGCTGAAGATTTGCTGGAACAGATTAGGAATGGTTTATTGCGGGTTGATGATAAAACCTTAGAGGTCTTATTTAATACACATGATATTATCAGTGATATGTTGCAAGCCCTAGTCTTTGCAGACTATCAGGTGAATTCGGAAAGCCTTACTTTAACCAAGAATAAACTAAAGGCTTTTTCAAATGAAACAATAAATCAGCCTAGCAATTCTATAGATAATAGTGAAGTAAGGAGTAGTAAGTTCTATAAAATTAAAATGGAATTTAGTACTGGGCTATTTAAGACCGGTACAGCCCCACTTTTATTATTGAAAGAGCTTGATAGGCTGGGTGATATTATTGAGGTTTATCTAGATTTAACGAGGATACCTGACTTTTTTGAAATAAAGCCAGAGGAATGTTATCTAACTATAGAGCTAATAATAAAGGGTAATATATCACTGGAAGATCTGGAGGATATATTTGTCTTTGTAGAAATTGATAATAAGATTAAAATAGAAGATATAAGAGATGAGTATCAGAGGGGTACAGGAAAAAATCCAAACGATAAGGCTGTTAAACAGCGACAACAGTGTAAAGACCTTCGGGGAAAGAATACAATTAAAGTTGCAACAGAGAAGTTGGAGTTATTGATGAATTCTGTTGCTGAATTACTTATATCACAGGCCCAGGTAAAAGAGAGGGTTTTCCATAAGGGATTACATAGTGATCAGGACCTTGAAGTTTCTTTAAATAACGTGGATAAGAGGATACGTAATTTACAGGAAGAGTTTATGAAGATCCGGATGGTGCCAATCGGTGATACTTTTCTCAGGTTCAGGAGACTTGTAAGGGACCTCTCTAGGGAGCAAAATAAAAGGGTTAAATTAATTATCAAGGGTAAGGATACAGAGCTTGATAAAACTATTATTGAAAAGATTTCTGATCCATTAAAACATATGCTTCGTAATGCAGTTGATCATGGAATTGAAACCCCTGAGGAAAGAAGCCAACTGGGAAAACCAGCAGAAGGAAGTATTACCCTTGATGCCTATCAGCGGGAGGGATATATTATTATTGAGATAAGTGATGATGGGAGGGGATTAAATAAAGAAAAAATAAGAAAGTCTGCTGTAAAAAGGGGGATTATCTATGAAGATGACCCCCTTGCTGGGGAAGACATTTATAATTTGATTTTTGAACCTGGTCTATCTACCTCAGAAAGTGTGACTGAAACATCGGGTCGGGGTGTTGGAATGGATGTAGTCAGGAATGAAATAGAAGCACTGCGGGGTTCTATAGTTATAAGTACAAGTAAAGATCAGGGGACAAGCTATAAAATAAAGCTACCTCTTACCCTGGCCATTATAGATGGTATGTCTATTATGATAGGGAGTGAATGTTTTATTATCCCGATTAATGCTATTATGGAGTTTTATCAGCCGGCAGAGGATGAGATAAAAACTGTTACTGGTAAAGGTGAAAGTGTTCGCATTAGGGGTGAATATTTAAATCTCTTTAGATTAGGAAAGTTATTTAATATAAGGGGTGGGGTAGAAGACCCTACTGAAGGCATCCTGATAATCCTTAAAGATGATGGGAAAAAGATTGGGCTGCTTGTTGATGAAATACTGGGACAGGAACAAGCAGTGGTTAAGAGTCTGGAGGATAATTACGTTAATATACAGGGTTTTGCCGGGGCAACAATACTAGGTGATGGCAGTGTAGCTATGATTATTGATGTTTCCTCTTTGATAAAATCAGCCTTTAGATAAAAACAAAAAATAGTAAAGGGGGCAAATAATGACTGATAAAAAGGCTTACCAGGATAATACGATGGATATATTAAACCAGCAGTTAACAAATATATCAGCTGAAAACCAGTTCCTTACCTTTATAGTTGAAAATGAGGAGTATGGGGTAGATGTATTAAGTGTTCAGGAGATAATTAGATATAAGAAACCGACGGTTATTCCTAATACGCCAGAATCCGTCAGGGGAGTAATAAATTTTCGTGGTGAAGTAATTCCAATTATTGATCTGCGAAGGAAATTTGGGTTTGGGGATAAGGAATATAACAATTTTACAGTGATTATTATTATTGAGGTTATAAATAAAATTTTTGGAATGATAGTAGACCAGGTATCAGATATCCTAAGTTTTTCTAAAGGTGATATACAGGAAACCCTGGATTTCAGCTCAGATATTAATACTGATTTTATTTCAGGGATGGCAAAATTAGATGAACGCTTAATTATTTTAATTAAGTTTGAAAAACTTCTTTCCTTTAATGAATACTCAGTATTAAAAGAGATAGATAAACTTGATAAGGAAAAAGATATTACCAGGGGTGAAGTGAAAGAAAAGAATGATTGATGATCAATTATTTTATAAGTTTAGTACAATTATATATAAAAAAATAGGGCTTTTTCTACCACTAAAAAAGAAGTATTTGTTGTATACCAGATTAACAGGTAGACTGCGGAGCTTGGGATTAAATAATTTTGAGAACTATTATGAATTAATAAGTAGAGATAAAACAGAACTGGCTAAATTATATAATCTATTAACAACGAATGTAACTCATTTTTTCAGGGAAAAACATCACTTTAAATACCTCGAAGAAAAGGTTTTACCCGGTTTTGTTAATAAAAGGGATAAAAGGATTAGCGCCTGGAGTGCAGGCTGTTCTACTGGAGAAGAAGCATATAGTCTGGCTATTACCCTGGCCCAGTTTTTTCAAAATGAGGATTGGGATATCGAGGTTCTGGCTACAGATATCAATACAGAAGTGCTGTCTATTGCCAGTAAGGCTATTTATCCCTATCAAAAAATAAAGAATATACCATATGAGTTATTATGTAGGTATTTCATGCTGGGCAAAGGAAATAATGAAGGGTTTTTTAAAGTGAAAAGGGAGATAAGAGAACTGATTCAGGTAAAACAGTTAAATTTAAATCATAAAGATTATAAAATGACTGTTAGTTTTGATTTTATTTTTTGTAGGAATGTCTTTATATATTTTACCCGTGAAACTAGGGGAAAGATTTTAAATAATTTTTATGATTATTTAAAAGATGATGGTTATTTATTCCTTGGACATGCAGATGCTGTTCAGTTAACAGATAAGTGGCGTCAGGTAGGGAATACTACTTTTCGCAAAGCCAGATAATTAGAGGGATAGTATATGTTTACAAAAGAATTTATTGTAAAAGACAAAAAATTGGTCAGGATTTATGCAGGTGAAGTTTATGTAACAGTGAAAAAGGGTATTGTAATTACTACCTTACTTGGTTCCTGTGTTTCTGTTTGTCTAAGTGATAATATCAATTCTGTTTTTGGGCTAAATCATTTTATGCTTCCTCAAAAGAAGTATAAAAGTAAACAGGAGAATATTTACAGATATGCCTTACCTGCTGTAAATAAATTGATTAAGCTGATGATAAAACAGGGAGCAGATATCAGGTTTATGAAGGCAAAGATTTTTGGAGGGGCTTTTGTTGGTAGAAGGGGTTTGCAAAGTATTCCCGAGATGAATATCAAAATGGCTGAAAAGTGCTTACTCAGCTATGAGATAGAAATCAAGGCCAGGGATGTAGGGGGAGTTCATGGTAGAGAGATATATTTTTGTACTGGTGGGCAAATTTATGCTAGAATACTAAAACCCTTCAAATTAAATTTAAACTAGTCTATAAAATTAAGTAGTGGGGTGAATCAAGTGAAAAAAAGTTTTAAGGAGTATGCGTCGATAAGAAACAAGTTGTTGGTATTTATTTTGATACCATTAATAGTAATACTTGCTGTTTTAACCTATTATACATATTTCCAGGTAGTAGATAGTGTTACTAGTCTTGTAGAAAAATCTGGTATACGTCAGGTTAAGGGTAATAGTCAGGAAATAAGTCAATGGGTTGAGGGAAAGAAAAATATCTTGACTTTATTAGAAGATACCCTGCAGCTAAACGATGGGTGGCAGCAGGAAGATGATGTTTGGGAGATGGTAAATGAATTAAACAATAGGGTAGAGCTTCTTGATGCCTTTGAAAACCTAATGTTGTTAAGCCCTGATGGAAGGGCGTGGACTACCCAGGATCAGGAGATATATGATTTGAGTAGCCGGGAGTATTTTGAAGAGGTTAAAAGCAAAAAAGAATTAGTTGTTGGTGATGTTGTTTTATCCCAATTAAGTGATACAGAGATTTTTGTAATAATTACTCCAGTTAAAACAGATACTGAGGAAATTGTGGGCTATCTAGCAGGTGAGGTCATTCTGACGCCTCTACAGGAAATGGTAAATGGATATGAAATAGGTGAAACGGGATATGGGTATTTAATTGATGAACAGGGTTTAGCCATAGCCCACCCAACAGAAGCTCTCAAACTGAATCTATTGGATACTAAAAATGAGACTGTAAATGTAGAGCTGGCAGACATTGCAGAGAAGATGATAAAGGGGGAAGAGGGTATAGGTAGATATACATATGCCGGAGATGATAGGTATAATTATTTCTATCCTGTAGCAGGGACAGACTGGTCATTAGCCCTAACAGTACCGGTAGCAGAAATGACAGAATCCGCAAAATCGATTGTTAGCAGGTCAACAGTTGCTTATCTGCTTCTGTTTATTGTAATTGCTTTAATAGTTTACCTGGTTTCTGCCTCAATCAGTACTACTGTAAATTCTGTACAGTTGGCTTTAGCAAGGGTAGCTGAGGGTGATTTTACAGAAAAACTCAAGGTAAAAACAAATGATGAACTAGGGAAAATGGCTGAAAACCTTAATCAGACAATTGCTGCACTAAATAAGAGTCTGGCAGCAGTCCAGGAATCATCATTAACTGTTGGTAATGCATCAAATGAAATTGCTGAAGGGAACCAGGATTTATCACAAAGAACTCAGGAGCAAGCGGCTTCCCTGGAGGAGGTATCTGCTACAATTCAAGAAATGACAGCTGCTATTGAGGAGGTAGCGGCCAGTTCGGAAAGTGCCAGTGATTTAAGTGATAATACCATTAAAGTAGTTAATAAGGGGTCTGAGGTTGTCAGGGAGACTACAGCATCTATGGATAGGATTACAGCCAGTAGTAAAGAGATAGCTAATATAATTACAGCAATAAATGATATAGCCTTTCAGACAAATCTCCTGGCTTTAAATGCTGCTGTTGAAGCAGCCCGGGCTGGTGAACACGGTAAGGGGTTTGCCGTGGTAGCGGCCGAGGTTAGAAACCTGGCTGGAAGAACTGCTGATTCTGCAGAAGAAATCGAGGATTTGATTAGCAATATAATTGAGCAGATTGAAGATGGTAATCAAATGGTGGAAAGAACCGGACAGTCATTACAGGAGATTGTGGATAATACTCGGGAATCAAGTAATGCCGTTAAAGAGATTGCTGTTGCTATGCAGGAACAATCAACTTCTGCGGATCAGATTCAGACAGCTGTTGAAGAACTTGATGAGGTAACCCAGGAAAATGCTGCACTGGTCGAGGAGATTGCCAGCTCAAGTGAATCCCTTAATGATGAGGCAAAAGCAATGTTAAAGACAGTAGACAGCTTTAAATTAAATAATGAAGGAGATAGTGGTGAGATTGATACAATTATAAAAGGAGATAAATTTACAAAAGAAGATAATTCTAAAATGGATATAAATGAGGAGGACTTTGAAGTGTTTTGATACTTCAACTTAAGTTTAATAGTGAGACTGACCCCATTTCTGCAAGCGAATATTTTGATGGTGGCTCTGCAGAAGTTTTGAAAAGCTTGCTTAATATGTGAAATTTTCTTCGAATTATAAGAAATCTATGGCAAAGTGGTGGTGAAAAGGTCGCAGTATGAGGAAATGATATTCGCCATAAGTTAAAGTCAAATTAACCTCTTAGACTCAAAATAAAGCAAACGTGCTTAGGAACCAACTTGTTTTTAAAAGTGAATTCCTAAGCATTTTTTATTTATTAAAAGTTCAATTGGAGGAGGTTTGTTAGGTGATATATATACATTTATTGTTTAGTTCCTGGTAAGGAAAATATAAAGCTAAACATATTCTTACAATTACTGAGATATATTGTTGCAGATACTAATAGTATGATAATTATTTTGTTAAAAAGTTAAGCTTAATGATAAATTCCTACTTTTTATTTATAGAATTCGGCTAAAATATATGTTATAATTTATTAAAAAGAAATGGGTGAATTAGATAGAGATGAAAAAGATTTTATTAATAACTAACATAATTACCATTGTATTATTCATTTTAGTTCTTACCAATAGCCTTTATGAGTACAGTATCCTGGAATGGGCAGTTTTAATAACTGCAGTTTTGAATATCTTTGTATTCTATAAAAAAAACAATAAACTTTTATTATTATTGTTTACTGTCATTGCTGTAATTTTCAATCCTTTTACATATGTAAGTTTTTCTCATGATATAAAAACAGTAGTTGAGATAGCATCTGCTGTAATTTATGCCTATGCTTTAATTTAAAAAAGTTATAGTTAAATTTAAAGAATTGACTATATAACTGAAAATATAATTGGAGGGTAATAGAAATTTCTAAATTGATATTCCAAATTATCCTAAGCTAAAAACTGCTTGAAATAAATGTTTTATTAATAAATGGTAGCATAAGAATTCGAAATATTAGAAAAATTAACTATATTAAACACATATATGATGGATAATTACGTATTTTTTAGACAGCCCCTTTTTTAATAAATGTGATATATATCATGGAAAATAGTGGATAATTTGCTTATTATTTTATTAAAGAAAATTAATAAAATTCTTTTGATAAGGGAGCATATTTATTAGTAGGTTTATTATGTGAAGGGGGAAATTATATGGAAATTATTAAAATGAACGAGATTCGGGGTCAAAAAAATAAAAGGGGGGTTATAGCTAAACCGATTCTAAAACATAGTCATGCCCAGGTAATGAATCTTGTTCTGGAACCAGGAAATGTAGTACCAGAGCACTCGGTTCCGGTTGATGTGTTTTTTTACATTGTTGAGGGTAAAGGAACTCTGCAGATTGGAGAGGAAAAGGCTATTGTTGAAGCCACTAATATAATAAGCTGTCCGCCTAATACTAAAATGTCTTTGATTGCAGACCAGGGAGAAAGATTTGTAGTACTTAATGTTAAGACACCCAGTTTATAAAGAAGATTGATATTTTGATACAGCCTTCTCGATAAAAGAGAGGGTTTTTTTATGGATATAAATTTATGTCTTAATCAATTTATATGATATAATAGACTAAAAATCGTAGAAGGGATGCTGTATTATGTTCATAAAATTATTACTGGCTTTTACTATTATTCCTTTATTGGAACTTGCTTTATTAATTAAGATAGGGGAATATATAGGGCTGGTTCCTACAATACTTCTTGTAGGGTTGACCGGGGTACTGGGTGTGAGTCTGGCCCGTAGTCAGGGTTTTATAGTAGTAAGAAAAATAAAAGAAAGCCTTCAGCAGGGTAAGATGCCGGCAGATGATCTCCTGGCTGGTCTTTTGATACTAATAGGTGGGACTATGCTCCTTACACCAGGACTGTTAACTGACCTTACTGGTTTTTCATTGATAATTCCTTTTACCCGTGGGTATTATACTGGATTTATTAAAAAAAGGTTTGTAAATTACCTGAGAAAAAATAATATTAGCTATTCAAATGGGTTTAATGAGGGAGAAGATGACTATATTGATATCGAGGTTGAAAAGGAAAAATAGGTTTGCATTATTTACTAACAAGTATATAATTATAGGTAGGAAATATTAAAGGAGGGCTTATTATGCTTAATAATAGTGTTAATGCGGTAGAGGTTCTGGAGATGGCACGAGATATAGAGAAAAGGGGAAGGGATTTTTATCTAGAACATGCTTCCAATACTGGTGATAAAAATTTAGCAGCTTTATTTAATAAACTGGCTGATGATGAAAAAGACCACTATGAAAGGTTTGGGGAATTACTAAATAAACTTCAGTCTGAGATTAAAGAGGAGGCTGTATATGTTTATGAGCCGGAGGTTAGTGCTTATCTAAGGTCACTGGTAGAGTTTTCTGTTTTCCCAGAAGGGGACAGTGTGGAAATAAAATCTATTGAGACAGCACTATCATTTGCTATCAGGGCTGAGAAGGATTCGATTCTTTTTTATCAGGAGCTTTTAATTTATAATTCTGGTGAAAGTGCAGGGGTGATTAAAGAGCTTATTAAGGAAGAAAAGAAACACCTTCTTACTCTACTGGAATACAGGAATAAGATAAAATAATAATGTATTATGTTTATATTGTAGAATGTTCTGATGGTACATATTATACAGGTTATACCAATAATATTGAAGAAAGGATTAAGAAGCATAACCAGGGTAAAGGGGCCAGGTATACTAGAGGACGGGGGCCTGTTATCTTGCAGTATAGTGAGAGCTTTTCTTCCAGAAGCAGGGCTATGAAAAGGGAATATGAGATAAAACAGTTGAGCAGGAAAGAGAAGAAGGTTCTGCTTAAGGGATAAAAAACCCCCGTTTTATAGACGGGGGTTTAAAAATCTCCGATAAAGTGGGGTTCTACTTCCAGTTTTACCCCACTTGTTTGATATACTTTATCTTGTACCTTTGTGATCAATTTCTTGACATCACTTGCGGTGGCATTACCTAGATTTATGATGAAACCGGCGTGTTTTTCGGAAACCTGTGCATCACCTATACGGGCACCTTTCATGCCGGCTTTTTCTACTAGTGGGCCGCTATAGTAACCCTCAGGTCTTTTAAATATACTGCCTGCACTGGGCCATTCAAGGGGTTGTTTGTCTTTTCGTTTCTGATTTAATTCCTTCATTACTTGTCTTATCTCGGCTTTATTCCCTGGTCTTAATTTGAGAGTAACAGCAGTTAGGATCAGCTTTTTTTCCTGCAGTATACTGTGGCGGTAAGATAGCTGTAGATCCTTTTTTGATATGGTTTCTGGATTTCCTTTATAGTCAAGGACAGATGCTGAGGAAACTACATTACTCATTTCTCCACCATAGGCACCTGCATTCATATAAAGGGCTCCACCAAGGGAACCTGGTATACCACTGGCAAATTCCAGGCCACTAAGACCGGCCTCCTGGGCTTTGCTGGCAAGGGAAGAGAGGGCTATACCTGTTTCGGCAGTAATCGTAGTGTTTTCAATACTGATATTATTTAATCTACCTGTATAGATAACTGCTCCATGGTAACCCTGGTCACTGACTATTAGATTGCTCCCCCTGCCGAGGATAAAAAATTCTATGTTATGATTGTTTAAAATAGGTAATGTCTGCTGTAAAGCTCTGATAGTTATAGGAACCAGGAATAAATTTACTGGTCCGCCAATTTTGAAAGAGGTATATTTTTTCAGGCTAATATTATATTTTACCTCCAGGTCATTAATTTTTTTTAATTCTTTATCAAGGTTATTAATCATCATTGTCCTCCCTGTTATTCCAGGATGACTGTTTCAATTTTCTCCATGGCCTGAGTAAGCAGTTCTTCAATGTCCAATTTTGTTTCTGCATTGATAGTATCAGAGAGTCTGGGTTTGGTAACCGGGTGTTTGGGAACAAAGAGTGTACAGCAGTCTTCATATGGTAGAATTGATGTCTTATAAGTCCCTATTTTTCTGGCAATATCTATTATTTCCGTTTTATCCATAGCTATTAATGGTCTTATAACCGGCAAATTAGTTACTGCATTAATTACTTGCATGCTTTCCAGAGTTTGACTGGCTACCTGGCCTATGCTTTCACCGGTAACTAAGGCCAGATAATTATTTTCTCTGGCTATCCTGTCTGCTATCTGGAACATTATCCTCCGCATTATTGTGATATTGTACTTAGGGGGGCAGTTTTTCTGAATAGCCATCTGAATATCTGTAAAATGTGAGAGATATAACTTTATTCGGCCGCTGTGTTTACTAAGAATTTGGGCCAGTTCAATAACCTTTTCCTTGGCCCGCTCACCTGTATAAGGAGGGCTGTGGAAGTATATCGCATCAATAGTCATTCCCCTTTTTAAAGATGACCAGCCGGCAACAGGGCTGTCAATCCCCCCTGATAGTAATAGTAGCCCCTTACCACTGGTTCCGATGGGAAGGCCTCCAATTCCCTGAATAACCCTGGTATAGATGAAAATCCTTTCTTTTCTGACTTCAATATTTAAAGTATGTGCAGGGTTGTGAACATCTACTGTTAATTTATTGTCCTGATGATTAATATTTTGGAGGAGATAGGCACCTATATCCCTGCTTATTTCAGGGCTTGTCAGCTGATATTTTTTATTGGCTCTATGTGTTTCCACTTTAAATGTTGTTGGATAGTTATCTACTGAATCTTTAAAAACCTCCAGGGTTGTTTTTTTAACATCTTCATAGTTAAGGGATGTTATAGCAGTGGGACTTAAAGAGACTATACCTGGAACCATTTTGAGTCTCTCAATTATTTTCTCCATATTATTTTCGGGGTAGATATAGATCCTGCCGTATGTTCTTTCTATCCGGGAATCTGCTGTATTTTTGAGGACTGTTTTTATATTTTTAATAAGTTTATGTACAAAGAAAGAACGATTATTACCTTTGAGGCTTATTTCTCCAAATCTGAGTAAGATTGCCTGGTACATTTTTTCCCTCCTAGAAGTATAATTTCAACTGTTCACTTATTTTACTAATAGCATAGTTTATTTCTTGTCTGGTATTATATCTGGAAAAACTGATCCTTATAGTTCCGTCTATTTTCTCCGGGGGTAGTTTGATTGCCCGTAACACATGGCTTTTTTCATGGCTTTTAGAATGACAGGCAGAACCTGTTGATACAAAAACACCTTCACTTTCCAGGCCGTGAACAAGGACTTCACCGCGTGCCCCTGGAAAAGAAATACTGACAATATGTGGTGCCCCTTCCCGGGGTGAATTAATATGGGCTGTTGGGCACTTTTGGGTGATTTTCTCTATAAAATAATTTTTTAGTTCGTTTACTGACAAATCATAAGGCTTCCCAACTGTATATTCAGGTAGTTTTTTTAATGCCGGGATAAAACCAGCAATACCAGGAACGTTTTCAGTACCGGAACGCAGGCCGTTTTCCTGACCTCCGCCTATGATCTGTGCCTTTAGGTCAATACCCTTTTTTACATAGAGAGCTCCTATTCCTTTGGGGCCATGGATTTTATGGGCGCTAATTGTTAACAGGTCTATTCCCCAGTCAGCAGGAAGTAAAAGGACTTTACCGAAAGACTGGACAGTATCCACATGGAAAAAGGTTTTTGGATTAGACTTTTTAATAAGTTCAGTTATTTTGGATATGGGGTGAATTGTTCCTAATTCATTATTAACGTGGATAATACTGACCAGGATTGTATCCTCCCTAATAGTCTGTGCCAGTTTGTCAATAGAGATATATCCTTCTTGGTCAGCTTTTAGAAAGGTGACTTCATATCCCTCTTCCTCCAGTGCCAGAAAGGTTTCTTTAACAGAGGGATGTTCAACTTCTGTTGTGATTATATGTTTCCCCCGATTAGAATAATTATAGCAAACACCACGGATTGCCAGATTATTAGCCTCGGTACCACCAGAGGTAAAGTATATTTCTTCCGGGTCTGTTTTTAAGTAGGCGGCGATTAAGTTTCTGGCTTCTTTGATAATTTTTTCAGCAGCAAGTCCTTTGTTGTGTAAAGATGATGGATTTCCATAATTATTAGTCAACACCTTTGAAACATAGTCTATTACCTCTGTTAAGGGTTTAGTAGTAGCACTATTATCGAGGTAAACTTCTTGCACAGTAATCTTCCTTTCACAGGTATTTTATCTGTATTATACCACAAAAGGGTCGATAGATAAAATTAATGTAGAATTTTTCTTATTTCTTAAAACGCTTGGTATCTTCAGGTGTTATGGCCTTAATTAAGACCATAAAAATAGTATAGATAAGGATTAATATTACTATGACAAGCAGATCCACCCATAAAACAGATATTATTTTCTTACTGTGAGATGATATGTATGGTTCGATAAAGTAAATTAGCAGACTGGCCAGAAGGGGTTTAAGGAAACACTGCTTTATATTTAGACTATACCCAATATTATGCCCGATCACAATAAAATTAAGTAATGCTGAAAGCATATATCCAAGTCCAATGCTAAAGGCGGCTCCATGGATACCCAGAGCTGTCTGTCTGGTTAGGAGTAAAATGCCACTGATTTTTAGTATTGAGCCGAGGGTAAGATTTAAGAGGGACAATTGTGGTTTTCCAAGACCATTTAGCATTCCATGTGATACCTGTAAAAAATAAATAAAGGTTGCACTAAAGGCCATATGAGACAAGATTACACCAGCAGCTGGATAACCAAAAAGTAGTTGGCATATTTCACTGCCTTTGCATAGAAAAATAACAGTTACCGGAAATCCCAGGTAAGTGGTAATCCGGATAACATCCTGATAGTTTCCTTTTATTTTATGGTAATTTTTACAGGCTCTGGCAGCAGATATATTTGGAATTAAACTTGTTGTCAGGGCAATGGTAATTACAGTTGGCAAAAATATTAGCTGTTCAACCATACCACTTAATTGACCGTATAGTGAGGTTGCTTCCTGTATAGAGAAACCGGCCAGTTGAAGTTGGCGTGGTATTAAAACGGCTTCACCACTCATCATAAGTGAGTTAACTAAACGACCGATTGTAATAGGTATTGCCAGGGCAGCTATAGTTTTAAGATCAAAGAAAAAATTATGTTTAAATTTTTTTTGTATTTTCTTTATTTTATCACTGTGGCTAAGTTTCTGGTAATCACTTAAAAATAGGTGGTAAATAAATATAATTAGTAGGATAAGAAGGCCGGCAAATTCACCAGCCGAAATTCCTACAGCCATACTGGCAGCCTGGTATTTCAATCCAAGTGAAGCGGCTGTACTTACTAAACTAAGTGTTATGATTAGGCGTGTAAACTGTTCAGTAATTTGCGAAAAGGCAGTTGGTAGCATACTATGTATACCGTGGAAAAAATTCCGGAAACAGGCTGCTAAAGGGCTTATTAAGAGGGCTGGTATCAGGCTTAATAAAATAATCCCTGTTCTGCTGTCACGATAGATATGTTGGGCTATATACCCTGAAGAAAAGTATAATATGAGTGAGAACAAGATACTCATCAGACAGACAAAGACTAGACTGACTTTTAGTAGATTATAACCCCCTTGTTTATCATTATGAGTCATTCTTTCGGGTATTAGTTTTGAGATAGCTACCGGAAAACCGGCGGTAGTAAGTAGTAATAGGGTCATGAAAAGGGGATAAACCATCTGGAAAAGCCCCAGACCTTCGTCACCTATCTGTCGTACAAGAATAAGTCGAAGAACAAAGCCGATTACCCGGTTTATTAGACCAGCTATCATTAAAATCAGAGCGCCCTGTAAAAAAGACTGTTTTTTCATATTATTGCTCCCTTAACTTACAGAGTTTAACATTACATATATATGAAATAGAAAAAGATAAATGTTAGTTTTATATTTGCTTTAATCAAAAAAACCCAGCATTGTTTAACAATGCCGGGTTGATAGTTTTTTTATTTCTAGAACCAGGAATTTACAGGTTTGCCGTCTTCATATTCTACCCAGACAGATTTGCTGTCTTCATCTTGAGGAACGATAATAATGTCGCCGCCGTCAAAGATAGTATTTTCATCTGTAAGGTAGTTAGCACGTAAGATGGATCTAATTGAGACACCGTGATTAAAGGCGATTTCATGGAGATATTCTCCACCTGCTTTTACCTGATAGATTTTATGATTGACAAATAGTGCAGAACTAATAGGCATTTGTAATCTCTGGCCAGTGTAAACCTGTTCATTTTCTTTCATATTATTTATTGACCTGATACCTTCTTCAGGGATTCTAAAAAAGTTAGCGATCTCTGTAAGGGTTTCATTATTTTTGACACGGTAGTGGTTGTTAAGATTTTTGCTGTTCTGGTTAAGGTAGCTGAATTTGCTTGATTTTCTCAAGGGGATGATTAATAGATCACCGGCAGTAATGTTATTAATGTCATCAATATTATTATAGTTGATCAGGTTTGAAGTAGTAAGGCCAAAATAACTGGCTATCTTTTGAATTTGATCACCACTTTTTATTCTATAAAAGGTATAAGGTGATCTATTATTATTTTGATTGTCACTATCTTCCTGTTCAGGTGTAGTATTTACTACAGGCACTATTAATCTACGCCCGATATAAAGGTCGTAGGCATCTTTGATATTATTTAATTCAACCAATCTTTGAACGGTGGTACTATATTTTTGGGCAATATTCCAGAGGATGTCTCCCTGTTTGATCGTATAATATGAGTAATTATAGTCTGTATTGTTTTCAGCTGGTTTTTCCTGTTTGCCAGGTATTATTAGACTCTGTCCAATATAGATATAATAAGGTGAGCTAATATTATTAGCCCTGATAAGTTCATTAACAGAAACATTATACCTTTGAGCAATTTTATAAAGCAGATCACCCTGTTTTACGATATAATAAATATCATTAGAATTGTTTTCAGTAGATCCTATTTTCAGGGTCTGGCCGATATAAATGTTTGTGTTTTTAAGATTGTTATTATTGATTATAGTTTCTATAGTAGTGCCAAATTTCTGTGAGATAGTCCAGAGGGTATCCCCTGTTTTAACAGTATAATTTTGGGCTGCAATAGCCATAGTAAATAGAGAAATAGTTAAAACTAGAACCATAGATGATATTATAATTATTCTCTTCATTTTGTTTTCTCCTTTCGATTTTATATAAATACAAGACAACTGACCTACATTTGAAAGTATAACATATGTTATGTCAAGTAACAAAAGCAAATTTATCCTTTTTTATTTGAAAAATGATATTAGCAGGAAAATTCTAAAAACAGGCAGGATTTTTACTATTTTTTGCGAATAGTATACATATAATTATTCAATTAGAATTCTGAGAGGGGCTAGTTTATGGGGACTATAGTAAAATTAGGGGTATATGAATTAAAAGCGGGGATGAGGGTAGCAAAATATATTGAAAATGATTTTGGTGCAGTACTGGTTTCTCCTGGTATGATACTTGATGAAAATATAATAGCTAAATTACAGGTTATGGGAATTAAGCAGGTTGCTGTCATAGATGAGTCCGAGGAACAGGTTGAGGAAAACATTAATAGTTTTGCTGTTAAATATCAAGAAAATATTAATGAACTAAAGGAGACGTTTGATTCTATTAAACATGGCAATAAATTGGAATTTGAACAGCTCAGGGAGATAGTTAATATAAGTTCCCAGATAGATACCAATAGAGATATTATTAATATGTTATCCCAGGTGAGAAGTGTTGACGAATATACTTATACTCACTCGGTAAATGTAGGATTACTGGCCATGATTTTTGGCCGCTGGATTGATTTGGGCAAAAAGGAAATCAAGGGTTTACTTTATGCTGGGTTATTACACGATATTGGGAAATCCAAGGTACCTGATAAGATTCTTAATAAAAAAGGCCAGTTAAGTAATGAAGAGTTTGAGGAAATAAAAAAACATGTTATCTATGGCTATGAACTGGTTCAGGACTGTAGTTTGTTGAGTAATAAAATAGCCAAGGCTGTTTTATTACACCATGAACGCAATGACGGTTCAGGATATCCACTGGGTCTTTCCAGGGAGAAGATACCCTTTATGGCAAAGATACTGGCAATTGTCGATACATTTGATGCCATTACGTCTGATCGTGTTTATCGACAACACCAGCCACCATTTGCTGTATTTAAGATATTTGAGAGGGATTTTCAGGGGTTTGATTACCTGTTAACAAAAATATTTATGAGTAATATTTCCCAGTACTATATGGGAGAAATCATTAAATTGTCAGATGGGCGTTCAGCTGAAATAGTGTATATAAATCCTAACCACTGGTCGAAACCGATTGTTAAGATTGATAAACATTATATTGATCTTAGTAAGGAAACAGATCTAGAGATAGCTGATGTAATGATGGGTAGTGTATGAATATCTTTAAGGTTAGGCTGATTTTTCACTTTGTACTGTTTTTCTTTTAATAACAAATTCCATATTCATTGATTTAATGTTTGCACCATTTTTGCAAAAGAGGGCGTACATAGTGTTAAAGTCAAGAATAAAAGGAATATTAAAACAGTTCTCTCCTTTCTTTTCCTGAATAACAATTAGACCAATTCTTTTATTCCCCTCACTGTATTTTTTATTTAAGGGTTTAATGACGATATTATCAATATGTGTTATAAAATTAGCTATTTCGATACCACCCTGTTTTACCCTTACTCCCACCCTTATTCCTTTATATTCAAAAAATAGTTTATTAAAGATATCTTCAAAAGTGCTGAGTTTATCCATGATTTTTCCTCCTTTGTCCGAACAACCCCATTATTACCGCTAATCTATTTTTTTATACCTAAAATATTTAAAAGCCACCTGATGAAGGAGGCTTTTAAAGCGATGTTAAAATAGACCAGGTATATTGGGTAAATCTACTGTGCCGACAATTTCTTTTTTCTTCTTTGCTTCCAGTTCTCTGGCTGCAGTTAGTCCCCTGTTGGTGGCTTCAATTAAGGATTTAATTAATTTTTCTTGATCAAAGATTTCTATTTTTTTCAAGTCAAATTCATAATCTATAACTTGACCAGAACCACTGACAATTACTGTGATTATTTTATCGTCATCACTGCCATTTACCTTGGTTTTCTTTAATTCCTCTTGTAGTTGATTCATTCTCTGCTTTATTACAGCAATCTGTCCCATGATATCGTCCATATTGTTCATTTTTTTACCCCTCCTTTAGGCCATTATATGCATTGTATAGTAAAATAATGTTAAAAGATTTTTAAATTATAATTTTTTTTGAATTACACAGGATAAATTGTGATATTTAGAGAATAAAAATAAGTGAAAAAAAGATAATAGGAGTGATGATATTGTATTTTATAGATACTCATGCACATTTAGATTTCTCGAATTATGACCATGACCGGGATGAAGTTATTAAAAGAGCCCATGATGAGGGTGTATCACATATTATTAATATTGGAGCTGACCTGGAGTCGAGTCAGCGCTCTGTAGAACTGGCTGACAGAGCCAGCTCTATTTATGCTGCTGTAGGTATTCATCCACATGAGGCAGCAGGGGTAGATAGGCAAAGTATTGAGCAATTAAAAAAACTGGCTACACATAAGAAAGTTCTTGCTATTGGTGAGATCGGCCTGGATTATCATTATGATAATTCACCGCGGGAAACCCAGCAGGAGGTGTTTAGAAAACAGCTAAAATTGGCTCATAAACTCTCTTTGCCGGTGGTTATCCACAATAGAGAGGCAGATAGGGATTGCCTTTCTATATTAAAGGATGAAGGTGTTGATCAACTAGGTGGTATCATGCATTGTTTTAACAGCAGTCTTGATTTCGCCTGGCAGATACTGGATTTAAATCTTTATATTGCTTTTGGGGGGTTATTACTTTTAAAAATGCAGGAGATTTACGAGATGTTGTTAAAAGCCTGCCTGTAGATAAGATTGTGATAGAAACAGATTCCCCTTATCTTACCCCCCATCCCTGCCGTGGTAAACGTAATGAACCGGCTTATGTAAAACTGGTCCTGGAGAAGATTGCAGAGATTAAAGATATACCAGCAGCAGAGCTGGCCAGAATTACAAGTGATAATGCTAAAAAAGCCTATAGGTTCTAAAGAGCGTCTGTAGTCAAGGAGGGATTAGTGATGGCAAATGAATTAGCTCGTTTTTTAATAATTTTAGGTATATTATTAGTGCTTATTGGTGGAGTGATTTTATATTTTGGTAATCTCTTCAGCTGGTTTGGTCGCCTGCCGGGGGATATCAGGATAAAAAGAGATGGATTTTCTTTTTATTTTCCAATAACTACAATGCTCTTGATTAGTTTAGTACTAAACCTTATTTTTAGATTAATCAAGTACTTTACAAAATAATTATAATCTCAACCATAAATGAAAATAACCCGGTATTTTTCCGGGTTATTTTTTTATTGTGAAACTATGCGATTTTGAAATTGTGGATAAATTAAGTTATATATGAATAATTTTAATTATGTAGCGACTCTAACTTTTTGTGGAGGCAGGACGCCGGAACAAAAAGTTGTGACAGAGAACGGAGGCACGGATGCCGGAGTGAACGACAAGCGGAAGAATTAAAATTATTCTCGATCAATTTAAGATGACGTAGTCACTTTGTTTTCTATAGTAAATTTAACATAACTTTTGAATATTTTAATTAACTATTAAATAGTATTTATATGAGGCAGTTATCTCAACTATATCTTCTGGGGTTGATTAGATGTATATTTTGGATATTAAAAACTGTAGGCGGTGCTTATTTTTTTTATTATTGTTCTTGGTATTGTTGTTTCAGATTAAAGTAGGTTTTCTATCTGAATATAAAAGAGATAGGGTTTTAGGACTCCAGTCCTCTCCTAAAGAAAAATTAAATATTGTTATCAATACATATAATCGGACACTAACCCTTTATAAAGATGGAAAAGTGTTTAAAAGATATCCAGTTTCTATCGGTAAACCAACTACCAAATCCCCAATCGGCGAATGGGCAATTATCGGCAAGAGTAAGGGCTGGGGGGGTGGCTTTGGTACCAGATGGTTAGGTCTAAATGTACCATGGGGTATATATGGGATACATGGAACTAATAAGCCAGGGTCTATTGGCAGAGCTGCCAGTCACGGTTGTATCAGGATGTATAATTATCATGTTGAAGAACTTTATGAACTGGTGCCGGTTAAAACAAGGGTTGAAATTATAGGTGAAAGACTTCCTGTAACAGTAAACAGAGTGTTAAGGCCTGGTCAAACAGGTTTATCTGTTATGCAGTTGCAGGATAATTTAAATGAACGAGGTTTTAATTCTGGTTACAGGGATGCACGTTATGGAGCTACTACAAAGGAGGCTGTTCTGGAATTAGAGGCACAATTTGAGCTAAAAAGGGATGGAATAGCAGACTGGAACGTTTTGTATATTCTTGATTTGCCTGCCAGGGAGTGATTAACTATGCGAAATAAATATGGTTTACTAATAATAATCTTGATTTTTTTATTAGCTGGCCTGGGTTTGAATATTCTAAATAAATTTTATACAGTAGGGTATATTTATGATCTTCTTTTTAAACGTGAATTTGCTGTTAACCCCAGAGTAGAAATTGATCCAGAAAAAAAGTATACTGTACGAATCTGGTATTATCCTATTTATCGTACCACTAAGATGGCGCAAGGAGAAAAGTCATATTTTCAGGAGATAGCCAGGGGAATTCAGGAGAAGTATCCTAATATTCAGCTAAAGATTAGGGAACTGAATTTTTTAGATGGCCATCAGGAACTACTTGAGTCCATAAAAAAAGGAGAGCCTCCTGATATCTATTGGAATATAAGTGGGGATAGCCTGTTAGACCAAGAGCTACAGTTACCTGTTGACCCCTATATTACTGAGCAGCAGGAAGGTTTTTTTACAGTAAACTGGGAAGAAATTAACAGGGATAATCACCTCTGGGCTTTACCATTTCTTATTCAGGAACAGTATTGGGTGATAAATGAGGACGATAATGTTTTTCAAGCTAGTAGTGGGTTTATAAAATCAATTAGTGCTCTAGATACGGCAAGACTTGCTTTAAATACTGCTGATGAAACGCTGTTACGCCAACTATTGACATTAAAAGGCTTAAAGGAGATATCTTTAGAAGGTGGGGATGTGGATGAGGATACATATAAAACCCTTAAAGAGGTATATGAAATAATGCATTCCATGAGGGAGAAGGGGGTTTTTGTTTCTTCAAGCAAAAATATCGATGATGATTTTCTAAAGAATTTCTTTAGTAAAAAACCTGTTCTTATAGGGCCTGTTAATCCATATCTCGCTTGTTTTTTGTCTGAAAATACTAATGGTCATAGAGTAATGTTAGATAACTTAATAAAGGAATATTCCTTAACCATTCTGAGGCAGAAAGACTACCAGGGACATGATCATAGTAAAGCAGTAATGTTGACAGCCTTGCATATGGTTACAAGTGGGACAGAGATGATTACAGAAATACTCCCTCTGAAGGCCGCCTATCAGAGAGATAGTGCTGAAAAAAGAGAATATGTCAAATTATTAGAGATTAGTCCAGAGGATAGGGAATACTGGAGAGGGGTTATTCTACCTGCCTGGCAGGATTTCTGGCAAAATGATTTATTACCTGTTGAGGTAATGGATAAAATTAAATGATATTTCCCCGGAAATAGTCGAATATAATTGCTTTTATAGAAGTAAAGAAGGGTTAATCATGAGTAGTCCTTTGATAGGTATAATACCTTCCAGGCAGAATAATTTTCAAGAATATAGACTTAATAAAGACTACCTGGCTGCTGTTGTTGCTGCTGGTGGTTTGCCGGTAATTTTGGGGATTGAAAATAGTGATAGTCTTATAAAAAAATATATTAACAGGATTGATGGGCTTTTATTAACAGGGGGATTAGACCTTGACCCCTTATTATATGGTGAATCCCCTGTTCCTGCTTTAAGAAGAAACGACCCTGAAAGGGATAATTTTGAACTGCAACTTTGTCGTAAGGCTTATAAAAACAGGCTTCCAATTTTGGGGATCTGTAAAGGCTGCCAGTTGATAAATGTAGCTTTTGGGGGTACTCTTTACCAGGATTTAATAACTCAAAGAGATAGGGTTATCAAACATGAGCAGTCAGCACCGCGTTGGTATCCTACCCACAGGATAAAAATTAATAAGGAGACAGCGCTTTATCAATTGATTTCCCTGGATGAGATTACTGTTAATAGCCTTCACCATCAGGCTGTCAAGGATATTGCTGATAATTTTGTCATAGCTGCCAGGGCTGAGGATGGAGTTGTTGAGGCTATTGAGACTAAAGGGGATGGTTTTATTTTAGGTGTACAATGGCATCCTGAGGCGATCTGGCAGCAGAGCAAGGCGGCAGCTGTCTTGTTTGATGGGTTTATTCAGGCCTGTTGTTATAGAAAAAGTGATGAAAATATTAAATTTGGAAGATAGGATAATAGACTTATTCGTAATAAAACCTGTCAGTTGAGGCAGGTTTTATTATTTTTTTGTAGAATATAAGCTAATAGTATTTTAATAGATTGTTTTTATATTTATTCAGTTAGAATAAATTATTTGAGGTGTATAAAATGGAGATGACTTTGGAAGCTGTCCTCGATAAAACAGTAAATGTTTTAGATGAGAGTAAAAAGGATATATTTGAGATAGCCGAATCATCAAGGAAGGAATATGAAAATATAGAAAATGATTTATTAATAATAAAAGGAGATCTTAAAGAGGTTATTGATAAGGTAGATAGACTAGAGAGAATTAATAGAAAAGCCAGGCTTAAATTAATGGAAGTGAGCCGGGACTTTCACCACTACACAGAGGGAGATATAAAAGCCGCTTATGAGAAGGCTGAAGAAACTTCGGTGGAGATAGCTGTTCTTAAAGAAAAAGAAGAGCAGTTAAAAATCAGGAGACAGGAACTGGAAAATAGGTTGATTAATCTAAAAAAAACCGTTAATAGGGCAGAAAGTCTTGTTTCACGAGTAAGCCTTGTGCGGGAGTTCCTAAAAGGGGAGCTTACTAATCTTAGTGAGCACTTTGATGAACTTAAACAAAAACATAACCTGGCTATAAAGGTTATCCAGGCTCAGGAAGATGAAAGGGGTAGGGTATCACGAGAGATACATGATGGTCCTGCCCAGTCTATTGCCAATTTAGTATTCAGAGTGGAATTAACCCAGAAACTAATGGATAAGGATTTAAGCAAAGCGAAAAAGGAATTAAAGGATTTAAAAAAATCAATCAGGTTGAGTATGCAGGAGGTAAGAAGGATAATTTATAATCTCAGGCCGATGTCCCTTGATGACCTGGGTTTGATACCAACCTTAAACAGGTATATTGATAGATATATTGATCAGACGGGAATAATAATAAACTTTAATGTTTCGGGGACAGAAAAAAGGCTGCCCAAGTCCTATGAAGTAACAATCTTTCGTTTGATACAGGAAGGTCTTAACAATATACATAAACATTCTAATGCTTCGTCAGGTAGGGTAAGATTAGATTATGCCAGTAATGAGATAAATCTACTGGTAAGTGATGATGGAGTTGGATTTGAGTCTGACGAAATAGAGGAAGAGAAATATGGCTTAATGAGTATGGAAGAGAGGTGTAAACTACTGGGAGGGAGTTTAAGTTTAGAGTCAGAAAAGAATCAGGGAACAACTATAAAAATAAATTTACCTATTAAAAAGGAGTGATATATCAGATGGAGAAGATTAAGGTTCTTATTGCTGATGACCATGATTTAGTCAGGGAAGGTATCTGTAGGTTATTGGAATTATATGATGATATTCAGGTGATTGGAGAGGCTGGTGATGGTCTGGAGACAATACGTAAGGTAAGGGAAGAGGAGCCTGATCTGGTTTTATTAGATTTAAATATGCCGAGAATGAATGGAATCACAACCTTAAAAAAGATTAAGGAGATTAGTCCCCAGGTTAAGATACTTATTCTAACAATTCATGATGGAGAAGAGTATATCTATGAAGTAATTAAGGCTGGGGCAGAGGGATTTATACAGAAAGATATTAAACCTGAGGAATTAAAGGATTCTATAGTAAAAGTAATTAAAGGTGAAAAGGTATTTCCTATCTCAGTGGAGAAACAGATAGCAGAAACAGTTGTTATTAAAAGGGATGTTCAGAAATTAAGTGCCCGTGAGCAGGAAGTACTGGGACTTCTTGCCCAGGGCATGAGTAATCGAGAAATAGCAGCAAACCTCTTTATTAGTGAAAAAACAGTCAAGAATCATGTTAGTAATATACTAAAAAAGATGTCTGTTAATGATCGTACACAGGCGGTAATTGTTGCTTTGAAACGCGGTATGGTTTGTCTATCTTAGATGTTTTTGAATTTTATTCCAGAATTCATCAGTACCATTACCCAGACGCCAGATAGCAATGCCTTGTAGATTATATTTGTTTACGAGTTGCAGCTTAAAAGCAGTAGCAGCACTGGATTCAAACCAAACTTCATGTTTGATATTATTACTATCCTGGTAATAGAAATATGGGCTTTGAGATTTATCATCCCAATTAATCTCAGCCCCATTTTCCCGGGCAATAATCTTAGCCTCTTTAGCACTTATGTCTTTACCTAGACTGGAGCTCCAGTCATAACCATAATTGGCTATACCAAGTAGGAGTTTTTCTGCAGGGATATATTCCAGGGTGTATTTTATATTTTCTTCTACCCAGTCTATTGGTGCTATAGGACCTGCTGGACCAGTAGACCAGTGTTTGTCATATGTCATAATAACCATTCTGTCAATATATGGTTCAAGTGCAGCATAATCATATGCACCCTGTAGTTCAAGAGAAACATCTATTTTAGGGAACACAGCTATTGTTATTTTTTTATCTCTTTCTCTTAATTTTTTAGATAATTCCTGAATAAAGCTGGTATAACCGTTTCTTGTCCACGGGGGTATAAATTCAAAGTCTATATTTACTCCGTCATAATTATATTTTTCTACAAGGTTTACAATATTGTCAACAGCTTTGGTTCTGGTGGCAGGATCTACAAGGATCATATTATTTTGCTGATTATTATTAATCAGTGGTAATATTTCTGTTCCCTGTGTCCTGGCAAATGAATCTACTTCATACTGATGTCCGCCATATCGTTCTTCAATTCCTCCATCAGGGTTTATTGTATACCAGAAAGGGGCTATATAATCAAGTTGGTTGTGGTTTGTCTTTAGGGCGTCAAAGGAACTGGCATTAGGGCTTAACCAGTTAACATAATATCCGAGTACTTCACGTGATAGGTTTTTTCCTGCCCCCTCCAGGTCATCTAATAATGGTTTGTCATCAATTATCCCTCCATTATTTTCATCAATAGTGTTGTTTTTTTCTACAAAATTATTTATAATAAAGGAGATGAGAATAAGTAAAATTCCTTTAAGCCATGAGGGGTGCCCACTATCCCCATTATCAGCGTAAACTATATTGGATGATAAAACGAGTGGAAAGGGTAGAGAAATAAAGAATATCAGTAAAATGGCTAATAGTTTTTTATATTTATGGAAAAAATGCATAAAGATAGCTCCCTTTCTTAGATTATATTCAAATAACATATGTTACATAAACTATTATAATAAATTAAAGCAGTAAGTTTCAATGTACTATTACTGACAATTGAACCATAAAATGGCATATCAAACTCAAAAATTCAGTGTTTTTGGATTAAAGATATTTATATAGTAGATGTTTATAAAATACCTGAAAAGGTAAATTTATAAATTAAGGGAAGATGTAATAAACTTTCCTTAAAATAAAATACTAGGAGGGAAACAGATGGAGTTTTTTATTGACACAGCAAATCTAGACGAAATAAGGGAAATTAAGGAATGGGGTATTTTATCTGGAGTTACCACCAATCCCAGTTTAATCGCTAAAGAAGGCGATGTTGAATTTGAGGATGTTATTAAACAGATTACTGAGATGGTTCCAGGGCCCATAAGTGCTGAGGTTATCAGCTTAGAAGCAGAAGGTATGGTGAAAGAGGCTAGAGAGCTTGCCAAAATAGGTGATAATGTAGTAATTAAGATACCTATGACACCAGAGGGTTTAAGTGCTGTAAAAACATTGTCAGCTGAAGGAATAAAGACAAATGTTACCCTTGTTTTCTCTGCCAACCAGGCTTTGCTAGCAGCCAGGGCAGGGGCTACCTTTGTTAGTCCCTTTGTTGGTAGACTTGATGATATTGGTATGGATGGTATGCAGCTGGTAAAAGATATAGCTGACATCTTTAAAATCTTTAATATTGAAACTAAAATTATCTCTGCCAGTATCCGTCATCCTGAACATGTACTGGCAGCTGCTAAGGCAGGTTCTGATATTGCCACAGTACCATATGATGTCCTAAAGAAAATGGTTAAGCATCCCAAGACAGATGAGGGTATTGAAAGGTTCCTGGCTGATTGGGAGAGTAGGAACTAAATTTAGATAATATGTTAATGCTAAAAAGGCTACCTGTTTGAAAGGGTAGTCTTTTTTGATCTTCACGATATATTTATCTCCTGCATAAAATATTATTGTTCTATATTATCTCAAGAAGAGGAGTGGGAGATGTGGAGAAAGGCTGTTATAATGGTTGGGGTATTGATATTAGTGACCCTCTTAAAGGTAGGGTAAATAAGCCCAGAAATAAAGGCCTTACTATGGTTCTTGATAAAGGGGTTGGTCCTGGAGAATTGAGGGATATTCTTAAGATAGCTGGTGACTATATAGACATACTAAAGTTTACTTTTGGGACATCATTACTTTATCCGGATAAGGTGTTGTGTGATAAAATTAAAATAGCTCTGGAATATAATATTGATGTTTACCCTGGGGGTACGCTGTTTGAAGTTGCCCTTGATCAAAGTAAGATTAATGATTTCCTTTTCCGGGCAAAACAGTTAGGGTTTACAGCTGTTGAGATATCTAATGGTACAATAGATATTTCACCTAAACTCAGAAGAGAAACTATCTATAAGGCCAATTCACTTGGTTTTAAGGTGTTTACTGAGGTTGGTAAAAAAGATAAAGCTGATGCACTTACTGTTGAAGAGATGCAGTATCAGATCAAGGACGATATATCTGCTGGTGCATATAGAATTATTATTGAAGGCAGGGAATCTGGTAGAGGGGTATCAATCTATCATGAGGATGGAAGCATTGATATGGGAATGGTGGATGATATACTTGTAACAGTTGGTTCTAATAGAGATGTTTTACTCTGGGAAGCACCACTTAAAAAACAACAGCTTAGTTTGATTCGTAAATTAGGATCAAATGTAAACCTGGGTAATATAGCAGTAGATGAAGTTTTAGCCCTTGAAACATTAAGGCGTGGTCTCAGGGGTGATACCTTTAAATTTAGCTTGAAGGATAAAGGGATCGAAGATAATAGGATTAAGGGGGATAGGGTTGGGGCTTAAATTTACAATTTAATTACAGGAATTATTATTATATATCATTGGGTTACTGCATAGTATTATCTTAGAAGTTTATTTGCTGTTGGGGGTAGTGGGGTGAATAATACATATTTTTTGATTATAATAATAATCCTGGGTTTTCTTGCTCAGTCAAGGGTTGTTATCTTGACTGGTTTTTCTTTATTACTCTTGATAGAGCTTGAATTAGAGAGAGTTTTTGGTTTTTTAGCTAATAAAGGGATTGAAATAGGACTTATTTTTTTGCTGTTGGCTATTTTATCACCTTTATTAAAGGAAACACTGGATTGGAAAGAAATAAAATCGGTATTAATGAGCTGGCAGGGAATTATCGGTATAGCAGCTGGTCTATTGGCCACACAGTTTAATGGTATGGGGCTTCAATTATTGAGTGAGAAGCCTCATTTAATTCTGGGTATTATTATTGGTTCTTTATTAGGTATATTAATTTTTGATGGTATTCCTGTTGGTCCATTAATGGCAGCTGGGATAGCAGCTGTTATTATTTACTTATGTGAAATTATTACAGGGGGATAATAAAATTGATAATAGTAATTGTATTATTATTTATCTTTATTATAGTTGCATACCACCCTTATTTAGAAAGGGAGAGAAATTCTTATCTCTTATATATAGATAAATTTCAGGAAAAAGAAAAAACCAGATATAAAAAAAGGGATATCGATTATTAATTTTTTTCTCCTTGTGGGGTCATTCCTTTTTCTTTGATAAAAATTACTGATATTATTGTTATCAGGGCAACAATACCACTGCTAGTTAAATACATAACAGGTTTGCTTATTTCCAGTAGTGCTGTAAAACTCGGTGGTCCGATGGCAACCCCTATAAAACGTGCACTCCCATAGAGAGATGTAATAACCCCCCTTTGTTTACTATTACATGAACTTGTTACCATTGTATTGATAGCAGGAAGAACGAGGCCTGTACCAATCCCCAGTAGTGAAAATAATACAAGGTAAGGCACCAGAGATTCAAGGAAATTCAAGGCGAGTAAAGCCCCTCCAACCAGGATTAGTCCAGTAATAATCGATAATTTGAAGTGCTTTTTTGCTTTTTTTAAGATATGCCCACTGGTGTATGAAGTAATTGACATGAATAAAATAGGTATGGCAATAATCAGCCCTTTAATAAAACCTTTAATATTATATTTGCTTTCAAGTATATCTGAGAAATAGGACAATAATCCAAAGAGAATAAAGAGGACAATCATCCCGGCCAGGATAGTTGACAGGAGTGATCCTCCTTTGTTTTTAAAGATATCACTTGTTTTTCCCAGATAATCTTTAATACATTGTTTTTGTGGGGTTTGACCTTCTTCTCCAAGGAAATAAACCCCTGCTGCTATAGGAATAGAGAGGAGGGCATAGGAAAAGAAAAGGGCTATCCAGCTTATTAGGCCAATAGCTGACCCCAGTATAGGGCTGAGGACTTTCCCGATACCATTAGAGGCCTCAATGATTCCCAGGGCTTCACTCCTCTGCCTGGACTGAAAAATATCTCCTACTAGGGCCATAACTATTGGTGCTGTACCAGCAGCTCCCAGTCCCTGGATAACGCGGCCTACTAAAATAATATTATAGGGATTTTCCATAAAAAGGGCAGCCAGACCAGATACTACCCCTCCTAATCCATAAATTAGTAAAGCTGGCACAATGACCTTGATTCGTCCAATTTGATCACATAAATATCCCAGGAAAGGAATAGATATACCTGCTGTAATAGAGAATGTAGTTATAAGTAGTCCTACATGAAACTGGTCGATATTGAGGGCATTTTTTATTTGAGGGAATTCAGGAATCAACATTGAATTACCCAGTACCATAATAAAGGGAACACCACTGAAGGCAAGCATCATAATCTTATGTTTTTTATCCATTTAATAACCCCTTTTATTTAGAAATAATAATATCTTTTATTTATAATACACTAGTAAGTATTAGTAAAAAGGGATAAAAATATAGCTGACAGATATCGGTAAATAATATAAAAAACCCTGCTCAAAAGGCAGGGTTGAGTGTAAGATATTTATTATAGTTTGAGTTTACTCCAGTCGAGGTTTTTTACTTTTGGATAGCTTTTTTTTTAGCTTCTTTTTTATTGCTTTCTATTTGTTCAGTATCAATTTCATGGTCACTTATTTTGCTATTATCCTGTTGATTATTTTTGCTTATAGACTGGACGAGTTTAGATATATTACCCATGTCTATACCTGAATTGTTCCCCCCACTGCCGAGTGCTCCCATTAACATGGGCAGCATCTGTTGTAGATTTTTTCCATCACCATTTCCCTGTAATTGCCCGAGTAGACCAGATAGATTACCAAGTGAAGCAAGGTTTCCTATGTTATTTGAAGGAGTACTGTTGCTTACCTCAGGAGTACTACTGCCGGATTGTCCCTCAAATATATCTACTATTTGAATTAAGAGAATTAGGCCTAGTAAACCGAATAATTCATTACTACTGTAATTATTACTATTTTTCTGGATTGTATTTGTTATGATACTAAGGAGTCTGTTACTTATCATTGTTTACCCCCTTTGATTATTCTGTGTCCCCGTCTTCAGTCTTAGGCCGGCTTTTTTCTTCTTTTTTCTGGATAGGAAGAATGTTAAACCCTCTTTTTATTTCTCCCTTTTCCTTTTGACCAGCAGTTTCTTTTTCTGCGGCATTTTTTGATAATTTTTTAATCATAGTTAATACATCTTCAGAAAGGATAAGTAAAATTAAGATTAGAAAAAGATTATAGGCATTGTAGTTACTATCCTGGCTGTCAAAAAATGGAAAGATCATAATTGCCCTCCCTTCATAAAAAAGTCTTTGTTAAGATAATATATGAAAGGGGGAATTTATTTGTTAATAGATAGAGCTGCTATAATGAAAAATGGATTTGGTACTGTTACATTAAGATGATTGTTTTATAACTGAAATACAGGGTCTTTTTTAATATATATATCTATTACTAGCAAGATATGATTTTTGATTATAAGAAGGATTTGTGTTACAATTAAAAAAAATAATATGACATGAAAGGGGAAAATTGGTGATTGATATTATAGCATCCCCAGATAAGACACGTGAGATATTAAAGGAAAATAAGATTAGATTATCAAAGGGTTTAGGTCAAAATTTCTTAATAGACAGAAAGATTGTAGATATAATTATTGAGACAGCTACTCTAACAGCTAATGATTCTGTTATAGAAATAGGGCCGGGTATTGGTTCATTGACCCAGGGTATCTTAGAAAGATTATCGTCAGGTAGTTTAATGGCTATAGAGAAGGACAGCCGTTTGATAAAAGTACTGACTGCTCAGTTTTCTGGATACAATAATCTTGATTTAATAAATAAAGATGTTCTTGATATTGAATGGCATTCTTTTTTTCGGGAAAAGAAATTAAAAGATGGAGAGGTAAAGGTTCTGGCAAATCTCCCTTATTATATTACTACCCCTATAATCATGAATTTGCTGGAATCTAATGTTTTATTTAAACAGTTAATTTTTATGGTTCAAAGAGAGGTTGCTGAAAGGATGGCAGCTTCACCAGGTGGTAAAGAATATGGTGTGTTGAGTATAGCTGTTCAGTTTTTTGCCAGGGTTGAGATTGTTCATGAGGTTTCTCCTTCGGTTTTTATTCCACGGCCAGATGTTTATTCTACTGTCATAACCCTTTACCCTCATCAAAAACCACCGGTTGAAGTAGTAGATCGGCAGTTTTTTTTTCAGGTTGTCAGGGCTATTTTTCAACAGCGGAGAAAAAATATTAAAAATGGACTAAGTAAAGCCGCTAAATTAAATTTTACCAGGGAAGAGGTTGTTAGTAGTCTGGCAGAAGTAGGTATAGATCCACGGATTCGTGGAGAAAAATTGTCGATTTCAGTTTTAGCCAAATTAAGTAATTCATTATGGGAGAAAATTAATAAATAAGAGATGGTGAAAAAATGGAGTTTATTAGTCCTACTGATGGTTCAATGCATCTGGAGCAGGTTTATCAGACTATTGTTAAATTCATAAAAGAAGAGTCGGAAAATCAATACAGGTTGATAGTTGGTACAGATTCCCAGGCTGGTATAGAGGATATTATGTTTGTAACTGCTATTGTAATTTACCGTGTTGGTAGGGGAGGGAGGTTTTTTTATCATAAAAAAGCTGAAAAAATACATACGAGTATGAAACAGCGTATTTTTTATGAAGTCTCTAAAAGCCTTGAGGTTGCCAGTAAACTTACTGGATTTCTGGCAGATGAAAAGGAATTCAGTGAAAATTTAAAGGTTGAGATCCATGTTGATGTAGGAGAAAAGGGGCCTACAAATGCAATTATTAAAGAGGTAGTTGGTATGGTAGTTGGCAGTGGTTATGAGGCAATGATTAAACCTGATTCATATGCGGCTTCTACTGTAGCTGATAAATATACTAAATAGTTAAATTTTAGGCACATTTAATTTCCCTGTATCATATATTATATCATTCCCTAATAAAGGGGGCAGGGGAATGTGTTTAAAGTGGGAGATTTTGTTACAAGACGTTCATATAAATCAGATGTTGTTTTTAGAATAGAAAGGATAGAGGGGAGCCGTGCTATTTTAAGGAGTTATCGTATAAGGTTAATGGCTGATGCTGAACTTAGTGACCTGCTTAAGATGAACCAGAAAGATAGTAGGGCCTTAAAAAAGGAATTGCTGCTTGAATCCTATGATTGCCTTCAACGCCAGCAGAGATACCTTGTCTTAAATGGCAAACAGGGGAGAAATAACAAAGATTCCTTTCAGGAATACCCTGTGAAGGTACTTCATATTGATGGGGATAGAGAGTATCTTGACTTATCAATAGCAAATTATAATAATTTGGATATATCTGTCAAGGGATTATTTATTCCTGAAAAGGGACAACCAGCGAAAATAGGGGGGCTTGTAAAAGAAATAAAACCAGATATACTGGTTCTTACAGGTCATGATGGAGAAGTAAATAATAGGCTTTACCACACATCTGATTTCTTTGTTGAAGCTGTTAAATATGCCCGTGATATAATCTCTGATCTGGATAGTTTAGTTATTTTTGCTGGTGCATGCCAATCAGACTATGACCGTTTAATAGATATTGGTGCAAATTATGCTAGTTCACCAGGTAATAAATTAATTCATTTTCTTGATCCGATTCTGGTAGTAGAAAAGGTGGTTTCTACTTCTATCGGGGAGATAATCCCTGTTCAAGACGTTATTAGCAACACTGTATCAGGTAAAGGAGGGATAGGCGGTATAGAGACAAGAGGAAAGATGAGGATGCGGTATCCGTAAAATTTTACAAAAGAATTATAATAATAAGTGTATTTTGTAATTTTTCTCTTGACAGGCTTTTCCCACTTTGATATACTATCGTTTTAACTTGACTATTATTTCTTTTTTGTGTTATACTATTAGTAATGCACATCCTAATTCTAGAAAGCTGTTATCCATAGAAAGGTGGAATGGAATGGCAAAAAATCTAAATGTATTAACCGAGATTAGGGAAAACGTTAATTCCTTTGTAGGCCAGGAGGTTATGATTAAGGCTAATCGCGGTAGGAGAAAGAGTTTAGAAAAAGAAGGTGTTTTAGAAAAGACCCACCCCAATGTGTTTGTAGTAAAGGTGGATGATAATGCACAGATTAGGCGTCTTTCTTATAGTTATGCCGACCTTTTAACAGATAATGTAGAATTAAAGTTAAAGGATGCAAATACTAAGATTGGTATTGTTTAAACAAAAATGAAATACAAGATATGAAAACCAGTAAGCTGGATTAAGCTTGCTGGTTTTTGTATTTTCACATCCTTCACTAATTGAATCCCTTCTGAATATTATAGAAATATCAATTTATGGAGGGAAAAAAAATGACTGATTATAAAAGGATTATTAATAAATATAAAAAGAGTTTTATGGGTTTAAAAAATGTTATTGGTCTGGGTTATGGTATTAAGGAGAAAAGGGGTAAAAAAATAGGGGAAGAAGCTATTATGGTCCTGGTTGAAAAAAAACTTCCATCACATAAGCTTAAAAAAAATGACTTCATCCCACAGTCTGTAGAGAAAGTTAAAACAGATGTTATTGAAGTAGGAGAACTGCGTTTTTTAGAATCCAGAACTGGTAGAATGCGTCCGGCTCAACCTGGTGTTAGCATAGGACATTATAAGATCACAGCTGGGACCTTTGGTGCGGTTGTAAAGGATAGAAAGACAGGTGAACCTTTGATCCTGTCTAATAATCATGTTCTGGCTAATATTACCAATGGCCATGATAATAGAGCCCAAAAAGGGGATCCAATATTACAACCTGGTGTTTATGATGATGGTAGTAAACCAGATGATATTATTGCTTATCTAGAGAGATATGTACCTATTAAGAGTGGTAATGGTGAACCACAGTGCGGGGTAGCTATTGCTGTTGAAAGACTGGCAAATCTATTGATTCACTTTTTTAGACCCAGTTATAATATGAAATTTTTCAAAGAAGAGGGTAACAACTTGGTTGATTGTGCTGTGGCTAAACCTGTTTCTGTAAAAGACCTTAAAACAGAAATCCTTGACATAGGGGAGGTTAAGGGAGCAAAAGAGGCTGAGCTTGATATGAAAATACAGAAAAGTGGTAGGACCAGTGGTTATACAACAGGTAAGATTATTGCTATGGGAACAGTAGTAAAGGTAAATATGTCTGAGTCAGAGGTAGCTATTTTTGAAGATCAGCTAGTAACCACTCCTTTATCAAAAGCAGGGGATAGTGGTTCACTGGTTCTTGATATGGATAACAATGCTGTTGGTTTATTATTTGCTGGTTCTGATCAGGCGACTGTCTGTAACCGGATTGATAATGTTATGGAAAAATTGAATATTGTGTTTTAAGGGGGTTAATTAATTGTTTATTGTATTAGGGTATCATTTATTAAATAATAAAAAGGGTTTAAGTTCAATAATGGAAAACAGTAGTTATCTCAATAAAATCCTACCAACCTGGTTAGAAATAAAGGAAAATGGCAGTCTGCTTATTAAGGATTTTACAGGGGAGTTATCATTGATAGCGGGACATTACAATGTTGAAGAGATTATTCCCCTGCTTCAAAACTATCAATTAGCCAGTAAGGTTAGCAACATTATCATAGAAGATGATAATTCTACCCGAGAAATGCTGGCTGATTTAATTCCTTTCTTAAATAAATATGGTTTCCAGGGGATAAACATTAATATGGAGGGTGTGAAATATAGTAACAAGGAGCCATTCACCGAATTTATTAAAAAGGTCACCAGTAAACTACATGAACACAATATAAAAATCGGTTTATCAATTCCTGCTAAGGTTGAAAATAATAAGGATTCTACCTGGTCAGGTGCATATGATTATCATATATTAGGGGAGATAGTTGATAGTATAATTATTATGGCCTACGATTATCACTGGCCTGGAGGACCACCTGGACCTATAGCACCATTAAACTGGATCCAGGATGTTATCGATTATGCTATTATAGAGATTCCTATCGAAAAAATTTTTTTAGCCCTGGGTTTATATGGCTATGACTGGACTATTGATTCTGATAAAAGAGCCAGTGGGTTGATATATTCACAGGTTATGAATATTGCCAGTAAATATAAGCTGCAGATAGACTGGGACCAGGAATCAAGTTCACCCTATTTCTTATATAAAGAAAATAATGAAGCCCATGAGGTCTGGTTTGAAAACAAGGTAAGTATTGCAAGAAAACTAAAACTAATTCAAGAATATCAACTTGCCGGGGTAGCATTCTGGCGTCCTGGTCAGGAGGATCCCGGTATCTGGCAGCTAATAACAGAGGTGAAGTAAATGAAAGCATTAATATTAAGTGGTGGGAGTGGTACCAGACTACGTCCTATTACTTTTAGCTATGCTAAACAATTAATTCCTGTTGCTAATAGACCTATCCTCTTTTATGTCCTTGATGATATTGCAGATGCAGGCATTAAAAAGGTAGGAATTGTCATAGATAAACAAACAGGATATCTTATAAAAGAATCAGTTGGGGATGGAGAGCAATGGGGTTTAAATATAACATATATAGTCCAGGATTCCCCCCGTGGACTGGCCCATGCAGTTAAGATTGCCAGACCATTTATAGGTGATGACAATTTTGTGATGTATCTGGGAGATAATATACTTAGAAGAGGAATTAAATCTTTTGTTAATGAATATGGTAATAATGGGGAAGATATTAATATTTTATTAACAGAAGTAGATAATCCACAGCAATTTGGAGTTGCTGTACTGGATAATGATAATAATGTAAAGCGGTTGGTAGAGAAGCCAGTAAATTTTATAAGCAATAAGGCATTGGTTGGGATTTATATATTTAATCATAAAATCTTTGGAGCTGTTAATAGTATTAAACCTTCCTGGAGGGGAGAGCTGGAGATAACTGATGCTATTCAATATCTTATTGATCATGGTGGAAAGGTCTTACCTTATTTGATAGATGGTTGGTGGAAAGATACAGGTAAAAAAGAGGATGTATTGGAAGTAAACCGCTTTTTACTGGAAGACCTTAACCCTACTAATTGTGGTCAAGTTGCTTTATCTTCTCATTTGTCTGGACGCATTGCCCTTGGCCAGGAAAGTATTATAAAAAATTCAGTTATTGCAGGGCCGGTAGCTATTGGAGAGAGCTGTTTGATTGAAGACTCATATATTGGGCCATATACCTCTTTAGGTAGCGGGGTACAAATAATAAACAGTGAACTGGAAAAAAGCATAGTAATGGAGAATACCCGTATTTCTGGTATCCAGAAAAGGATTGCTAATAGTCTGATTGGTAGAGACGTAGTGATTGAAGATAGAAAAAGTAAGCCGGGTATTCATGAATTATTGTTAGGGGATAAGAGTCAGCTAGCATTATATGAGTAGTGAAGAATTAAGTGGGGGGAATAGTATGCAAGTTATTTTTATAATTTCTGATCAAGATAATATTATGATAATAAAGTCGCTCTTTGAAATTGCCAGGTGGTTAAAGGAAAATAAAGATATCAAGGTTTTAATGTATATTCCTGAAATAAAGAATTATAATATCTTGCCTAAAGCTAGTATTGAGATACACTGGTTAACTAATAGATTTTCTGCCAGTGAGATTCCAGAAGCAGATATTATTTTAAGTACACAACTGGATTTATTAAGACAATTAAGTTTATTATCCAGGGGGGAACTGGTTTATTTAAATAATACCGGGAAAAAGCAGGAAATTTCTGCTGGTATCAGGGTGATTGGTTTTAATAGTTTAAAACCGGGGATACCTGATAGACTTTATCTTCAAGAAGATAAAAAAAGGGATAAAATAGTAGTGGCTGGTGATAGTTTAGATAAAAAAGGTTTATCAAAAATAATTTCTGCCCTTGAGATTGCAGCTTCTTCAATCACTCATGATGGGGTTGTAATCCTTAATTCACCAGAAAAGTATTTTTTTGATACAGAAATAAATTATTATTATGAAGATATTGATCATAAACCGATTATAGGCTTACTCAGCAGGGGATTTTATTTAATATATCTTGGAAGGAATGAATTTCCACTCCTTCCCCTCTGGTCAATGGCAGCAGGTGTACTGACAATCAGCATTAATTTGTCTGAAAGGGAATGGGGTTATCCCCTTGAATTAAGTAAATATACCCCTCTTGAACTGGCCTTAATTATTATTAGGTCATATAAGATGGGTCAGTGGAGAAATAGTCTCTTAGTAGAAGCTGAGAGATTGGTTAAAGAGTATAAGTTAAATAAGGTTGGAGAGGATTGGGCAGGGTATTTTGAAGATGTCTTACAGGGAGTAAACCCTGCCGCTGACTCCAAAGAAGTAGATAAGCAACAGAAATATAAATCTCAGATGAATTATTCAAAAAGATTGACTAAGAATCCAGTTGATTTGATCATAGTCAATTATAATACTTTAGATTACCTCAAGAAGTGTCTGGTAAGTATTAAGAGTAAGACCAGAGAAGATTATAATATTATTGTAGTTGATAATGGTAGTAGTGACGGCAGCATAGAGTATCTTAAAAAACAGGAAGATATTTTATTAATAGAGAATAAAGAAAATTTAGGTTATGCCCGGGCTTGTAATCAAGGTATTATTGCCGGAAGTGCTGAATATATAGTTTTATTAAATAGTGATATTGAGGTAACAACATGTTGGTTGGGAAAGATGATTAAGGTAGCCGCCGGGGATGATGTTGCTGTAGTAGGTCCGAAGTTGATTAATCAAGAAGGGCTAATTGTAGGTGCTGGTGTTGATAGTTTAAGGGATGATTTTAAACCAAGGGGTTGGAAGGAGCTGGATAGACCAGGTGTATATGACCAGCAGGAAGATTTATTAAGTGTAGGAGGTGCCTGCTATCTTATTAAAAGGGATCTTTTGCCAGTTCTGGGGCTTTTTGATGAGGGTTATTTCTTTTATTTTGAGGAATTGGACTATTCATTACGGGCTAGGGAAAAAGGCTACCGGGTGGTTTACTGTCCTCAGGCAAGGGTTATTCATCACCATGAAGGCAGTTTAAAGTCCGGCAATAAAAATAACAAATTAAAAAGGGATAGATATTTTAGTGTAGGTAGAAAGAGATTTAAGAGTAAATGGGGAGAAGTTATAGCTGGCAGTGAAAAGCGTCATCAGAAACGAAAAATTATGGTCGCCGGTCTAATACCGTGGGATTTTAGGCAGCAGCGTCCTCAGCATTTGATGAGAAACCTGACACAGCTTGGTTACGAAATACTCTATCTTAATCCAGTATGTGGGAGTGGAGAAACTATTGAGGTGGAAGAGAATATACATATTTATTCTCCACATGGTTATGGAACAGTACTCTATAATCTCGAACATAATAAAAGGGATAGGTTAGGACAGGAAATTAATTCTCTGTTAAGGGAATTGAATTTTGAAAACTGTATTGTTTTACTTAATGCCCCTTACTGGACCCCTTTATTACAGTTCTGGGAATATAGTTTATTAATCTATGATTGTATAGATAACTATACGGAGTTTGAAGACCTGGTTCATCATGAGGCTATAATAAAAAAAGCTGAGCAGAAACTCTTAAATCTAGCTGACTTGGTTTTAACGTCATCTACAGGTCTATATGAAGAAAAAAAAGCAGTTAATGATAATACTTATTTGGTCCCTAATGGTGTAGATACCAGATATTTTAACTATAATTATAAACCAGCTATTAAACCTGATGATATACCAGATAGTAGGAAAATTATAGGTTATTATGGTGCAATATCGTCATGGTTTGATGTGGAGCTTGTTAAAAGTCTTGCTGCTTCTCTGCCAGAAGTAGCTGTAGTTTTGATTGGGGAGGTAAGTACAGATATTAGTCATTTAAGCAATCTTTCAAATGTAAGTTTGCTGGGCGAAAAACCCTACCATCTTCTGGCAGATTACCTATATTATTTTGATTTAGCGATCATACCCTTTATTAAAAACAATTTAACTCTTATGAGTGATCCTGTAAAACTGTATGAATATCTTGCTGCTGGTAAGCCTGTACTGACTACCGAATTACCAGAGGTAAAGAAGTTTGAAAAGCTGATTACTATAGCTAAAGATAAAACGGACTTTATTAGTCAGGCGGCAGATTTGATAAATAATGATGTTAGTGAGGACAACAGAGAGGATAGACATAAGCTTATTAAAAATAAAACATGGCTGAGGAGGGCAGAAAAAATAAATAGTCTAATATATTTTGCCTATTATGACTTATACCCGCAGGAAGAGGAACTGGAGGATATAATTGAAGGAGATAAAGGTAGTCTATCAGTTGAGCTGCCTGAAGATGAGCTGTTATCAGATAATCTGGTTAAAATAGAAGAGCCGGTTATTAAGAAGAATAGTAAAAATTGGCTGAGTATGTTAAAGGAGTGGTTAACTGGTGAAAGCAGTGAATAAAAAAATATCGCTGTCAGTCATAGCACCAATACTGAACGAGGAATTTTTTCTTCCCCTATATTTGGATGCTGTTTCCCAATTTGCTGATGAAATATTGTTACTGGATGGTGGTAGTCAGGATAATACTATTAAAATAGTACGCAATTATCAAAAAAGTTATCAGGGATTACGTTTCTGGCAGATTCCACAGGAGGGGAAACCATATGAATGGGCTGAAGGTAAGAGGAGAAACTTTTTACTTAATAAGGCTAAGGGGGAGTGGATACTGATACTTGATATAGATGAGTTTATCTCAGATAAGTTCCTCAATTTTTTTAATAAGATGCTGCTTTCTAATCAGAAAACCCAGGTATACGGGTTTTCTTTTCTGTCTTTCTGGGGAGGGATGTCCTGTGTTAGAAAAAATGTAGTAGGAGATCCCTGTTGGGAGGGACCCGTTTACAGACTGATAAAGAAAAAGGGTGCTGGCTATGAGAATAAAGGAAATCATAGTCAGTTATTATTTTATGGTAAATATCCTTTCCTGTGTGAAACAGCAAAGGTAGTTGAGGATATAACAATCTTTCATTATCATTATGCACTAGGAAAAGGCTTCAAAACAAATGACAATAGACAAGATGATTATCCTGAGATCTCAGTAGGGGAATTTAAGGGTAGACATCCAGCGGTGATTAGAAAGTATCTGGGGGGAGAGACAGGGTGATGAAAATTCTTTTTCTGGCTAGACCTGACCTCTTTCGTATCAGGGCAGGTGACACTGTTCAGCTTGTACAATTAACTACTGCCCTGGAGAAAGTGGGGTTGAACATAGATTTGAGGACTGAATTAGATAATGATATGATGGGAGATTATGACCTGGTACATCTTTTTAATGTTTTAAGGTGTGATTCATCCTTTGAACAGTGTCTGACAGTAAAGTCATTTAGAAAACCATTAATCATAACACCAATATATTGGAATATGAGGGAATATTTAGAGTGGGCTGCTCCCTCTAAATTAGCAAACTGGAATAATGATCAGCAGAAAAGGGGGCAAATCCTTTCTATGGCAGATTTGATTGCCCCAAATGCTGAAAGAGAATGGCTAGAGATAGAAAAGGATTTTGCCACAGGATTACCCCATAGGGTTATCTATAATGGGGTTAATCCCCTTTTTTATAATAGTTCCTGTAAAGAGAGGGGTGGTATCATTTCAGTAGGTAGGATTCACCGACGGAAAAATCAGTTGACTTTAATCAGAGCCTTGAACGATTTAAATATATCTGTTACTATTATTGGTGATGTAAATGATCGGGCCTATTATCAACAATGTATGTCAGAAAAAAAAAGGCAGATTAAGATAATTACTGGTTTGAAACAAAGTGAATTACTTGCTTACTATGGGGAAGCTAGAGTGCATTTATTAGCAAGCTGGTATGATACTCCTGGCCTGGTTAATTTAGAGGCAGGTCTGGCTGGTTGTAATTTAGTTACCACTAACAGGGGTACAGCACAGGAGTATTTTGCTGACTATGCTTATTATTGTAGTCCTGATGACTGTAAGGAAATTAGAGAAAAAACCATTCAGGCCTATTATACCCCTTTAAAAGAGGGACTGCCTGAGATTATTCTTAAGAGATTTAGCTGGGGGGTAATAGCTGAAAAAACCAAAAAAATATATAACGAATTACTTAATGGTCTCATATAATGATAAAGATTGTTCTTATTTTTATTTGAGACTGGGGGATTTATATGTTGTTGACGGCTTGTGTTATTGTTCAGGATAGGGTAGACTATATAGCCCGTACTATAAACAGTGTCAAAGGACTGGCAGATGAAATACTGGTACTTGATATAGATTCATATGATAGGTCTGCTGCAGTGGCAGCCGATTGTGGGGTCAGGGTGTATTCCTGTAATGATAGTAGTTTTGCAGAGACAAGGAATTATATATTGAAAAGAGCAGAGGGTGACTGGGTACTTTTTTTGCATGGTGGGGAAGAGCTTGCCAGAGACTATAATCAGCTGAGGTTATTACTCAAACAGTCAGATAATTTTGGGTTTTATCTCCCGATAATTAGCCTGTCTCTGCCGGGTAGAAGCCCTGAAAATTTAGATTTAGAAATGCCTTGTTTAGTATTTCGTCTTTTGCGCAATAAACAGGGTATGTGTTTTAAAGGTGAGGATTATGGTAGTATTATAAAATCTATTTGCAGGAATACTAAAAAGATGAGTATTAAGACCTTACAGCTTCCTATAATAACAAATTGTTATCAATACCCAAAATTTTATACGAGTCAGGGCCTAACAGCAGTTTTCCCATACTCCCGGGAGATAAGTGGGGAAAATTTCTTAAAAAAGGTGGAAAATAGAGAAGATATAGTAGGAGGTATCATACAGGAGGCTTATAAAGAGGCTGCAGAAGAAAACAACTGTCATCTTCTGGATAAAGCTATCTATATTTTATTAAATCAAGGAAAATTCTTGAGGGCTGAAAGAGTGATTAAGCAGGCTGAGGAATTTTTTCCTGGGGAATTTACATTTGCTCTCTGGGAAGGTTATTTAAGGTTTGTTCTAAAGGATTATCAACAGGCAATTACCTGTCTGCAAAAATTATTAAATAAAGAAAAAGATAAAAATATTAATTTCAAGTTATATTTTTTATTGGGTTTAGCTTATAAAGGGATAAGACATTTTAAAAAGGCTAATTACTTTTTTGGAAGGGCCCATAGGCTTGATAGATGTAATAAAGCAGTAATTTCCAATCTAATAGATTTAGAAAAAAAAGGTATTAATAAATTGGAGGGGTATAGTTATCTTAGGGAAAGGCTGGTATCTCCTCAGGGAAAACTCTTGCTGGCAGATATTTATTACCATTGTGGTGATTATTATACCGCCCTTGATATCTTAAAGGAAGCACTGGAGTTTAAAGAAATAAAAGATAGTTATTATTACTGGAAGGCTAGGATTCTATTAAAGACGAAAGATTATAGACTGGCCTTAAAATTACTTAGAAGTATCTCGCCAGCCTTTAATCATTTTAAGGATACCCTGAAACACTGCTGGATATTAAATATTTTACTGCCTGTTGATAAAGAATTTAAAAGTATTGTTAACCAGATTAAGTTGTTGGGAGATAGTGACTGGGAGTTATTAAAATTATATAATACTATTTATTTTAAAGGGAAAGATTTTTCTTTTCATTTTAACAATATATTATCGAAATATAAGTTTTATGAGAAAGCAGTTGCTTATCTAAGTCTATTAATTGAGTATTGTGATGATAGGGCAGTAGAGATAATGCTTGATATCATTAAAAAACTAAAAATACGGGAATCTGATAGGTATATCGGCAAGTTATTTTTTAGATATGCTAAGTGGGATAAGGCCTATTATTATCTCAAAAAAGACTTATCAAATGGTTTTGCCTTGCCAGAGCTAAGTTGCTTTATTGAGAGCTGCAGACAGCTTGACCGTTCATGTGAAGAAAAAAAATGTCTTCAAATATTAAAAAAGATGGGTAATTACCAGTTAATAGTAAATAAAAATTGATAAGTCATTGAAGGATTTTAACCCTCTTTGTCGAAATGTAACTAAGGTGCAACAATTTATTAACAAAATAGAAACATAGGATGTAGTGAAAACCAGGTTAATTCAGATAATCATTAGGCTAGTTTATGGAGGGAGAGATAATTTTTGTCATTGTCAATGCTTTTTGGGCTATTTGGTGGTCTTGGTTTATTTATTTATGGGATGAAACAGATGAGCGAGGGTTTACAAAAGGCCGCCGGAAGGAAATTAAAACATCTTCTTGGATTGCTAACTAATAACCGTTTTGCGGGACTTGCTGTAGGGACACTGGTTACAGCTGTTGTTCAGAGTAGTAGTGCAACAACTGTTATGGTAGTTGGTTTTGTTAATGCCGGCTTAATGACACTGGCTCAATCAATTGGCGTCATTATGGGGGCGAATATTGGGACAACTATTACAGCACAGTTAATTGCCTTTAAATTAAGTCATTATTCTTTACATGCCATTGCTATTGGGACAGGATTATACCTATTCAGTAAAAAAGATAGAAGTAAACAGTTTGGTCAGATTATTCTTGGGTTTGGGGTAATATTTCTGGGTTTATCTATTATGAAGGATACCATGGAGCCATTGAAGGATTCAGAGGTATTTGTACATATGATGGGCAATTTCGGCAAATCACCATTACTGGGGTTATTACTTGGTACAGGTGTAACGATAGTCCTACAGAGTAGTAGTGCCAGTATGGGTATCCTGATGAGTCTTTTATCAGTAGGAATAATTGATTACTGGTCAGCTGTACCGATTTTGTTAGGGGAGAATATTGGTACAACTATAACAGCTATTTTATCAAGTGTGGGGGCTAACCTTACTGCTAAAAGGGCTGCTGCAGCTCATTTTGTTTTTAACTTCCTGGGGGCTTCTGTAATTATCTTATTATTTTATTTAATACCTAATTTTGCTAACGTAATACATAATATAGTGCACAGTATATCAAGTATGTTTATTGTAGATGTTACAGCTGAAAGGCTACTGGCAAATACACATACTTTTTTTAATGTTATTAACACTTTAGTCTGGATACCTTTTGTAGGCTTTATGGTTAATCTGGTTAAACGTATTATACCTGGTGAAGAAACATCTATTAAACGGGGTTTAACCTTCCTTGATGAGAGAATGCTGGAGACTCCATCATTTGCTATCGACCAGTTAAAATCAGAGGTATTGAGAATGTATAAGATCACTAATGATATGGTTGATGAAGCAATTATGGCCTTTAAAGATACCAATGATGACCTTGTTAAGGCAGTTAGAAATAAGGAAGAAATAATTAATGAACTGGAAGAAGACCTGGTTACTTTTCTCACCCGGTTTCCCCGAAATACAATGGCAGAAGCTGATGTTAAAACAGTTGATATGTATTATGCTATGATTGATGATATAGAGAGTATAGCTGATGACGCCTTTGATGTTGTAGAGCTGGCTGTATTTAAAAAGGACAATAAAATTAGTTTTTCTAATGAGGCCTGGGAGACCCTTAATGATAATTTTGCTTTTATTAATAATTTAATGGAAGATGGACACCAACTCATTGATAAAAAAGACCTTTCCTTGATTGATAAGATAATAAAAGGTGAAGAAAAGATGGACAGGCTTCTGCTTGAACATCGTAGTGGACATATGAAAAGACTGGGCTATGGTATTTGTGACCCTAATGCAGGAATAGTTTATCTGGAAGTCCTTGATGAACTGGAACATATTAGTGACCAGTTGGCTGATATTTCTCATAGTATTACTGAGGCCCGAACAAATAAAATACTTTAAAGCAAAATGTCTTTGCTGGCTCCTTTTCTAAGGGGCTTTTTTTTGTTATACTGTGATTGGAGGTGGGTTTATCATTGAAGAAGGTACTGGTTATAGATGATGAGAAGAATATCAGGGAGTTAATTAAATTTAACCTGGAAGCTGCTGGATATGAAACTGTTCTGGCGGCTGATGGACAGCAGGGATTGGATAAGCTTGATGAGGGGGTTGATCTTATTGTTCTGGATTTGATGTTACCAGCTATTGATGGTTTATCAGTGTGTCGAAAGATCAGGGCAGATGATAAATATAGTAAGCTGCCGATTATCATGTTAACAGCTAAAGGAGAGGAAGTAGATAGAATACTGGGACTGGAAATGGGGGCAGATGATTATCTAACTAAACCATTTAGTCCCCGTGAACTGATAGCCAGAATAAAAGCGGTTTTAAGGAGGACAGCTTTAATAGTTGAAGGGAATACTGAGGATAAAAAACAGCTTATTAAAAAGGGTGAACTGGAGATTGATATACAGAGCCATGAGGCCAAAAAATCAGGTAAATTATTAGAATTAACCCCTAAAGAATTTAGTCTCCTAAGATTATTATTGATCAATGAGGGTAAGGTTATGACCAGGGATCTGTTATTGCAAAAAATTTGGGGATATGAGTATGCTGGTGATACCCGCACTGTTGATGTTCATATCAGGCGATTAAGAAAAAAGATTGGTGAAGATAGTATAAAAACAGTGAGGGGAGTGGGCTATAAATTTGTTAAAGTTTAATAATTTAAGTCTCAGAAAACAATTTATACTCCTCTTTCTTGCTATTCAGGTGGTATTATTGTTGATTGTAATGCTTTATTTCAATTATTCCGAACGAAATTTTTATCTCTCACAACTAAAGGAAAACCTTGAAAGTGAAGCAGTTTTAATTATTAATAATCAAAAGGCCAATATTATGGCACAAAAGGCAGTGGAGATAGATGCCTGGGTAAAAGAGATTGGTTCCAGGATAGATAAGAGGATAACAATTATTGATTTGAGGGGTAGGGTTATTGGAGATTCTAATTATGATCCTGGAGAGATGGATAACCATCTTAACCGTCCAGAGATTCAAGAGATTATTAATGGAGAAGGTACTGGATCGGCCATACGCAAAAGTGATACTTTAAATATAGATATGCTTTATACAGCAGTACCCATCTATCATGAAGATGATATAATTGGCTTTATTCGTATCAGCAAGTCACTACAGACTATTAATGCTATAATTTATACTAATATAATAAACAATCTGATCTTTTTTATTTTGATGTTATTTTTGACTTTAATATTAATCTGGAAGTTTACCAGGGATATAGTTAATCCTTTAGGACAGATAACAGAGTTAGCAAGTAAATTGGCTGATGGTAATTTTAGGGAGAGAATAAGATTAAAGAATTACCAGAATGAGATTGGAATCCTGGCCCGGGTATTTAATAATATGGCAGCCCAGTTAGATAACAAAATAAATCAAATATCAAGAGAGAAGAACAGGGCTGAAGCTATTTTAACAAATATGGTAGATGGTTTAATAGCTGTAGATAGTAATATGAAACTAACAATTATTAATCCGGCAGCCCGGATTATGTTTTCTATTGAGGGTGATGTTAGAGGCAAGAATATTATTGAGATTTTTAGACACCATGAAATTGATCAGACCCTGGAAAAATCCCTTAATAGTAACGAGATAATCAGCCAGGAGATTGTAATACAGAAAGATGAGAAAAAGATTTATGACTGTAATTTTGTACCGATAAGTAATGAAGAGGGATTTGTGATTGGGGGAATTATTGTCTTTAGTGATATAACAGAATTAAGAAAATTAGAGCAGCACAGAAAGGAATTTGTAGGTAACGTATCACATGAATTAAAAACCCCACTAACATCAATAATCGGATATGTGGATACAATACTCGATAATGATATTAAAGACCATATTATTATCAATAAATTCTTGAAAATTATTAAAGCAGAAACAGATAGGTTATTTTTGTTAATTAAAGATTTACTGGATCTTTCTAAATTAGAAGCCAAAAAGAGCTATATTCTGCGGGCTGCTATTTTAAATAAAATTATTGATAAAACGGTTCTTGTTTTAAGTGAAAAGGCTGAAGATAAGGAAATAGAACTGATTAAAGATGTCCCTAAGCTATTACCATTAGTCTATATGATACCAGAACAGATTGAGCAGGTTTTTATTAATTTAATAGATAATAGTATAAAATATACCCCTGATCAGGGAAAAGTGATAGTACGAGCCTATGAAGGGGATGGAAAGGTGATTGTTGAGATCGAAGATAATGGCTTTGGGATTCCAGAAAAAGAGCAGGAAAGGATTTTTGAACGATTTTACAGAGTAGATAAGGCCAGGTCGAGGTCAATGGGTGGGACAGGTATTGGTCTTTCAATTGTCAAACACATTATTTATAATCATAATAGTGAGATAGAAGTAGAAAGTCAGCCTGGTCAAGGGTCGTTATTCAGGTTTTATCTTGATATTGTTAAGTAGCTATAGAATTTTTATAGCTGCTTTTTTTTAAATGTGCTCAGCTCATAGCAAGTTTTGAATATTTATTAGGTAACCATAAATGATAAGCGTAAACAGTTAAATAATAGGCAGTAAGCATTTAGTTGAAGGGGTTGAGCCTCGAAATTTTGGATAAAAGACTTGACAAGACTTCTGATATACAGTAAACTATATTCAAGTGGTTAAACGATTAATCTATAGTAAAAGTTATTAGAAATTGTAATTAAGGAGATTGATAGTAAAAATATAATGATTCAAACACAAAAAGGTTATATGGAGCAAATAGCAAATTTTTTGTAAGGAATCTTGGCACTTAGGAATTCAAAATAAGGCCGAACCACAGGATGTGGTGAACTAATCCTGGGTCAGGACGCCCCATGGATTAGAAAGCTTTATTTTGAATGGATACGGGACTTAGATTACTCAAAAATTTGTCTTGCTGCGAGAGATGACCTTTGTGGACAAAGCATATAATATTTTTTTAAATTATGATTAAACGATTAATCAAGGGGGGTATAAAATGGGAATTACAATAAAAGATATTGCTAACGAAGCTAATGTTTCAACGGCAACAGTATCAAATGTTATAAATAATACGGGTCGTGTATCGTCTGATACAGCCCAAAAGATAAAAAGTATCATAAAAAAGCATGATTATTCCCCAAATGTGTCTGCTAGAAATTTAAAAAACAAGAACTCTAATTTAATTGGTTTAGTTGTACCATATTTACAAAAAGGAGAATTAGAAGATAACCCATTTTTTTGGGAGTTATTTAATGGAGTTGAAAATGGAGCTAAAGATAAAAATTTAGATGTTATATTAACTGGAATGGATTCAGAACAAGGTTTTGAAGTTTTTAACAAGCAATATTTGGATGGTTTAATTGTTATTGGTTTAAACCAAAAAAATGGCTTATATGAACAATTAAAAAATTTAAATGTACCGATTGTTTTGATGGATAGTTTTATTGAAGATGAAGATGTTTATCAATTAAATAATGAAGATGAAAAAGGTGGTTACATTGCAACACGATATTTAACTAATTTAGGACATAAAAATATTGCTATTGTAACAGGACCTTTAGATCAAAATGGTGTTGATAAAAAAAGATTATACGGATATAAAAAAGCTTTAAAAGAATCCAATATCGACTTTAATAAAGAGTATGTTTATGAAATTGGTGTCAGTCTAGCTGAAGGATATAAAGCTTCACAAAAATTATTTGCTAAAATGAATGAAATAACGGCTGTATTCATTTTATCTGATATTGGGGCAATGGGATTAATTAAAGGTTGTAATGAATTAGGAATAAAAATTCCTGATGATTTGTCAGTAGTAGGATATGATGATTTGTATTATTCTGATTATTTAATTCCCTCATTAACTACCGTAAATCAAAATATTTATCTAAAAGGGAAAACAGCTGTTCATATGTTGTTTGACCAGATTAATAATAAGTCATCTAATAAAAAGGTTACATTGCCTGTCGAGTTAAAGATTAGAAATAGTACAAGAAATATTTAATGATTAACGTAGAAAAGGAGGTGGTTAACTTAGAGTTGTGTTATTATAGCTGGCTTAGATTTGACGTAGCGGCAATTTTAAAAGGAGGGTTTTAATGAAAAAGTTTATCACATTCATATTAGTTTTAGTATTATTAATTGGCGCAACTGCTATGGTTTCTGCTCAAGTTACTTTGAGACACTGGGATTGGCATCAGCCGCGTATGAATTTAAAATTAGAGTATATAGAAGAATATGAGGAAATGAATCCTGAAGTGACAATTGATACTCAGGTAATTGGCTGGGATGATTATTGGACAAAATTGATGTCTGGTATTGCAGGAGGAGATGTTCCTGATATAGCTCAGTTTCACAATTCACAAACAGGTGTTTTTTTAAACCATTTAGAAGCCTATCCAGCTGATGTATTTGACTATGATCAATATAAAAAAGATATTATAAACTTCGAAGCAGCCTATCTTTTTAATGGCAAATTTTATTTCTACCCTGTAGGTATTATGTCTGGATTAATTTTTTATAATAAAGATATCTGGGCAGAAGCGGGTTATACAGAAGAAGATATACCTAAAACCTGGGATAAATTTGCTGAAATAGCAAAAAATCTTACTGAATATGATGATAACGGGGATGTTCAGATAGCAGGTTTTGCTCCTAATGGTATTTTAGGTGTATATTGGTTGGACTTACATTATCAATTAGGTGGCAATTTGTATGGTGAAGGTGCAAATACTGTAGATTGGAATAACGAAGCTGGTAAAGAAGCACTTTCATTCATCGAATCAATGGTCTTTGAAGATAGAGTTACTGAACCAGGATTCCTTGCATTTAATAAAGCATTAGGAACTGGTCATGCAGGAATGGCTTATAGCTGGAGTTGGTTAGGAGGAGAGTTAAATAATAACTATCCTGATCTTAATTGGGGAGTGTTTAGACTTCCAACCTTTGATGGTAAATTAGCTCCTGGACCTGTAGCTAGAAATAATCATGAAACAGGAATGGCTGTTATGAAATCTTCTGATCAGGAAAATAAGGATGAAGCTTTTAAATTCTTAAGATGGTTATATGAAGATACTGATTATTTAGTAGAAGCTAACTTAATCTTAGGTACAGCTCCTGCTAATGTTAATTTATTAGATGATCTTCGAATTGAAGAAAATAAATTGATTTCTGCTATAGCAGAACAGGTTCCTTATACAAATATTCCAGGTGAAATCCCTCATGGTGTTGAAAATAATTATGGTTTAGGAATGTTAGAGGAACTGTTATTTTTTGGTTCATCTGCTGATCAAGCTTTAGAAACTGCTGAAGCAGAAGCTAATCAGGTATTACAGGAAAATCCTGTTGATTGGTATGTAGAAGAGTTATATACTCCGCCTGCAGAATAAATATTTAATCAATTAAAATTTAAAGGGGATGATAGATTATCTTCATCCTCTTTAAATTAATATCTTATTGGAAAGGAGTCATTTATATTGTATTTAGTAAATAAATTTAAAAATATTGATCCCAAAAAAAGATTTATCTTTATAGTCCTCGTACCTGCGTTATTATTTTTTGTTTTTTTTAGTCTGTTTCCAATTCTTTATGCATTTTTTATTAGCTTTCATGAAATGAATTTCCTTGATTCCCCTGTATTTGTAGGGCTAAGTAACTATAAAGAACTTTTGAATGATCAACACCTTTTTAATGCTTTAAGTGTTACAACTAAATATGCTGTTTCTACTGTTTTTATAGGAGGTTTTTTAGCACTTGTATTTGCTCTTCTAATTAATAGTGTAAAGAAAGGAGCTGCTGTTTTCCGGGCTGTTTATTTTCTTCCAGTAATGACCTCGCTGGTTGCTGTGGGTATTATTTGGAGCTGGTTATATCAACCTAGATTTGGATTGCTTAATTCTATTTTAAACTTATTTGGTATTGGTCGTCAAATGTGGTTATCTTCACCTGATACTGCTTTGCCATCTGCAATTGCTGCTTCTATCTGGCAGGGGATGGGTTTTACTATTGTGATTTTTCTTGCAGGACTGAAAGGTATTCCTGAATCATTATATGAAGCTGCAGAAGTGGATGGAGCAAGTAAGCTGCAGAAAATATGGTATGTTACTATTCCATTATTAAGACCAACATTTATTTACTTACTGATTACCGGTTTTATTACAGGCTTTCAAGTCTTCGATCAATTATATGTAATGAGTGGACCTTTAAATTCAACTAGAGGATTTATAGAATTATTATATGTAAGAGCATTTAGTAATTATCAAATGGGTAGAGCTGCTGCGATGGCTTTTCTTTTATTTGCAATCATAGTAACTCTTACATTAATACAATTTAAATTTGCTTCGAAAAATGACTAGTATTAAAGGATGGTTAAAATGCTAAAAAAAATGAGTATATCTAAAATCATAAAATGGCTTATATTAATTGCTGGTGGTATTACGATGGTCTTTCCATTTTATTGGATGGTTATAACAAGTATTAAAATTCAAAGTGAGGTAATGAAAATTCCACCTGTTTTTATACCAACTGAAGTAACTTTCGAACGTTATTGGCGAGTTTTAACAGAGTTGAATTTTGCAAGATTTTTCTTTAACAGTATATATATAGCTACTGCTGTTACATTAGCTGTTTTGTTTACATCATCTATTCTGGGTTATGTTTTTACTAAATTTAAATTTAGAGGTAGAGATATTATCTTTATGGGATTACTATCTACAATGATGATACCTGCTGCTGTAACTATGATACCGTTATATTTATTATTAGGTAAAGTAGGCCTTGTAAATTCTCATTTAGCTATAATTCTTCCTGGGCTATTTAGTGTTTTTGGAATATTTTTAATGAGACAAACAATGCAGAGTATTCCTGATGAATTTATAGAAGCTGGTAGAATTGATGGAGCTTCAGAATTTACAATATTTTTCAAACTTATTTTACCACAGGCTAAAGCAACATTATCAGCCCTGGCAATATTTACTTTTATGGTACAATGGAATAATTTTTTGTGGCCATTAATTGTTTTAACATCTGAAAAACAATATACTCTGCCGCTTGGACTTCGTATGTTTCAGGGACAGTATTGGACAGATATGGGCTTAGTTATGACTGGTGCTACAATCAGTGTTATTCCGATAATCATTGTATTCTTATTTATGCAGAGAACATTTGTTAAAGGTATTACTATGACAGGTTTAAAAGGATAATTTTGGGGAGTGATTGTTTTGTTTGGAAAAATTAAAGATTATAAAAAAATAAAAAATAAAGTAGAAGTTGAATTTGAAAATAAAAAAGTTAATATAGTTGTGATTAATGATTATATAGTTAATGTTTTTGTCCCCATGAAAGATGCTAATTATAATTCTTACGCTATTGAAAATGATAATGTTAATAAGATGAAATTTGAAGTAATTAATAAAGAGAAAAAAATAATAGTAAAAACTGAACAAATAAGTGCACATATATATGATAATTGCAAAATTGATTTTTATAACAAAAATAATCAAATAATATGTAAAGATTATCGAGGGAAAAGAGAACCTTTTATTAGAAGAACTGATAATGCTATAGTTGAAGAAGAGGGACAAAAATTAACAAAAGATATAAAAAAACAACCAGTAGAAATTATGAAAGAAAATTTTGGTGATGAAAAGTTTTATGGTTTAGGAGATAAAACTGGGCATTTAAATAAGAAAAACTATCGATATGAAATGTGGAATACTGATGATCCAACTCCACATGTTGAAAGTTTTGAGACTTTATATAAAACAATACCATTTTTAATAACTCTTCGTGATCAATTTTCTTATGGACTGTTTTTTGATAATACATACAGATCGTTTTTTGATATGGGTAAAGAAAATACTAATTATTTTTATTATGGAGCAGAAGGGGGAGATATAAACTATTATTTTATCTATGGTCCAGAAGTTAAAAATGTAATCAAAAATTATAATAAATTGACTGGAACAACCCCACTGCCACAATTATGGACATTGGGACATCAACAGAGTAGATTTAGTTATGATAGTGAAAAAAGAGTTAGAGAAATTGCTGAGAAATTTAGAGAAAAAGAAATCCCCTGTGATGCCATACATTTAGACATTGATTATATGGATGGTTATAGAATATTCACCTGGGATAAAAAAAAATTTCCCAATTTAAAAAAATTGGTTAATGAACTGCATGAGGATGGTTTTAAAGTAGTAACTATAATTGATCCAGGAATAAAAAAAGATAGTGGGTATAAAATATTTAATGATTGTTTAGAAAATGGATACTATATAACTGATAAAGATGGTATTCCTTATGTTAATGAAGTTTGGCCAGGGGAATGTATATATCCTGATTTTACTAACAGTGAATGTCGAAACTGGTGGGGGAATAATCATAATAATTTAATTAATCTTGGAATTGATGGAATTTGGAATGATATGAATGAACCAGCCAGTTTTAATGGACCTTTACCTGACAATGTGAAGTTTAAAAATGGCGGAAAGCCTATATTACACAAAGAAGCACACAATATTTATGGTCATTTAATGTCTAAGTCAACTTATAAGGGGCTAAAAGCAATAACAGGGAAAAGGCCTTTTGTAATAACCAGAGCTTGTTATGCAGGAAGTCAAAAATATTCAACCGTTTGGACTGGTGATAATCAAAGTTTGTGGGAACATCTAAGAATGTCTTTACCTATGTTGATGAATTTAGGCATAAGTGGCTTCAGTTTTTCTGGGACTGATATAGGAGGATTTGGTTTTGATACTACCCCAGAGCTTTTAACACGCTGGTATCAAGCCAATTTATTTGCACCTTTATATAGGAATCATTCTAGTCAAGGAACCAGAGATCAGGAACCCTGGGCTTTTGATAATAAGACAGAAAAAATTATAAAAAAGTTCATTGATTTAAGATATCAATTAATACCATATATTTATGATCTAATAAAAGAAAGTGAAGATAGTGGTTTGCCTGTTATTCGACCATTATTTCTGCAGTATCAAGATGATCAAAATACTTACAATTTAAATGATCAATATTTAGTTGGAGAAAATATTTTAATGGCTCCTGTGGTAAGTCAGGGTGAAAAAAATAAAAAGGTTTATCTTCCAGATGATGAGTGGATCGACTACTGGACAGGAGAAGAATATAATAGTAAGCAGTTTATAATTAAAAATGCTCCTATAGATATTGTTCCAATGTATATAAAAAAAGGCAGTATAATACCTAATTATAAAAAGCAAAATTTTATTGGTGAAAATCAAATTGATAATATAATTCTAGATATTTATCCAGGAAATGGAGAGTATATGCATTATCAAGATGATGGCGAGACTTTTAATTATAAAGATGGAGAGTATAATTTATATAAATTTGTTCAAAAAGAATATCTAGATAGATTTGAATTGGATTTAGTTGTTGAATATCAAAAATACGAAAAAGTTTATAAAAAGACTACTTTAATATTTAATTCATTAAATATTAATAAAATTGAAGTTAATGGAAAGGAAGTAGAATATACATTTAAAAAAAATTCTGTTTTCTTAGCTTTAAATAGTATTAAAGAAGAAAAAATTGTTTTCTATAAATAAATATATCTTATTAATTAAATTCTTCATAACAACCTCCATAGTTAAACTATGGAGGTTGTTTGTTACGCCCAGCAGGGGCGTTTGCCTGTAGGTGAAAGGCATATAAGTGGGATGATAATGCTAACTGTAGCTTAAAATAAGGTTGTCCAAAATTATTCAAAACAGGCGATGTGAATTAGCACATATATGGAGTGAAAATAGAACGGTAAAACTTGATACTTAGAAGTCGATAGAAAAATCAGGAATAGGGACATGTGTTAACATTCTGTTAACATTATTTTAACAAGGCCTTAACACTAGTTTAATTCTTACGTAACATAGCTATGCTATTCTTTATTGTGTAATGAAGAAAAAACAAAAATTTGTTAGGGGGAATTTTATCACTATGTTAAGGAAAATAATGGTTTTCACCTTTATTGCTATGATGGTTGTTTCTGGTTTTGCTTTCGCTGGATCTATTACTATTGTTGGTTCGTCAACTGTTTTACCTGTTGCACAAAGAGCTGCGGAGGTATATATGCAGAGAAATAATGATGTTGATATCTCTGTAAGGGGTGGTGGTTCTGGGACAGGTATTGCTACTTTAGTTGATGGTGCCTGTGATATAGCTGATGCCTCAAGGTTTATTAAGGATAAAGAGGTTAAGAATGCTGTTGCCAATGGTATTTATCCTGTACCACACCGGGTTGCCCTTGATGGGATAGCAGTAGTAGTTAATCCTGCCAATCCAGTTGACAACCTGACTTTGGAAGAGATTAAAGGGATTTATACCGGTAAGATTACTAACTGGCAGGAAGTAGGCGGCAATAATGCGGAAATAGTTGTAATTTCCCGTGACTCCAGTTCAGGTACTTTTGCAGCCTTTGGGGAATTAGCCCTTGATGAAGAAAAAGTAACACCGAATGCTTTATTACAGGCCTCTAATGGTGCTGTTGCTGGTGTAGTATCAGAAAACAAAGATGCTATAGGCTATGTAGGTCTGGGATACCTGAGTCCAAGTCTGCAGGCTGTAAGTGTAAATGGTGTTGAGTGTACTATAGATACAGTAAAATCTGGTTCATATGCAATCTCACGTGCCCTCTTTATGTTTACTAATGGCTGGCCTACAGGGACAACAGCTGACTTTATTAATTTTATTTTAAGTGAAGAAGGGCAAGAAATAGTGGGGGAACAGGGGTATGTTAGACTCTTTTAGATATATAATATTAAAAATAAAATAATGTTTGTTAAAGTAAAGAGGGGATTTTGATTCCCTCTTTACTTAAATAATATAGATAAAATATGAAATTAACAAATAAACAGGGTTTATTTATTAAAATTTTTATAGATGTTTTAGCTTATTCTAAAAGGGGTGTGAGTAGATGATTGATTGGAAGTCTAAAGAAAAGGTAGTCAGGATAGCCTTACTGTTTTTTGCTATATCTTCTATTCTATTCCTAACAGGGATAGTTATAGTTTTATTCAGGGAAGGTTTCTATATATTTGAACAGGTAGGTATATTCAAATTTATATTTGGTAAGGATTGGTACCCCACTTATGAACCTCCAGACTTTGGTATTCTGCCATTATTATCCGGGTCATTGTTGGTTACCCTAGGGGCAATGATCATAGCAGTTCCTATAGGTGTATCTTCAGCCATATTTATTTCTTATATTTTGCCTAAAAAATTAAAGAATATTGTTAAACCAATGATAGAGATGTTAGCAGGGGTTCCTTCTGTAATTTATGGTCTATTTGGGATGAAGATATTAGCCCCTTTCCTCAGGGAATTATTTAATCTCCCTACAGGATTAACTGCCCTTAATGCTTCAATAATGCTTGGTATTATGGCTATGCCTACAATTGTGAGTTTGTCAGAAGATGCCCTTACTTCTGTACCCAAAAAGTTTCGTGATGCATCACTGGCTCTTGGGGGGACTAAATGGGAAACAATAAGTAAAATTATCATGCCCACAGCGTCATCTGGGATTGTAACAGCGACTATTTTAGGAATAGGAAGGGCTATTGGGGAGACAATGACAGTTTTAATGGTTGCTGGAGGGGCGGCAGTTATACCTAAAACAATTTTAAAACCGGTTAGACCGATGACTGCTTCTATTGCTGCGGAAATGGGTGAAGCACCTGTTGGCAGTGAACATTACCATGCACTATTTGGAATAGCTATTGTGCTTTTTATAATTACCCTGGCTTTTAATATTACGGCTGATTTTATATCAAGTAGATTTAAAAAGAGGGTGAGTGGAAAATGACAAAAGGACAATTAAGAAAAAGGCATTTAATACAGCAATTAGTCTTCAGTGTTTTTGCTGTAACTTTACTTTTTACAATAGCAGCCTTATTTTCAATAATTTACTTTATTTTTAGTAGAGGAATGAGTGTAGTTAACTGGAGTTTTATTTCCACTATGCCCCGTATGGGGATGAGTGAGGGAGGCATATTACCAGCTCTACTGGGTTCATTTTATCTGGTAACTGGCTCGATTTTGATAGCTTCTCCTCTGGGTGTTTTTGCAGCGATTTATCTGACAGAATATGCCCATCAGGGGAAATTACTACGTTTTATACGGATAGGGATTAATAACCTGGCAGGTGTACCATCAGTTGTCTTTGGGTTGTTTGGTTTAGCTATTTTTGTTAAGTATTTTGGTTTTGGGGTATCTATTTTGTCTGGTTCTGCTACACTGGCTATTGTAATTTTGCCGACAATAATCAGAGCCTCTGAAGAGGCATTACTGGCTGTGCCGGATGAATATAGACATGCTTCACTTGCTATGGGAGCTACCCCTTGGCAGACAGTAAAAAAGGTTACCTTACCTGCGGCAATGCCAGGAATTTTGACTGGTGTTATACTTGGGGTAGGTCGCGTTGCCGGTGAAACAGCCCCGATTATTTTTACTGCAGCAACCTTTTTCTCTATTAAACTACCTTCTTCTATCTTTAGTGAAGTAATGGCTTTACCCTATCATATATATGCCCTGGTTACTGCTGGTACAATGCCGCATAAACAGACAGCCCTGGCCTATGGCACAGCGGTAGTTTTATTGGGTTTAGTATTGTTTATCAATCTTATTGCTATTGTACTACGGATAAGATATGGTAATAAGATTAAAAAATAATTCCCATATGGGAATTATTTTTTAATCTTTATAAAATGGATATATTTATTAGTGCAATTTCAAAATTACATAGTTTTAGGGGGAAAAATAAAATGATAAGAAAAAAGAATCCCTTAATAAGAATATCTGATTTAAAAAGCAGTATTGCTGCCAAAGTAATAATTATTGTTGCTATAACAATGCTTATTTCTTTTTTTTTGTTAGGATGGAGTATTAATAGGTCAATATCAGTTAAACTTACTGATTTAACAGAGCAGAGCAATATGGAGATTGCCAAGATATTAAACAAGGAAATAGCTTCTTTTTTAGATGAGGCAGAAGGTGCTGTATTAAGACTTTCAAAGGATTATGGACTCCGTTCTAATGATCAGGTAAAGATAGTTGCCAAAAGTAAATTTAGTAGTGAATTAGAGGAAAACAATTATTTTCAATCTATTTATTATGTTTCTAGTGACGATAAGATAGTAATTCCTGAAAGAAAATTAGCTGATTATAATTATCAAGAGGAAAAATGGTTTCAGTTAGCAAAAGAAAGTAATAAACCAGTCTGGACTACATCAAGCAAAAAAATAAATGAAGCTAATTATACCCTCTCCCTGGCCGTTCCTGTCTACGATTATACAGATAAATTTATGGGTGTACTAGGTGCAGATATATCTCTGGAGAGTTTAACTAGTATCTTAAATTGGAGTATTGGCAAAAATGGTTGTGTTTCATTAATTGATAGCCAGGGTAAAGTAATTACGATTTCAGAGAAGGAAGGGGAACAAGCTGGGACAGTCTTATCCCTTGATACAGATTTAAATCAAATATATCAAAATGAACTCCATCATGGTATTTATCAATATAAAAATGAGGAGTATTTAATGTCATTTCAGCCTTTTAAAAAAATAAATGCAGCTGTAATAACAATGATTCCTCTTGCTGAGGCATATGAAGCAAAAAAAGTAGTTAGAATGCAAATTTTTATCTTTGCATTAATCGTTTTGTTAGTTATGACCGTAACGATTACTATGATTATTGATTATCAACTTATAAAACCCTTATTAATAATTAAGGATAGGATGCAGGAGGTTGCTACTGGCAATTTAGGTGGGTCAATAGAATTCAAAAGACAGGATGAAATTGGTAAACTTGCAATGACTTTTAACCGTATGGTTAGACAGTTAAAGGGTATTATTACAGGTATACATAATACTGCTGGAAAGGTATCTGTTACATCGCTTAATATGAAGAATATTTTTCAGGAAATAAGTACTGCTTCTGAGGCTATTAGTATTTCTACAGAAAATGTGTCGGCTGGTACCGAAGAACAGGCAGCTAATATTGATAATGTAAATAATGAAATCAAGAAACAGGCTGGCTCTTTAAATAAATTAGCAGTATCTAATAAAAGAGTAGAAAATTTAACGGAGAAAATGAATCAGGCAGCTGCTACTGGGCAGAATGAAGTTGAAAGGGTTAGTAAACAAATGAATAATATTAGTAAGGCTATTGTTGATGTTGCTGAAGGAATAAAAAACCTTCAAAGGAGTTCTGATGAGATTGATGATATCCTTACTTTAATTAATAGTATATCCAAACAAACTAATTTACTGGCTTTAAATGCAGCTATTGAAGCTGCCCGTGCCGGAGAAGCAGGTAAGGGTTTTAGTGTAGTAGCAGATGAAATACGACAGTTAGCTGAAGAGTCATCTAAGTCATCTGATCGAATAAAGGGATTAATTGATGAGATAAAAGATGAAACAAAAACTGCCAGTCAAAAAATGGCTCAGGGAAATAGAGAGGTGAGTGATGGTGCTGAGATCGCACAAGGGGCTTTTGAATCATTTAAAAGGATTGAAGAGGCTATTAAAGATTTGACTGAAGGTATTTACATATCAAGTGCTGCTGTAGCAGAATCCACAGAAAATAGTAATATGATAGTAAGTAATATAGAGAATATTGCTATTATTGCTGAAGAAACTTCTGCCAGTGCAGATGAAGTTACTGTAACAAGCCAAGAGCAGACCTCAAATGTACAGGAAATAAGTGTTTATGCTAATGAGCTTGCTGACCTTTCCTGTGACCTTGAAAATATGGTTAAAAGCTTTTCCTTTCAGGATTAAATTAACATTTTTTAATAATTACTTAACATTATTTTAACATAAATTAAATATCTTGGACATATTTCTCCTTTATAATTAGATATATAAAATAGTAAGGGGGAATCGTTTTGTACAGTAAAAAATTACCAAAAATATGCATTGTTTTGTTAATTCTATTGATTAGTTTAACAGTAGTAACTAATGTAGTAGGTGCTCAATCACCAAAATATGTATTTTATTTTATCGGTGATGGTATGGGGCCTTCTCAAAGACAGGCTGCCGAGTATTATTTACAGGCGGTAGAAAGGGATGAGAATACCAGGTTAATGATGAATCAATTGCCGGTGGCAGGGATCAATACTACCCATTCTGCTGATTCATTAATTACAGATTCAGCAGCTGCCGGGACAGCTCTGGCTGCCGGTTATAAGACAAATAATGGGATGATTTCTGTGCTTCCAGATGGAACACCAGTAAAAAGCCTGATTGAAGCAGCTGAGGAGAAGGGTATGGCTACAGGTATTATTACTACTACCAGATTAACACATGCTACACCTGCTGTATTTGCTGCACATAATATTAATAGAAATGCAGAAAATGAAATAGCCTATGATTATTTAGATAGTGGTGTTGATTTCTTTGCTGGTGGTGGGTATCGTCATTTTGTTCCCCAGGACTGGCAGTGGGGTAATTCTAAAAGGAAAGACGATATTAATATTGCTCAGGAGTTTTATAAAGCAGGTTACCATATTTTTTTAACTGAGAATGATACTGATAAATTCAGGTCTTTTAAGCCAGTAGGTAAGGAAAAGGTCTTTGCAGCTTTTACATATAGTCATCTCCCCTATGAATTGGATAGGATCGAGAGTGAAGTGCCGAGTGTTGCAGAATTAACTGCCAGAGGTATTGATGTACTTGAAAAGTATGCCAATGGTTTTTTTATGATGATAGAGGGTGGGAGAATTGACCATGCCTGTCATGCCAATGACCCTGCAGGGAGTATTTATGATACACTTGCTTTTGATGAAGCAGTAGCAACAGCTTATGACTTCTATCAGGACCATCCTGATGATACTTTGATTATTGTGGCTTCTGACCATGAAACAGGTGGTTTTGGTCTGGGATTTGGCACAAATTATTTTCTTAAAATGGAGCCGTTAATGGCTGTAAAAGCTAGTACTGCAGATATACTACAGGGTAAATATAATGGGAACAGGAGTCAGTTCTTTAATTTTATAGCAGCAAACTACGGCCTGGCGAATTTATCTGTTGAGGAGAAGTCTGCTATTGAAAAGGCTATGGATATAGTTGATACCGGGATAGAAGATAAAGCGAAGCGATATGGTGGTTATGATCCAGTGGCTATTGAGGTTACCCACATAATATCTGAAAGGGCCAATATGAACTGGACAACATATGCCCACTCTGGTACAGTTGTTCCTTTATCGGCTGTTGGAGTTAAGGCAGAGCAACTGGGTGGGTTTAAAGATGATACAGAAGTTGCCAAGGCTATTGCCAATGTTGTTGGTCTTAATTTAAACTAAGCAGTTGAAAATTCTTATATATTTTGTACTAGTAGATGATAGTCAGGGGAGGTAATCTTTCCCTGACTATCTTAATATACAGCTGACTACTATAAATAGGAGGGGCTTAGATGAGGAATATAAAGTTATCACTTACATTCTTGTTATTATTTTTGACAGTAATAGGCCTGTTTTTTTTGGAAATAAACAACAATAATATTGAACGGCAGGCTTTAATTAAGGCAAAAGTAATAGGGACTGATGATAGTGATGTTATTCAGTCCAGTATTGCCAGGATTGGAATGCAGGAATTAACTGTCAGAATACTTGAAGACAAACACCAGGGAGAACAGGTTGTAGCTTATAATACTTTACAGGGAAAACCTTCCTTAGATAATTATTATAATGTAGGAGATACAATATTAGTTGCTTTACAGGAACAAGATAATAAATTAGTTAATGCCAATGCTGTGGATATGTATAGAAACAACTGGGAGATTATTTTATTTGCCCTTTTTGTTCTATTACTACTTATTTATGCTAAAAGTATTGGTATAAAGGCTATTTTTTCTTTTATAGCTAGTCTCTATATAATCTGGAAATTTCTAATTCCGGGTTTACTGGCTGGTTATAATCCATTGTTGTTTTCAACCCTAATATTGTTAATACTGTCTGCTATAATATTGTTTTCTATTGCTGGTTTTACTAAAAAAGGTCTAGCATCATTTATTGGGACAGTAGTTGGTCTAATGGCAGCAAGTGGTATTGCTGTTATCTTTGGTAATAAAATGAGCCTACAGGGAATGACTGTTCCTTATGCTGAGACACTATTATTTAGTGGCAATATTGGTTTAGATATGAAACATATTTTTTATGCAGCTATTGTTATTGGTGCCTCAGGTGCGGCCATGGATATTGCCATGGATATTTCAGCATCTATGGAAGAAATTAAAATTAAAAAACCTGATATTGAAATATGGGAATTAATTCGTTCTGGATTTAATGTAGGAAGGGCAGTTATAGGTACAATGACAACAACATTATTATTAGCATATTCAGGTGGTTATCTAACTTTAATGATGCTTTTTCTATCCCAAAATACCAGTTATACTAGAATGTTAAATTATAAAGTAGTTGCAGCAGAATTGCTAAGAATTGTAACTGGTAGTATAGGTTTAGTGCTTGTTGCACCGATAACTGCTATTGTAGCAGGCTGGATTTATACTGTTGAATTAAGAGATATAAAAGTGAAAAAGATGATTAGTGATTTTAGTAAAAATTATAAAGTTAAGTAAGAATCAAGTACTATCTAGAAGGTGATTATAATTAATTCAGTAATGTTTGATTTTAATTTGCAGGAACTAAATAATATTATTGAAAACAAAAAAATTAGAACCCTTTTTCAGCCTATTGTCAATATAAAAAACGGTAGGATACTGGGTTATGAAGCTTTAAGTCGTGGTCCGGCAGGTACTAATTTGGAAAACCCTATCCGGCTTTTTGATTCTGCAAAAAAACATGGTAAATTATTTTTGCTGGAAAGTATCTGTCGTGAAAAGGCATTGAAAAGGGCCCATATTTTTGCTGGAGAATATAAACTATTTATAAATATAGATCCCCATGTTATCTATGATACTAATTTTCAGAGGGGAACTACCAGGCAGCTTTTAAAACATTTATCACTTTCTCAACAAAATATTGTAATAGAGATAACAGAAAGGACATCTATTAATGATTTTAACACCTTTAAAAAAGCACTTAAACATTATCGACGGCAGGGGTATCGTATTGCTCTGGATGATACAGGAGCAGGTTACTCAGGGTTGCAGTCACTGGTTTCTATAGCATTTGATTATATCAAAATAGATCGTTCTCTAATAAGTGATATTGATAGAGATAAGGTTAAACAGGCCCTTTTAGAGTCGCTTGTCCAATTTGGCCATAAAATAAGCTCAAGTCTAATTGCTGAAGGTGTTGAAAGAAAGGAAGAATTAGATGCCTTAAATAAACTGGGAGTAGATTATGTTCAGGGTTATTATATTGCTAGACCAGCGGAAAAAATATGTAAAAGGGTATTTAATCTATTTTAGTTATTTTAACATTCCTGTAACATAAATTTAACATAGAATTAATAAAGTATTGTTATACTTAAGACGGTTATAGTAATATTTCAATATATTATATAAAGCTAACTTAAAAAGCTCTTAGAACTATACTGTAGGAGAAAGGGGTTATTGTTTATGGCTAAGAATAAAATGAGGGTTAGAGACCTTGATTTCTATTATGGAAATTTCCAGGCCCTAAAAGATATTAACTTAACTATAAAAGAGAATAAGGTTACTGCTTTGATTGGTCCATCCGGGTGTGGCAAATCTACTTTTCTACGGATACTTAACCGAATGAATGACTTAATTGAGGGTAGTTGTGTAGAAGGGGAGATACTTCTGGATGGAAAAGATATTTATAGTAAGGAAACGGATGTAGTTGAATTAAGAAAAAAGGTAGGTATGGTTTTTCAACAACCGAACCCCTTTCCCAAAACCATCTATGATAATGTGGCCTATGGTCCCAGGGTTCATGGCCTGAAAAATAAAGGTGAACTGGATAGATTAGTAGAGGAGAGCCTTAAGGGGGCTGCTCTCTGGGATGATGTTAAAGATAGATTACATGAGTCTGGTCTTAGTATTTCTGGTGGACAGCAGCAGAGGTTATGTATTGCCAGGGCCCTGGCAGTAAAACCAGAGGTCTTGCTTATGGATGAGCCAGCCTCAGCTCTTGATCCGGTGGCAACAGCTAAAATTGAAGAATTAATTGATATTCTAAAACGGGATTATACGATTGTGATTGTTACCCATAGTATGCAGCAAGCGGCCAGGGTGTCAGATAATACTGCGTTTTTTTTGATGGGAGAAGTAATTGAATATGATAAAACAGAGAAAATATTTGAGAATCCGTCCGATCAGAGGACAGAAGATTATATAACCGGTAGGTTTGGTTAAAATAAAAAGGGGTGGTAGTTATGCGAAAGAGTTTTCATGAATCAATTAAAGAGATTAAAAAAGACCTTCTCAAGATGGGAAGTATGGTGGAAATGGCCATCCATAAAAGTATTGAATCCCTGAAAGAGGGAGATCTGGAGATGGCTGCTAATGTAATAAAAAAGGATGATAAAATAGATGATTTTGAGACAGCACTTGAAGAAAAATGCACTAAATTAATTGCCCTTCAGCAGCCAGTTGCTAGTGATCTCAGGGTTATTATTGTAATCTCTAAACTGGTAACTGATCTGGAGAGGATTGGTGACTATGCCTCTAATATAGCCAATCAGGTACTGGATATAGCTGACGAACCACTTGTGAAGCCATTGATAGATATCCCTCGTATGACTGAGATTGTTACCCGGAGACTGCGTGAGAGTCTAGATGCCTTTATAAACATGGATATTGAACAAGCTAAAAGGGTTGCCCGGGAAGATGAAGAAATTGATGTTCTGGATAAACAAATTATGAGAGAACTGATTACTTTTATGTTAGAAGACCCATCAACTATTAAACAGGCTACTTCCTTAATGTTCATTAGCCGCTTTCTGGAGAGAATAGGTGATCATTCAACAAATGTTTGTGAGCGAGTAATATATATGGTAAGTGGTGTCAGAGAGAATTATTAATAATTAATTATGCAATGAAAGTTTTATTATGAAAAACATTTTAAATTCCCCCTCAGGTTTAAGAATAGTGAATCTGAGGGTTTAGTTATTGTGAATAATTAACTCTGAAAAAAGGATTTTATTATCTAAAGAATAATATTATAAGTGTGTGTTCGAAAAGATATAAATAGGGGATTATATATCCCTGAACGAAGTTAAGGTGCTACCGTTGAGTGAAGGGATATATAATCCCAGGTGGTATATATTGATACTTTTCGAACAGACTCTATAAATATATAATAATATAATATTTGAAAGGGAGTGAAAAGGTGGCAAAGAAAATATATCGTTCTAGAGAAGATAGAATTATAGGGGGTGTTTGTGGAGGTATAGCAGATTATTTAGCTCTTGATCCAACATGGGTGAGGTTGGCCCTCCTGGTTCTTTTCTTTACAAGGGGAGTTGGCGTAATGATTTATTTGTTGGCCTGGATAATAATACCAGAAAAACCAGAATTCAATTCTCAAAATGAAGAGAATTTTGCTGAAGGGGATAATCATGATGATTATGTAAATGTTTCTACTGATGGAATCCAACATAAAGAGAATAATAAGCGTTTGCTGGGGATTTTACTGATGCTAATCGGCCTGTTTTTTCTACTGGATAACTGGCTGCCATATATAAACTGGGAAAGGTTCTGGCCAGTAATTATAATAGCGGCTGGTATTGTTTTGCTGATAAAGGGGGTTAGAGAGAAGTGAATAGGGATAATCATTCTCAAATAATTATTGGAATTATATTAATTTCTATTGGAGTATTATTTCTTCTAAATACTTTCAATATAATTCCTGTAATAGACTGGAGTATATTTTTAAAATATTGGCCACTTATACTTATTTTTCTTGGGTTAAATATTATCTTACGTAGGACATGGTTATGGTGGTTAGTACCGCTTTTGCTGCTCATAACAATCCTTATCTTTTTCTTTTTTCAACCTGGTATTGGGCAGATAGATTATTATGAGGATAATAGGGGATTGTTTGATTTCTATAGTCCAAAGGATAGGAGTGGTGTTTACAATTATAGTGTAGATTATGATCGACCTGTTGATATCTTTGATATAAAACTTAATTTTCCCTCAGGTGAATTGACTGTATCTTCAGGTAGTGAAAATGATCTGTTTTCTGCTGAGCTTGAGTATTTTTCCAGAAAACCTATTATAAAATATAATCTTAATGATAATAATAAACAGGCTAGTTTAAATATTAGTCAGCCAGGCGAATCAAACCCATTTAATTACTCCAGGTTAGCTAATAAATGGTCTTTATTATTTAATGATGATGTGCCTATCAAGTTATTAATTAATTCAGGGGCAGGTGAATTCAAACTTAGATTACTTGATTTAATGGTCCAGGAAGTAGTACTAAATCTTGGGGCAGGTGATTTAGAGGTAGAGTTAGGGTCTAAGACAAGGTATTTAGAGCTTAATTCCGGGGCAGTCGATGTTGATCTTAGTCTGCCAGAGGGGATAGGTGTCAGGATAAAAACTACCGGGATTGTAAATAATAATAATTTTATCGAAAAAGGCCTGCAAAAAGAGGCTGGTTTTTATCTGACTAAGAACTATGATACAACTGTCCATAAGCTTGATATTAAAATAACTTCTCCGGCCAGTGATATTAAACTGGATTTTTATTAATAACTTAGAATTATATAGTGATACCCGTTTCTAAGGAGAGGGGTACTTTTTTTAATGGCATATATTACATTAGTAATAAACAAATAACTTATGTTATAATACAAGAAAAAGCTTTAGGGGGTGAGGGCTTGAAAACTAAGTGTTTTTCTGTGTTTTTAATCATTATTTTACTTGTTAATTTTATGTTTCTTGGGTTTCCATCTCTGCCTAAAGCAGAGGCTGGTTTTTTTAATGAACATAAAGATAGTATTTATACAGTAGTAAAAGGTTTGATAATGTTATGGATATTTAATTTAATCAGAGATAATGCTACAGGTTCAGGCAGTGATGATATTATTACTTCCACAATCAAAAAAGGTTTAAATATTGACCTTGATGATGCTGTAGCTGATGAAGGGGAAACAATTGAAATTGATAGTGAAGAAACTGAAGATAATCCTGTAAGTAATTATAAAGGAGTAAGTATAGGTACTAAGGAAAAAGAGATGATAGATATAATAAATGAGATACGCCAGGAACAGGGTCTTAATCCCCTTGAGGTAGATAATAGACTGGTATATGTAGCCCGTAAGAAGGCTCAGGACATGGTTGATAATAATTATTTTGATCATCAGTCTCCTAATTATGGTTCACCTTTTGAGATGATCAAGAGTCAAAAAATCAACTATTCACTGGCTGGTGAGAACCTGGCAGGGGCAGCTACCATAAATAAAGCAGTTGATTCTTTAATGTCCAGTCCGGAACACAGGGGAAATATCCTTAAAGCAAGGTATGATAAAGTAGGTATTGGTATTATTGAAGACGGCCCCTACGGTTTAATGATTGTTCAATTATTTATTGATAGTCCAGACCCGGCAGAATAAATATCCTGGCAAATATAAAGAGAGCTATCTAGATAGCTCTCTTTATATATATTTACATATAAATAAGTATATCATAATCACTAGATAGAAATATAGCATATAATAAGAAAAAAGGGGGTATTGAAATGTTTAAAACAGAACAGATGCCGGTACCAGCAGTAAAAATCAGGAATATTACTGCTGAAGTGGTAAAACTTACTTATGATATTATTCCTGATAAAGTACTTGTTCAGGGTTGCCTTCATAAACAAATATTTTATGTGGGTGTTGATAATCTTATATATCATATAGATGATGATATGTCTTTTACAACATTTCTGGATATACCTGGAGCAGAACCGGGTATGAAGGCAGAGATTGTTGTTAATATAGAGAAACTGTCAGTAGATATAGGTCCATCAGGTGAGCTGATTGATCAAAAGGCTGTTTTAGAGATATTTGTTAAGGTCGAAAATGATGAGCTTATTGGTGTTGAACTAAGCCAGTCAGGCAGACTTGTTGAACTTGACCACCTGGTAGCTGATGGTCAAAAACAAATAATCAGAGAGAATCAGGTTCAGTTAAATCAAACGGCCAGTAAAATAGATGAAGTAAGGGGTTCTGTCAGGGACCTGGAAATAGAGTTGATTATGGATAAAGTAATAATCCAGGGTAGTATTCACAAGCAGATATTTTTTATAAGTGAAGATAATACTGCTCTTCATCAGGCTGAAGACTTTCCTTTTAATACCTTTATAGACTTACCAGGGGTAAGTCCAGGTATGAAGGCAGTAGTAGAAGCTGTTATAGAACACATCAGCTATCAACTTTCAGCAGATGGAAATACACTACAGCAGGAACTTGTAGTGGAATTCTATGTTCGGGTAAGTGAAACTATTCAGGAAAGAATAGCCCCTGGCTATGATTTGCTGGTTAAGTTACCCCTCATAATTGGTGAGGCTGACAGGCAGTATCTGCAGGAAAACCTTGTTTTACTGGAACAACCTGCTCAAAAAATAAAAAATATAGTTAGGGAAATTAGAGATATTCGTTATGATATTTTTGAAAATAAAGTAATAGTAAGAGGAGTTGTCCATGAACAGATATATTATATAGGCATTAATGACCTTGAATATCATCAGGTTGAAGATGTAGCTTTTAGTACTTTTTTAGATCTAGCCGGTGCTTCAAACGGCCAGCTGCTTAAACCGTTGATTAATATAGAAGAGATTATCTATAATTTGAGAGACAATAATTTATTATATCAGGAAATAGTCCTTGATATATCTGTTCAGCTTGAAGAATTAAACCAGTTGAATATATTAGTTGATGATCAAGGTTTACAGGCTGTTCTTCCGGTAGTCATTGGTGAAAATACCAGGCAGATACTTATTTCAGGGGTTAAAGAGCCACCAGCTGAGGAAGTAGAGATAATCTATAAAACAATTGTCAGAGAAGAGGAGGTATCAGCTTGCCAGCAGGCGATTATAGAGAATAGTCTACAATTAGGGTGTCCAGCTATTAAGATAAAAAACATTGAGGCTGAGGCCCAGAATCTTGTAGTCTCTGGCTTGACTGATGATTTAGTTTCAGTAAGTGGTGAAATTCTTAAGGATATCGCTTATGTCTGTCCTGATAATATAGTATATTATCAGCAGGAAACAATTCCTTTTACTGTTCAAGTTAAGTTGCCAGAACCTATACCAGTTGAACAACTTAGTCCGGTTATAAAGATAGAGAATATAAGTTATAAACTTGCTAGTGGTGGTCTTTTATCTCAATTAATAGTTCTGGAGGCCTGTGTTGGTTCAGCAGGTCCGGAGTTTATCAATGTTGTAAGTTCAATTACAGGACCAGGCATTACTACTGAGACCATTCTGGTCAGGGAAGAGGTGCTGGTAGTAGATGATTCTATAGATACTAGGATTGAGACCTTTCCAGTTGTGACTGATGTTTTTGATCCACAGGGTTTATTAAAAACTATTATCAAGGAGACTATTGTTTTAAATGTTGTCGGGGAAGGCCAGATTCCAGTTGAAGTAGTGGTTTTTGCTGAACAATTTTAGACTTCTAAAAAAGATAGCTATGCACATTTTTCTATTGATGACCATATTATATAGCAGGTAAAGGGGGTGGTTAATTGTATTCATGGTTAATCTTAATGGGTATCATAACTGGTTTTATGATAAGTACTTATTATTTATATCAATACTGGACTAAGCCAATGAGTGAAATAGAGAATTATTTTGATGACAGAGTTTTTAAACGAGTGGAAGTAGTACCTAAGGTTAATAAGACGGCTTATGAATTTGCCTACCAGAATAATACTAATTTTGGAAAAGATAGTCTGGATAAAGAGCAGAGTAATAAAAAAGTGCACGAAGTATTTGCTTTTCATAGTATTAAACCCCCAGATAAGAGTGAAAAAAAAGATAATGAAGGAAAGGAGGGGTTAGCAGCAGGAAAGGGGGGAAATCCTGAAGAAAATAATAGGATTAAAGAAGATACCAGTGATAAAGAAAAAATACTAAAAGAAGACCGGCAAATAGATGATGAACGGCTAATAAAAGATGAAATGGAGTCGTCTAAAGGAGTATCTGAAACCAGTAAAATTAGGTTTGAATCGACACGGGTAAGTAAAAATACAAAAGGAGGTATGATAATGCCTGAATTGCAACAGGTAGAAGGGTTAGAATTAATCAAAACCCCGGTAGTAATTGGGGAAAATGTTATTCAGAGAATGGAGGTTACCGATCTTTCGCTTGATACTTCTGCAATTAAAATCAGGGATATTAATGCAACAGTTACTAATCTTGATACTGATGTAATTGATAATAAGGTAATTATTCAGGGGACAATACATAAACAAATATTTTTTGTTGGTACAGATGACATTATACACCATCAAGCAGAAGATATTAATTTTAGTTATTTTGTTGATGTCCCAGGTGCAGAACCAGGTATGGATGTTTTAGTAGAACCTACGATAGAGCATATTGTAACAAGATTAATAATGGATGGTACTATTCTCCATCAAAAAGTAGTTTTACAGTTCTTTGTCAAGGTGCTTTCTATACAGCAGTTAATAGTTGAGACTGGTGTAGGGCCCTTAATCAAGGTTGAAAGGGTTATTGGAGAGAATTCTGTTCAAACTATGGTCATGAATGAGGTAACTTTGGCTGTTGATGCTATTAAAATTGTAGATATTAATGCTGAGGTTGTTGACCTTGAAACAGAGATTATAGAGGATAAGGTTATTATACAGGGGGTTGTTCATAAACAATTATTCTATATTGGTGTAGATGATGTAGAACACCACCAAGCAGAGGATATCCCCTTTAGTGAATTTGTTGATATACCTGGTGCAGAACCGGGTATGAATGTACAGGTGCACCCCAATGTTGAACATATTAAACAGGAGTTAAGTGTTGATGGAACCACAGTTACTCAGGAAATAGTATTAGAGCTTTTTGTAAAGGTTACAGAAACTGTTCAGATCAATCTTGTTACTGGGGAAGACTCACTGGTGATGCTTCCAGAAGTAGTAGGCGAAAACACTAAGCAGGTTCTTTCTGAGACTACACTTGAACTGGATCAGACAGCAATTAAAATTAAGGATATACAGGCCAGTTTTGAGGATGTCAATGCTGTGGTTATTAATGATAAAGTCATTATACAGGGAATAATACATAAGCAGATTTTCTATGTAGGTGAAGATAATGTAGAATATCATCAGGCAGAAAATGTTCCCTTTAGTACCTTTGTTGATGTAATTGGAGCCAGACCAGATATGGACGTAGATATTATACCAACAATTGCTTTTATAAAGCCAGAACTTGACCCAGAAGGTGAGTTGTTGACCCAGAAGGTTATTGGAGATATTTTTGTGAAAGTGACAGAGAATATACAATTTAATGTAAGTGAAGTAGGACCGTATGGAGTTTAGTAAGAGTAAAAAAAGAGCCTGAGTTTAATTCAGGCTCTTTTTTTTAAAAATTATAATCTATTATAATTAAACCAATCTATTTTTTCACTATCCTCCCCATCATAGAATATAAATATTAATCTATCCTTATAAAAATATTGTGTAGTAATGGTAAACAGTTGATAATGCCCTGTTGCCCGTTGACCAACAATGCTTATTTCATGTCCCCTATATTGGAGCAGATCAGCTTTGCCATTAATAATTAGTACTACTAATTGCCCTTCTTTGACAGTATAGTTTTTTTCCAGTCTTAGATAAGCTATTTTTCTTTCCAGGTCTTTTTTTTCAAATTGATTAAAAACATATAATTTTGTTCTGCTGTGGGGATTAGGGGTTTCCCCTGTGATCTTATGATACTGATCCAGTGGTATGTATTGAACAGGGGGATATTTAAATATTTTCTTTGAATAACCAAAAGGCATATTACCACCTCCTGCATTATTTTATGAACCTTAGATAACTGTTGTGCATATAATATTTTGTCATATTCATTGAAGAAAGAATATATATATTAAATAAGGGCTTTATATCATTCACACTTTAAATATCTACGCATATATTATAAGTGATAAGTTTAATAAAAAATAGAAAGGAGGAATAAGATTGGCAATTAATTTTGATGAAGAATTAATAAGAGTGGAATTCGTAATAGGTGAGGATGTAGCCAGTGAAACTGTCAGTCAAAACATTACCGTTCCCAATGGGAAACCAGATATTGAGAGGGTTATTGATGTAAAAGCTGATCTCCTTGATGTAGAGAGCAATATTGAGGATGGTGGTGTTGAAGTAACAGGTACGATAGAGGCTGGTGTAGTATATGTTGGAATAGTTCCTGAAGATGAACCACAACAGCCGGTTCACTTCTTCGAAGGGCAGCTTACTTTTACCAATTTCTTTGATTTTCCTGAAGCAGAGCCGGGAATGAATGTTTTTGTAGATATTAATATAAGACGTGTTTCCTGGGATTTTAATGAAAATGACCCCCGTACTGTAGAAGTTGATGTAGTACTAACCAAGTTTGTTAAGCTGACCGAGTATCAGCAGATAACAGTGGTGACAGATGTAACTGGTATTCCACAAGAGAATATAGTTGAAGAGTTATTAAGGATTGAAGATGTTATAGGTGAAAATACGGTTACAAGTGTTATTACTGGTAGACTTGAACTGCCACCAGGTAAACCGCCTATTGAAAGGATACTAAAGGTTTTAGCAGAGATACAGGATGAGACAACAGAGATTACTGATGAAGGTGTTATTGTCGAAGGGGATATTTTTGGTGGTGCAATGTATGTAGCTGATGTAGAAGAGGGTGATCAACCAGTACATTTTCTGGAAGATACTATCCATTTCACTGAAACAGTTGATGTTGTAGGGGCTGAAGAGGGCATGACAGCTCATACCAATTTAACAATCAAACGTCTTTCTTTCGATTATATTGATGAAGATACTGTTGAAATTGATGTTGTAGTTCAATTCTTTGTAAAGGTTACTGAACCTAAACAGGTTAATGTTATTACAGATATAATAAGTGATTTAGTTGAGATTGAAAGGGAACTTTTGAGAGTAGAGGATGTAGTAGGTGAGGATGTTGTTCATGAAACCATTAGCAGTATTCTAAATATTCCACCGGAAAAACCACTTGCCCAGAGGATTATTGAGCCCTCTGCCAGAATTATTGAATATGAAGCTACAACTGATGAGGATGGGGTTTATCTTGAAGGGGATATAGAGGCAGCAGCTGTTTATGTTGGTGTTGCTGAAGAGGGAGAATTCTTACAACCAGTACACTTTGTTGAAACTCCAGAGGGAAACTACTTCAATTTTGATAATTTTATTGATATACCAGGTACTGAACCAGGCATGAATACACACACAGAGGTTGAAGTTACTAAAGTTAATGCATCATTGACAGACTGTGAAGAAGTCAATGGTACACAGGTATGTAGTGCAATAGAGTTTGACATAGTTATCAGGAAGTTTGCTAAGGTAACAGAGTTTAGACAGATGGAGATAGTTACAGACCTGGTGGTTATTTCTCCAGCTGCTGATGATGAATGTCCACCATCTTATGTAGTTTATGTGGTGCAGGCAGGAGATACACTCTGGAAAATTGCCAGGAGATATCGTACTACAGTAGATGCCTTAATAGAGGCCAACCCAAATATAGACCCAAATAATTTACAGATAGGACAAAAGATATGTGTTCCCCGCGGTATAATTGAACCAAAGGGGTAGAAATTAAGGAACTGTGGGGTTATAGCCTACAGTTCTTTTTTTACCATAATACAGTCTACTGCATATATTATTATAAGAATATTAAATAGGGGGTGGTGTTATGGCTGAAAAAAAAGAAGAGAAAAAGCGGATAAAAAAAAGCAGAATAAATATTACTCCACAAAAGATTAAAAAGATTATTAAGATCAGGAAGGGATGAAAGGAGGAATAAAAGATGCCTGAACAATTACAGGTAAATGAATCTATTGCAACAAGAACTTCACAAACAAGGGTAAGTAGAAATCTCAACATTCCTTCTACTTTACCGGCTGCAGCAAGGATTGTTAGTGCTAATGCCAGGGTGGAGATTACTGACACAAGAGCAGAAAGAGGGGTTGTTGTAATAAGTGGAATCATTCGTGTTACGGTTTACTATGCTTCCCTTGATGACCCATCAAACGTTGTTAGTGTCAGGAGGAGTTTTACCTTTACTGATAGGGAAGTTATTAGTGGTGTCAGGCCAGGTTATCAGGTGGATGTTGAATCACTTATCTCAGATATAGATTTTGAATTATTAAATGACAGGCTTATTGAATTAGAGTTTACTGTCGTTAGTGATATAGAAGTAACCACAGCAGATGTGGTAACCCCAATAGGTGAAACTCCAGACTTTGATTTTAGAAGGAGAAGGTATACCATTCAACGCCGTCTGCGTGAACGGAATTTTACCAGGGAACTGGAATCAGTTGAAAGGTTACCGTCAGGGGCCTCAGATATAGATAGGATTATTGATGTTGATAGTACAGTTCAAATTATAGATGTAAGTACAGGGTATGACCGTGTTACAGTCAGAGGAACTATTAGAAGTAATCTTTTATATGTAGCTGCTGGGGAAGATGTAGAATACAGTAGTCTTAGCTATGGTTTCAATGAAACCTTCCCTTTTAGCGGTGTTACTCCAGAAATGAATGCCTTTGTCGATACTTCGGTTATTTCTGAAAGTGCCCAAAAAGTAGATAATCGTAGGGTGAGGATAAATACAGAGCTCAGATTTCAAATCCTTGTTGTGTTGGAGGAAACAGTAGAATTACCTACAGATATTATCAGTCCGGTTGATGGGATGTTTCCGGTAAGGAGGACAGTTATAGTTGAGAGGATTGTTGCTGAAGAAAGAACCAGAATACAGGCAAGGGATCAGGTGACAGTAGCAGCAGGGAATCCTGATGTTGGTCGTGTAATCAGTGCAAGTGGAAATATAAGGGGTGCTAGTCTTGAGGTTGAAGCTCAAAATGGTGGTGTTTTAATAAGTGGTGTAGTTGATGCTAATATTATCTATGTTGCTGATCTACCTGATCAGCCTGTATATTTTGCACCTGCTATTATTACTTTTAGCAGCTTTATAAATATACCTCAGGTTACCTCTAATATGGAGGCATATGCCGATATCAGTATTAATAGAATAACTGCCAATCGGGCTTCAGAGAGACAGATAACTGTTATAGCAGTTCTTAATGTGAATCTGGTAGTTACAGAGAGGGTTAGGGTACCGATTATTACTGGTATATCTGAACAGCCTATTCAGGAACCAACCGCACCGTCACAGTATATTACTTATACTGTTAAATCTGGAGACACTCTTTATTTAATAGCCCAGCGATTTGGAGTAACAGTTAACAGGATTACTTCAATTAATAATATCACTGACCCTGGAGAGCTTCAAATTGGGCAGAGATTATTAATACCAAGAGGCTGATTAGCAATAGGAAGGGAGTATTTCCTTTCCTATTGCTTTAGATAGGACATACTATAATTATCACTTTAATGATTGTTTAATCATAGAATAAATCAGGGGTGTAATGTAATATGGCTACTAGTAAAGTAATTATATTTATGCATATCCCTAAAACGGCTGGGACTACTTTAAGGGGAATTATTGAACAAGAATATTCAGAAATAGCTTATGGATATGGTGGTTTTAAAGAAGAATATAATAATTTGAGTAGATATATGGGTAATAGGGCTTCAGGATTACAATGTATTATTGGCCATATACCATTTGGAATTCATTCATATTATAACAGGCCTTTCCATTATATTACTTTTATAAGAGAGCCGGTAGATAGGGTTATTTCCTTATACTATTATCGTTTATATAACAAGAAATACCTGCCGGTTGAGGATATTGGTTTAGAAAAATTTTTAAATAATTATTATACACAGGCTTGTAATCTACAGACTAAATTTCTATCCAGGGATGCTGATCTAGCAGATATGGTGAGTTTAGAAAATTTTATTAAATACAAGAATGAAGTAAAACCAGATCTTGAAAAGGCTATTGACAACCTTGAAAGGTATTTTACAGTCGGGGTGACTGATTACTTTAATGTATCAATATTATTAATGGGCAGGGAGTTAGGATGGAATAAACTTGACTATCGGCAGAAGAATGTTAATCTGGGAAGGCCCGGAAAAGAAGAGTTATCAACAGGCCTGATCGAATTAATAAAGGAAAAAAATAGTTTGGATATGAAACTATATTCATATGCCTGTAATAAAATAAAAAGCCAGCTTAAAGATTATTGAGGGGGGTTTTTATGGCAAGAAAAAAACCACTGATATCAACTGTATTGTTAAACTGGAATCGACGTTACTTATTAGAGCAGACGGTTAATTCATATCTGTCAACAGTAAATGTACCATATGAATTAATTATTGTTGATAATGGTTCAAGAGATGGTTCACAGGAGTATATAAAAAATGTTTGCAGCTGTAATGAGTTGTGTACTAATATCCTATTAAACAAAAACATGGGTGGAATTGCTCTAAATCTTGCTTTGACAAGAGCAAGGTCAGATATATTACATGTCTCTGAAAATGACCTACAGTATAAGCCAGGATGGGTTGAACGGGTTATAAGGATATTTAGGGTTTTCCCTGAATTAGGACAGTTATCATTATATGCACATTCCCCGGCCAGGAATGAGGGTGACATTGATGGGGAAAGACCATCTGAACGAATAAGCCGTCAGGGTTTAACTATTTTTCAGACCAGAATAAATGTCCATTCCAGTTCTGTGTTCAGGCGAGAGGTCTGGCAGCAGGGAATCAGGTGGAAGAACATTGGTAATAATGGAGTCAGGTTTCCTGATGATTATAGTTTTTCTCAGGAAGTGATGAAAGCTGGTTATATTGTTGCCTGGAATGATGAGTACCTGGTGACTAATTACGGCCACCTTATAGATGAGATTAAGAATAACCTGGCTTATTATGTCAGGGATTATAAAGCAAAGCCTGGTGGGTTAGAAAAGCTTAGAAAACGGATAAAGAGGTTTGGATATGGTTTGATTTTAGATGAGAAAGAAAAATCGGGTTATAGGCTGGTTTCTCTGGATTGAGCTAAATAAGAGCACTTTTTATAAGTGCTCTTATTTAGTACCCCATTTTTTCTTGAATTTATCTATACTTTCAAGCCTAATTTTTTGGCGCTTCCGCTGGTCGATAGAGGCGCCTTTTTCATAGTGGTAGATTTTAACTGGATAGTAGTAGATTCTATAACCCTTATTTTGAGCATTAAGGCAGTAGTCTGTCTCTTCAGAGTATAAAAAATATCGTTCATCAAAATAACCAAGTTTTGGAATTAGTTCCCGCTTAATCATAAAACAGGCCCCGTGTATCCTGGCCACATCCCCTGGTTCATTATAAACATCAGGGTTATCCCGGGGATGTTTACGTATAATAAATTTATTGTTTTTTTTAATAACACCTGCATGGATTACTGCTTCATTTTCGTTAACATGTTTGGTTCCAATTAAAGCTATATCCTGGTTAGCAGCTGCTGTTTTTACAAGTGGATAGAGCCAGTCTAATGTAACCTCGGTATCTGGGTTTAAGAGAACAATAAAATTATTACTCCCTTTTTTTATGCCCTGATTCCAGGCAGCTGCGCAGCCCCTGTTTTTTTGATTATAGACGACTGTTATATTATTTAATCTAGCAAGAAACTCCCTACTCTTATCAGTACTGTTGTTATCAATAATGATGATATTATAGGGATAATCTGTATTTGTGTAAATACTCTGCAGGCATTTCTTAAGATGTGGTAAGGAATTATAATTAACAATAATTATATCAACAGCAAGTTTTTCCCTCCACAGGTGTTCTTTAATATATAGTTTGAGGTCTGGACTGAGATCCCTCCAATCTCCGATGGGTTTACCCGGATTTAAGCGGGAAAGTTCTTGATCAGATATCTTTCTATAATCTTTTTCTTGAAACCCGAAGGAAATATAGCTGGCCAGATTTGTTATATGTCTAATCTCATTATTATCAACAATATATATAGCTGGATTATCTGTTTTAAGTAGTGTTCCAGTCGAATACATCTGATACTAACCCCTTTCATGTTAAATAATTAAATATCATATATAATACATATTATTCCCGGCACATGCTGCTGTTACTATTAACTTATGATAGCCCTTAAACATATTTATAGTATATAGGGTTTTATGTTGAATAATTATATCATTTGATTTAAAAGAGAATGGGGGGAACTAAATGGGTGATTGTGTGATAGTCTTAGGTATGCATAGGAGTGGGACATCAATGATTGCCGGAATATTAGATAGATTAGGAATAAATATGGGGGATAATTTAATAGGGGCAATGCCTTCAAACCCGTATGGGCACTATGAGGATAAAGAGTTTGTAGAATTAAATGATAGGATATTACATGCTGCCGGGGGGTTCTGGTATAATCCCCCTGGCAGGGAGGCCTTATTGGAAAAGCAAAATACTTTTAAAGATGATATTATTTCACTTGTTCAAAAAATAAATGATTCCAGTAAATACTGTGGGTGGAAAGACCCCAGGACTTCACTAACAATAGAATTATTTTATCCTTATCTAACAGCCCCAAAATTTATTGTCTGCCACCGTGCTGCTATACAGGTAGCAAATTCCCTACAAAAAAGGAGTGGAATACCCCTTGAAGTGGGGATTAATCTCAAGCGAGAATATGATGGCAGACTGGCTGATTTTTTTACAAGAAATAAAGGTTTACCTAAAATAGATTTATATTATAATGATGTATTAGAAAATAAAAGAGAGAGAATTTCCAGTATAGTAGATTTTCTGGTGATAGAGCCGTCATCAGCCCAGCTCAAAGAGGCGGAGGGGTTTGTAGTAGTAAAATAATTGTAGTAATCCTTTTCTAGTAGGGCATAATAATACTTAAGGAGGATTAATGGATGGTAAAGAAGATGCGCTACCTTTTGATATTTGTGCCCATTAGTCTTGGATTTTCTTACTTTCGGGATGGTTCTATCTGGAGTTTTATTACTTCTGCCCTGGCTATTATACCACTGGCTGCCTTGATGTCAAGTATTACTGATCGATTAAGGAATATTCTCGGTAGCAGCTGGGGCGGAATTATAAATGTTACCTTTGGTAATGCTACAGAATTGATTATTTCTATCTTTGCTATTTATGATGGCTTATTAAATGTTGTAAAAGCCAATATAACAGGGTCAATAATTATGAATTTATTATTAGTATTGGGTATGTCTTTTTTCTTGGGGGGATTAAGATATCAGCGTCAAAAATTTGATAAATTATTAGCCATTACTAATAGTGCTATGTTAATGCTGGCAGTAATTGGTATGCTAATACCAGCTATTTTTTATTTCGGTTCTTCAAATATTAAGACACTTGTTTTAGGAAAATTGAGTATGGGGGTTGGTTTTGTCCTGTTTGTTACGTATCTGGCAAGCCTCTATTTTACACTAATCTTCCATGAAAAAGAAAAAAAAACCTTTCATTTCAGTAAAGGCTCTGCAGGAGATAGTGTAAGAAAAAAAGGGGAGAAAGGGAAGTTATGGTATAATGTTATTTATCTGTTTCTAACTACTATTTTTATTGCTGTTGAAGCCAGTATTTTAGTGGGTTCTATAGAAATAATTCAAGAGGGTTTTAATATTTCTCCAGTATTTATAGGTGTTATTATTTTACCAATTATATCAAATGTAGCGGAAAACATGACTGCTATTAATATGGCGAGGGCAGATAAAATAGACCTTAGTATTACTATAGCTATAGGTTCCAGTATCCAGGTTTCCCTTTTTATTGTTCCTTTATTAATTTTTTTCAGTCATTTGATTGGCCGGCCGATGAATGTTTTATTTAATCTGCTGGAGATTAGTTCTATAGGTTTATCAGTCCTGGCAATCAATGTTGTTTATCTACAGGGAAAATCAAACTGGTTTGAAGGCCTGCAGTTAATAGCTGCCTATTTAATTATTGCTATTGCTTTTTATTTTGCTTAAAATTTTTTAGATTAGTTCCTGGTGGGTATCAGGAGTTTTTGTCCAGGGTAAATAGTATTACTATCCAGTTTGTTTAGAGTTTTTATCTCCTGGATACTTACATTGTAGCGTCGGCTAATCTTCCAGAGTGAATCCCCTTTTCTTACAGTATAAATAAATGTTGATTTGTTTTTATTAATAGGGTCTTTAGGGTTAAGTGGTTGACCAGGATTGCTAAAGGAGTTTCTGATAATAACTGCTGTTCCCACAGAAACCCTGCTATATACTTGTTCTACATCATTATTATACATTCTGACACAGCCATTAGAAACAGCCTGACCTATTAGCCAGGGTTGATTTGTCCCATGTATACCATGTTCACTCCAGGTGAACTGCATCCACCTACTACCTAATACACCACCGGGATTCATTATTTTGCTCAAGATCTTATAATCACCTGTTGGCGTAGGTGTTGAGGGCTTGCCGACAGCTATTGGGTATGTATTAACAGTTATACCATTTTCTTTTAAATATAAGCGTCTAGTATTTAACTCTAAATAAATTTTATAAGACATAAGTAACCTCCTTTGTTCAGGGAATTATCCAATTTTCAAATTGTGGATAACTTTGAAGGTCGACAGATATATTTGTTTCCCTTGTCGTGTACCGCAGGCACTCCGCATCTAAGCAGAGCATACAAGAAAATTGAGGTTGCGCTACAGCGTCCTGCTTACGCTTACTATCGAGAAATTGTCTTCCGGTTCACTGACTCTTCTTTTTATTACGCATAGTTGAGTCAGCATCAGGCCATCGAGGCCAAGTTCCCTACCTCCAGCCAATTTCTAGAGTCGTACAACAAATATATTTATCTGGCTAATAGTTTATTGATTAACTATGTGTAATAAATAGTTGACTTAAGAAAGCTGATGTATTTGATTAAGTCTGGGTGGCGTAGCCATTTTGTTCTACATGAAATATTATATTCAACGATATTTATTTTCGTTAATTGATAACATTATTTACCAGTACAAACATATAGAATTAATAAATTACATATGTTATAATAAGGCACAGAGGAGGTGCCCCTTTATGAAGAAGTATTCAGCAGTTCTAATTATAGTAGTTATTATAGTAATTGTTACTGTTTATATGCTCAATATATCTAATAAATCAGCAGTACTTGTATCCAGTAATATAACTACCCGGGAAAGCACCTCTTCAATTAAGATTATGACTTATAATATTCAGCATGGACGTGGTATTAATGGCAAGCTGGCTCTAGACAGGATTGCAGGGGTAATTAAGGATTCAGGTGCTGATATAGTTGGCTTAAATGAGGTTGACCAGCGACAAAAAAGGAGTAATTTTGTTGATCAGGTAGCATACCTGGCTGAGAGACTGGACATGAACTATGTTTTTGGACCTACTTTGAAAGGAATTAGTGGGAATTATGGTAATGCTATCTTAAGCCGTTTCCCTATTGAAAGTGCTGAGAATTACTTATTGACAAGTAAGAATAGTGAAGCAAGGGCATTACTAACTACAGAAGTTAATCTGTCAGCAAATAAATCTATTACTGTATTTGTAACACACCTTTCAATTGAGCAGCAGGATAGGAAACAGCAGATGGAAGAGATTGAGGATTATATCTCTCAGGAAAAAGATAGCTATATATTAATGGGTGATTTTAATAAAATACTAGATCTATCTTTTGGGTTAACACCTTTGATTTCCGGACTCAAGAGCTTTCCTGCAGATCTGCCTTCTGAAGAGATTGATCTCTTTTTTGCAAGTCAGGATATTACATTAAAAGAGGCTAAAATAATTAATACTAAGGCATCAGATCATTTGCCTGTTGTAATTGACATTGATATCACTGCTTAAAATAATTTCAAAATGAGGAAAAATTATTAAAACTTGAAAAAAAACATTGCACATGATAATTTATACTACTTAGTATAAATTATCATGTTTCTTTGTATAATTAGCACAAAAGTTGGGTGAATATTTATTATTTCTGCAATTTATATATTGTTTATACTGCTTATATTTAATACAATGAAATCAAATAATAAAATATCAATTCAATTTTTTAGAAACAACTACATAAAATTCATCTGATATACGAAACATCAGCTGGTTGAAAGGAGGTATTTAGGTGATTAATTAATATAAACAGTAATTCTAAGGAGGTTATACTAAAATGGATTTAAAACAAAAAGCAAAAAATTTGTTAAGGCAATTTAAAGGTGATGACTACGCGTTAGGGGTAGGAATCTTAGATGAAGTCGGTAAATATGCTAAGGAATATGGAGATAGTGCTTTACTTATTTCCAACTACACTTATTTAAAACCAGTTGTCGATAAGGTTAAAGAGTCTCTAAAGAAATATGGAGTGGCCCTTGCTGGTAATCGTATAGTGAGGGATGCAGCTCCTAATGCACCTCGTGAGGATGTCTATAGACTGGAAGGGTATATTCTCAATTTCAAACCAGACTGCATTATAGTAATTGGTGGAGGAAGTGCAATAGACGCTGCTAAAGCAGCCAATGTATTAGCATCAGTAGGACATTATAGTGCTGATATAGAGGATTATTTTGGAACTGGACTGGTTACTAAAGCCTTACAGCATAATGATAAACAGCTTTTACCGTTAATGGCTATTGAAACATCTGCCAGTTCTGGGGCTCATTTAACTAAATATTCTAATGTTACTGATCCGGTAAGCGGCCAGAAAAAACTAATAGTTGATGAAGCAGTTATACCTACTAAATCAGTATTTGATTATTCTGTAACAGAGACCATGCCACTTAATCTTACTATAGATGGAGCATTTGATGGTATTGCACATACCTTAGAGGTGTTCTATGGTATTGATGAAGAAAACTTTGAATTATGCAAAGAAATAGCAGAAACTGCTATAGAACTAATTGTAAAATACACCCCAAAAGTAATCGATAATCTTGAAGATACAGAAGCCAGAGAGGCATTAGGACTGGCAACAGACCTTGGTGGTTATGCGATTATGGTAGGTGGTACCAATGGCGGCCATCTAACAAGCTTTTCTCTAGTAGATGTAACCAGTCATGGTAGGGCCTGTGGTATTATGAACCTATATTATACAGTATTTTTTGCCCCGGCAATAGAAAAGAAATTAAGAGTAATCGGTAATGTCTTTAAGAAATACGGCTATATTAAAGAAGACCTTACTAAACTAAGTGGTAAAGACTTAGGTATTGCAGTAGCTGAGGGCATGAAAAACTTTGCTAAGGATATTGATTTCCCAACCAAACTTTCAGACTTAGACGGCTTCAATGATAAGCACATTACAAGAGCACTTGAAGCAGCTAAAAACCCACAGCTTGATATGAAGCTAAAGAACATGCCGGTTCCTTTAAATGCTTCACTTATAGAAGAATACATGGGACCTATTCTTGAAGCAGCTAAAGAAGGAGACTTTAGTATTATTAAGAATTTGAAGTAAAGAGTTTGACTTTAAGGATCTAGGCCCTTATTTTTCAGAAGTCAAACTTAAAGATAGCATATTTAATGGATGGATCATATGGAATACCTACAATTAAATAATAAATAACTAAAATAATGATTATCCTTATTACTTTAGTTTAGGCTGTTGATAGGGTTACATTTAGTCAACAGCCTTTTAATTTACTTTGAAAATTAAATTCAGTAGATTAACTTTTTTGTCAGAAGATGTTATAATATATAAAAAGGAGTTAAAAAATATATGCATGAGATTAATTTAAAGGCACCTGCCAAGATAAATATTGCTCTGGATATTACTGGTCTATATGATGATGGATATCATCAAGTGGAGATGATCATGCAGACAGTCAGTCTTTATGATAAAGTAATTATCCGCCAGCAGGAAAGTGGTATTCAGCTGGCTGCCTCAGCAGAGGAACTCCCAACTGATCAAGGGAATATTGCCTATCGGGCTGCTGAGATGATTCTAAATGAAGCAAACCTAAATGTAGGTGTCGATATATACATAGAAAAAAAGATACCAATTGCTGCTGGTTTGGCAGGCGGAAGTACAGATGCAGCGGCTGTCTTAAAAGGGATTAATAGCTTATATAATTTAAAGTTTGATTTTACTCGATTAAGCTTAATTGCTGCTAAATTGGGTTCAGATGTACCTTTTTGTTTGAATGGTGGTACTGCTTATGCCTATGAAAGAGGGGATAAATTAAAACAGTTACCGGATATAAGAAAAACCCATTTTCTTATAGTTACACCACCTGTTCCAGTAAGTACTGCTGAGGTCTATCAAAAATATGATTTTTTAAAACCAGATATTAATGTGCCGGTAAATAAACTACTTACTATAATTCAGGGTCAGCAGCAGATAAAATGGAATGAGGGATGGGCTAATGTGCTGGAGGGAGTAACAACTCATTTTCTTGATGATATCTTAGAGATTAAAGGAATAATGATGGAGATGGGGGTAGTTTTTACAATGATGTCAGGCAGTGGTCCTACCGTTTTTGGTATTGTCAAAGATAGTAAGCAGGCAGAACATATAGTAGAGAACTGGCCTAGAAAAGGGGATTTTATTACAAATGTCTCTAGTCTTAAAGCAGGAGTTTGTTAACTTGTGATGAATTATATAAATACTAATTTTAGCAGTTAGACCTGGGTTTTACATTGTAGGAGGGAAAAAGATGATTGTTGATGTATTGATTCTAGCTGGTGCCCGTAATAAAGATTCTCTTAAAGAGTTTGCTTTAACTGAGCATGAGGCCCTGATTGAGATTGCTGATATTCCAATGGTAGAATATGTTATTAAGGCAGCCAAAAGGTCTAAAAAGACTGGGAAAATAGTGGTAGTGGGGCCTTATAAAGAGTTAAAGGATTCCTTAAAAGAAGAGGTTGATTTAATAATTGATTCAGTTGACTCCATGAAAGAGAATATTAGTAGGGGAATTAATTCTTTAAAGGGAAACAAATATATTTTAATGTTAACCTGTGATATACCATTGATCACACCGGAGATAATAGATGATTTTATTGAAACTTGCCTTAATGATTATGAGGCTGATATCTATTATCCAATAATACCTAAAGAAAAAAACCTGGCTAAGTTTCCTGCAGTGAAAAGAACTTATTTCCATTTAACAGAAGGGGTTTTTACCGGGGGGAATATGGTTATTATCAATCCTGATGTTATTTCAGGGGCTTTTGAGCTATTGGGAAAGGTTATTGCCTGGCGTAAAAAACCCTGGAAATTGAGTAAACTCCTGGGGATGAAGTTTATCTTTAAGTTTGTGATTGGCCATCTTTCTATAGATGAAATAGAGGATGCTGTCAGTGATATTATAGGTTTTAAAGGGCAGTTTATGATAAGTGAATATCCGGAAATTGGCTTTGATGTGGATAAACCCAGTGATTTACAATTGATGAGGGATAAATATATTTTATAGCAAATTGACAGTTGGCATTTGTCAACTGTCAATTTGCTAATGATAGCCTTAAAAGATTTCCTGGATAAGTTTTTCCCTTAGTTCCTCAGTTTTAGAAAAGTCCATGGCTGAAATATAGTATTTCTCGATTTCATCATGATGACTTTTGGCCTGTTTAAGGTTAGTAACTGCCTTTTTAATTATATCTGTAAATAGTGTTTTTCCTTCACTTATTTCTTGCTGGTAGAGCTTAAGGACATCTTGTTTTAGACAGTTGAGCATACTTATTTTAATATCATTTTGGCGATTTTCCAGGGGTTGGTTGAGGGGATTACTGGTTATTAAGGCCTTGGAAATTTTGGGAATTACAACTGCCTCCGGATTTTCTGGTTTAAGGGGTGAATATAGATAGAGGACAAAGTAATTATGTTGAGAGTAGTGGTCTGCTATTTTTTTTAGTAAACCTCCTCTGCCACACCCTGGTTCACCTGAGATGATATAGCGGGTATTAATGTTTTCTGTAATGTTATCAAGGTAATTTATAATCCCGGCAGGGGTAATAGCACTGGCAAAAAGGTGTCGTCCGGGTTTATATTTTAATAAACTATCTGGACAGGGGAGGTCTTCTATAATCTCCTTAAAGACCTGATTTGTTTTGTTAATATCAAGGGCTTCTTTGTAATAATTAGACCAATCATTAAAAATGATGCCGCCTGCTTTTAAATAGTTATAGACCTGTTTAAATTTCTGTTTAATTCTATTATTTGTCTTTATTATCTCTTCACTATGTGTGCGGAGAAAATTACTGTCCCAGAACTCACCCAGATTGATTATTTCTTCAACTGCGCCGGGATTTACAGGGTCAATCATATGTGGGGAGGTGCCGTCAAGAAAAGCAATACCTAATTCCTGGATGACAATACCATCTAATGAATTATTATCAGAGGAACACCAGTGGAGTTCAAGGTCATATCCCTGCTTATTAATTTGCTGGCCTATTTTTTTCATCAGGGTTGACTTGCCAGTTCCAGGTCCCCCTTTGATTATAAAAACCTTATCTGTTTTATAGGGCAAATATTTATAGTAGGAATAAAACCCTTTACTTGTATTACCACCTGGGAAAAAGTTTGTAGTAATTCCTTTATTCATCTGGTCACACTCCTTAAAAAGTATCTTCTCTTAATATATATGCCTTTTCATCTAAAATATAAGAAATATTACAGAATAAAAGCTGACACAAACTTGACATATATATTTTGCTGTTATATACTGATAGTAGCAAGTGAAATTGGGTTAAATTTAATTCTAAAAAAATTTCAGGGGGTTAATTTGATATGGCTGGCAAAAAAAGTATACCGATGAGGGTTGTTAAGGAAAAGACTGGTTTAACAGCACGCCAGATCAGATATTATGATGAGGTAGGACTTATTTTTCCTGAAAGGACAAAGGGGAATCAGCGCTTATTTTCAGAAGATGATATTAATAGAATGAAGAAGATTAAATCCCTATTAGATGAAGGATATAAAATTGAGGCAATAAAAGAGGTTCTAAATCATCCCCGACCAATTAAGGGGAATTTATCTAATCTGCGAACAAATTTAAATAACAGGATAAATAAAGGCGATTTATCTAGAATTTATCCTGGCTCAAGTAGAAATTTAAAAGAAAAATATAAGAAGACTAAGGAGTGATGAGTTTGTCAATAACAAAAGAGGATATTCTAAAAAAGGCAGAAGAACTGGATGTAAAGTTTGTTAGGTTGCAGTTTGTAGATATTCTAGGAACAATAAAGAATGTAGCTATTACTGTTGATCAGTTACCTACTGCTTTAGATGATGGTATTATGTTTGATGGTTCATCTATTGAGGGTTTTACCAGGATTCAAGAGTCTGATATGTATCTAAAGCCGGATTACGACACCTTTACTATCTTTCCCTGGAGGCCTAAAGAGGGAGCAGTGGCTAGACTAATGTGTGATATTTTGACCCCGGATGGTGAACCCTTTGCTGGCTGTCCCCGCAGCACTTTAAAAAAGGTTATGGCTGAAGCTAAAGAGATGGGGTTTGAGATGTATGCTGGTTCTGAACCTGAATTTTTCCTTTTTGATAAAGATGAAAAGGGGGAACCAACTACAATAACTAATGATAAAGGTGGTTATTTTGACCTTTCACCAGTAGACATGGGCGAAAATGCCAGACGTGATATAGTACTGGCTTTAGAAGAAATGGGTTTTGATGTTGAAGCTTCACACCATGAAGTTGCCCCTGGGCAGCATGAGATAGATTTTAAATATGCGCCTGTTTTAAGGACTGCTGATAATATTGCTACCTTTAAATTTGTTACTAAAGCAGTTGCTATGGAACATAATCTTCATGCAACCTTTATGCCTAAACCTATCTTTGGAGAAAATGGTTCAGGTATGCATGTCCATCAGTCATTATTTAAAGATGGTGAAAATGCCTTTTATGACCCTGATGATGAACTTGGTTTAAGTGAGGTTGCTTATCATTATATGGGAGGGATTTTAAAACATGCCCCTGCACTGGCGGCAATAACTAATCCAGTAATTAATTCTTATAAAAGACTTGTTCCTGGGTATGAAGCCCCTGTTTATATTTCCTGGTCTGGCCAGAACCGTAGTGCTTTAATAAGGGTTCCTTCAGCCAGAGGAGTGGGCACTAGAATAGAGCTGCGTAATCCTGACCCGGCAGCAAACCCATACCTGGCGATGGCAGTAATGCTCAAGGCAGGTCTTGATGGAATAAAAAATAAAATAGAGCCGGGTGAACAAACTATTGATAACATCTATGCAATGGGAGAAAGTGAGCGCCAGGCCCGGGCTATTGATAGTCTACCGTCTGATATTCTGGAAGCAGTTAATAATCTTGCTGAGGATCAGATACTCAGGGATACCCTCGGGGAACATATCTTTGAACACTTTGTAGAGGCTAAAATGATAGAATGGGATGTATATAGGACCCAGGTTCATGACTGGGAACTGGACCAGTACCTTTATCTTTAATAACTGAAACTAATTTAAAACTTGTTTTTCTATAAGCCCAGTACTATAATGGTACTGGGTTTTTCTTGACTTTAAAGCTGTCTGGGGATATACTAAAAAAATAAAGGAGATGAGATCACATGAAACAGGGTAATATTCAAGAAAAACTAAGGAATCTAAAATATACAGAGCTTACTACCAGGGAACTAGCTTTTCTATCATTATTTATAGCCATTACGGCTGTAGCAACATTTCTACATATACCAGGACCTAGCAGTTCATATTTTAATCTTGGTGAAGTTGCTATATATATAATCGCCATTGTTTTTGGCCGCAGGGCAGGTTTTACTGCTGGTGCAATTGGTTCAGCTTTAATGGATATTCTGCTTGGATATTATATCTGGGCTCCTTTTACATTTTTTATTAAAGGGATTGAAGGTTATCTTGTTGGGCTACTTTCTCATGGAGAGAGGTGGCAGGATAATTTAGTTGCTATTATTGCTGGGGGGAATTTTATGGTTCTGGGTTATGCCCTTACCAAGGGTTTTTTAATTAGCTGGCCAGCAGTGCTCCCTGAAATAGGGATTGATTACATGCAAATGCTTATTGGGGGGATTATTGCCCTTCCCCTGACACATCATATTAATAGATATTTTAGGAAGTGATTTAATGCAGATAGGTAAAATACCTGGAGATAAATTAAAAGAGATTGTCTTAAATAAAATCAATTATAAACGGGATGATGTTTTACTACATGCTGGTATTGGCGAAGACACGGCAGTCATTGACCCAGCTAATGACTTAATAGTGATTTCTTCTGATCCTATTACTGGTGCAAGTAAGAATGCAGGCTATCTTGCAGTTCATGTTTCCTGTAATGATATAGCTTCTGCCGGGGCTAAACCACTTGGTATCCAGGTTGTTCTACTTCTGCCGGCTGAAATTACTGATCAGGAAATAGCCGGACTAATGGAAGAGATTAATGATACTGCCCGTAAGATAGAAGTAGAGGTATTAGGTGGACATACAGAGATTTTATCTGCTGTAAATAAACCCATTATTGTAGTAACTGCAGTTGGCAAAGCTGTCAGGGGTAAATTTGTTTCATCGGCAGGGGCTGAACCTGGTGATGATATTATTATAACAAAAGGTATTGGTATAGAAGGTACTTATATTCTGGCTAATGATTATTATGATGAATTAAGTAAAATGGGAGTAAAACCTGAATTATTAAAAAGAGCCTGTTCTTATGGTGATAAACTAAGTGTAATAAACGAGGGTATCATAGCAGCCCGGATGGGTGCTAATGCCATGCATGATATTACTGAAGGGGGTCTTTACGGCGCCTTTGAAGAACTATCTCAGGCAACTGGACTAGGTTTTGAATTATATGAAGATAAACTCTTATTAACAGAGGAAACAGCGGTTATCTGTAAGATGATGGAAATAGAGCCGACAGCCCTTATTTCTTCTGGAAGTATGCTAATAACAATAGAAAATGGAGAAGAATTGATAAAGGAGCTGGCAGATAACGGTATTGAAGCAGCTGTGATTGGTAAGGTTACTCCTGGGGGTAATTATGTTTATAAAAAAGGAAGTAAAGAAATATTTAATTGGTCTGGCAAAGACGAATTATGGAGAGTGATGGAATAGATTCCTTTTTTTTCTTGACTTTGAAGGTTGGGCAGGTTATAATTTATTATAACAATAAAAAAGGTGGTGTAACTGTTGGAAATTACTGAAGTCAGGGTATTTTTAACTTCTCAGGAGGGTCCTACTAAGGCTTTTGCGAGTGTTACTTTTGATGATTCATTTGTAGTAAAGGATATGAGGGTTGTTGATGGTAAGAAAGGATTATTTATCTCTATGCCGTCCAGAAAAGATAAAAATGGTGAATTTAGAGATATTTGTCATCCCATTAATAATGACACACGGAATCTAATACATGATGCAATTATAGATAAATATAATGAAGAGATTGCATAATTGCTAAGTAGGACAGGGGCTTGATAAAGGCCGCTGTCTTTTTACTGTCAAGGCTTAGTCTATTACCTTGACAAAAGTAATCCAGTCTGTTATACTTCTAACGGTTAAAGGTATTATTAAGGGGATATTAAATGAGATTATATGTAATGGCAGAAGACCTATATCAACATAAACTAGCTATAATACTTGGACGTGGCAAGAGGTTAAGGAAAATACTCAAGCACTATCCAACTGAGAAGAAATTTAAGGCTGCTTCAACAGAAGAACTGGCTGAAGTAATTGGTATAAGAAACTATGAATCTGTTATTTTAAAAAAATTACAACAAATTGATACAACCTATGATGAAATGATTACTTTTTTGGTTGATCCTTCCTGGAGTAAGAAACCAAGGGCCCGGAGAATTATGGGTATTGATACAGAATACCTAAAAAGTAAGCTTGATTTGATTCAATATGTTATACTTGATGGACTGGAATATATTTCTTCCGGAATAATTTTTACCAATAATAAATTAGCTAAGTCGGTAGATATTGTGGACGGAATTAATTGTTTACGAAATGTTATAGAAGAGTTTAAGCCAGATATAATTGTGGGACATAATTTTAATTCTGATATTTCTATCCTGGAGTCTGCTTATGGGGATGAATTACCTGAATTATATTTCTATGATGATACAATGGATTTACTGGCAGATAGTAATCTGGCTAATATAATCGGCGGGTCAAGTCTTAATAAAGCAGTGAAAAAAGTCCTTAACACCGATGTAGTTGGTCTTTTTAGTGCTTATAATAATCTGGATTTACTTGTGCAATATGGTATTAAAGATGCCTTGTATCCAGTATATCTACGTTACTATATTTTGAATGGTAGATTACCTGCTCTAGATTTTAACCTGAAATTGACTAATATAATTAAAGAAGAAAATCGTTCTTTTCTTGAAACAGATCAGTTTCATATTTTAATTAATAGACAGGGAGGATAAAGATGTCTGATTTATTATCTATTATATTAGCAGCTGGGGAAGGAACCCGGATGAAGTCTGACTTAACTAAAGTCCTCCATCAGGTTGCTGGAAAACCTATGGTGGAACATGTTATTGATAATATTAATGAAATAAACTCCCAGGTAGTAGCAGTTGTGGGCCATCAGGGTGATAAGGTAAGTAAATTGCTTGAGGGAAAAGGGGTTAAGTCAGTACTGCAAAAAGAACAGCTGGGCACAGGTCATGCTGTTTTACAGGCTGCGAGTTATATTAAGGAACATCAAGGTTCAGTACTGATCTTATATGGTGATACACCATTACTAAGTCCCCAGAGGCTTAAGCAGCTTGTTCGTCAGAGGGAGGAACAGGGTGCTGCAGCTGCAGTCCTTACTGCTTATTTAGAAGAACCTTCAGGCTATGGTAGAATTATTCGTGATAATAATGGTTATATAGAGAGGATTGTTGAAGAAAAGGATGCTTCAAGTACTGAAAAGGAAATCAAGGAGATTAATAGTGGGGTTTATTGCTTTGATAGCAAATGTTTAGAGGCTGCCCTGACCAGATTAGATAATAACAATGCCCAACAGGAATATTACTTAACAGATACAATAAGTTATATTAATGAAACAGATGGTGTTATAATACCTGTGGTCTGTGAAGATAATAATGAAATAATTGGGGTTAATGATCGAGTTAACCTTTCGTTGGTAGAGAAAATAATTAGAAAGCGGATTAATAATTGTCATATGAAAAATGGTGTTACTATTATTGATCCGACTGTAACATATATTGATGAAGGTGTTACAATAGGTCGTGATAGTATTATTTATCCCTTTACATATCTAGTAGGAAAGACTGAAATTGGTTCATATAGTGTAGTAGGTTCACACTGCAGATTAAATAATGCAAAAATAGCCGATAAAGTTAATATTGTAGACCACTGTATAATTCAAGATAGTAAAATAAGTGATGGTGTAAATATTGGACCTTTTGCTTATATACGGCCAGGTTCGATAGTTGAGAAAGGGGCGAAAATTGGTGATTTTGTTGAACTAAAAAAGGCAAGGATAGGGGAAAATAGTAAAGTGCCTCATTTAAGCTATGCTGGTGATGTAGAGATTGGGAAAGGGACTAATGTTGGTGCCGGTACTATTTTTGCTAATTATGATGGTCAGGATAAGCATAAAACAAGGATAGGTGATAATGTTTTTATTGGGAGCAATACTACTATAGTTGCCCCGATAAGTATAGGAGATGGAGGTAAGACAGGGGCAGGCTCTGTAGTGACTAAAGATGTTCCAGAGGCTGTTACTGTAGTTGGTGTCCCTGCCAGAACCTTTGATAAGACTAAGGGAGGTAGTGAGGATAATTGATGTCTACATACAGTGACAAATTAAAGATTTTTGCTGGGAATTGCCACCGTGCTCTCGCTAAAGAAATTTGTGATTGTTTGGGAACCGAATTGGTAAGTGCGGAGATATGTCGCTTTAAGGATGGTGAGATAGGTGTAACCATTGATGAAACAGTACGGGGGGCTGATGTTTTTGTTGTTCAACCAACAAGTCCACCCGTAAATGAGAATATTATGGAGTTACTGGTTATGATTGATGCCCTTAGAAGGGCTTCTGCCCGTAGAATAACGGCTGTAGTACCATATTACGGTTATGCCAGACAGGACCGCAAAGCACAACCGCGCGATCCGATAACAGCAAAACTTGTTGCTAATTTAATTACCAAAGCAGGTGCCCGTAGACTGTTGTCTGTTGATTTCCATGCACCACAGATACAGGGTTTCTTTGACATTCCAGTAGATCATTTGTATTCTGCACCTATTATGATAGATTATTTTAAAAACAAGGGTTTGAAAAATCTTACTGCTGTAGCACCAGATGTTGGAGCAGTAAAAAGGGTTAGACAGCTGGCAGAATCTTTAGATCTGCCAATAGCGATTATTGATAAAAGAAGACCTAAGGCTAATGTGGCTGAGGTTCAGAATGTTATTGGTGATGTCTCAGGCAGGAATGTAATTCTGTTTGATGATATTATTGATACTGCAGGTACTATTACTCAGGCTGCTAAGGTTTTAAAAGAAAAAGGGGCTGATAATGTATATGCCTGTGGGACACATGGTTTATTCTCTGGACCTGCCATTGAAAGATTGAAGGCTGCCCCATTTAAAGAAATAATTGTTACCAACTCCATACCCCAGAACCTTGATTGTGGACTGGACAATCTTAAGGTTCTATCAGTAGCACCATTATTTGCTGAAGCAATAGACCGTATTTTTAAGGACCTATCAGTAAGTGTTTTATTCTAAAAGGGGAATAATTATTGGACACTTGCTGAAATATAAGATGGATGGTATAATATGATTTAGAACATATTTTTTTACTAGCTGTGTTTGAATAAGTAAAGGAGAGGATTGTTATGGAAAGATATAATCTAAAGGCTGAGTTAAGAGCAGAAACTGGTAAGGGTGTTGCCCGGAGATTAAGAAGAGAAGGCTTTGTACCAGCTGTAGTATATGGTAAGACCCGTGATTCGCAAGCACTGACTATTAATCCGGAAGACTTAAAACATAAAATGAGTGGGAATGCTATCTTTGATATGACATTAGATGGTGACCAGGAAACAGTAATGATCAAAGAGGTACAGAAAAATCCAATTAGTGGAGATATTCTGCATATTGATTTCCATCATATTTCAATGGATGAAAAGATTACTATATCAGTACCCCTCAATCTTACAGGAAATGCTGTTGGTGTAGCAGATGGTGGTGTACTACAGCAGTTGCTCAGAGAGATTGAAGTTGAATGTTTACCTCTTAATATTCCTGAAGAAATAGAACTGGATATCTCTGCTCTGGAAGTAGGTAATTCTCTACTAGTAAATGATATTGATATTCCAGAAGATATAGATGTTGTTACCCCTCTTGATGAAGCTGTTGTAACTGTTGTTGTTCCAACAGAACTGGTTGAGGAAGAGGTTGAAGAAGATGATGATGAATTTATGGAACCAGAAGTAATAGGTGAAGAAGATGCAGAGGAAGAAACAGCTGAAGAAGAGGATGAGGAATAGGTTACTTAAATGGTTAAAGACCCAGGGGGAGTAAAATGTATTTAATTGTTGGTCTGGGTAATCCTGGTGATAAATATAGTTCTACCCGTCATAATATTGGGTTTAGGGTTGTCTATAATTTGGCGGGGGATTTTGATATTACCGGTACAAGGCATAAGCTTAAAGCTATTCTTGCTAAAGGACAGATTAAAAATAAGAGGGTAATATTAGCCCAACCGCAGACATATATGAATAAAAGTGGTGAATCTGTAAAGTTGATTCTTGATTATTTTAAGGTACCGCTCAATAAAGTTATCGTTATCTATGATGATATGGATTTGCCAACAGGGAAAATTAGAATAAAGACTGCCGGAAGTCCCGGGGGTCATAATGGCCTTAGGTCGATTATAAATTGTCTGGGAACAAATAAAATACCAAGAATACGTGTAGGTATTGGCCGTCCACCGGAGGGTATGGCTACTACAAACTATGTACTAGGTTATTTTTCTAAAGATGAGGATAAATTAATTAATGAAGCAATTAAAAATATTAGTGGAGCTATCCCTATTATTATAACAGATGGCTTTGAGGCTGCTATGAATAAGTATAACTAAATAAATAAAAGGCCCGTGCTTTTTAGCAGGGGCCCTTTTGATATTTGTATAAGGGAAGGAAAAATATGGTGTTGAATTCTTTGTTTTTAAACAATAAAAAAATAGCTGATTTCTTATTGGCCTTAAATGACAGGCAAAATCTCATGGTTAAGGGGCTTGTTAATTCACGGCTGAATTTTTTTATAGCTAATATAATTGAGAGACTACCTGATAATATACTTCTGGTAGTAAATGATACCTACCATGTTGAACAATACTATGAAGACCTGATTCGTTTTTTGCCTGAAGAAAGGGTTTTGATATACCCTGAAATTGAAGTTCTACCACATGAGCAAATAGTTGAGGATTATAAAGAACTTGGTAGTAGATTAAAGGTATTACAGGAACTAACAATTTTCCCTGATAAAGCCAAAATTGTAATAACTACTACTGCCAATTTATTAAGGACGACCATGCCACCTGAAGCCTTTGAAAAATATTCACTTTACCTTAAAACTGGGCAGGAAATGAATCTTTCTAAATTGGTTTCTTCTCTGGCTGTACTGGGCTATAAAAGGAGTGAAATGGTTGAGGAAGCAGGTGAATTTAGTGTGCGTGGTGGTATTGTTGATATTTATACTCTTTCTGTTGAGAAACCTATCAGGATAGAGTTTTTTGGTGATGAAATTGATTCAATAAGGTCATTTGACCTGGGATCCCAGCGCTCGTTTCTTGAGTTGGAAGAGATTGTTATACCACCATCCAGGGAAATTGTTTTTTCAAAGGATGATTTTAATAGGGTAGTACCGTTTATTCGTAAGGAATACCAGGATACGATAAAAGCCTTGAAAAAATCGGGTAATGATGAAGAAGCTGATTATTTATTAGATAGAATGAATGATAATTTAGAAAAATTATCTGAATTGAATGATTTCCCTGGCAACCAACAATTTTTGCCTTTCTTTTATGAGCCTGCTTCTCTTCTTGATTATTTGCCGGAGAAGGCGGGAATTTTTATTAATCAGGCAGGGAGATTCTGGGAAAGGGTTAGACACCTTGATAGAGAGTTAATGGCAACCCAGGCTACCTTGTTGGAGCAGGGGAGTGTAACACCTGGATATAGGGGAAATTTTCTGGATATTAATCAGCTTATTGAGGAATTAAGTAAATATAGTAATATTTTATTTTCTTCAGATATAGCTAGTACAGTATCTCCTATAGATACTAGCAAAAGCTTTTTATTTACGACAAGGGGTGTTGAACCATATCACGGTAAACTTCCTTTATTATTAGATGAATTAAAAAAACTTCAGGATAATAAGTACCGGGTGATGATAACCTTAAATTCCAGGACCAAGGTAAGTAGACTTATTAAATATCTACAAGAAGAGGAGCTGTTGGTGATTAAGGAAGGGGATTCCCTTAAACCTGGAGAGATTATGGTCAGGGAGGGAAGTCTGGCAGAGGGTTTTATTTTTGAGGACCTTAAATTAGTTGTCTTTACAGAAAAAGAGGTCTTTGGTCAGGCTCAGAAGAAAAAACGGCAGCGGTTACATGACCTGGAAGAAGGTGTGAACATCTCATCATTTGAAGAGTTAAGTATTGGTGATTATGTTGTTCACGAAAATCATGGAGTAGGGAAATATACTGGGGTAGAAACTCTGGATATTCAGGGTAAACACCAGGATTATCTGGTTTTACAATATGCTGGTGAAGATAAATTATATGTGCCGACTGAACAGGTTAATTTAGTTCAAAAATATATTGGTGCAGACCAGAAACCGCCTAGCTTATATAAACTGGGTGGGAGCGAATGGAAAAAGGTCAAACAAAAGGTAAAGGATTCAGTAAAAGAAATGGCTGTTGGTCTTCTCGAATTATATGCAGAACGGGAGACAGTTGAAGGATATAGTTTTTCTAAAGATACGGTCTGGCAGCAGGAGTTTGAAGAGGCTTTCCCTTATGAAGAGACACCTGATCAGTTGCAAGCTATCAAAGATGTAAAACAGGATATGGAAGCTGATACCCCGATGGATCGTTTGTTATGTGGTGATGTAGGTTATGGTAAGACAGAGGTTGCGATTCGTGCTGCTTTTAAGGCTGTTATGGATGGCAAGCAAACAGCCGTTTTGGTTCCGACTACTATACTTGCCCAACAACACTATAATACATTTGTAGAAAGAATGAAAGATTATCCAATTGCAATTGAAATGATTAGCAGGTTTAGGACCCGTTCTGAGCAGAAGGATGTCTTAAAGAGGCTAGCCCTGGGAGAGGTTGATATAATTATTGGGACACACAGGCTACTATCTAAAGATATTATTTTTAATGATCTGGGGTTATTGGTTGTTGATGAAGAACAGAGATTTGGAGTTACACATAAGGAGCGTTTAAAGGATTTTAAAAGAAATGTGGATGTACTGACCCTATCAGCAACCCCGATACCAAGGACTCTTCATATGGCTCTTGTTGGGGTCAGGGATATGAGTGTTATTGAAACACCACCACAAAATAGATATCCGATCAGGACTCATATTAGTGAATTTAATCGCGAATTAGTACGTGATGCTATTAGAAAAGAGATAGGCAGGCAGGGACAGGTATATTTTGTACATAACAGGGTAGAAGATATTGAGGAAAAGGCAGATATGGTTAAAAAATTAGTACCTGAAGCCAGGGTTGCCGTAGCACATGGTCAGATGAATGAACATAAACTGGAAAAATTAATGATGAATTTTTATAATAATGATTATGATGTGCTGGTCTGTACAACCATTATTGAGACTGGTCTTGACCTGCCGAATGTTAATACAATTATTGTTAATAGGGCTGAAATAATGGGTTTAGCTCAATTATATCAGCTGCGCGGCAGGGTAGGGCGTTCTAACCGGGTTGCTTATGCCTATTTGTTATATGAACGGGATCGTATTTTGCCGGAGGTTGCTGAAAAGCGTTTAGGTGCAATTAAGGAGTTTACAAATCTTGGTTCTGGTTTTAAGATTGCTATGCGTGACCTGGAAATCAGGGGTGCAGGTAATTTATTGGGTCCTGAACAACATGGTCATATTGCTACAATTGGTTTTTCTTTATACTGTAAACTACTTGAAAATGCAATTGAAGAATTAAAAGGTCAAAAAGATGAAGATAAAATGGAAGTTGAAATAAAGTTAGCAGTAGATGCCTATATACCTGATGATTATATTACAGATGCAAAGCAAAAAATTGAAATATATAAAAAAATAATGGCTGTTAAAAAGGAAGAGACCCTCAGTAGTCTTATAGATGAGTTGATAGACCGTTTTGGCGATCCTCCGGAGGTAGTGGTTAATTTGATTAATATTAGTAAGATTAAAATTGCTGCCCGTAAACTGGGTATAAATAAAATCACCTATAATAACAGTTATATTGTATGTTATTTTGCAAGTGCTAAAGATATAGATCCTGATATATTATTTAAATTGATAGACAGACATAAAGGAAAGATAAGAATAAAGTCAGGAAGGACACCATCTCTGGGAATTAAAGGTAAAGACATCATGTTTTTAGAAAAGATCCTACAGGATTTTATTGTTCTTTCTGGAAAATAAATCACCTGTATACAAGACCCTTGTTTTTTGATTTGTTATTTTTGTGGGTCAGGATTAGTAACCTTATCTTAGATAGTATAAATTTACCTTCTATGGGAAAGCTATTTTTAGAAACCCCTTCCTCTTAAATATTGACAGCAAATGTATATTACAGGTGATTGGGGTCAGAACTCAAAGGGAGGTGATTTGCTGGGTTTCCGGCAGTCTATGAAAGCAACAGGGATTGTAAGAAGAATTGATGATCTGGGCAGGGTTGTTATCCCTAAGGAGATAAGACGTACAATGCGTATCAGGGAAGGAGAGCCACTTGAAATCTTTGTTGATCGGGAGGGTGAAGTTATACTTAAGAAATATTCCCCGATCGGTGAATTAAGTGAATTTGCCCAGGAATATGCAGATGCATTAGCTGAAGAGACAAATCATGGGGTATTTATACTGGACAGAGATGTGATTATAGCCGTTTCAGGTGTTCCGCGAAAGACTTTCCTAGAAAAACAAATAAGTAGTGATGCAGAAAAGGTAATGGAAGATAGAAGGGCATCTATCATAAATGATAAAGGAGTAGATTCCTTTTGCCAGGGTATTGGTGAAATTGAGGATTATTCTTTCAATTCATCTGTAATGGCACCCATTATTGTGGAAGGAGATCCTATTGGAGTTGTAGTAATGAGTGCTAAGGAAGAAGGGCAGGAAATGGGTGAACTTGAAATGAAGCTGGCCAATACAGCCGCTTCTTTCCTGGCTAAGCAGATGGAGCAGTAATAATATTTACTTAATCCCCCTCTGTTCCTAATAGGAGGGGGTAATAAAAAAATATATATGCTTACTTATATTTGTTTTTGTTTAAAAGAATATGATATCGGAAAAGATAAATAATACATTAGGGGAAGGATGTATTAGAGATGGGCGAGGAGAAGGCGCAAAGCTTTATTAAGGGTGCTGCTATTTTGACAGCGGCTGGTCTGATTGCTAAAGTGATGGGGTTTGCCTATAGGATAATCTTGACCAGGATTATAGGGACCAGAGGTATGGGACTATACCAGGTAGCTTATCCTGTTTATACTACCCTGCTAGTTGTTTCCCGTTCAGGAATTCCTATTGCCCTGGCTAAGTTAATCTCTGAAAAGATTTCATTAGGTGATAGAAAGGCGGCTTTCCAGGTTTTTACAGTTGGGAGGTATATGGCCTTTTTTATTGGATTATTTGTTTCAATTTTGATGGCTGTTCTGGCTAAACCCCTGACTGTATTGTTTAAATGGGGGCCTGAGGCATATTATCCAATACTGGCTATATCTCCGGCAATTTTTTTTGTATCACTGATGGCTACCTATCGAGGATTTTTTCAGGGCTTACAGAATATGGTGCCTACGGCTATATCTCAGATTATAGAGCAATTTATTAGAATGATTACAATGATAGGGTTGTCTTATTTATTATTAAGTAAGGGCCTTGGAGTGGCTGCTGCCGGGGCTACTTTTGGTGCTGTGACAGGATCTATTGCTGGACTTTTAACTTTAATTTTTATATACTATAGAAAGAGGAAAAAAATATGGAAGTTTATAAGGGATGGTAATAAAGTATCTGTTAAACTGGCAAATACGGGTCAGTTTATACGGGAGATAGCTTTATTAGCTGTACCCATAACATTAGGGGCTTTGGTACAACCCCTGATGAATTTAGTCGATACTATTATTGTTCCTATGCGTCTACAGGCAGGGGTGCTGGTACAGGACCCGATGGCCTTATTTGGGGAACTGACTGCAGTTGCTATGACATTGGTTAATTTCCCAACTATTATTACCATTTCACTGGCAACAAGTCTGGTGCCGTCTATCTCTGAGGCCTTTGCTTTAAATAAAGAAAAGCTTATTAAGTATAGAACTCAAGCAGGCCTGCGTCTGGCAGTATTGATTAGTCTGCCGGCAGCAGCAGGGCTTTTTGTGCTGGCTGAGCCTTTAACAACAGTGATTTTTGCTGTGCCTACTGCAGCAGCAATCTTAAGGATATCGGCCTGGGGTGTCTTATTTATTGGACTACAACATACCAGTTCAGCTATTTTAAATGGAATAGGTAAAACCAGGGTTCCTGCAGCAAATCTATTGCTGGGCGCCTTAATTAATGCCTTGATCAATTATGTATTGACTGCCCACCCCGCTTTTGGGATAAAGGGTGCTGCTTTCGGTACAGTAACAGGTTTTGCAGTTGCTGCTTTATTGAATTTAATATATGTTAAAAAATATACCCACTTTTTGCTTGATTTAAAGGCTCTGGTGATAAAACCAGTTTTTGCTGTTGGAGTAATGGGATTGATAGTTTACAGGGGTTTTTCCTTAATAGACTTTTTATTAAGTAAAATAACCAGGTATCACTATTCGGCTGCTACATTTATAATAGTATTATTAGCAGTAATACTATATTTTTTAATTTTACTTGTGATTAAGGCGATTAGATATAATGACCTGTTAATGATTCCTAAAGTGGGGAAGAGTTTTGCTGAAAAATTAAAAAAAATTGGGTTAGTGAGGAATTAATTATGGATAAAGAAAAAATGGCAGAGGAATTAAATCGTTTGGTAGATATTATGGAGGTATTACGCGGGCCAGATGGTTGTCCCTGGGATAAGAAACAGAATTATAATTCTTTAGAGCCGTATATTATTGAAGAGGCCTATGAAGTTGTAGAGGCCCTACAGAGGGAAGATATAACAGCTCTAAAAGAAGAACTGGGTGACCTTTTGCTTCAGGTTGTTTTCCAGGCTCAGATCGGGAAAGAGCGAGATGACTTTACTTTAATTGATGTTTTGGAGGGTATCAACAATAAACTAATAAGACGTCATCCCCATGTTTTTCAAGAAAAAAAGCTTAGTTCAGCTAATGAAGTAAAACATCTTTGGGAAGAAATAAAGAAGGAAGAAAAAATTGAATCGGGTAAAAGAAAAGAATCTATTCTAGATGATGTTTCCCAAGCTCAAACAGCCTTAAATCAAGCTGATGAGCTGCAGAAAAAAGCTGCTGAGGTAGGGTTTGATTGGTCAGATATAAAAGATGTGGTTTGTAAAATTGAAGAAGAGTTAGGTGAAGTTACGGCTGCAATTGAAGAGAATGATAAAACTGCTATAAGTGAAGAGATAGGTGATTTATTATTTGCGGTTGTAAATCTTGCAAGATTTAGTCATGTTAATTCTGAATTAGCATTATTAAAGACAATACTCAAATTTAAGGACAGGTTTAGGTATATTGAAGAAAGGGTTAAGGATAAAGGTGCGGTTTTAGAAAAACTAGCTTTAGATGAATTGGATGAGTATTGGGAAGAAGCAAAGCATAAATTATCATACAATAAGGAGGATTATTAATGAATAAATATTTTTATACAGGAATAATATTATTACTTACTTTTATTTTTATATCAACTAGTCTTTATGCAGCAGATTTTGAGGCAGGGGTAGAATCGGCAATTTTAGTGGATTACGAAACGGGGCAGGTATTATTTGAAAAAAATGCAAATGAAGTTCTTCCACCTGCCAGTATCACAAAAATAATGACTCTCCTATTAGCAATGGAGGAGATAGAAAAGGGAACAATTAATTTAGATGATAAGATTTCAATTAGTAAACATGCCCAATCAATGGGTGGTTCTCAGATATTTTTGGCAGCAGATACAAGGGTTGAAGTCGAGGACTTACTTGAGGCTGTTACTGTAGCATCAGCTAATGACGCTAGTGTAGCTATTGCGGAGGCTATTGGTGGTACTTATAGCAATTTTGTAGGTCAAATGAATGAAAGAGCTGCAGAATTAGGGATGGAGAATACAAATTTTGTAAATTCCACTGGTTTGCCTACTGAACATGGAGAACATTACTCAACCGCTAGAGATATTTCTATTATGGCTAGAGAGTTAATCAAACATCCAAAGGTTCTTAAATGGGCTTCTATTTGGCATGATATATTACAACTGCCCAATAGGAAGGCAGATTTAACAAATACTAATAAATTAATAAACAAATATCCTGGCATGGATGGATTAAAAACTGGTCATACCCAGGAAGCAGGCTTCTGTTTGGCTGCAACAGCTAAAAGGGAAAATATGCGGCTTATATCGGTGGTTTTAAAGGCAGAAACAGAACAGGAACGGGAAGAAGTAACATCCCGTCTGTTAGATTATGGATTTAATGCTTTTATTAAGGAAAAGGTTGTTGAGCAGGGAAGCAAAGTTCAAAATATTAACATTGCTGATGGGAAAAAGACGACTACAACAGCTGAAGCTGCCAGGGACTTATATGTTGTGATCAAACGGGGTAGTAAGAATACCATGGAAAGGGAAATTAAACTTAAAGATGGATTATCTGCTCCGATAAAAAAGGGAGAGGTACTTGGTCAAGAGGCAATAATACAGGATGGAAAGGTTCTAGCAGCTGTAGACCTTCTGGCAACAGAAGATATAGCAAAAGCGAATATATTTGTGAGACTCTGGAGAGGGTTTCTTAATTGGATTGGTAGTTTGATCGGGAAATTTATTAATTAAATTATCAAATATAAATTTGTATGTACTAAAAAAGCCGACTTGGTCGGCTTTTTTAAATTGTAAAAAATCTTAATAGATTGATTGTAAATAGTTTACTTTGTTTATAGTTAAACTAAATTATATATTTCCTCCAAGTAATAACAGTATAAGAATTAAGAAGACTATAAATATAAAACTGTCACCACAGAGACCACCTCGGCCACAGTGTTCAGCAACATTACCCATTTTATCACCTCCCAATTACTATGTTTATGATAATATATGATTATTATATATATAATGTGAAGGTGTATGAAATGAATAATATCTCTAGTTTAAGAGAGACTACTACTGTTATCAAAATATAAAGGGGGATTATTAATGAAGTTTACACGGCTGTTTCTCTTTATTTTTATATTTATAATTATAATGACTATGGCTGTAGCATGTGATAATCAGGCTAGGGTTAAAGGGGTTAGAGAGCGGAATAGATTAGAAAAGGAGCCAGAAATAGTTGTTAAACTGACAGATGGTCAGGAAAAGCAGATGAAATTTGAGGAATATATAACCGGGGTTGTAGCAGGTGAAATGAAAAAGGGTTGGCCTGCTAATGCCTATGCAGCACAGGCTATAATTGCTCGTACCTTTGCATTGAAATATATGGATGAGAATAAGACAAATGTTATTAGTGGAAGTTATGAATTTGCTCAGGAGTTTAAGCCGGAAAATGTTACCCAGGAATTAGCTGATGCAGTAAGTAAAACCCGTGGTGAAGTTGTAGTACATCAGGATGATTATATTAAGGGTTGGTTTCATGCCAGTGCTGGAGGCCAGACTACGTCTGCTAAAGTAGGACTTGCCTATGAAAAAGATGAACCACCATATATTAAAATTGTAAATTCACCAGATGAGATGGCTCCGGAAGATGTTCAAAATTGGACCATTGAATTTTCTAATAGAGAGATTGAAGAAGCCTTAAGTAGTATGGGGAAAGATATAGGTGTTCTTGAGAAAGTTATTATTGAAGATAGGGATAGAACAGGTAGGATCATTGACCTCAGTTTTAAAGGAAGTAAAGGAAGTGCTACAGTAAAGGCAGCCAATTTCAGGAATGAGTTAGATCCAAAAAGATTAAAATCAACGAAGATATCAGAGATAAAAAAACAGGATGATAGGTATAGTTTTAGTGGTGCAGGTTTTGGTCATGGTGTGGGAATGAGCCAGTGGGGGGCATATGCTATGGCTAAAGATGGTCGTTCACCAGAGGAGATTGTTTCTCATTATTTTAAAGATATAGAGATCGTTAAAGAATATGATTGAACTATTTCCCCAAAAAGTTCTTGACAGTCTGGCAAGATGATGTTAGAATATATTTTGTCGCCACAAAAGATGGTGATAAACAACGCTGTCAGAACAGGGGTTAGGAGTTAGTAAAATTAATTTCAAAAACCCCTTGACAGGAAACGACAGAGATGTTAAGATATATCTTGTCGCCGCTAAAAGCGGTAAAGAGTTGGAACTGATAAGTAGATATGATAAAAGACTATTTATGAAAAAACTACTTGACAGTAATCGACAGAGATGATAAGATGTAAAACGTCGCTGTTAATACCACTTGGAGAATGACTTTTGAAATAAAATAAAAGTTCTTGACAAGTGAGGTTAAAAGTGATAAGATGTAATTCGCTGACAGATAATAAAAAGTCAGTGAGATAAACAAATAATGTTCCTTGAAAATTGAACAACAAGCAATGACGCAAGTGCGAGCCTTTTTTAAATAAAAGGCAAGTATCCAAAAGAGTTCAAAAGTATTCAAAGAGTCACAAATAATCTATTAAAATTTTTAATGGAGAGTTTGATCCTGGCTCAGGACGAACGCTGGCGGCGTGCTTAACACATGCAAGTCGAACGACCCGCCTTAACAGATTCCTTCGGGATGAAGATAAGATCCGGGTAGTGGCGGACGGGTGAGTAACGCGTGGAGAACCTGTCTCTCAGTCAGGGATAACCTGGCGAAAGCCGGACTAATCCCAGATAGCCTTAAGAGTAAGCATTTACACTTAAGTAAAGGTGCCTAGGCATCGCTGAGAGGTGGCTCCGCGTCGGATTAGCTAGCTGGTGAGGTAATAGCTCACCAGGGCAACGATCCGTAGCTGGTCTGAGAGGACGATCAGCCACACTGGGACTGAGACACGGCCCAGACTCCTACGGGAGGCAGCAGTGGGGAATCTTCCGCAATGGGCGCAAGCCTGACGGAGCAACGCCGCGTGAGTGATGAAGGCCTTCGGGTCGTAAAGCTCTGTCCTTAAGGAAGAACCGTCAATGCAGGAAATGGCATTGACCTGACGGTACTTAAGGAGGAAGCTCTGGCTAACTACGTGCCAGCAGCCGCGGTAATACGTAGAGAGCAAGCGTTGTCCGGAATTACTGGGCGTAAAGGGTACGCAGGCGGATAGGCAAGTCAACTGTGAAATATACCGGCTTAACCGGTAAGGTGCATTTGAAACTGCCTATCTTGAGTGCAGAAGAGGAGAGCGGAATTCCTAGTGTAGCGGTGGAATGCGTAGATATTAGGAAGAACACCAGTGGCGAAGGCGGCTCTCTGGTCTGCAACTGACGCTGAGGTACGAAAGCTGGGGGAGCAAACGGGATTAGATACCCCGGTAGTCCCAGCCGTAAACGATGGACACTAGGTGTTGGTGGTTCGAATCCATCAGTGCCGGAGTTAACGCGATAAGTGTCCCGCCTGGGGATTACGGTCGCAAGACTGAAACTCAAAGGAATTGACGGGGGCCCGCACAAGCGGTGGAGCATGTGGTTTAATTCGATGCAACGCGAAGAACCTTACCGAGGCTTGACATCCCGTGACCATCTATGAAAGTAGAGTCTAGTCTTTGACTACACGGAGACAGGTGGTGCATGGCTGTCGTCAGCTCGTGTCGTGAGATGTTGGGTTAAGTCCCGCAACGAGCGCAACCCTTATCCTTAGTTACCAGCAAGTAAAGTTGGGGACTCTAAGGAGACAGCCGGTGAAAGCCGGAGGAAGGTGGGGATGACGTCAAGTCCTCATGCCCTTTATGCCTCGGGCTACACACGTGCTACAATGGTCAGTACAGAGGGGAGCGAAGCTGTGAAGTGGAGCAAATCTCAGAAAGCTGATCCCAGTTCGGATTGCAGGCTGAAACTCGCCTGTATGAAGTTGGAATCGCTAGTAATCGCAGGTCAGCATACTGCGGTGAATACGTTCCCGGGCCTTGTACACACCGCCCGTCACACCACCCGAGTTAGATGCACCAGAAGTCATTTGCGAATGCCAAAGGTGTGTCTGGTAAGGGGGGTGAAGTCGTAACAAGGTAGCCGTACGGGAACGTGCGGCTGGATCACCTCCTTTCTAAGGAGAATGCGTCAAGCTTGTTGTTCAACTTTGAGGGAACGTTAAAAATGTTTCCTTAAACTGTTCTTTGAAAACTGCATACAGGAAAAGACGAAGGTACCAGAAAGGAAGTAAGAGGTCTGAGGTAAGAAGTAAGAAACCGAAGACGGAAACTTCTAGGAAGGTACTACAATTTTCTAAGAAGAAAGATTAAGCTAATAAGGGCTTACGGTGGATACCTAGGTACCTGGAGCCGAAGACGGACGTGCCAAGCTGCGAAAAGCCGCGAGTAGCTGCTAAGAAGCGTAGATACGCGGATATCCTAATGGGGAAACCCGGCGGTCGAGAGGGCCGTCATCATATAGTGAAAGAAGTAGCTATATGAAGGGAACCGGGGGAAGTGAAACATCTAAGTACCCCGAGGAAAAGAAATCAAAAGAGATTCCCTAAGTAGCGGCGAGCGAAAGGGGAAGAGCCTAAACACATTTAATGTAAGGCTACAGCCGTTGTTAAATGTGGGTTTAGGATAATCATGAGTGAGACTGTAGAATCACAAAGGCAGTTGAATCTTTAGCCGAATGACCTGGGAAGGTCAGCCAGAGAGAGTAAAAGCCTCGTAGGTGAAAAGGAGAGACACCTTAGATTATCCAGAGTACCACGGGACACGAGGAACCCTGTGGGAAGAAGGGAAGACCATTTTCCAAGGCTAAATACTACCAGGTAACCGATAGTGAACAAGTACCGTGAGGGAAAGGTGAAAAGAACCCCGTGAGGGGAGTGAAATAGAATATGAAACCGTAAGCTTACAAGCAGTGGGAGGACTATTAGAAAGTCTGACCGCGTACTTTTTGTAGAACGGACCGGCGAGTTATTCTTAGTAGCGTAAGGTTAAGCCAGAAAGGTGAAGCCGCAGCGAAAGCGAGTCTGAATAGGGCGCAAGTTACAAGGAATAGACCCGAAGCCAGGTGATCTACCCATGACCAGGGTGAAGCGGGAGTGAGAACCCGTGGAGGCCCGAACCAGGTGATGTTGAAAAATCATTGGATGAGTTGTGGGTAGGGGTGAAAGGCCAATCGAACCTGGAGATAGCTGGTTCTCCTCGAAATAGCTTTAGGGCTAGCCTCAAGGAATAAAACTAGGCGGTAGAGCACTGATTGGACTAGGGGCCCAACAAGGTTACCGAATCCATTCAAACTCCGAACACTTAAGTTTATAAGCCTTGGGAGTCAGACTACGTGGGATAAGCTTCGTAGTCGAAAGGGAAACAGCCCAGACCACCAGTTAAGGTCCCAAAGTACAGACTAAGTGGGAAAGGAAGTGAGGTCGCAAAGACAACCAGGATGTTGGCTTAGAAGCAGCCATACATTTAAAGAGTGCGTAATAGCTCACTGGTCGAGCGTCCTTGCGCCGAAAATGTAACGGGGCTAAAGTCTGTCACCGAAACTGTGGAGTTTAGAGGTTGGAGGTTAGAGGTTAGAAGTTGGAGTCCGGGCGAAAAACCTGGGCAAAAACCTTTACGGTTGAAGTTATGAGGTGAAAAATTGATAAAAAGCTATGAAGATTTAGAAGTTTATCAAAAGGGATATAAATTAGCCTTGAAAATTCACCAACTAACACAACAATTACCAAAGACCGAGAGATATGAATTAGGAAGTCAAATGAGAAGAGCAGCAGTATCGATACCTGCCAATATAGCAGAAGGCTATGGAAAAAAAGAATCAAGTGCAGAGTTTAGAAGGTTTTTATTAATGAGTTTAGGTTCATGTAATGAATTACAGGTATATGTAAAAATGTGCAAAGACTTAAATTACATTAATAAAGAAATTGCTGAAAAACTTCTTAAAAGTTATGATATACTAGGAAGACAGTTAAATACCATGATCCAAAAATGGGTTTAATGTTTTTCCAACTTCCAACTTCCAATCTCCAACTTCTAAATTGGTAGAGGAGCATTGTATAGTGGAAGAAGCTGTACCGTAAGGAGCAGTGGACGGTATACAAGAGAGAATGCCGGTATGAGTAGCGAAAAGAGGGGTGAGAATCCCCTCCGCCGAAAGTCTAAGGTTTCCTGAGGAAGGCTCGTCCGCTCAGGGTAAGCCGGGACCTAAGCCGAGGCCGAAAGGCGTAGGTGATGGATAATTGGTAGAGATTCCAATGCCGCTATTAATCGTTTGAATGAAGTGGGGACACGGCAAGAAAGACAAAGCACACGACTGGAGGTGTGTGCAGAAGCCTAAGGTAGGAATAAAGAGGCAAATCCCTTTATTTAACTATCGAAGGTGATCTGGACCCGAGAGAGGGGAAGTTGTCAAACAAGCTGTCAAGAAAAGCCACTAGTGAGATTAATAGTGCCCGTACCGCAAACCGACACAGGTAGACGGGATGAGAATTCTAAGGCGCGCGAGAGAACCCTTGTTAAGGAACTCGGCAAAATGACCCCGTAACTTAGGGAGAAGGGGTACCACGAAAGTGGGCACAGCAAAGAGGCCCAAGCGACTGTTTAGCAAAAACACAGGTCTCTGCTAAGTCGTAAGACGAAGTATAGGGGCTGACGCCTGCCCGGTGCTGGAAGGTCAAGGGGAAGTGTTAGGTGAAAACCAAAGCATAGAACCTAAGCCCCAGTAAACGGCGGCCGTAACTATAACGGTCCTAAGGTAGCGAAATTCCTTGTCGGGTAAGTTCCGACCTGCACGAATGGCGTAACGACTTGGGCACTGTCTCAACAAGGGACTCGGCGAAATTGTAGTACCAGTAAAGATGCTGGTTACCTGCGACAGGACGGAAAGACCCCGTGGAGCTTTACTGTAGCCTGATATTGGGTTTTGCTAAAGGATGTACAGGATAGGTGGGAGGCTAAGAGCTTGGTACGCTAGTATCAAAGGAGCCGCAAGTGGGATACCACCCTTTCTTTAGCGGAATTCTAACCAGAGGCCATAAACTGGTCATGGGACATTGTCAGGTGGGCAGTTTGACTGGGGCGGTCGCCTCCCAAAAAGTAACGGAGGCGCCCAAAGGTTCCCTCAGTGCGGATGGAAATCGCACGAAGAGTGTAAAGGCAGAAGGGAGCTTAACTGTGAGACCAACAAGTCAAACAGGTACGAAAGTAGGGCTTAGTGATCCGGCGGTATTGAATGGAAGAGCCGTCGCTCAACGGATAAAAGTTACCCCGGGGATAACAGGCTTATCTCCCCCAAGAGTTCACATCGACGGGGAGGTTTGGCACCTCGATGTCGGCTCGTCGCATCCTGGAGCTGAAGCAGGTTCCAAGGGTTGGGCTGTTCGCCCATTAAAGCGGTACGCGAGCTGGGTTCAGAACGTCGTGAGACAGTTCGGTCCCTATCCGTCGCAGGCGAAGGATACTTGAGAGGAGCTATCCCTAGTACGAGAGGACCGGGATGGACACACCGATGGTGTATCAGTTGTTCCGCCAGGAGCATAGCTGAGTAGCTAAGTGTGGAATGGATAAACGCTGAAAGCATCTAAGCGTGAAACCAGCCTCAAGATTAGGTATCCCACTCGCAAGAGGTAAGCCCCCTGGTAGATGACCAGGTTGATAGGTTGGAGGTGGAAGTGTGGTAACACATTAAGCTGACCAATACTAATAGGGCGAGGGCTTAATCTTAACTTTAAAAATTATTTTCCTGTATGCATTTTTGAAAGAATAGTTTATTGACAACTAAGATAGATATGCTATAATATGTGATGGATTATAAAAAAAAGATAAAATTTTCGGTGGCAATTGCGGAGGGGAAACACCTGTTTCCATTTCGAACACAGCAGTTAAGTCCTCCAGCGCCTATGGTACTGCAAGGGTGACTTTGTGGGAGAGTGGGTCGCTGCCGATTTTATTTCCATAGGGCGTAGCCAAGCGGTAAGGCAATGGGTTTTGGTCCCATGATTCGCAGGTTCAAATCCTGCCGCCCTAGCCACAATATTGTGGGCCATTAGCTCAGTCGGTAGAGCACCTGACTTTTAATCAGGGTGTCGGAGGTTCGATTCCTCCATGGCTCACCAATGACGCGGGGTAGAGCAGTCTGGTAGCTCGTCAGGCTCATAACCTGGAGGCCGTCGGTTCAAATCCGGCCCCCGCAACCAAATTTTTCTTATATGATTTTAGTTAGATACGGAGTGCCTGTGGTGCAACCAATTATATTCTTGTATGCTTTGTTTAAATACGGAGTGCCTGTGGTGCTACCAATTTCTCACACTTGATTTATTATTCAGTTGCATGTATAATTAATATATAAAATTTCGATAGTTTTCTTGCGGGAGTAGCTCAGCTGGCTAGAGCATCAGCCTTCCAAGCTGAGGGCCGCGGGTTCGAATCCCGTCTCCCGCTCCATTATACATGGGTCTATAGCTCAGCTGGCTAGAGCATGCGGTTCATACCCGCAGTGTCAGTGGTTCAAATCCACTTAGACCCACCAATTAAGAGGTATGAGGTAAGAAGTCGGAAGTAAGTATTACTTTCTTACTTCTGATATCCTACCTCCAACATCCAAACCGGAGAGGTACCCAAGTGGCTGAAGGGGCGGGTTTGCTAAACCTGTAGTAGGGTTTAACACCCTAGCGAGGGTTCGAATCCCTCCCTCTCCGCCATATGCCCTCATCGTCTAGGGGTCCAGGACACCAGGTTTTCATCCTGGCGGCAGGGGTTCGAATCCCCTTGAGGGTGCCATTTTGGGCGAATAGCTCAGTTGGGAGAGCACCTGCCTTACAAGCAGGGGGTCACAGGTTCGAGCCCTGTTTCGCCCACCATAAAAGAAGTTTTACTGAAACTCTCCTTTGAAAGCAAGGATAATTTTACCGATCCGGTACTCTCGTTGTAATATTATAAGGTTGCAGTACTAGACCATCGAGAGTTGTCGGAGATTAGAAATTAGAAGTTGTAGGGTTTGGAGACTTTTGAATGTGCAGTCAATCTACACTTTCATTCCAACTTCCAACCTCCGACATCTAACATCCAAAATGGAGGCGTAGCGTAGTGGTTTATCGCGCCGGCCTGTCACGCCGGAGATCGTGGGTTCAAATCCCATCGCCTTCGCCATTTTTTTGCCAATGTAGCTCAGCAGGTAGAGCACTTCCATGGTAAGGAAGGGGTCACCGGTTCAAATCCGGTCATTGGCTCCAGTGTAATATGGGGATATAGCTCAGCTGGGAGAGCGCTTGACTGGCAGTCAAGAGGTCAGGGGTTCAAGTCCCCTTATCTCCACCACAACGGATGTAAGAGGTAAGAAGTCAGAAGCAAGAGACTTAAATTTAGTGTTTTTAATGGTATTTATAATATTAATTAGGATTCACAGGTTGTTAGTTGGTTTTATAAGTGCAAACAAAATTTGCATTCAATCCTATCTCTGATATCCTACATCCTACTTCTAAAAAGCGGAGGGGTGCCCGAGTGGTTAAAGGGAGCAGACTGTAAATCTGTCGGCGATGCCTACGAAGGTTCAAATCCTTCCCCCTCCACCAGATGCGGGAATAGCTCAGCTGGTAGAGCATCTCGTTGCCAACGAGAAGGTCGCGGGTTCGAATCCCGTTTCCCGCTCCATATTTATACTTATGTATACATCACTCTAGCGTTTTATGTAGAGTGTTTTTTTATTATTATAATTTTTGGTTTTGATTAAATAAAATAAACCCTAGTTAAAAAAAGGAATTACTTATTTTATGAAGAAGTATAACTAAGTTATTTTTTTAATGAATATTTCAACCGGTTGCAAAACTTGTAATATAACGAGTATAATGATATATAAAAGAACTGTAAATTTAGTTAAAAAAGATGTGGAAATTAATTATACAAGATGCTTAATTAGTAATAAATAATAAAAGGGGAGATTGAAGTGAGAGCATATCATCGGAATAAATATCAGGAAAAACCTTTATACCCTTGTGAGCCGTGGAATATAACAGAGGATAGCTTTTCAGTAGAGACTAATCATCATAATGAGGCGATCTTTTCCCTCGGAAATGGGTATATGGGGATGCGAGGGACATTAGAAGAAGATTACTCTGGACCAGACTATACTTCTACACCAGGCATGTATATCAATGGTGTATATGGCTCAGAGGAGATAATATATCCTGAAGAGGCGCCAGATTTACCTCGTCAGAGTCAAACTATGTTAAACCTGGCAAAATGGTCATCTATCAATCTATATATTAATGGTGAAAAATATGACCTGCTTCAGGGTGAGGTGAGTGACTACAGTCGATCACTTGATATGAAAAAGGGTGTTTTGCTAAGGGAATTAACCTGGACCAGTCCTGGAGGAAAAAAAATATCTTTTAATATTTTACGGTTTTTGTCTCAGGATAAACCCCATTTAGGGATGATTATTTATAAATTTAAGCCGCTAAATTTTTCCGGACATGTTTTATTAAAGACAAGAATAATGGGTGATTCTACTAATTATCATCATTTGAGAAATAAAAGGGAACTTGTAGTTAAAGACAGAGGTTTTCAAGGAGAAATTGAGTACATTATTCAGAAAGCAACCAGTACATTTATTGCAACTGGTATGGCATGTAGGAATGTTTTAATACCTTCTAATGAAGGTGTTATTATAAGCAAAAAACAGCTGTCTTCAGAGAAAGGGCTTAGTGTTGAATATGAACTTAATGTTGAAAAGGGAAAAGAATATTCTCTACAGAGATATTTATGTGTATATACATCATTAGATTTAGGTCTTAATATTGGATTTTCAGAGCTTGAAAATAAATTGAAAAATAAACTTATAAATAACCTAAATATTGCTGTGGAGATGGGGGATAAAAATCTATTAAAAAAGCATACTGATTATATGGCAGAATACTGGAGTGATGTTGATGTAAAAATATATGGCGATCTAGCTTTACAACAGGCGTTCAGATTTAATGCCTTTCACCTTTTACAGTCTACCGGCCGTGACGGTAGAACAAATATTGCTGCTAAAGGTTTAACAGGTGAGTATTATGAAGGGCATTATTTCTGGGATACTGAAACATATATCATGCCGTTTTTCCTTTATAGTAGGGCAGAAATTGCCAAAAGCCTATTAATGTACCGCTATCATAACCTTGATAAGGCAAGGAAAAATGCTAGGAGGGTAAGACTTGATGGGGCTCTTTTCCCCTGGAGGACAATTAATGGTGAAGAAGCATCTGGCTTTTTTATGGGTTCTACTGTTCAATATCACATTAATGCAGATATAGCTTATGCTATTTATCAATATTATAATACCACTAAAGATAAGGACTTTTTGCATAATTATGGTGCAGAAATATTAGTAGAGACTGCCCGTATGTGGGTAGATCATGGTGGATATATACCACTTCGAGATGGGAAGTTTTGTATTAATGAGGTCTGCGGTCCTGACGAATATAAACCAGGTGTTAATAATAACTGTTATACCAACTATATGGCTAGATTCAACTTGCAGTGGGCAATAGAGGTGATTAAGAAAACTGCTGAAGAAAACCCTAAGGCATATCATGATTTAAAAGAGCGAATTAAGCTAGAGGAAGAAGAAATAGATGCCTGGCAAAAGGCTGCGGACAATATGTTTCTGCCATTTAATAAAGAACTCGGTATTCACCCACAGGATGATTCTTTTCTTTATAAAGAAGCAATCGATGTAGATGCTATTCCTTCTGAAGAAATATCTCTGGTAAAGCACTGGCATCCACTGGTTATCTGGAAATATCAGGTTATTAAACAGGCAGATGTAATATTGCTGATGTTGTTATTGGGAAATCTCTTTTCTTTAGAAGAAAAAAAAGCTAATTATGATTTTTATGAGCCGAAAACAACACATGATTCTTCCTTATCACCGGCTATTCACAGTATAATTGCGAATGAGATTGGTTGTATGGATGATGCCTATAATTATTTTATGATGACAGCCCGTTTGGATCTTGATGATTATAATAATAATGCTTATCAAGGTGTGCATACAGCATGTATGGCAGGTTCCTGGTTAGCTTTGATTAAGGGGTTTGCTGGCATGCGCAATTATGACGGAAAGTTATATTTCAATCCCTGTGTTCCTCGAAAATGGAAGGGGTTTGTCTTTAAGATAAAATTTCAGGATAGACAAATTAAGATAAGTGTTAAGCGTGATAAAACTTATTATAAGTTAATCACAGGTGAAGAGATTAGGATTTTCCATAAGGGAGAGAGATTCTTATTATCAGCTGGCAGAGGAATAGAAAAAAGCAATTTTTAAATTTTTAAGGAATTCATTAAAAAAAGAAGGAATTTTTTAATAAATGTTTAAATATAAATTATATTGTAGTGTTTTTACAACCGGTTGTAGAATTTTAAAAATCAGATATACAACCGGTTGAAAAAACATAAAATATAAGGGGGGGTTAATAGTGAAAAAAAGTATTTGGATGATGGTTTCAGCAATTCTACTTATGGGAGTAATTTTTGCAGTAGCTGTAAGTGCTGACGAGACAATAACAATTATGGGGGTCTGGGGTGGAAATGAATTAGAGGCCTTTACTAAAGTTATGGAGACATTTGAGGCTGCCTCTGGAATTGAGGTCGAGTTTGAAGGGACAAGGGATCTGCCTACTTTATTAACTACAAGGCTGGAAGCTGGTAATCCACCAGATATAGTTCATTTAACTGGTTTAGGAATGATGGAAGAACTTGCCCGGGAGGGAGATTTGGTAGATCTGATAGATGTACTTGATATGCCACAATTTAATGAAGATTATAATGCTGTCTGGAAAGAACTGGCTACATATGAAGATGGTATGTATGGTATATATATATCTGCTGATGTCAAGAGTTTAGTCTGGTATAATCCTAAAGCCTTTGCTGCTAAAGGATATATAATCCCGAGTGACTGGGACGATATGGAAGCATTAATGGATAAAATGATTTCTAATGGTGATATTCCCTGGGCAATTGGACTTGAGTCAGGTGCAGCCAGTGGATGGCCTGGGACGGACTGGATTGAAGATATTATGTTAAGAACTGCTGGACCTGAGGTATATGACCAGTGGGTTAATCATGATATTCCCTGGACTGATGAAAGGGTCAAAAGGGCGTTTGAGATTTTCGGTGAAATTGCACGAGATTCCAGTTATGTCTGGGGAGGACCGACGGCAGTGAATGCTAGTAACTTTGGTGATGCTGTAACACCTCTATTTGCTGAACCGGTTCAGGCTTATATGCATCGTCAGGCTAGTTTTATTACCAGTTTTATTAAAGATAATAACCCTGATTTACTTGCTGGTGAGGATTTTAATTTCTTTGCCTTTCCTGAAATTGAAGAGGAATATGGGACACCTGTACTTGGTGCTGCCGATATGATGGGTTTAATGACAGATAAACCAGCAGCAAAGCAGTTTATGAGATTTCTTGCCTCACCAGGGGCACAATCTATCTGGGTTAGTGAACTTGGTAAGATAGGTGTAAATAAGAGAATTAATCCAGCTGTTTATCCAGATGAATTAACAGCTAAAATGGCTGAAGTCTTGAAAAATGCAGAAGTGTTTAGGTTTGATGGTTCAGATTCTATGCCTAAAGCAATTGGCTCTGGTGCTTTCTGGACTGGGGTGGTGGATTATGTAAATGGTCAGGACCTTGATAGTGTCCTGGAATACATAGAATCAGTTGCTGATGAAACATATACATCTGGTGCAGCAACTAATTAAGGGGATGTTAATTAATGAAGTTGAAAAATCAAAAACTGTGGGTGGCCCTTTTTGTAGGGCCTGCTCTTTTTTTTATAACCGTCTTTTTATTATATCCGTCAATTCATACAATGATTATTAGTTTTCTGGGGAAACGCTCTGAGACATTTGTAGGAATGAAGAATTATATTTATTCCTTTACATCGCGCACAATGTTAACAGCTTTTAGAAATAATCTGATGTGGCTGGTATTTTTTACAGCAGGAACGGTTGGTATGGGATTATTAATGGCGATTCTGGCAGATAAAATTAAATATGAAAAATTAGCTAAAACAATTATATTTATGCCTATGGCAGTATCTTTTGTAGGAGCCAGTGTTGTCTGGAAGTTTGTTTATACATATAAACCGATATTTACTAATCAAATAGGCCTATTAAATCAAGTGATTGTATTATTTGGCGGCAGTCCAAAGGGTTGGTTGATGAAAGGCCCCTGGATGAATAATTTTTCTCTAATATTTGTAGGGATTTGGATCTGGACTGGATTTTGTATGGTACTTCTGTCAGCTGCCTATAAGGGCATACCCCGGGAATTAATGGAGGCCGGTAGGGTTGATGGTGCCAATGAGTGGCAGGTATTTACTAAAATAATTATTCCTTCAATGAAGAGTACTATTGCTGTAGTTACCACAACGATGATTATTAATGTACTTAAGATCTTTGATATAGTCTATGTAATGACAAACGGTAATTATGGAACAGAGGTTATTGCTAATAGAATGTATAAAGAAATGTTTCAGTATCGCAACTATGGTAGGGCCAGTGCAATTGCAGTGATATTGTTCCTGCTGATTATACCAGTTATTGTAATGAATATTAAAAGGATGAAAGGGGAGGACAGCTAATGGAGTCAAATAAAGCTTTTGCTAAAATCATCTTGCATCTTCTTATTATTATAACAATTTTTGTCTGGATCTTGCCTACTATGGGTTTATTGATTACGTCTTTTCGTCCAGCTGAGGATGTAAATAATACAGGCTGGTGGACAGTGTTCAGCAGTCCGTTGGATTTTACACAATATACTATCGAAAATTACAGTAGGGTTTTTCATTCAGTTGGAATGGATGTAGCTTTTAAGAATTCATTTTTAATTGCAATTTTTGGAACATTAATTCCGGTTGTTGTAGCAGCCTTTGCAGCCTTTGGCTTATCGAAATTAAGCTTCAAGGGTCGGGGTATAGTATATGGTATTATTATTAGTTTGTTGGTGGTTCCTTTACAGCTAACCTTTATACCAATTTTAAAACTATATAATATAATTAATTTATCAGGTACTTTTGTTGGCTTATGGTTAGCCCACACAGGATATGGCTTGCCCTTAGCAGTTTTTATGCTCCACAATTTTTTTCAGGGATTACCTGATGATTTATTCGAAGCAGCTTATATTGATGGGGCTTCAATCTGGACTGTATTTTACCGTCTGGCATTACCACTGTCAGTACCGTCGATTGCTTCACTTTTTATTTTTCAATTTCTATGGGTGTGGAATGACCTCCTGGTTGCCTTAATATATCTGGGTGGTAGTAGAAGTGTAGCACCATTAACAATGAAATTGACCAATCTAGTAGGTTCATATGGGCAGGACTGGCATTTACTAACATCTGCTGCCTTTATATCAATGATTATCCCTCTAATTATCTTCTTTTCATTACAACGTTACTTTGTAAAGGGAATATTGGCTGGTTCAGTAAAGGGATAAAAAGAGGATTTATAGATAAGATAGAGAATAACTATCTTTAAAGGTGATTATAAATGGGTAATAAAACAATGGAAGATATAGCAAAGGAAGCCAGGGTATCGAAGTCAACAGTTTCTCGGGCTCTGGGGGATGACCCCAGGGTAAATGAAAACACCAGAAAAAGAATTAAAAAACTTGCTAAAAAAATGAATTATCAACCACATAAAGCAGCACAGGCCCTAGCCAATAAAAATACTAATGTGATTGGGATAGTTTTCCCCAAAATACCACGTTCAATAGCGGACCCCTTTTTCCTGGAGTTTTTACAGGGCATTGGAGAGGTTGCTGTAGTAAGTGGATACAGCCTTACTCTACTTAATGATAGCAGTGATAACAATGATTATAATAAGTTGGAAAAAATATTTCACAAACATAATGTTGATGGTATTATCTTAACTGAGCCCAGGACTAATGACTCAAGGGTTACTTATCTTAAAAAAGAAGGATTACCATTTGTTTTTTTAGGGAATCCGATGGGGGATCAGGATGCTTACTGGGTAGAAACAGACAATAGAAGTGGTGCCTATCAGGCAGTAGATTATTTGATTAAAGCTGGTCATAAAAGGATTGCTACAATCACTGGACCTATGGGTTTAGTAGCAGGAAAATATCGTTTGCAGGGTTATAAAGATGCTTTGCTAGATAAGGGGTTGGCTGTTAATCCTGATTTTATAATAAATGCTGATTTTACCCAGAAAGGCGCCTATCGTGCTGCTAAAAAATTGCTGCTGAGTAAAGATTTTACTGCTATATTTGCAGCAAATGACTTGATGGCCCTGGGGGCGATTAAGGCCCTAAAAGAACAGGGTTTAACAATACCAGGAGATATAGCTATTATGGGATATGATGGCATTCAGATTGGTGAGTTTATTGATCCTCCATTAACAACCATTAGTCAGCCGGGTAAAAAGATGGGTGAGATAGCTACAGAGCTTTTATTAAAATTAATTCAGGGGGAATATATAAGTGAAAACCATGTCCTGCTTTCACCTGAATTGATAGTCAGGGACTCAGTATAAGTAAAACAGCTGTTTTCCATAATATTATGATATTTATGGTAAATTTTCTTGACAAAAATAGCTAGTATATATATAATCCCATATTTGACAGTTGAAAAAGCAAAAAGCCGTATAAACCTTATAAATAAAAGGTTTCTTACGGCTTTCTTTATGTAAAAAAGTGCGTATTTTTTTAATTTTTTGTGTCTCTAATTATTTTTTTAATTTTTTTGTTAGTGATAATCTGATAGTCTGTTCTAAAACCAAAAATCTCATGTAAATTATCAGTAAAATTATTTCTGGTATAAGCAGGGATATAGCCTTCGCCTCTGGCTTCTAGAAAATTCATGTTTTTCAAATTTCGGATGATTGTTGGACAAGTAAATTCACTGTTCAGTCGTTTTTCAAGAAGTCGGTAAATCAACAATGAAATAAAACAGGTTATAAAATGAGCTTCAATGCGTTCATCTTTACTTAAGTAAACCGGTCTTGCTTTGAATTCCGTTTTTATAATTCGGAAACATTCTTCGATTTGCCAACGACCTTTGTTGACCTTTATAATCTCTGAAATATTAGCCTCTAAGTTGGTACAAATACCATAAAATCCATCGTATATCTTTTCCTTATCAATTACATCCGTGTTGATATGATAGATTTTTTTGTTGGCGATTTCGCCGTCATCTGTACAAGTCGTTGTTTTAATAAAACGGCGATAATCGTTTTGGCTTGCTTTACCTATTTTGGATGGATTGGAATCAATTTTCTTTTGAGCCCGTAAAATTTGTTCCTGTCGGATACGTCGCTGATAATTACGATATTTAAAACTAAAAGTAACAATCATTTTTTGCTCTAAGCCATTTTCTTTAATCCACCGTTCTTTATAAAAGACTTTAGAAAGCCAACGTTCTTTTTTATGGTTGTCCTTTATAGCGTTAATTTTTTCTTCCAATTCAGAAAGGTTATACAATTTTTGGCTATCTGATAAAGACCAACCCCTTGGGTTAAGGGCCCACTCTTTAAGGTGTTTCCTTAATTTTTTAACCGATTGAGTTGTGATAAAGGCACGATTACCAATATCATTAAAGCGTCGATTATTATAGGAGGCAAGACCAGCATCCGTACAAACAACAAACTTTGATAATTTAAAATCATCAATGATTTTTTTCTCTAGAGGTTTTAAAGTTGTTTGTTCATTGGTATTTCCTTTGTGAATAGAAAAGGCAAGAGGAATACCATCTCCATCCATGAAAAGGCCCATTTGTACAATGGGATTAGGACGGTGTTCCTTTGAAACTCCATACTGTTTCAATCCTTCTTCCTGCTCAATTTCAAAAAAGTAATTGGTACAATCATAGTAAAGAATACCTGTATTACGTTTGGAAACTTTTAAGCTGTTTTTATATAGAGTGCTTTGAATAAAATTAGACTCTTTTGCCAAAATATCAAGAGCTCGATAAACGTGTTGAAGATCAAAGTTTGGTGGCTCAATAAAAGTAGCTGCCTGACGATGCGTTGTTAACTTAGATGAGGGAAATAAAATACGTCCATAAACCAGTCGAGATAAGATATTATTAAGATCAAACGTAAATTTATATTTATTAGATAATCTATCACAAAGTTTATCAAGAGCAAGTTCATAATATATTTTTTGAAGAAAGAGATAACCACCATTAAAAACCCGTTGTTGGTCTTTTTTGATTTTTTTAACAGGAGAATATTTAACAATAACTTTCTGTTTTTTCTGCCGTTCTTTTTCATTCAATTCCTTAATATATTCTTTTGCCCATTGGATAGGGTCTTCTCCGTTTAACTTCTCTAATAACTCATCATATGTACCAAGTTTCTCTACAATTTTGGTTGTGCGTTTTCCTCTTACGTTTATATCCTTAATGACATAGAGAGAAGACGCATTTTTGGATTTACTAATATTCAATCGCATAAAAATTCCCCCTTATCCTTATATCATACCACATTACGGTAAATTACGCAATAGAAAAGTGGAAAATTTGACATAAAAATAAGCCTATATCAAGGCTTTCGGAGATTTTTATCTTATGCAACTGTCAAAAACCCGAGTTTATTGATCCTCCATTAACAACCATTAGTCAGCCGGGTAAAAAGATGGGTGAGATAGCTACAGAGCTTTTATTAAAATTAATTCAGGGGAATATATAAGTGAAAACCATGTCCTGCTTTCACCTGAATTGATAGTCAGGGACTCAGTATAAGTAAAACAGCTGTTTTCCATAATATTATGATATTTATGGTAAATTTTCTTGACAAAAATAGCTAGTATATATATAATAGTATAAAGAATATTAAACAGACGACTACATAATATTTTTTTGAGCACTACGTTCAAACGATTGCATAATTTGCTCAACTCTTATATTCTTAACAATCTGATGATTAGGTATAATCGAAATTTAAATATTAAATATAATTTTTTAAATATTTGCATTTAATAAAATAGACGTTTTTGCAAAATGTAGATTTTGAACAAGGAAAAATATTAATAGTGATGATGGATATGTTGCTGCTTGTTGTTTTGGCTAGTGTTAGATAAATATTTAAGGATTAATTCAGATACTACTTGTACTATGTTGCCTATAGTTAAAAATAGCTTGGCAATAGTGATTTTATCTAAAATATCTCAAAATTCTATTTTATTTTTGACTTGAATGCGCATGACTTCAGGTGGTTTTCTTGCCTATTTCATATATCCTCAACATTATTGTTTTATAGTCAAATCATAATATAAATTATTAGTTTAGTAATGACTAATTTATTATTTAAGTAAATATTCAAAGGTCCAGAGTGTAATCTTTCAGATTACCTTAGTATAAAATGATTTAAATTTACTTTTATGTGCAAACGTTTGAAAGTATTACATAGAATCTGTTGTAGAACAATAAAAAGAACAAATATATAATTTTGTACATAATACACATATATTTTTATGTTAATTTTATGGTATCTCAGAAAATGAAATCTATTTTCATGAAGAAAAATTCGGCTTATACAAACGTTTGCAGATGTTATAAAAAAGAAAGGGTGTAGGAAAATGAAGAAAGTATTACTTTTAGTTGTAAGTTTTATCTTTTTACTAACATTAAGTGTAGGTGCAACAAAGTTAGTGGCTTGGCAGAGTTCGGGTTCTCAGGAAGAATTTATTAGAATGATGGGTAGGATTTATGCAAAGGAGACAGGAATCGAAATTATTGTTGAACCAGTGGATCAGTTAAATCAGGATGATAAACTGGCTTTGGACGGTCCTGCAGGTAAAGGCCCTGATATTTTAGCCTGGCCCCACGATCAATTGGCTGTTCCTATTTTACAGGGGCTTTTATGGCAGATTCCAGAAGACCAAATTGATTTAAGTTTATATGCTAATTCTGCTGTTCAGGCTATGCGTTTGAATGGTAAACTATATGGTATTCCTTATGCCATGGAAACGACTGCTTTAATATATAATAAAGATATTATTTCAGAGATACCTGATACATTTAAGGAGTTCCTGGAAATAGTAAATGAATTAAATAAACCAGCGGAAAACCAGTTTGGTTTTATGACAAAATTAACTGATTTCTATTATATGTATGGTTTTATTTCTGGATATGGTGGTTATATCTTTAAACAGACAGAAAATGGCTATAATGTTAATGATATAGGATTAGCCAATGATGGAGCAATCAAGGCAATGAAGCTAATAAAATCCTTTAGGACTTCGGGATTAATGCCTGAAGGAACAACTTATGATGTTATGGATGGACTTTTTACTGATGGTAAATTGGCGGTATGTCTTGTTGGTCCATGGGCTTTTAGTAATTATAAAAGAGCAGGGATAAACTATGGAATAGCGCCTCTCCCTGAACTAGATAATGGAGAATACCCTCGTACTTTGGTTGGGGTAAAGGGCTATTATATTAGTGCTTTTAGTAAAAATAAAGAAGAAGCTCTTAAATTTATCAAGTGGTTGACCTCCAAAGAAAATAATTTAAAACAGTATCAAGAAACAGCTATTATTCCTGTACGTAAAGATGTTGTATCTTTACCCGAATTTAAAAAAGACAAAGATTTCAAGGGGTTTGCTGTTCAGGCACAGCGTGGTGTTCCAATGCCTAATATTCCAGAAATGTATCAAGTCTGGGAACCTATGAATAATGCCCTTGCTTTTGTTGCTAATGGTCAGGCTTCTCCTGAAGAAGTAATGGCTGCTGCTGTAGAGCAAATTGAAGAGAATATTGAAATGATGAGGAAATAATGTAAAATTAAAATGAAAAAATACAAATAAAATAATACAAAAATTTAAGAGAGTCTATAAAATATCAATTTAAGTGGTTGACTCTATTTTTTTTCTAAGTAAGTATAAGTGATATTGTTTTAAAAATGTAAATAGATAGAGTCAGCTGCTGATGTTATTTAAACGGGGTGAATAAATTTGAATTTTAAAAATAGTGGGCTAAAAAGAAAAAATCGTTACATAGCAGCATTGTTATCTACTGTGTTTATGGGAGTCGGGCAATTATATAATCGTCAATGGGTTAAGGGTATTTTATTTACTTTGTTAAATTTTTTTATAGTACTTAATAGTGTTTCCTTTTTGTTGCAAAATTTACAGGGTTTTATAAGCTTAGGTGAAACCCCAATGGAAGATCATTCTTTATTCATGCTGGTTTACGGTTTGTTATCTCTTTTACTTGTTTTAGTGGTAATTGGTCTATATGTTTTTAATATTTTTGATGCATATAAAAATGGAAAGTTACGTGATAGGGGTAAAACACCTGCTAAAATAAAAGAATCCTTCAGAAATTTAATTGAAAGTGGTTATCCTTATATTGTTTTATCACCAGGTCTTATTGCGATAATTTTTATTACTATTTTGCCTTTGATATTTTCAATATTAATTGGTTTTACCAGTTATGACTTATATCATTTGCCACCAGGTAGTTTATTTGAATGGGTTGGTTTTAAAAATTTTATAGAAATATTTCAAATTAGTGCCTGGAAAAATACTTTTATTAGGGTTGCCCTCTGGACAGTTGTCTGGGCAGTTTTATCTACAGTAACAACATATTTTTTAGGAGCTGTTATTGCTGTTGTATTAAACAATCCCAGAATTAAATTTAGAAAAATAATTCGAACTATTTTGATTTTGCCGTGGGCCATACCTGGTTTTGTTAGTATACTTATGTGGAGGGGGATGCTAAATACTAATTTTGGTATTGTAAATCAAATGTTGAATCTTCTTTTTAATCTTGAACCAATACGGTGGCTACAGGAACCTTTCTGGGCTAGGACAGCGATATTGTTAGTTAATTTATGGCTTGGTTTTTCCTATTGCATGATTTTAATTACTGGGATATTACAGAGTATTCCAGTAAATCTATATGAGGCTGCTATGATTGATGGAGCTGGACCATGGCAAAAATTTAGATATATAACCATACCTCTTCTTTTATTTTCCATTGCTCCCTTGATGATTATGACCTTTGCTTTCAATTTTAATAATTTCACACTTATTTATCTTTTAAATGGGGGTGGGCCAGCTAAATTTGGTTATAGAGGTAATGCTGGTTCTACTGATATTTTGATATCCTGGGTTTTTAAATTAACTGCAGAAAAAAACAAATATAATTATGCCTCTGCAATCTCTTTAATAATCTTTATTGTACTAGCAATATTTAGTGTTTATAACTTTACACGCACTAAGTCTTTCCAAGAGGAGGAAATGTTACAATGATTAAATCTAAAAGAATTCGAAGTAATATTGGCTTGATTTTATCTTATGTTTTTTTATTGTTAATGATAATGATAGTTATCATTCCAGTTTTTTGGATTTTTACTGCATCACTTAACCAGGGGAGTAGTCTATATAGTAGTACAATTATACCTGAAAACCCTGTCTTTACCCACTATAAGGAATTATTTACAGAGACCAGATTTCCTATCTGGTATTTAAATAGTATTAAGGTTGGTTTATGTGCATCTTTACTGACTGTTATTTTAGTTACTTTTACAACTTATGCCTTTTCTCGTCTTAAATTTTATGGTCGAAAAAAGGGTTTAATGGTTATGCTGGTTCTACAGATGTTTCCAGCCACAATGAATATGGTAGCCCTTTATGTGTTATTAAATTTAGTTGGCTTATTAGATACCCTTACAGGACTTATTTTGATTTATGCTGGGGGTGCTGTCCCATATAATACATGGTTAATGAAAGGGTATCTTGATACTTTGTCCCGTTCTCTGGAAGAAGCGGCTATTATAGATGGTGCTTCACGCTGGACAATTTTATGGAGAATAATTTTGCCCCTCTCTTTACCAATTATTTCTGTGATAGCTGTCTTTAGTTTTATGGCCCCATTTACTGATTTTTTGCTGGCCCGTTTAATTTTAAGATCACCAAGCAATTGGACCCTGGCGATTGGTTTACATGACTTCATAGCAGATAAATTTGGCCAACACTTCACCCAATTTGCTGCAGGGGCGTTACTGGCAGCCTTACCTGTTACAATATTATATCTTTTCTTACAAAATTTATTAATTGGAGGGTTAACTAAGGGTTCGACAAAAGGATAGTTATTTATTGATGTGTTTATATCTAAATCAATCTAAGTATCAAGGCTTGATTTAGGAAAATAAATCAAATCATGCTGTTCAAACGATTTCATAATACGTTTATTTGAAATTAATCAGATTGATTAAACAGTTGAGGGAAGGAGAGGTGTATAAATTACTGTGATAGTGAAATAAGGGGGATGTAAGGGTGAAAATTAAGTTTCTTTTTTTTGAAAAATGCAAATCATTCTGGTATAAGTTCATGGGTAAATTTAAATTACATAGTAGGTTATTACTTTCTTTTTTAATTGTTTTATTAATACCAACATTATTAATTTCTTACAATAATTTAATATCATCCAGTAAAACTATTAATAAAGGTATGAAAGATAAATTATTAATAGCTAAAAATATAGTAACAAAAATTTATAGAGAAGAGATTATTGCAATTAAAGGCCTGGCTATTATTAAATCTAATGAGGGTAGTGTACAGAAAGGAGTGAAGAATAAAAATCTAATTACACTTATGTCCCTTTTCCCGAGTGCCTATCTAGATGAAAATAATATTGATTATTTGGAGATATTTGATTTAAAGCAGGATAGTATTATTAAAAGAGGCAGTCTGAAGATAAATAATTCTCTAGATAATAAGTTAATAAAACTTGCTAAAGAAAAACGGATTAATTTTGTTCAAATTGACATGACGTCAGAAGGTATATTACTTAGAGGTATTTCTGCTATAACAGATAATATTTTTGCTGAAAAAACACAGGGATTATTGGTAACTGCAAGACTATTGGAGCAGAATTACTGGATTAATTTGAGTGATGAGCTTCAGATGGAATTTTTATTATTTGATACAAAGGGGAAATTAACTACCTCTTCTTTGGTCAATTTAGATAGTCAGCATATTGATTTCAGCAAGAAAAATAATGAAAAAGATATGATATGGGCTGATATAAATGTTAATGAGGAAAAATATCATATGCTTAGAGTTCCAATAAGAGATCATAATAATGAATTAATAGCTTACTTAGGGATAGCCACATTAAAAACCCCAGTAGTAGCTGCTATTAATTCAATGAGAAATTCTATTTTATTTTATGGGTTAATGGGTGTGGTGATAGCAATAATAATTGCTATATTTCTGAGTAAAACCATTAGTAATCCGATAAGGAATTTAATTAATGTTGTTGATAAAATTTCAAATGGAAATTTGACTGAAAAGATAAATGTTATTGGTAAAGATGAAATTTCAAAGCTATCTATTTGTATAAATAGTATGGTTTTAAATTTAAAAAACATTGTTGTAGAAGTAAAGAATAGTGCTAATACAGTGGCAGCTACATCTCAGGAGTTAGCGGTTTCAACAAAGGAAGCCAGTTCTACAACTCAAGAAGTTACAGCTATAAGTGAAAAAATATCAGTTAATAGCAATGAACAGGTAAAAAACATAGAGGAGACATCACTAATTATAAAAAATATTTCTAATTCGATAAAGAATGTTGCAGATGATGCACATGAGATGGCAGAGCAAGCACATAATATTGGGGGAGAAATAAGGTTGGGTAAGGATGCTTTTGAAACCTTGCTGAAGCAGATTGATAGTCTTAGTAATATAGTTAAACAATCGAGAGGGGTAATTCAGCAACTAGCTATGAAATCTAGAAAAATAGATAATATAGTTATTTTAATTGGTGAGATTGCTGAACAAACTAATTTATTGTCTTTAAATGCAGCCATTGAGGCAGCGAGGGCTGGTGAACAGGGGAGGGGTTTTGCTGTGGTTGCTGATGAGGTAAGACAACTGGCTAATCAATCAAACAAGGCTGCTATAAATATTAGTTTTATTACCAAAGAAATTCATCAGGATACAGAAGAGGCTGTTAAAATAATGGAAAATGGCTCAATAATTCTTAAAGAAGGTAATGTAGCTACTACTAAGGCTCGTGAAACATTCCTTGATGCAATTAGGGCTGTCAAGATAAGTTCAGAGGTTGCCAGTAATATTGCAAAAGCAACCCATAGGCAAGAATGTGAAAGCGAAAAAATGGTTAAGGATGTTGAAAGTATTAATAGGGTCTCAAAGCTTTCCTCTACCAGGGCAAAGGAAATAAATAAGGCGATAAAGGAACAGTTATATTCAATTGAGAGTATTGCTAATTCTTCTCAGCAGTTGGCTGGTATGGCAGATAAACTAAATTTTTTAATTGAAAAATTCAAAGTATAACTTTAAATAGCTAGAATAGGTTTATAGTTGAGATAATGCAAACGTTTTAACTCAAAGACTACATATCTAAAGCATTTTTAGGGGGGTGATTTGAATGCTGTAAATATATAGAAGTTAAAGAGGTTAGGATTTGAAAGAAAATAGTTATTTGAACTTTGTCAAGAGGTTGTTAATAATTGAGGGGGTATTTAAAAATTGAAAAAAATTATTTATCTTGTATTTGTTGTTTTAGTTATAGGACTGCTTGTAGTGCCAGTAAATGCTCAAACTACAATTAAATCAGTTGGAGAGGGGCAAGTTGAGGTTGCTTTTACTTATGCTGGATACCTAAATTCTGATAAAGTATATGTTGCAGGTGAGTTTAATGATTGGAATAAAAATGATCCAGAATGGAGAATGAAAAAAAAGGATGGTATTTGGAGTTTAACTAAGGTAGTGGCAGAAGGGGAATATCAATATAAATTTACTGTATTTACTAGTGGAATAGTAAGTTGGGTTTTAGATGAAGATGCATCCAGTTTTGCCCCTGATGGTTACGGAGGACAAAATTCTGTATTAATTGCTGATGCCAATGTTACCTTTGGCCCTAGAATAATAGCATTGGAAAAACAAATGGCTTCAGTAAACCAGGGGTTTGAATATCATGGTTATGCTAGATCAGGTTACATGGTAAGTAGTAATGGAGGGGCTGCTAGTAACCAACTCCCATCTTCTTTTAGATTGGGAAATGAAATAGATACTTATGTTGAAAATACCTTTGCTAAAACGTTCTCTTCTGATAATGGTTCCTGGATGAAAGCAAGTTTTATGCTAGTTAATAAAAACGTAGAACATAGTACCTGGACTACTACTGAAGGGTCATGGGAAGATGATGGCCTTTTGCGCCAGGCTTATGTTGAAGGTAGTGGTTTTGATTTTGCGCCACATATAAATTTCTGGGCTGGTAAGAAATATTATGGTAGAAGTGATGTTCATATAAGTGATTTTTACTGGAGAGACTATAGTGGTTATGGTGCCGGAATAGACAATGTAAATTGTGGAAAAGGAAAGTTTGGCATGGCCTATATAGGACACTCTGGGTATGAGGGGGACTATTTTGATGGTGTTGGTGAATATTCACAACATAATATTGACTTCCGTTTTACTGAACTACCAGTCCCTGGAGGAAATATGGAGTTTGAACTTACTTATGCCTATGCTAAGGGTGATGATGAGGATATTGATAATCTTTCAGATGGAGGATTAGCAGTAATTTATAATCGGAATGATTTTTATGGTGCTACAGATGGTACTACTACTACTGCGGTACAATTTGGCACAGGTATTCTTGCAGGTGATGGTCTGGGTTCTTCATATGCGACATGGATGTTTGAGGATGCTAGAAGTGTAAGATTTTTAACTTATGGTGTTGCTAATGTGAGTGATAAGGTTGATATAATGCCACAATTAGTTTATCAATCAGATAGGAATAAATATGGTGAAGATGAAGATATATCTTCTATTGCATTAGGTGCTAGATTAGTACACTATATAACCAATAATTTTTCAATGCAATATGAATATGGTGTAGATAGGGTTGAACAGGAATTTTCATGGAATTCAGATGAATATACGGTTCATAAAATAACTATAGCTCCTACTATAAAATTGGATAGTACATTCTGGAATCGGCCGGAATTAAGATTCTTTGTTACTTATGCTACTGGTGATGAGGAAGCAGATTGGGCTTCAGAATATGAGGAAGACTCTGGTCTAGCATATGGTGTTCAAATGGAAACATGGTGGTAGAGATATAGGATTAATTTTTAGTATTTAAGTAATTCCCCTGATCTGTAAAGTCAGGGGGGTTACTTAATATATATTGACTTATAGAAATATCATTGTTTTATATTAAAAAATAAAAGTATTAATTCTTCTTGTTAAAAGGTTTAAAAAAATCATTTTGAAAATAGGATAAATATGAGTATGCAAAGGGAGGAGAAAGAATGGTTAAAAAATATTTACAGAGTCTAATTTTGTTTTTGATATTTGTTTTGGTTTTTTTATCATTAATTACTTTATCTGTTTTTTCTCAACGGTTACCCCTTATAAATAAGCAAAATAAAACCTTGATGCAGACCTTCTACTGGGAACTGGCTAAGGATAAATATGCTGTGCAATATCCAGAAGAAAACAATTTATGGAATTTACTATCTAAAAAGGCTTTGAAATTAGCTGATTTAGGGATTACGGGGGTTTGGCTACCACCAGCAAACAAAGCAGCTGGTGGAATAAATGATGAAGGCTATGCTGCTTATGATTTGTGGGACCTGGGTGAGTTCAAACAGAAAGATAGTATCAGGACAAAGTATGGTAGCAAAAAGGAATTACTAAAAGCAGTTGATTCACTTCATAAAAATGGAATAAAAGTATATTATGATGCGGTATTAAACCACCGGATGGGTGGAGATAGCCAGGAAGTAGTTTCTTTGGCTTCGGGGGAAAGAACTAATTTTTGGACCCGGTTTGAAATGGCTGGGCGGGAAAAATATTTTGATAAAGCTAATGATTGGAACTGGGGTTGGCAGGCTTTTGATTCTGCTGATGGTCGCTTGCTTAAGGGGAAAAACTGGGATGACACAGCCGATGATGATTATTTAATGGGAAATGATGTTGATTATCAAAACTTAAAAGTTGAAGAAGAATTGATTGAATGGGGTAAGTGGATAGTTAATGATATTGGTTTTGATGGATTTAGATTAGATGCTGTAAAACATATTGATAGATTATTTGTTAATAATTGGATAAATGCTGTGCAGGGTGAAACAGATAAAGATTTGATTTTTATGGGAGAAGCCTGGTATGAAAATTCTATGGGTTTATATTTTTATCTTTTAGGTATGAATAATGAGGATCTTACAGTCTTTGATTTTTCGCTTAGAAAGCAATTTAGTTTAATGAGGGATGGAAATTTGAATATGTCTAGTCTTACTAAAGCGGGTCTAGTTAATAAGTCTGGTCTTGGTGAACGGGTTATTACTTTTGTAGATAACCATGATACAGGAAGGGATGAGGTTGAATATACTACCCCTATTTTCCAAAGAAAATATCAGGCCTATACTTATATTATGACCAGGGAAATGGGAATACCAATGCTATATTGGAAGGATTATTATATATCTGGTTTAAAGGAGGGTTTAGATAAAATAGTTAAAGCAAGGAAATATTTTGCTTATGGGCCCGGTTATGAGGTTAACAATAATGATAGTAATGTATATTCATATGTCAGAGCAGGGTTAAAAGATGTTCCAGGTACAGGGCTTGTGATGATGATAGCAGGTGGTGATACTAAGTCAATAATAAGTAAAGAAATTAATTCATGTCAGGCTAACCAGCAATTTTATGATTTCACAGGAAATGTTAAGGGTATTGTTGAGACAAATGCTAAAGGAATAGGTCAGTTTAAAGTTATTAATAGTGAAAAAAAGGGTTGGTCTATCTGGGTGCCACAGGGATAATAAAATTAAAGCGTATAGTTGTTTTGCTTCATTTGTTGTTTGCTTATTATTTTATGATATTCAAGAGTGATATTTTGTTCCTGGAAAATAGTATAGGTAAATTATGTCTTGGCATTAATGCCTTTTTAATATAATTGTTCTATTAACAATTATGAAAAGGGGTTTATATATTGGTATCTATTTGGCATAAGAGAATAGTTGATAAATACATAATTAAAGAGGTTTTAATGCCATTTCTGGTGGGAGTGACCATAGTAGGTATAATTATGCTAAGTGGGGTATTTTTTCAACTAACAGACCTTATTATTGTCAAAGATATTCCTATTATACTGGTGCTAAGGTTGTTATTTTACTATCTTCCAGAAATAATGGTGGAGACTTTTCCAGTTGCAGTACTCTTTGCTACTATATATGGTATGTCACGTTTAAGTAGGGAGAATGAGTTTACTGCACTCAGGATGGGGGGGATTAGTCTCTATCGTTTGATTTGGCCTTTAATAATTCTGGGTGTTATTATTAGCATGATGACATTTATAATTAATGAGGAGATTGTTCCTCAAGCAAACCATAAGGCTCAAAACATTATCAGACGTTCAATCTTAAAACAGGCTGTGCCTGATGTTAAAGAAGGAGTTTTTTTAAAAGGACCTGAGGGAAGGATTTTTTATGTTAGTAAGTATGATGAGAAAAATAATACTTTAACTAGGATTGTTGAAAAGTGGAGGGGTTTACTTTTTAAATATTACCATCTTTTCTGATTATATTATTTATGATTCCCCTGTTTTTTTTTGTAGTGGTTAAAGCAGAAGTCTTGAATGTATATGAAGCTGAGCAGTTAAGTTATAATCAGCTGGCCAATAAATATATTTTAAACGGAGATATTCCTTGATGCTAAAGTGAAAGCAGGTGGTAATAAGAAAATTCCCTTACTTTTGATATAGGGGTTGATAAATTACTTGATATTGAATAATTTAAAAATCTAAGATTGAGTCTAATATTAAGTAAAAAGGTGGGATATCTATAAAAATAATAGTTGTATTGTTGTTGATATATACTTTGTTGGAGTGGTTCAAGCAGTAGATAATGAAGCAGCAGAAGAGAGTATTGTTTTTAAAACTAAGCAACTCCATTATTATTAGGAATGATATAGTATCTAAAGCAGAAGAGGGAGAATATTTTAAAAATGAAAATAAGATTGTATTAAGGAATGAAGTAAGAGTAGAATATGATAAAGGTAATATAGCAGCAGAAAAAATGTCTGCCTTATTGGAGACTGAAGAATATACTTTTAATGATAATGTTATCTTAAGGTGTCGTTTGGAAGATAAAGACTTTAAGTTAAAAGCACCTTATCTATTAATGTATTTTACAGATAATTCTTTTGCGGCAAGAAAGGGTGTTATTATAGAATACAATAGACGTACTATAAAGGGCGATAATGTAAAGTATAATAGTAAGAAGAAGTTATTGAACTTTTCGGGAAATGTATGTATTGAGGAAGATAATGGTGATTGGGTAAAAGGGGATAAAGCTGTGTTCTATTTAGAAAAGGCAGAGTTTATTGTTGGTGGTGAGGTTAGTATGGAGGTTAAAATTAATTGTGGATAACATAAAGTAGGGAGTTCAGAGTTAGAGATACTGTACTTAGATTTAAAATAATATTGTAATAATAATTAGGGAGTGATAATTTAATGATAAATAAAGCAGCAATTTTACATAAGCCAGGTTGGAATTATGTTTACCCTCTTGATAGGAATACTTTAAAGATTAGACTAAAAGCAGCTAAAAATGATTTACAAGAGGTAAAAGTAATATTTGGTAGGCGGTATGATGGTAAAGCTCCATATAATGTAAAAAAGATGGAGTTAGTTGCCAGTGATGGTCTTTATGATTATTTTGAGACTAGTATAACAATGGATGATAACCGTTTTCGCTATTTATTTTATTTAAGTGATGGTTCTGAAGGGATCTGGTTTACAGAAAAAGGCTTTAGTAATATTAAACCTGGAAAATCTTTTGGCTATGGTGAATATTTCCAATATCCAGTTATAAATGAAGGCGATATTTTTTCAATACCTGAATGGGTACAGGATGCGGTTTTTTACCAGGTATTCCCTGAAAGATTTTATAATGGTAATACAGATAATGATCCAGATAGGATAAGACCCTGGGGAGCTAAACCTGAAAGCGATTCTTTTTTTGGCGGGGACTTAGAAGGGATTATAAAAAAGCTAGATTATTTAGAAAACCTGGGAGTTAATGCCCTCTATCTTAATCCAATTTTTAGTTCAACAAGTAACCATAAGTACAATATTGATGACTTTTATAAGGTCGACCCTAGCTTCGGTAACAAAGAAATACTGAAAAAATTAGTTGCTGAGGCCCATAAAAGGGGAATCAGGGTTATTCTTGATGCTGTTTTTAACCACAGTGGGTTTAATTTTTTTGCTTTTAAAGATGTTCGGGAAAATGGTGCCAGTTCCAAGTATAGTGATTGGTTTTTTATTGATAATTATCCTGTTAAAACCACTCCTCCGGTCAATTATGATACCTTTGCTAATGATGTAATAGATATGCCGAAACTTAATACTTCAAATCCTGAGGTTCAGGATTATCTCCTTGGTGCAGCTGAATATTGGCTTAATGAAGTAGATATAGATGGGTGGAGGCTTGATGTGGCTGATGAGGTTGATCATAATTTCTGGCGTAAATTTCGTGAAAGGGTAAAAAAAATTAAGCCGAATGCTTATATTGTAGGGGAAATATGGCATAATTCTGAAAAATGGTTGCAGGGTGACCAATTTGATGCAATTATGAATTATCCACTGGAAATGTCGGTACTTGATTTTTTTGCCTATAAAAAAATAGGCCCTGGCGAGTTCAATAATAGGCTTGCCAGGAACTGGATGTTATATCAAGACAGAGTAAATTATAGTATGCTGAATCTCCTGGACAGCCATGATACCCGCAGATTAATTAATTTTTTTTCAGGAGAGAAAGAATTGATGAAACTGGCAGTATTATTTCAATTTACTTATCCAGGGGCACCGATGATATATTACGGTGATGAGGTGGGTATAGAAGGTGAAGATGATCCTGATTGCCGTCGTTGTATGGTCTGGGATATAGAAAAACAGGATAAAGATTTATATAAATATTACCAAAAGCTGATAAGCTTAAGACATGAATTAATACCACTTCGACGTGGTGATTATCAGCCAATACTAATTGATGAAATAAAAAATACATATGGTTTTTTGCGCAGCTATGAGGATGAAAGTATTGTAGTGATTATTAACAATAGTCCATTATCCCAAAAATACACTTTAGCAGGAAATTTATTTGGATATAAAAAAGAAATATCTAATTATCTAGATGATAGTTCTTTTCAATTGGGTGATGACAAAAAATATATAATAAAAATTTCAAAATTTAAAGGAATGATTTTGAGCTAAGATAAAAGGTATTTTTTTGCGTTGGAGAACTGGAGGTCCATGGTTCATATATTTGTAACATTTCAGTCCGTATTATATTAGATTAATGGAATTAGGAGATTTTGAAGACACAGATTATATCTAATATTAAGTTCAATATTTATTTTAAGGAGAAGAGATTATATGAATTGTATTGAGTATGAAAGGTATACTGAGAATTTAAAAAATAATTTATTAAATTGTATTGGAGTTATTGGATTAGTTGCCGTTGGTTCTATGTCCAGGCAGAATTATAGACCAGACAAGTGGTCTGATCATGATTTCTTTGTGATTGTACGAACTGGTCACCAACAAGAGTTTCGTAATGATTTATCATGGTTGCCAAATTTTGATAGTATATTATTATCTTTTCAAGAAACTGAACACGGCTTAAAAGTATTATATAACAGTGGGCATTTAATTGAATTTGCAGTTTTTGATAGTAAAGAATTGTATTTTTCTAAAACAAATTGTTATCAAATATTAATTGATAGAGAAAATATAGAGGATCATCTGAGAAAAATCAGACAAACAACGGCCGAAGAGTCAAATTTAAATTGCAGTAATGAGGTACTAATAGGTCAGTTCATTGTTAATTTATTGGTTGGTCTTGGTAGGTATAAAAGAGGAGAAAAAGTTAGTGCCCATGAGTTTGTAAAGATATCAGCATTGAAAAAATTATTGATTTTATTGGAAAAACATTTAGTTAATGAAAATAATAATTTACTTGATAATATCGATCCCTTAAGGAGGTTTGAATTTGTTTATTCAGATTTAGGAAAAGAAATGGAATCTATTTTGCTTAAGCCTATTCCAGAAGCAGCTGGAGCGCTATTAAATGTATTAAGAAGAGAATTATCCGGGCAACTTAGCTTGGAATATAAAAAGGCCATTGAGATTATTATCAGTAAGTATTTATAAAGAAAACTATTATGAAAAGTAGTGAAGATGAAGTATCCGGTTGTGAAAAAGAGATATTTGATCATATTAATGATAAGTTTCTTAAATTAGAAGATAATAAATATATAATAAGAATTTCATAATTTAGTGGTATGGTATGGGTTTGATCTTCAGTTGGGTTATCACGGAATATATCATTATAGAAAAAGGAGGCAATTTTTTATGAGTAGTAATAAAGAACCAAAGGTTGCTTATTTTTGTATGGAATATGGTCTGGATAAAGCAATGAGGATTTACGCCGGTGGTTTAGGTATACTGGCTGGTGATATCCTTAAGGCTGCTAAAGAGTTAAATAAACCAATGATAGGTATTGGTATTTTGTGGAGGCAGGGTTATACAAAACAGCTTATTGCTGAAGATGGTCGACCATATGATTCCTATCATAATAATGATTATATGTATAAGTTGTTGGATGATACTGGTATTACTGTAACAGTTAGAATAAGAGATGAAGATATTATCTGTAAAGTCTGGAAATTGCAACGCTATGATAATGTTCCCCTGTATTTGCTGGATACAAATCATAAAAAGAACGCTAATAAATGGATAACAGGTCAATTATATGGGTGGTTTGCAGAGGAGAGGATTGCCCAGGAACTTATCCTGGGGGTAGGTGGTATAAAGCTAATCCGAAAATTAGGTTTAAATATAGATATATATCATTTTAATGAAGGGCATGCTGTTTTTGCAGGTATAGAATTAATAAGGGAGAAAATAAAGCAAGGTCAAACTTTTGATGAAGCACTGGCCGAAGTAAGGAAGAAAATAGTATTTACAACCCATACCCCTGTTAAGGAAGGAAATGAGAAACACCGTCTGGATAGTATTAGATATATGGGGGGCTTCAGGGGTTTGCCCCTGGAGCAGATGGTTAAGATTGGTGGTGCCCCTTTTAATATGACAGTTGCCGGACTGAGACTGTCAAAGATAGCCAATGCTGTGGCCGAGCTGCATGCTGTAACAGCACGTAAAATGTGGGAGCATGTAGATAATAAATCCCCCATTATAGCTATTACTAATGGTGTTCACCATAAAACCTGGGTAGATCAGAGGATCAGGGAAGCATATGATCAGGGTAAATTACTCTGGCCTGTACACCACGAATTAAAAAAAGAGCTGATTAAATATATAAAACAAAAAACAGGTGTCAACCTCAGCAGTGATAAACTCCTGATAGGTTTCGCCAGAAGGGCGGCTCCTTATAAAAGGAGTGATTTAATATTTAGCAAATCATCTATTATTGGTCCTTATTTAAAAGAAGGTAAAATACAGCTTGTTTTTTCTGGGAAGGCCCATCCCTTAGATGATAAAGGAAAAAGAATTATAAGCAGTCTGGTTAAGATGAGTAAGAAATATCAACATAGTATTGTATTTCTGGAAGACTATAATATGGAAATAGGGAAAAAGTTAACAAGAGGGGTTGACCTCTGGTTAAATAACCCCAGAAGGCCAAAGGAAGCTAGCGGTACTTCCGGGATGAAAGCAGCGATGAATGGGGTTTTGAATATGAGTGTACTTGATGGTTGGTGGCCTGAAGCCTGTGAAGATGGGGTTAACGGCTGGCAGTTTGGGGACGGCTATCAAGATAGTGATCAGGATAAGCAGGATGAACATGACCTTAAGGCCTTATATGAAGTCCTTTTGAATAAAGTAGTACCTACCTATTACCATAATAGAGAGCGATGGGAAGAGATGATGAAAGCCAGTATTGAGAGTACCTATGAACGATTTTCTGCAAAAAGGATGTTAAAAAGATATTATAAGGAGATCTATACTTTCTAGATTAATATAGTGAATTGCGAAATTAACTAGTATTGATATGTAAGAGATATACAAGGTATTCCTTCAAGACTTCAGGAATACCTTTTTTTGTCTCTTTAATTTGAAAGATTACTGGGTACACTATTTTATTTCAATTAATTTTCCATTTTTTTGTTTTACTTTTAGTCTAGATTCTCTACGGGTTATAGATAACTCTTCGTGGATGATTAATCTGTTGAACAGACTAATTTATCCCCCAAAAGCAGGAGATTTCTTACTACTTTTAGTCTAATAGAAACAGAACTTTTGGTAGATGTATAGGACTTAGGTAACTTATATAATATAGTTAACAAATAATTTTAGGGGGCATAAAAATGATAAAATTAAAAAATTACAAATTTATTTTAGTTTTAATTATATTTTTTACAATAGCTATTTCATTAAATATGGAGGCGAAGGATAATAACTTAGAGCAAGGAAAAGATCTGTTCTTTCAGGTCAGAGAAGATTATTATAATGGTGATAATGATATTGAAAAACTAATTGAAACAGCTGGACAAAGTAATTCTTATCTTGAAAAGGTAAATAATGATTATCAAAAGTATTTGTGGCAAGGTCAAGTTGAATTTTTAATAGCTGAAATGTATGAGGTTAAGGAAGAACCAAGAAAGGCTGCTCAACATTTTGAGAATAGTAGTGAACTAGCTCTAAAAAGTATAAAAAAGAATAAAAAATCAAGTGAAGCTCATCGTTTATTAGCTGATACTTATATGAGATTGATGGAATATAAAGGCGTAATTTATTTGATGACTAGTGGTCCAAAAGCAGTTAAATTATTACAGAAAGCTGTGAAGCTTGATAAAGAAAATTATACGGCTTTTAATTCATTAGGAATATATTATATAAATGCACCTAAAATTGGTGGCGGTGATATAGATAAAGGAATTGGAATGTTTAAAAAGGCTTTAAATAGTAAAGATAAGTTCGATAACTTTATTTCTTATATTTGGATAGCCAATGCTTATATAAAATTAAAAGATAAAGACCAAGCGATAGATAGTGCAAAACAAGCTCTAAAAATTTATCCAGCTAATAAATGGGCAGAGGATATTTTAAAAGACGCTAAAGAAATTTAAGGGGGAGTTAGAAGTGGCTATTATTAAAATAGAAAATTTAAGCAAGATATATTCTAGCCAGATTGAAGAAGTTCAAGCCTTAAAGAATATAAATCTTACAATTAACAGAGGGGACTTTATTGTAGTAAATGGTCCTTCTGGTAGTGGGAAATCTACCCTCCTAAATTTGTTGGCTGGTATTGATGAAGCAAGCTCAGGGGAGATTGAGATTAATAAAACTTCTTTAAATTTTTTAAGTGATAGAGAACGGACAGAGCTTCGTAGAGATAAAATTGGTTTGGTATTTCAATACTTTGAATTGGTTCCAGTTTTAACAGTATGGGAGAATGTAGAATATCCCCTTCTCTTACAGAAAGTCAGTAAGGCAGAAAGAAAGAAGAGAGTTGATAAGATTTTAAAAGAGCTTGCTTTGGATAAGATGGACAATAGATTACCTGGCCAGCTATCTGGTGGTCAAAAACAGAGAGTAGCTATTGCACGGGCTCTAGTTACCGAGCCTGAAGTGGTTTTAGCAGATGAGCCAACAGGAAATCTAGATTCTGAAACAGGGAAGACTATTATAGAGTTAATGCTAAATTTGAATAATGAATATGACGTAGCCTTTGTTATTGTGACCCATGATTTATTTATCAATAGATATGCCCAAAAGTTAATAGAAATTAAAGATGGTACTCTAAGTGTAAAGGAGGTCAGTTAGTATGTTCAAAATAGCCTGGCGAAGTATTATGAGAAATAAGAGGCGTTCACTTTTAAGTTTAGGCTTAATAATTGTCAGTATAGCAGTTTTATTTCTATTAAAAGGATACTTTACTTCAACATTTGAGGGGTTACAGATGATGGCTATTAGAGAATATAGTAACTTACAAATTGCTAAAGAAGGCTTTTGGGATAAAAGTGTGGATAGGAAGGTTTTAAGTAAGGATGATATTGCTAAGATTAATGAGATACTTAACAATAAAGAGCATGTGACAGATTATACTAGAACTTTGCAGGTCTCTGGAATCTTAGGAACAGAAAAAAGAAGTACTATTGTTTCAGCCATGGGGGTAGAAACCGATTATAAACAGAATATATCTATTAAAAGTGGAACTTCCTTATTCCCAGGTGATCAAGACAGAGTAATTGTAGGGCAGGGGATAAAAAAGATATTGAATATTGAAGAGGATGAATGGGTTTCGATAATGGCTACAACTATTGATGGTGCCTATAATGCAGGTAGTTTACAGTTAAGTGGTTCCTTCTCTATAGGAAATGATGATGCAGATAGCCATTATATTATGATGCCCCTTAGTTTTGCCCAAATTCTACTAAATACTGAGGGAGTAGACAAATTTAAAGTTTTATTGACTGATACTAAATTAACTGATCGTACTATTGTAGAATTAAAATCAGATTTTAAAGAAGCAGGCTTAGATGTTGAAATGAGAAGCTGGGAAGATTTAGCTGCTTTCTATCATCAGGTTAGGGGATTGTATGAAACAGCTTTTTTATTTCTATCAATGTTAATATTTCTCTTAATATTTATTAGTATATTAGAGATTATGTCGATGTCTTTTTTTGAACGGATGAATGAAATTGGTACAGTTAGAGCTATTGGGACAAGACAAAGCCAAGTATTTACACAGTTGATTCAAGAGGCATTAATTATTGGAGTTATAGGAGGTGTTCTGGGGATTACCCTAGGATGGATAGCAGGAAATATTGTAAATAGCTTAAATATAATCTATACTCCACCTAATACTCAAGAGGTGCCTTTATACATTAAATTAGCGTTAAAAAATGGAATAATCCCATTCTTAATAGTTATTTTTGCTACTGCTCTATCAACCGTTTATCCTGCTCTAAAGGCCTCACGTCTTAAGGTAGTAGAAATGTTGAGACATGTTTAGTAGATTTATATTTATAGGAAGTTGTTTACAGTAGGGTGATTATAGTTGCCCTTAATTAAAAAGAGGGGTGTTCCTAATGAAGGTGATAAATAAAAAGTTTATGACATTACTTTTGATAATATTCATATTTTTATTAGATACAAGTAAAACGTATGCTACTGATCCTAAAGAAATCGTAAAGTTAGCTTTTGATAAGCAAAATTTACATGAAAATTCCTATCTAATTGAAATGGACTGTACAGTAATCGAAAAAGTTAAAGAGAAGGATAAAATTAATGATGGAGAAGAGACGAAAACCAATAGTTCAGCATTAAGAGTTTATATTTATAATGGTGGGGAGCGACAAATGGTAACCTTTACTGCACCAGAAGATTTAGTTGATAATAAATTCTTAATTATAGGAACTAATAATTGGATGTCTAAAAAGAATCTTCGGCGGCCAATTAGAATTTCGGGACAACAAAGAATATTTGGGGATGCTGGTATAGGAGAAACAGTTGGTATTAATTATTATAGAGACTATGATGTAAAAGAATTTCATGAAGTAGAAGATTCTTATATTATAGATTTGCTTGCCAAAGATGAAAAGACTACTTATCAGCAAGTGAAATTAACTATCAGCAAGGATACAAATAGTATTAAACATGTTATATTAAAAGCTGTCAGTGGTACTCCATTAAAGGAATTAAATTATAAGAATCATAGGAGAATAGGAAATCATGAGATTGCTGATATAGTTATCAAAAATCTATTACAAGATCAAGATAGAGTTACAGAGTTAAAGTATATAGGTATACAGGTTAAGGAGTTGTCACCAAGGGTTTTTCAACCACTAATGATGAGTAGATTTGATTTGCTCATTAAAGATTAAAGGCATAAAATGGCTAATTATAAAAAAATCTTAATGATATTAACTTTCTTAATAATTATTATTTTACGGCTTGTTAATAATGCTATGGCTATTGAACTGGACAGTAAATTAATTACTGAATTTGATTATTCCCATATTGATAATGATAATTTGCCTGATTCATACATCCTTGACTCAGAAAGTAGTGTAGATACTACCCTGGAGTTAAGTGCTTCAGGGATATATGGTCTTTATCAGTATGACTTAAGGGTAAAAGGAGAAACAGAGGAAGATTCTGTATACCTTGATGAATTTTTAATTAATACAATGGTTGGAGATAGTATATTAGAGTTTGGGAAGGGGTACTGGACTTGGGGGAAAGGGCTTAGTGAGTATTATCCTACATATCCTTTGGATGATGAAGAGAGTTATTTAGGTAGTGAGTTTAGCTTGATGACGTTCAATTCTACTTTTAAGGTAGGCGGTACTTTTGATAGTGATTATGAGGACTTATACTCTGCTTGGATTAAGTATAATTCATTACTTAAAACCAGTGATTATACCTTAATTTTATCTTATCTTAAGGATAATAGTGATTTAGATCCAGACCAAAGGTTAGATAGTGAGAAGAAAAAGAAAGGCATTAACCTAGGAATTAATTACTCTAAAGATTTTCTTAATGGTTTAGCTGTATATGGAGAATATAATAAACGTTATTGGGACTCTTTAGATGAGAAGTCTAATCTCTATCTCTTTGGTGGAGAGTATATTACTAAAAATGATAAAGTAATTGTTTTAGAATACTATCGTGAAAAGAGTGATTATCTAGTCTGGGTTATAGGAAACCATGGAGACCTTTTTAGTGATTGGAACTGGCAGATAAAAGATGTAATAGATTTAAATGACCATGGAGATATTAGAACTTTCAATTTATCTTATTCTGGTATAGAAAATTTAACTTATTCTATAGAGATAGAGCACTTTTCTGGTCCTAAAAGTAGTAGAATAGGAAGTAAACCTGAAGATTTAACTATTAATTTTAAGGTCTCTATTGACCTTTTATAAGTATGGGAGCTTAAATTATCTTGTTAATATTAATTTGAATATGATAAGTGAAGATTTGAGAAAGTGGAGAAAAGGAATCCCTTTTCTCTGCTTTTTTAGATTATAGCTTGAATAGTAGTTCCTTCTCCAACTGTTGATTCAATTAGTAATTTTCCCTTAATCTGTGCAATTCTTTCTTCCATACCTAGTATACCAAAACTATTATTTTTATCTATCTCTTCTAGGTTAAATCCTTCTCCATCATCATGGATAGATAAGTGGATATTATCTTCTTGTAACTGTAAAGAGATTTGAATTTTACTTGCGTTAGCATGTTTAACAATATTATTTAAAGCCTCTTGTATTATTCTATATAGTGTAAGTTGTATTTCATTATCAATAAAATCTTCATTTCCTATAAGCGAAAAGGAGATAACTAAATTATATCTTTTTTTAAATAAAGTAATTAAGTTTTCTATAGTTTCTAAGAAGCCTCTTTTACTTAAATCTAAAGGTTTTAGTTCATAAATCATTAGTCTCATTTCTGCTTGAACCTCTTGAATCATTTCTTGTAATTGCTTAATCATATGCTTTGATTTTTCTGGGTTATGCTCTAATAGGTAGTTTAAAGTGTTTAGATTAAGATTGATACCAAATAGATTCTGTGATACAGAATCGTGGAGTTCACGGGCAATTCTATTTCTTTCTTCAATGATAGCCAGTTCTTTATTTTCTTGTTCCAGCTTTATTCTCTCTTCCTTTTCATGAATATTAGCAAAGAATAGATAAACCATTACTGAAGCCACAGCATTACCTAAGGCTATATATACTAAGGTTGTTTTAGATAATCCTTGTATATAAGCGAAAGGTAAGGCAATAATATAAAAGATTATAAAAGATAGAATATAGGTTATTATAATTTGAAGGGATATGTGAGTATTTTTATTTGAAAATGATATATAGTTAACTAAGCCAAGAGTTAGAGAGATAAAAAAACCTACTAAACTTCCAAAGACTATATAACCTATTAAAGTATAAAGAGTTATTGGCGATTCGTAGAAAGCTAACATAAAAGTTAATGATATTCCAATTCCTATTAAACTAGACTTTCTAGCCATTTTAAGCATCTTAATAAAATTATCTTTGTACATAATATCACCTGCCGATTAGATTCTCTTCGATTGCTTTGATAGCAGCTTGAGTTCTATCTTTTACATCAAGCTTTCTTAGTATATTACTTATATGAGTTTTAACAGTCTTATCAGAGATGAATAAGGCTTTGCCAATAGCTTTATTGGACTTTCCTTTGCTTAGTTGTAATAAAACATCCTTTTCCCTAGAGGTAAGAGGTTCTATCACTGCTTTCTTTTTAGTAATTCGTTTCATCAATTTTTTGGCAATTCTAGGGTGTAACATAGGCTCTCTTTTTTTAGCGGCAAAGATTGCTTCTGTCAGTTTTTGAGGTTGTGAATCTTTCATTAGATAACTCAATGCTCCAGCATCAATTGCAGCTATAATTTCATCATCTTCACAGAAGCTAGAGAGTATTATTATCTGTACACTGGGATTAACCATTAGAATTTTTTTGGTCAACTCAACTCCTGTCATATCAGGAAGGTGTAAATCTACAATAGCTATCTCGGGGTTTTTCTCTTTGATATCTGCTAAGGCATCCTTTCCATTACTTGCTTCTCCAATTATATCTATCTCTTCATTAGTACTTAAAAAAGTCTTTAAACCTTGCAGCACAAAAGGATGGTCGTCGACTAAATATATTTTAATCATTATTTACTCTCCTTTGTGGTTATTTTAATATTTATCTTCTGAATAATTTCAAAAATTCCTTGTACTTATACTAAATATTATATGTTATTTCACTAATTTTTTGAAGCTAAGAAGGTTGTGATTCAATTAGTACAAAAGGAGTATATTGATATAGTTTTTAAATTGCAATTAATAAGAGGCTAAATTAGAAACATTGTATAATTAAATGCACGGGGTAATAAAAAAATAGACACATATCTGTATCTTCGATATAATGTTAAGCACCACACAAAACATTAGGAGGATACAGAATATGCGTCAAACTCATTATAACATACAAAGAAAAAAAGGAAAACACTTAACTCTAGAAGATAGAAAAATCATAGCTCATTTATATAATAAGCAAGGAAAAAATTATACTGAGATAGCCCGAGAGATGAACTGCCATAGAACCACTATTAGTAGAGAAATTAAAAAAGGAATTACAATCCTAAAGGACTACATGTGGAGAGATAAGGGAGAATATATTCCTGAGATAGCTCAGGGTGTATATGATACTAATGCATCAGCAAAAGGGCCTAAACTTAAAATAGGAAAAAACTTTGATTTAGCAAGTTTTATAGAAGAAAAAATTAAAGAGAAATATTCACCAGAAGTAATAGCCATTAATGATTGATGAAAGTGATAAATTTGATATATCAATTCATTGGAAAACAATTTATAATTATATAGATCAAGGGATATTACAGATTGAAAGAAATAACTTAATCTATGGTGAATATAGAAAGAAAAAAAGGAAGCCGAAAGAGAGTCAAAGAACAAAAAATCATAAACAAAACAGGACAATAAGAGACCGACCAAATGAAGCAGATAAGCGGCAAGAGGTTGGACATTGGGAGATGGATTTAGTTGAAGGCAGAAAGGGCAAGAATGAACCATATTTACTTGTATTGAGTGAAAGAACAAGTCGTAAAGAGATAATAGAATTAATTCCAAATAAAACCCAGGAATCAGTGATAAAAGGCCTAGATAGAATTGAGCGACGCCATGGAGTAGTTAAATTTAGAAAGATATTTAAAACAATTACAACAGACAATGGGTCTGAATTTAAAGATTATGAGGGTATTGAAGAGTCTTTTACAGGGAGTAGTATTCCTAGGACAAAACAGTATTATTGTGATGCATACTGCAGCTGGCAAAGAGGAACAAATGAGAACATAAATAAGATGATCCGTAGGTTTCTACCCAAAGGAATTAGCTTCAAAGGATTAACCAGAAATAAAGTTAAAAGAATACAAGAATTTATAAATACCTACCCGAGAAAAATCTTTGAGTTCAAAACGTCTAGAGAAATATTTAAGGAAAAGACATTTAATGTTGCTTAACATATATTAACAAATATTGAAGATGAAAATATTTTAAGAAACCGTGCATTTTAACTTGCAATTAATAAAGAGGCTAAATTAACAAAAATTACTTGACAAGAGAAAATAAATTCTGTATAATATGTGACAAAATAAAAGTGTAAAAAGACTATGAACAGGGAAAGTAATTATCAAGTATTTTGTAGCGAGTCAGGGTTGGTGAGAGCCTGATAAAGTGCTTTTTAATGAAGTTCCCCTGGGAGTTGTAGGCTGAAAGCGATAATAGATATTAGGTCTTAACGGAGACCAACCGTTATCATGGTAAACTATTGTTTTTTAGTAGTTTTAAAAGGCCATAAGGATGGTATACGAGATAAAGACTTGTTCCTTGCAGGGAGCAAGTTTTTTTATTATCTTTTTATAATGAATGATTACTTTGAAGGCCGACCGATATATTTACTTACCTTGTCGTGCACCGCAGACACTCCGCATCTAAGCAGAGCGTGCAAGAACAGTTTGGGGTTGCACTACGGCGTCCTGCCTTCGTTTACTGTCGAGAAATTGTCTTCCGGCGTCCATGCCTTCAGACAATTTCTAGAGTCGTCCAGTAAATATATCAGTCTGGTTTATAGTTTTGCTTTTTAAATAATAAAAAGAAAGAGGGAGTGTAAGTTATGGGTATACTGAAGTGTGGATATCTGGGACCGCCGGGGACGTATAGTGAACAGGCTGGGATAAGTTATTTTACGGCTGATGAAAAATTGGTATCTTATAATTCTATATATAATATCTTTGAAGCAATCCAGTCCGGGGAGATAGACAGGGGATTGGTACCAATTGAAAATTCCCTGGAAGGGGCTGTAAATGTTAGTATGGACCTCCTCTATAGTAATTCCTTTGTAACTATCCTTGCTGAACTTATTTTTCCAATAAATAATTGTCTGCTGGTAGAAAAGGGTGTTGGGCTGGCTGATATCACTAAGGTATATTCACACCCCCAACCTATTGGTCAGTCCAATAAATTTATTAATAGCAAACTGGCTGCTGCCAGTATTAGCTATACAGCAAGTACAGCTGAGGCTGCTGAAATTGTGAAAGGTAGTAGTGATAGTGCTGTTATAGGTTCTGAACGAATAAGTGGTATCTATGGACTGGAGGTTATTGCTAAAAAAATTCAGGATAATGACAATAACTTTACCAGGTTTTTTGTCATAGCTAATAAGCTTGATATTGGTGGTCTGGTGTATAAAAAGGATAGGGACTATAAGACATCTTTAATATGTGCCCCCAGGATAAACAAGTCAGGAGCCTTATATAATATCCTTGGTGATTTTGCAGAGGAAGGGGTTAATTTAACCAGGATTGAATCAAGGCCAACTAAAAGACAGTTAGGGGAGTATCTTTTTTATATTGATTTTGAGGGTCATAGACAGGAAAAAAATATTAAGAAGGCACTTGATGGTGTACAGGAAAAGTCATCTTTTTTCAGGGTACTGGGGAGTTATCTTATTGAAAAAATTTAAGGAGGTTTTTTCTAATGATTGGTATTGATGTAAAGGATTTGATGAGGAAAGAACTCAATAAACTCAAGCCGTATATACCGGGCAAGCCGATTGATGAAGTTAAGAAGGAGTTTAGCCTTGATAAAATTGTTAAACTGGCTTCTAATGAAAACCCCTTAAGGGTTTCTGAACAGGTAAAAAAGGCTGTTGCTGCTGAAATGGAGGTAGTTAACCGTTACCCGGATGGGGCCTGTCGTACATTAAAAGGTCTTTTAGCAGATAAGCTATCAATTAATGAAGAAATGATTTTGTTTGGTAATGGCTCTGATGGTCTATTGAAGGTGATTGCTGAGGCTTTTTTAACAGCTGAAGATGAAGTTATTATATCACACCCTACTTTTGTAGAGTATGTTTTTGTTTCACATTTAATGGGGAGCCAGCTTGTCAGGATTTGTATGGATGATTATAGACAGAATTTACGGGCAATAGCAGAGGCTGTTACAGCTAAAACAAAGATGATTTTTTTAACAAATCCACATAATCCTGCTGGTACGATATTTAGTCGGAGTGAGCTTGACAATTTGCTTGAAACCTTACCTGAAGGGACTATTGTTGTTATGGATGAAGCATATTATGAATATGTACAGGATGAGAATTATCCAGATGGGATCGAGTATATCCAAAAAGGGTATCCAATTATTGTTTTAAGGACTTTTTCTAAAGCCTATGGTTTAGCTGGACTAAGGCTAGGCTATGCTGTTGCCGGTAAAGGGGTTATAGAGATATTAAGGAAGGCCAGAGACCCGTTTAATGTTAATCGAATAGTTCAGGCAGCTGCCAGAGCAGCCCTTAAGGACACCGCTTTTTTGGAAAAATCACTTCAGATAAATGAAAAGGGTAAGGAGTATTTATACCAAGAACTGAACAAAAGAGGTATTGAGTATGTGCCAACAGAAGCAAATTTTATGTTAATAAACCTCAAGATGGATTCAATGGGTGTTTTTCAGCGTTTACTGGAGATGGGGCTTATTATTAGACCTGGTAAACCACTGGGGTATCCTGAACATATTAGATTGAGCATTGGACTTCCTGAGGAAAATAAATATTTCATTAATTGTATTGACATTTTAAGGTCATAGTAATATAATTATTAATTAAATAATTGACCTAAAATCAGGAATTAGTTTTAAACTTTTAAATCTCCGAATTAGTGATCAGGAATTAGTTAAGGGGATTTATATTTGCTTGATTGTGATCAAGAGAAGTAGTTATAAAAGAAAAATATAATATAAATTTATAAGAGGTATAGAAGAAGGCAATAGTAGTTAGTAGGGATACTTCTTTTATATTAGAAAGATATTTATATAAGATAAATCTGTATCTTTTTGGTATTAAAAGCCCTGAATAGCTATATTCAGGGCTTAATTTTTTATAATTAAGGAGAGGTGATTTTATTGACAGTAATGTCAGGGGCAGATATCTTAATTAAGAGTCTGTTAGCGGAGAATGTAGAAGTGATTTTTGGTTATCCTGGTGGAAAAGTAATCCATATATATGATTTATTATATGAATCTCCAATTAAACATTATCTTGCCAGGCATGAACAGGGAGCAATTCATGCTGCTGATGGCTATGCTCGTAGCACTGGAAGGGTTGGGGTTTGTATTGCTACCTCTGGCCCTGGTGCTACTAATCTGGTTACTGGGCTTGCTAATGCATACATGGATTCAGTTCCAGTGGTGGCTTTTACAGGTCAGGTAGCTACTTCACAGATCGGTAAAGACTCTTTTCAGGAAGCTGATATAAAGGGAATTACCATGCCGGTTACTAAACACAATTACCTGGTAACAGATGTTAATGATCTGGCCAAAACAATTAAAGATGCCTTTTATATTGCCAAAACGGGAAGACCTGGACCGGTATTAATTGATCTACCTGTCGATGTAGTTAAGGCAGAGGCTGAATATAGCTACCCAGCTGAATCGGACCTGCCTGGCTATAAACCAACCTATAAGGGTCACAGCCGTCAGGTAAAGCTTGCAGCAGAAAAGATAAATAAGGCTAAAAAACCGGTTATTTTTGCTGGTGGTGGAGTTATTATCTCTGAGGCCGCTGAAGAATTAAAGGAATTGGCCTTGAAGGGAAATATTCCAGTAATAACATCACTTATGGGCTTAGGGTCTTTCCCTGGTGATGACCAGTTATCACTTGGTATGCCTGGTATGCACGGTACTCGTTATGCCAATTATGCCTTTTGCGAGACAGACCTTATTATTGCTATTGGGACACGTTTTGATGATAGGGTTACAGGTAGGCTTGATAAATTTGCTTCTCAGGCTGAGGTTATTCATATTGATATAGACCCTGCGGAAATTAGTAAAAATGTAGAGATATTAATTCCGATTGTTGGTGATGCTAAAAATATTGTCAGGGAGTTACTCCCTTTAATTAAAGATAAAGATAGAAAAGAGTGGTTAAGTCAGATTGATGACTGGAAAAAATCTCATCCCCTTAAATATAATAATAATGCAGATGAAATATTACCACAATCTGTAATTGAAAGTATTTATAAAATTACTGAGGGTGAGGCCTTAATTGTAACAGAGGTGGGTCAACATCAGATGTGGGCGGCACAATTCTATAAATATTCTAAACCACGTACCTTTTTTAGTTCAGGTGGTTTAGGGACTATGGGATATGGACTCCCTGCTGCTTATGGGGTTCAAATAGGTAGACCTGATAAAACAGTTGTTAATATCTCTGGTGATGGTAGTTTCCAAATGAATTTACAGGAATTAGCAACTATCAGCAATTATAAGATACCGGTTAAAACAGTGATTTTAAACAATGGTACACTTGGTATGGTCAGACAGTGGCAGGAATTGTTTTTTGAAAAAAGGTATTCAGCAACGATGTTGGATAATCCTGATTTTGTTAAATTGGCAGAGGCCTTTGGCATTTTTGCTCTAAGAATAGAAGAGAAAGAAGATTTATTACCTGCTTTAAATAAGGCCTTTGAATATGAAGGACCTGTTCTACTTGATATTAAGGTTGCTCAGGAAGAAAATGTTTTTCCAATGGTACCTGCCGGTGCGGGAATAAAAGATATGATTGGGGGTTAATAGAGTGAAACATATTTTGTCTGTAACAGTATTAAATCAACCGGGTGTCTTAAATAGGATTACAGGTCTATTTGCCCGCCGAAATTTTAATATAGATAGTCTAAATGTAGGTGAGACAGAAGACCCTTCTTATTCACGAATGACTATTGTGGTTAAAGGGAATGATCAGACCCTGGAACAGGTAAAAAAACAGCTCCATAAACTCATAGATGTAATCAAGATTACTGACCTTGATCAGAGTAATATTGTTGACCGTGATCTGGCTTTGATCAGGGTTAACTGTACCAGGGAACATAGGTCAGAGATTATACAGATTGTTGATACATTCAGGGGAAAGGTAGTTGACCTCTCTACAGATAATGTTATGATTGAAGCGACAGGAACAGAGAATAAGATTGAAGCCCTGATTGAGGTCCTAAAGGATTTTGGTATTCAAGATATTGTTAGAACAGGGATAATAGCCCTTGGTAGAGGGCAGTTATTAGATAAATAATATAAACCTTTGAGGAGAGTGAAGTAAGATGTTAGAGATTTATTATGACAAAGATGCGAATTTAGACCTGCTTAGTGGTAAGACAATTGCTATTATTGGATATGGTAGTCAGGGTCATGCTCAGGCTCAGAACCTTAAAGAGAGCGGGTTAGATGTTATTATTGGTTTAAAAGAGGGTAGTAAGAGTAAGACTACTGCTGAGGATTTTGGTTTTGAGGTATATAATACTGCTGAAGCTGCTGCCAGGGCTGATATTGTACAGCTGCTAATACCTGATGAGGTGCAGAGTGCAGTCTATAAGAATGATATTGAGAAGAATCTAGTGGAGGGTAATGCCCTGGTCTTTTCACATGGTTTCAATATTCACTTTGGTCAGATTGTACCTCCGGAGAATGTGGATGTATTTATGGTAGCCCCTAAAAGCCCCGGACATTTAGTAAGAAGAATGTATGAAGAAGGTAGGGGGGTTCCTGGACTGCTGGCAATAGAACAGGACTATACTGGTAAGGCTAAAGAAGTAGGTCTTGCTTATGCTAAGGGTATAGGCTGTACCAGGGCTGGTGTTATTAAAACTACTTTTAAAGAAGAGACAGAGACAGACCTCTTTGGTGAGCAGGCTGTCCTCTGTGGTGGTACTACAGCATTGGTAAAGGCTGGTTTTGAAACACTGGTTGAAGCAGGTTATCAACCTGAAATAGCCTATTTTGAGTGTTTACATGAACTTAAATTGATTGTTGACCTCCTTTATGAAGGTGGACTGGGTAATATGAGGTATTCGGTTAGTGATACTGCCCAGTATGGTGATATTACAGTTGGTCCAAGATTAATCAATGATAATGTCAAGGCAGAAATGAAGAGTGTCCTTGAAGATATACAGAACGGTAAGTTTGCCAGGGATTGGATCCTGGAAAACAGAGCTAACCGACCCTTATTTAATGCCCTTACTAAAAAGGATGAAGACTCACTCCTGGAAAAAGTAGGCAAGAAACTGCGTGGTATGATGTCCTGGATTAAATAGGAAGTGAAAATATTATGAAAAGGATCAAGATATTTGATACAACATTAAGGGATGGAGAACAATCGCCTGGTGTTAATCTAATTACTGAAGAAAAACTGGCTATAGCTAAACAGCTGGCCAGACTTAAGGTAGATGTGATAGAAGCCGGGTTTCCGATTGCTTCACCAGGGGATTTTGCAGCAGTAAAGGCTATTGCCGAAGTAGTTAGAGATGTAGAAATAGCAGGTCTGGCCAGGTCAAATCAAAAGGATATTGATCGGGCTTGGGAGGCACTTAAAGGGGCTGAAAACCCGAGACTACATGTGTTTATTGCTACCTCGCCGATCCATATGAAATACAAATTAAAGATGACAGAGGATGAGGTCCTGGAAAGGGCTGTCTTTGCTGTAAAGCATGCGCGGCAGTATACCCCCAATATTGAGTTTTCACCTGAGGATGGCTCACGGAGTAAGCCTGAGTTTCTCTACCGTCTCTTTAAAGAGGTTATTAAAGCTGGTGCTACTGTCTTAAATATCCCTGATACAGTTGGTTATGCTACCCCTGGAGAGTTTGGCAATTTAATTAAGGGTATTAAAGAAAATGTCAGTAATATTAATCAAGCTGAGATTAGTGTGCACTGCCACAATGATTTAGGTCTGGCGGTTGCTAATAGTCTGGCTGCTCTGGAAAATGGAGCAGAACAGGTAGAGGTAGCTGTCAATGGAATAGGTGAAAGGGCAGGTAATACCGCCCTTGAAGAGATAATTATGGCTCTGGCTACCAGAAAAGATTATTATAATCTGGCTGTAAATCAGGATACTACCCAGATTATGAGATTAAGTAGAATGGTTGCTAATTTAACTGGTATGGATATTCAGGCCAATAAGGCTATAGTGGGTAAAAATGCCTTTGCCCATGAAGCTGGAATTCATCAGGATGGTGTTATCAAAGAGAGAACTACCTATGAGATTATGGATGCTAAGAGCATTGGTCTTAATGAAAACAGTCTGGTACTGGGTAAACACTCTGGGCGTCATGCCCTCAGGGATTTTGTAGAAAAAAGTGGTTATGAGCTCAGTGAGGAAAAATTTGAAGACCTTTTCAGGGAATTCAAAAAATTGGCTGATAAGAAGAAAAAGTTAAAACCTATGGATATTGAGGCTTTGATTAATAACGAAATACATGCCATAGATACTATTTATGAACTTGATTATGTTTCTGTCTCAACAGGTAATACAGTACTTCCCACGGCAACTATTAGAATCAAGAAAGAGGACGATATTTTAGAAAAAGCAGCCTGTAGTGGTGATGGCCCGATAGATGCTATTTTTCAGGCCATAAATGAAGTCCTTGACTTTGATAATATAAAATTAATCTCCTATAAGATTGATGCTATTACTGAAGGTACAGATGCCCTGGGTGAAGTAGTAGTAAAACTTGAGATTGATGACAAGACATATATAGGCCATTCAGCTCAAACAGATATCACCTATGCCAGTACATTGTCTTATCTTGAGGCGATTAATAGATATATGTCGACCAATCGGAAATAAGAAGTCAGAGGTAAGAAGTAAGATAAGAAGTAAAGATATGAGGTTTGAATATAAACAGAGGGGGTAATTATATGGGGATGACTATGGTAGAGAAGATTATAGCCGCCCATTCAGATAATGATAGTGTTAAACCCGGTCAGATAGTTAATGCCAGGGTAGATCTGGTTCTGGGAAATGATGTCACAACACCTGTTGCCATTAAAGAATTTAATAAAATTGGAGTAGATTCTGTATTTGATAGAGATAGGGTGGCAATAGTGCCAGATCATTTTACACCAAATAAAGATATAAATTCTGCTCAGCAGGCCTTAATGGTCAGAAACTTTGCCCGGGAGAAGGAAATTACTAATTATTTTGAAGTAGGGGAGATGGGGATTGAGCACTGCCTCTTACCAGAAAAGGGTTTGACCCTGCCTGGTGAAATTATAGTTGGGGCAGATTCACATACCTGTACCTATGGAGCATTAGGTGCTCTGGCCACTGGGGTTGGTAGTACAGATATGGCGGCAGCTATGGCTACTGGTGAATTGTGGTTCAGGGTTCCGGAAACAATCAAGTTCGTCTATACAGGTAAACTTAACCCCTGGGTAAGTGGTAAAGACTTGATCCTCTATACAATTGGTAAGATAGGAGTTGATGGGGCCCTTTATAAAGCAATGGAATTTACTGGTGAGGCTATTGAGAACCTGTCAATGGATGGTAGAATGACAATGTCTAATATGGCTATTGAAGCAGGTGGTAAATGTGGGCTTATTGCCTGTGATGATAAGACAAGGGAGTATTTAACAGATAGGGCTGTAAGGGATTTTACTACCTACTATAGTGATAATGATGCAGTCTATGATCGTGTAATTGAATATGATGTAAGTGAGATAGAACCTCAGGTTGCCTTCCCCCATCTGCCGGAAAACACCCGTCCTGTTAGTAAGGCAGGGGATGTTAAGATACAGCAGTCTGTTATTGGTTCCTGTACCAATGGACGCCTGGAAGACCTGCGAATTGCTGCTGAGGTCCTTAAAAATAAACATGTCCATAAAGATGTCCGCTGTATTGTATTACCAGGTACTCAGGAGATCTATAAGCAGGCTATGAAAGAAGGATTATTTGAAATTTTTATTGATGCTGGTGTAGCAGTAAGCACACCGACCTGTGGCCCATGTCTTGGCGGACATATGGGAATTCTGGCTAAAGGGGAAAGGGCTATTTCAACTACTAACCGGAATTTTGTTGGTAGAATGGGTCACCCTGAAAGTGAAGTATATTTATCTAACCCAGCAGTGGCAGCTGCGTCAGCGGTTAAAGGATATATAGCTAGTCCTGAGGAGGTAGTAGAATGAAGTTAACAGGTAAGGTTTTTAAATATGGAGACAATGTCGATACTGATGTGATCATACCAGCAAGGTATCTTAATAATTCTGATCCCCGGGAACTGGCTGCCCATTGTATGGAAGATATTGATGAGAATTTTGCGCAGGAGGTAGCCGAGGGAGATATAATAGTTGGCGGCAAGAACTTTGGTTCAGGTAGTTCAAGGGAGCATGCCCCCCTTGCTATCAAAACAGCTGGTGTTTCCTGTGTTATTGCTGAGAGTTTTGCCCGTATTTTCTACCGTAATTCAATTAATATAGGCCTCCCTATTCTGACTTCTCCAGAAGCAGTAAAAGGCATTAAAGCCGGGGCTAGATTAGCAGTAGATCTTGATAGTGGCGAGATAAAGGACCTGGATACGGATCAAACATATCAAGCAGCACCTTTCCCTGAGTTTATGCAGGATATTATCAAGGCCGGCGGTTTGATTGAGAAAGTAAAAGGGGAGGTTGGTTAAATGGCGAAAATTGCTGTTATTCCTGGTGATGGGATCGGTAAAGAGGTTGTAAATGAGGGAGTTAAGGTCTTAGAATATTTGAATAGCACTTATGAGTTAGGTCTTGGTTTTAAAGAATTTGATCTTGGTGCTGCCAGGTATTTAAAATATGGGGAACTGGTTCCTGATAATATATTAAATGAGCTGGAAACCTTTGATGCTATTTTTTTAGGAGCGGTAGGTGACCCTGCTGTTGAGCCTGGAATTTTGGAAAAGGGTATTCTCCTTAAATTAAGATTTTATTTTGATCAGTATGTTAATTTGCGTCCAGTAAAATTATATAATGATAGGTTTTCTCCTTTAAAAGGTAAGGGTGTTGATGAAATTAATTTTACAGTTGTTCGTGAAAATACAGAAGGACTTTATGCAGGTATTGGTGGTTTTCTAAAAAAAGACACCCCTGATGAGATAGCTACCCAGGAGATGATTGCTAGCAGAAAAGGTGTTGACAGGATACTCAAATATGCCTTTGAATATGCCCGTAAGACTGGAGGGAAGTTAACTGTTTCTGATAAGAGTAATGTCCTGACTTATGCTCACAACCTGTGGCAGAGGGCCTTCAAAGCAATGGCTCAGGAGTATAGTGATGTAGAGACTAACCATTACCTTATTGATGCTATTACGATGAAGATGGTAAGAAACCCGGAAATATTTGATGTTATTGTCACCTGTAATCTCTTTGGGGATATTATTACTGACCTTGGGGCAGAATTACAGGGGGGGATGGGTCTGGCGGTTTCTGGTAATATTAACCCTGATACTGTTTCTATGTTTGAACCAGTTCATGGTTCTGCACCTGATATTGCCGGACAGAATATTGCTAACCCACTGGCAACAATCCTGGCTGCCGGTATGATTGTCGAATACCTTGGCCATGAAGAATTATCCGCTATGGTTGATCAGGCTGTTCAGTCTTCGATAGATAATAATAAAGTAACACCTGATATGGGTGGAGAACTGAGCACCTCTGAAGTAGGAAATCACCTTGTTAAGGTTCTTAAAGAACTGAAGGGGGATAAATAATGAAATCATTAACATTTTATGATACAACCTTAAGGGATGGAGCACAGGGTGAAGGTGTATCTTTTACTGTTGATGATAAGATAAAGATAGTTAAAAAACTTGATGATTTTGGGATTGATTATATTGAAGGGGGTTGGCCTGGTTCTAACCCTAAAGATGAAGAATTTTTTGCGGCAATCAGGGATTTAAAACTAAAACATAGTAAGATTGTTGCTTTTAGTTCTACCAAGAGGTATGGTATTGATATTAAAGATGATTTAAATATCAAGAAAATGATAGATTCCGGGGTGGATACAGTCGCTATTTTCGGTAAGTCCTGGGATTTTCATGTTACTGATGTCCTTAAAATATCCCTGGATGAAAATCTGGCCCTGATTGAGGATACAATAAAATATCTGGTTGAAAATAATATGCAGGTTATTTTTGATGCTGAGCATTTTTTTGATGGCTTTGCTAGTAATCCAACATATGCCCTGGAGACCCTGAAGGTTGCCTATGAAGCAGGTGCAGAGGTTTTAGTTTTATGTGATACCAATGGGGGGCAGTTGCCGACACAGCTGGCTAATACTATTGCTAAGGTAAAGGAATCCTTGACAGCACCATTAGGTATTCACGCTCATAATGATAGTGATGTAGCTGTAGCGAATTCGCTGCTTGCCTATGAACTGGGAGCGGTTCAGATTCAGGGAACTATCGGTGGTATTGGTGAACGGTGTGGTAATGCGGATCTTGCCAGTATTATACCTGCTTTAAAAACGAAGTATAAGCTTGAACTTAGTAATTTGAATGTTAATAAAATAACCTCTCTTTATTATTATATAATGGAGGTAGCTAATCTGGTTCCTGAGAACAATCATCCCTATGTAGGGAGCAGTGCTTTTACACATAAAGCTGGGATGCATGTAAATGCCCTGCAAAAAAATTCAGAGACCTATGAACATGTCTCTCCTCAGATATTTGGTAATAAGAGGAGGATACTTGTTTCTGAACTATCAGGAAAGAGTAATTTAAAATATAAACTTCAGGAACTAGGTTTTGACCTGTCAAATTTTACAAAAGAGGAATACCGCAGCTTGGCTACCAAGATCAAGGATATGGAATATCAAGGTTACCAGTTTGAGGGTGCTGAGGCTTCTCTTAAATTACTTTTTCTCAGGGAATATGAAGACTATCATTCACTTTTTGGGGTAGAAGACTTTAAGATAATTAGCCATAATTTTGGTAAAAAAACTGATTCTGAAGCCGTTGTCAAACTTAAGGTGAAAGGGGAATCTGTTCATATAGTTGCCGAAGGAGATGGACCGGTTAATGCCCTTGATAATGCCTTAAGAAAGGCACTGCTCAGTTTTTTCCCATCCATAGATGTAATGAAATTAATAGATTATAAGGTGCGTGTTTTAAATGGTAAAGATGGAACTGCTGCCAAGGTACGTGTTTTAATAGAGAGTTCTAATACAGAACAGTCCTGGACTACGATTGGTGTGTCAACTAATATTATTCAGGCCAGCTGGCAGGCTCTGATTGATAGTTTTGAATATGCTCTTTATCTAGCCAAAAACAACGGTAGTTTAAGTGCTAATTAGCAGGATATTTAGTACTATTGAGTTAATTTCTATGATTAGATTGATTAAATAAAATTGCTGTGGTATAATTAAGAAGATTGTTTTATAGTTTAAATATATTTTATATATTTATAATTATATAAATAAAGAGTGAGGAAAGGGATTAAGCCGCCCTGGAGCTGGGTTCTGAACATAATCTAAGTAGGAATCACCGGTTGTACCGTTAAAACTTAAGCTGCTGTGAATGAACAGCACTTGCTGAGGTTATTGTGATAGATAACAAAGCATGGTGGTACCGTGTAAATTATACACCCCTGCATTTTAAGTAGGGGTGTTTTGTTTTATTTAAAAACGAAAGAAAGGGGAATTGTTGATGTTAGATAATTTGTTTGCTGATAGGGTTGAGGAGATGTCTAATGGTGAACTTGCGGAGTTTATGAAACTGGTTGGTCAGGGGGATGTGCTTTCTTTTGCCGGGGGGATCCCTGCTAGTGAGGTTTTTCCTTATAACGGACTGAAAGATCTGAATGATAGGCTTTTAAATGAGCTGGGGGCAGAGGTTTTTCAGTATTGTAGTACTGACGGCTCTGATAATCTCAAGGAATATATTGTTGGTTTTCTGGGAGAGAGGGGTATTAATACCAGTAAAAAGGAACTGCTGATTACTACTGGTTCACAACAGGCCCTTGATCTTATCAGTAAAATATTTATTAATACAGGGGACAATATAATTGTAGAGAAACCAGGATATGTAGGTGGTATTGGGGCAATTAAGAGTTATCAGGCTAATCTTATAGGGATTGATCTTGATAAAGATGGTTTATGTGTAAATATCCTTGAAGAAAAATTGGATAGAATATATGCTAAAGGGGAGCAGATTAAGTTTATCTATCTGGTTCCTGATTATTCTAATCCCTCTGGAAGTAGATTGTCACTGGAGAGGAGAAAAAAGATTCTAGAGTTGGCTGAAAGATATGATTTTTATATTATTGAAGATACCCCTTATAGTGAACTTAATTACTTTAATGAAAGACTGCCTTTTATTAAGGAATTTGATCAAGATAACCGGGTTATTATGCTGGGGTCTTTTTCTAAATTTTTTATACCGGGTATGCGGGTCGGTTGGGTCTGTATTGAGGAAGGGATGATAGATTTATTGACAAAGGCTAAACAAAATACTGACCTGGCTTCAAACACATATGGTCAGGAACTGCTGGCCCTTGCTGGTAATAGTGGCTTAGTAGATGAACAGCTAAAAAGGGTTAAACCTTTTTATAAAGAGAGGTTACTAAAGATGGAAGAGTCTCTGCAGAAATTTTTTCCTGAAAACACTTCATGGTATCAGCCTGAAGGTGGTTTTTTCTTCTGGGTTAAGTTGCCGGAAAATATAAAGAGCAGGGATTTATTTCAGATAGCAATCAAAAATAAATTGGCCTTTGTTACTGGGAATTCTTTTTTCCCGGTTTATCAGGATGGTAATCACTATATCAGGTTGTCATTCTCTGATACTACCCCTGCTGAAATAGAAAAGGGTATAGCGTTATTAGCAGGGATAATTATTGATTATTAAAAAACAGGAATTTTAATTTATTTCTTGAATAAAGTATATGGTGGTTATTAATGAATAATAAAACTAAGACGATGCTTTTTTTTATAGGGTTTTTATTGATAGGGCTTATAATAATTAGTTTATCCCTGTCAATTGGTAGTATATATATCCCTTTCAAACAGCTTATCAGGGTATTGTTTTCAGCTGAAAGTGGGAGTACTTATGGCTTAATTGTTAAAAATATTCGTTTACCCAGGGTTATATTGAGTTTGCTGGTAGGTTCAGGGCTTGCTCTGGCTGGTGCTGTATTTCAGGGAGTTATCCGCAACCCAATGGTTGACCCTTATGTTGTAGGAATTTCATCTGGGGCTGGTACAGCAGTAACCCTTACTATTATTCTAAATATTGACTGGGAGTTTCTGGGGATAAGCACTATCCCTTTAATGGCTTTTATAGGTGCGGTAATAACCGTATATATTGTTTACAGCTTATCTTACAGTAAAAGGGGCCTTCCGGTTATAACTTTTCTTTTAGCTGGGATAGCAATGGGGTTTCTACTTAATGCTGTCATGTCCTTTTTAATGGTTTTAGGGACAAACAGTTTACACAAGGTGGTTTACTGGTTGATGGGGAGTCTGGCTACTGCTAGCTGGCAGGAGATTATAACGATTCTTCCCTACTATTTTACAGCTTTGCTTATAATAATTTTCCATATAAATGACCTAAACACCTTACTACTAGGGGAAGAGAATGCCTATAACCTGGGTCTGGATATTGAAAGAGTTAAACTACACTTGATCATTGCTGCGGCCCTTATGACAGCAGCAGTAGTATCTGTAAGTGGCATTATTGGTTTTATCGGTCTGATTGTACCTCATATTGTCAGGATATTAATAGGTCCAGATCATAGAAAAATGATACCGGCAGCAGCCCTGTTAGGGGGGTTGTTTTTGCTTGTCAGTGATAACCTGGCCCGTACTCTCCTGGCACCTATGGAAATACCGGTAGGAATTATTACTGCTTTAGCAGGGGGACCGTATTTTATTTACCTATTACGAAAGACTAAAGGGGAGTACTGGTGATAGAAAATGATAAAAATAGAAGGACTTCATTTTAGTTATGGGGATAAAAGAGTATTAAAGGAGATAAATCTATATCTTACTAGAGGTGATTTCATTGGTATAATTGGGCCCAACGGTTCTGGAAAATCAACCTTTCTTAAGACATTAAGCGGGTATTTACCAGCTGATAAGGGTGTTATTTATCTAGATAATTATTTATTAAATAAAGTATCTAATGAGGACTTAGCCCGTATAATGGCTGTGGTACCTCAAGATACAAATGTTGATTATAATTTTAAAGTTTATGACCTGATTATGATGGGGCGAAGACCCTATCAGAATCGCTGGGGCATGGTGAGTGAGCAAGATAGGGAAATTGTAAGTGAAGTAATGGAGATGACAGATACCCAGGGCTTTTCTCAGGAGAATATTAATAAACTTAGTGGGGGAGAGCGGCAGAGGGTGATTATTGCCCGGGCCCTGGCTCAGGAACCTGATATCTTGCTGCTGGATGAACCAACTGCCAGTCTGGATATTAATTATCAGGGGGAGATATTTGACTTGCTGGCTAAATTAAATAGGTACAGGGGTATTACGATTATCCTTGTTTCACATGACCTTAATCTCAGTGGTCAATATTGTGATAGACTGATTTTGTTAAAGGATGGGCAGGTCTATAAGACAGGTATTCCTACAGAAGTATTAAGGAGTGAAACCATTGCTGAGGTCTATCAGAGTGATGTGATTATTGAGGAGAATCCTTTTACTGGCAAACCATACCTGATTATGGTTCCTGGGGGTAGTAAAAAAAAGCAGTGGGGAAAGAGAAGCACAATTACAGAAAATACTCCCAAAATTCATTTGATATGTGGGGGTGGTTCAGGACGCAAAATGTTTTCCCTGCTTCATAATAAGGGTTTTCAATTAAGTTGTGGAGTTTTAAATATTGGTGATAGTGATTGGGAAACAGCCAGGAGGTTAAACCTTAAGATAGCTGAGAGTCCACCTTTTAACCCGATAAGTAAGCAGAGTTTGGAATATAACCGACAGTTAATGACTGAGGCAGATATAATCTTGCTTGCTGAAACACCTTTCGGCCATGGTAATCTAGATAATCTAAAACTCCTTCTTGCTTTAAGTGACAAAACTATAATTCTTAAGGGGGGAAGGAAGTTTCAGGAGCGTGATTTTACAGGGGGAGAAGCTACTTTATTATGGCAGGAACTTAAGCAGCGTCCAGGGTGTTATTTGAAGAATAAAACGGCGGATATTTTAGAATTAATCGAAGACTTAATAAAAATATAATTGTTTATAAGGATATAACTATGGGGGTGTATTATTAATATGAATAAAAGGAATAAGGAAGAAATAAAGGCGGTTATTTTTGATCTAGACGGTGTTTTAACAGATACAGCGGAATATCATTATCAAAGCTGGAAAAAGCTTGCTCAGGAAGAAGGGATATCTTTTACCAGAGAGGATAATGAACAATTAAGGGGTGTAACCAGGAGGCAGTCACTGGAAATTTTGCTAAAAGGGAAGACACTACCTGAAGATAAAATGGAAGAGTTGATGGTTAAAAAGAATGAATATTATCAGGAATTAATTAATAATATTACAATGGAAGATCTTATACCAGGTGTAGAGGAACTATTAAATCAGCTGCAAGAAGAGGGGTATAAGCTGGCTGTTGCTTCAGCAAGTAGAAATGCTAGAACAGTTATTGAAAATCTGGAGATTGGGAAGAAATTTCAGCTTATTGCTGACGGCTATAGTGTGAAAAATAATAAACCAGCCCCTGACCTGTTTCTCTATGCTGCTGAGGAGTTAGAGGTGGAACCTGAGGAATGTATTGTGATTGAAGATGCAGAGTCTGGGATTGAAGCAGCTCTGGCGGCAGGGATGCATACTGTTGGTATTGGGCCTGAAGAGCGGGTTGGACAGGCTGATTTCAGGTATGATAAAATAAAAGATATTAAACTGGCTGATATTGTACAGTGATATTGACTTAAGAAAAGTATTATGCTATACTATTGATAATTTAATATTCATTTCTTATCAAGAGATGGCTGAGGGACTGGCCCGATGAAGCCCGGCAACCGGCACAAGCACGGTGCTAAATCCTGCAGGATAAATTATTTCCTGGAAGATGAGAGCTATGTAAATAACCTCTTCCTCCAGGGAAGAGGATTTTATTTATAAAGGGAGTTTAAAGTATCGAAATAATTAAGGAGTGAGGGAAATGAGCGGGAAAAAAACAGAAAAGAGTTATGCTGAGATTAATCAAAGAATAAAAAAAGGTGAAGCCCTGGTTCTTACAGCTGAAGAGATGATTGATTTTGTAGATGAAAATGGTGAGGATAAGGCCCTTGCAGAGGTTGACGTAGTTACTACAGCTACTTTTGGGGCAATGTGTTCTTCTGGTGCCTTTTTAAATTTTGGACATTGTGATCCCCCTATAAGAATGGGGAGGGTCTGGTTAAATGATGTTATGGCTTATGCTGGTCTGGCAGCTGTTGATGTTTACTTAGGTGCAACTGAAGAATCTGAAATAAAAGGGGTGGAATATGGAGGGGCACATGTTATTGAAGACCTACTTGCTGGTCGAAAAGTACATTTAAGGGCCACTTCAAAGGGTACTGATTCTTATCCCCGTAAAGAACTTGATACCTATATTACCCTGAAAGATTTGAATCAGGCCTATTTGTTTAATCCCCGGAATTGCTACCAAAATTACTGGGTAGCAGTAAATTCCTCTGATAAAATGATTTATACCTATATGGGGCCTTTGATGGCCAGATTTGGGAATGCAAGTTATAGTAGTGCTGGACAATTAAGCCCTCTTTTAAATGACCCCTATTATAAAACTATTGGTATTGGGAGCCGGATATTTCTGGGTGGTGCCCAGGGATATATTGCCTGGGAGGGTACCCAGCATAATCCTGTTAGGGAAAGAAATCAAAAAGGGCTCCCGGTAGGTGGTGCTGGTACTATGGCAGTGATTGGGGATTTAAAAGAGATGAGTACTGAATATGTCCGGGCTGCCTCTATTGAAAAATATGGTGTAAGTATGTATGTGGGAATAGGTGTGCCAATTCCTATTTTAAATAAAGAAATGGTCAGGTATACAGCCGTTAGGGATAGGGACATTGATGTTACTATTGTTGATTATAGTGGTGGTGTAAGGGATAACCCTACCTTAGGTCAGGTTAATTATGAACAATTGAGGTCAGGTACGATTGTTCTGGAAAATGGCCGGGAAGTACCGACTGCGCCATTATCCAGCTATAATAAGGCCAGAAAGATTGCCCTTGAATTAAAGAAATGGATAAATAATGGAGAATTTTTATTAGAAAAACCCGTGGAGAATTTATCAACAAACAGTCAGTTTAAGATATTGAAGGAAGGGGCTGTTCCTAATGTGTAAAAAAAGATTAAAGTTGGTTTTTGGCCCTGAAATTGTCGGTAAGCCAGTAACCTATAATTTAATTAAAAAATATGATGTAATTATTAATGTTTTTCAGGCCAGGGTTTTGCCTGATGAAGAAGGCCATATGGTGCTTGATATAAGAGGCAAAAACGAGGAATCTATTAAAAAGAGTATTAAATACTTGCAGTCAGAGGGTGTAATGGTTGATTTTTTGGAAAAGAGTATCAGTTATAATCAGGATAGGTGTATTAATTGCGGAGCCTGTACAGGGGTATGCAGGAGTGGTGCTCTGCTTATGGATCAAGAAAGCTGGGAATTAATAGTTGATCAGGATAAGTGTTTATTATGTGAAATGTGCTTATCTGCCTGTTCAATGAAGGCCCTTTCCCTGGAGCTTGGGTGAGTTTTTAATGTATGAGCCGCGTTTTTATAGGGAATGGACTAGTAATAGATATAAAAAATTTACAGTATCTTATCAGGAGACTGATCTCTTGATATATGCCCCCAAAAAACTGGTAGAAGAAACATATGAAGAAGTAAGAAGGCTAAGAAAAAGGCTTGATTATTATATTAATAGTCATCCTGCTTTTCTCAGTAGTTTTGTTCCTCTTGACATATATGGTAATGCCCCTGATGAAGTAAAAGTTATGGCTAAAATGTCTGCCAGGGTAGGGGTAGGGCCGATGGCTGGTATTGCTGGTTTGTTTGCTGAAAGGATTGGTTGTTATTTATTAGATTATACAGATGAGGTCATAGTTGAAAATGGTGGAGACATTTTTTTATCCCTCAATGAGGATTCTAGGATAGGACTTTATGCTGGTAAAGGCTCCCCCTTCAGTGATAAACTGGCTATTAAGGTGTTTCCCAGGCAAAAGCCTCTAGGTATCTGTACTTCATCCGGGAGATTAGGGCCTTCTTTTAGTAAGGGTAAAGCAGATGCTGTTACAGTAGTAAGCTCTTCAACTATACTGGCTGATACAGCTGCCACAGCTGCTTGTAATCGCGTAAAAAACAGGGATGATATAGCAGAGACAATTAATTGGTTAAAGGGAATTGAAGGTATTATAGCTGCTGTTATTATGATGGATGACCAGTTAGGTGTATGGGGGGATATTGAATTAATAAAGCGATAAAACTATAGTATGAAATTTATTTAAATATTTTAGTCAGGGGTGATATCTAATGCAGTTGGTAGAGAATAAGTTTATAGATTTAATACAAGAGGAGATTATTGTTGGTGATGGGGCTATGGGGACTATGATCCAGAATTCTAAATGCCAACAGATTAATCCACCGGAATTATTTATGTTGGAAAACCCAGCTGAAATAGCCAGGATTCATCAGGAATATGCTACTGCCGGAGCTGAATTGATTGAGACCAATACCTTTGGGGCAAACCGTTTAAAATTAGCCCTGGAAGGTTTAGAAGATAGGATCGAAGAGATAAATAAGAAAGCGGTCAAGATAGCCAGGGGTATAGGGGATGATATTCTGGTAGCTGGTTCTGTTGGTCCGACTGGGAAACTGATGGAGCCTCATGGAGAACTTAGTTTTTCTACAGCTAGAGGGGTATTTTCAGAACAAATAGGGTATTTAGTTGAAGCCGGTGTTGATCTGATATGTATAGAAACAATGAGTGACTTGAAGGAAATGAGGGCAGCGGTGGTTGCGGCCCGGGAATACCAGATTCCACTTGTGGCCCAGATGACCTATACAGAGCGGGGACTTACCCTTACCGGGAGTACACCTGAACTGGTAGCAATTGTCCTTGATGGTCTTGGTGTAGATATGGTTGGGGTGAACTGTGTAGCTGGCCTTGATGAGGCTATACCGATAGTAAAAAAGATGTCAGCAGTTACTGAACTACCCCTTAGTGTTTTTGCTAATGCAGGATTACCAGTAATGAAAGATAATCAGACTTTTTATCCCCAAAGTGCTGAAGACTATAGTCTAAGGATTAATGAATTGCTGACATATAATGTTAGATTAATAGGTGGTTGTTGTGGTACTACACCTGCATATATACCGGCGATTAAAGAGGCGGCTAAAAAGACTATTGTGGAAAATAAAAATGGTGAAAAACCAAGTTTATTTCTTAGCAGTAATCATAAACATATTGAAGTATCAGATCAGCAAGCAGTACAGCTTATTGGGGAAAAGCTAAATCCTACTGGTAGAGATGACCTTAAAACTGCCCTGCGGAACAGGGATTGGAAGTATTTAAAAGATCTGGCCAAAAAACAGGTGATTGCCGGTGCTAACCTACTTGATGTTAATATTGGTATTTCTGGGATTGATAAAAAAGAGGTAATGGGCAGGCTTGTTCAGGAATTACAGCTTGAGGTTGATGTTCCCTTGGTGCTGGATTCAAATAGCCCTGATGTACTGGAAAAGGCTCTACAGGAGTATACTGGTAAGGCTCTGATAAATTCAGTAAATGGTGATCTAAAATCTATTGAAGCTATTATGCCTCTGGCTAAAAAATATGGTGCTGCTCTTATTGGTTTAACCCTTGATGAAAATGGTATACCAGCAACGGTTGATGGTAGAATTGCTATAGCTAAAAGGATTATTGAGGCAGCAGAGGAGTATGGTATTAAAAGGAGTAATATAGTAATTGATACTTTAGCTTTGACAGCAGGTGCTAAACAAAAAGAGGTCCTTATAGCTGTTAAAGCCCTGGCTGAGGTGAAAGAGCTATTTGGGGTAAAGACAACCCTGGGTATCAGTAATGTTTCACACGGATTGCCCGGCCGGGAGTTAATTAATGAAACCTTTTTAACAATGGCCCTAGGGGCAGGACTTGATTTGCCGATTATTAATCCCTTTAATGAGAGAATATATCATATTATCAGGGCTGCCAATTTGCTTACCAGTCGTGATGAAGATGGTCAAGAATTTATTAGTTGGTATAGTGTCAATAAAGGAAACGAGGATAAAGATTGTAAAAAAAAGTCAAAAGATAAGAAAACAGGTATTTTAAAGCAAATTCATGGTATAATTATAGAGGGTAATAAAGATGATATTGTTGCTTATACCGAGCAGGCGGTTGAGGAAGGGACTAAGCCCCAGCAGGTAATAGATGAAGCACTAATCCCTGGAATTGAAGAGGTTGGTGTGCTATATGATCAGGGTACGTATTTTTTGCCCCAGTTATTAAGAAGTGCCGAGACAGTTCAGGCTGCTTTTGATTACCTGAAAGGGCTACTGGGGAGTGATACAGAGGCAGGGAAAAAGGCCCTGGTTTTACTGGCAACAGTTAAAGGTGATATGCATGATATCGGTAAGAATATAGTAAAGACTATTTTTGCTAACCACGGCCTGGAGGTCATTGATCTAGGGGCCAATGTTGCTACAGAACTAATTGTAGAGAAGGCATTTGAATATGATGTTGATCTGGTAGGGCTCAGTGCCTTAATGACTACTACTATGGAGGAAATGAGGCATGTTGTCTCACTGCTGAAAAAGAAAGACTTTAAAGGTGCTGTAATTATTGGTGGTGCAGTGACAAGCCAGGAATATGCAGATGAAATTGGTGCTGATTTTTATGCCGAAGATGCCCTTGATGGAGTGCGAAAGATAAATAGTTATTTGGGGAGAGGAGATAGTGATAAGAGGAATTAAGAACCTAAAGAGGAGAGATTATAATGAATTTTCAGTATATTAATTACGATTATGGTCTGCCTATTAAGATATTTGTTAATTCTCCCAGAAATAATTTTCATCTCCATGATGGACTAGAATTAATCTGGGTCCTTGATGGGGAATTATTTGTACAGATTGAAAATAAAAAGATTATGCTTTACAATGATGATTTATTATTAGTTAATAGTTTTAGTAATCATAGATTAAATACAGGTGATGATCATAAGTTTTTGGTCATGGAAATAGAAAAGAGTTTCTGTCAGGAATATATAGCTGACTTTAATAATAAACATTTTTTATTAAATTCTTCTAATGAAAAACAGCAGAGATATGAACTGATTCGATTTTTATTTAGTAGAATGATAGATATTTACAATAAAAAGACAATAGAAATGCTGGATAATATAAATAATAACCTTATAAAGATGTTAAAATATATAGAAGATAATTTTACTATTGATCAGGGCGAATCCCAGCTTAGTAAATTTGAAAATAGCAAGTATATTATTATTAACGAGATGATTGAGCACATTAAAGCCAATTATATGAATAAAATAACCTTAAAAAATATTGCTGAAGAAAAACATTATAACACATCGTATTTATCTGAAAAATTTAAAGATTTTGTTGGCATAAATTTTAAGGACTACGTAGATATAGTTAGATTGTATAATGTAATGAAGTCGATACTATATAAAAATGAAAATATTAGCGACATTGCCTATAATAACGGATTTTCCAGCCTAAAAAGTTTTTATAGGGCATTTCATCGTTATTATAACTGTACTCCTGGTGAATATAGAAATTTATATAGACAGACAAATAATGATCAGGATGATGGGGGTCTTTATGTACACAGAAAAGTCAAGACATATTTAGATCAAGGTCAGCTTATTCAGGATAACAAGGAAGAGGTTTTAGAGAAAGAAATTACTGTTAATATCGATAATACTAGCGGTATACTGAAAAAATCATGGCAGAAAATAATAAACATTGGTTCAGTATATACAATTTTAGATTCGAATGTTCAGGCCCAGATTATAGAAATGCAGAAAGATATTGGATTTGAATATTTAAGATTTGAGGGTATATTTAATGATGAGATGGAGGTATGTAAACTAGACGAGAATGGAGATATTTATTACAATTGGAAGTTCGTAGATAAGGTTTTTGATTTTATGTTTGAATTAAAACTTAAACCCTTTGTCTGTCTTAGTTTTATGCCTGATGTACTGGCTAAAACAAATAAAAAGGTCTTTCATTATAGGGCTAATGCCTCTCCTCCTAAAAAAATAAAACAGTGGCTTGATCTTGTTTATTCTTTTTTTATTCACTGTATCAATAGGTATGGAATGGACAGTATTGAAAAATGGTATTTTCAGATATGGGGTGAGTTTTCTTTCTACAATCTCCACTGGGATGGGACAGATGAAGAGTATTTTCTTTTTTATAAGCAAACTGCTGAAGAAATAAAAAAGATATCTAAATCTATCAAAATCGGCCCTGCTTCTGAAAATTATTATTATGGATATAGAAAATCAAGAAATTTTTTGCAATTCTGTCAGGAGAACAATGTCCCAATAGATTTTTACAATGCTAATATCTATCATAATCGGATTTTAAATGAAAAGGATTTAGATTTTAATAAGGCTGATTTTTTTGATGATAATACCCTTTTAAGTGTCTGGTTTGGCTATTCTGATAAAATGCATACAGTAGATACAGCTGAAGAAACAAAAGATTTGTTAAAAGATTTTTATCCACATGCTGAATTTATGATAGTCAGGTGGAATATGAGCTGGGATGTTAAAGAATATGTCCATGATACAGCATTTATGGCCACTTATGTTGTTGATACTGCTCTTAAAGCAGGCCAAAAGGTTGAAGGAATGGGTTTTCTTTCTTTATCTGATGTTTTATATGAGTGGCCGATAGATGAAGGACCTTTTTTTGGTGGAAGTGGTCTGGTAAATACAGAGGGGATTAAAAAACCATCATATTATGCTTTTTGGCTCCTTTCAAAATTAGGTAGCACAGTAGTTGAGCAAGGTGATTATTATATAGTTACCAAAAAAAGTTCCGATATTCAGATACTTGTCTATAATTATTCCTATCTTAATAATATTTATATGAAGGGGAATAGTAAAATTAATCAGATCTCAAAAAAAAATAGATATAAAGTATTTGAGAGAAAGGACGATATGAAGTTAAATCTTAATATCAAAGGTTTAAAGGGAAAATATAAGCTTAGACATTATTATTTGAATAGGGAGGATGGTTCTGCTTTTGATGAGTGGGTTGAACTTGGTTGCCCCTATGAATTAAATGATGAGGAAATTAAATATTTAAAAATAAAATCATATCCCAAGATGAAGATAGAAAGAGTTGATTGTGAAAAAGAATATACCGTAAAAACAGAAATACCGGTTCATGGAATAGAATTGATAGTGTTGAATAAGATATATGAAATATAATAGCTAAATATGTATTTGGCTTAAAGAAAAAACTGAAAAATCACCAATAATTTTTAGTGATTTTTCGGTTTTTTCTTTATTCAAAAAATTTTTAAAAAAATTGTCTAAACACGTAAAAAAAAGTAGTGAAAAAACGGAGAGATTCGTAATTTTTTTTATTTTATAATAAATTATAAGATAAAGAAAAAGGGGGAGAGGTAATATGACAGTTGAAATATGGCAGAGACAAAAGAGAAGTGAAGATGAAATTAATAAATTGGCTAGAAAAATACTTGCAGAAATGACTCTTGAACAAAAGGTCAATCAGATGTCTGGTGATAGTTTTTACACAAAAGAAGCAGTGGATAATATGATGGAAAATGGATATAATTTAGAACCCTATTATGCCGGGCGAGATGAAGAATTGGGTATTCCCCCAATTGCATTTACAGATGGTCCACGGGGAATTGTTATGGGAAATTCAACTTGTTTTCCAGTATCTATGGCAAGAGCTGCCAGTTGGGATATTGATTTAGAAGAGCGCATAGCTGATGTAATGGGAATAGAGGCCAGGGCACAGGGGGCTAACTACTATGGAGGTGTATGTATAAACTTGTTAAGACATCCAGCCTGGGGAAGAGCTCAGGAAACTTTTGGCGAAGACCCTTTTCTTTTAGGTGAGTTTGGTTCAGCTCAGGTAAGAGGAATTCAATCGCACAATGTTATGGCCTGTATAAAACACTTTGCTGCCAATAGTATGGAGAATGCTCGTTTTAAAGTGGATGTTAATCTTGATGAGCGAACCTTAAGGGAAGTATATTTACCTCATTTCAAACGCTGTATAAATGAAGGTGCAGCTTCTGTAATGAGTGCTTATAACAAGGTCAGGGGTAAGTACTGTGGCCATAATGAATATTTATTGAGTAAAGTACTCAAAGAAGACTGGAATTTTGATGGTTTTGTAATAACTGACTTTGTATTTGGTATGTATGATGGGGAAAAAGCTGCTAAAGCAGGTGTTGATATCGAGATGCCATTTACAATGCACTATGGTGATAAATTAAAAGAACTAGTAGAAGCGAACAAGATTGAAGAAGAAATTATAGATAAGGCAGTTTTAAGAATACTACGTCAAAAATTAAAATTCATTACTGCTGAAGATAAACAAAATTATGCTCTATCTATGGTGGCCTGTAAAGAACATAGAGAGTTAGCACGTGAGTCAGCAGAAAAAAGTATGGTGCTCTTAAAGAATCAAAATAATATTTTGCCAATTAATACTGATGAAGTAAAAAAAGTAGCTGTAATTGGTAGCCTGGCAAATACACCTAATACTGGAGATAGAGGGAGTAGTAATGTTAGAAATGAATATACTGTTACACCATTAGAGGGGATAAAAAATCTGGTAGGTAGAGATATTAAAATTAATTATCAGGACGGCTCTGATTTAAAAGAGGTGGCCAGAGTAGCTTCAGCTGCAGACCTTGTAATTGTTATAACAGGTAATAGAACTGGGGATGAAGGAGAATACCTCGAAGATTTTGGTGATGCCAATAATGGTGGGGATAGAGATAGTCTTACTATTGCTGAAGAAGAATATGAGATACTGGATACAGCTATAAATGAAAATGAAAACAGCATTGTAGTCTTGACAGGTGGTAGTGTAATTATGATGGAAGAATGGAAAGAAAGAGCAGCAGCCATTTTAATAGCCTGGTACTCTGGTATGGAAGGTGGTAATGCTTTAGCGAGAATAATATTTGGAGAGGTAAATCCCAGTGGGAAGCTGCCCTTTACGATTCCGTCTTCTGAGGAAGAATTACCATTCTTTGATAAAGATGCAGAAGAGATTAATTATGGTTATTATCATGGCTATACCTTATTTGATAAAGAAAAATATAAGCCAGCATTTCCATTTGGATATGGTATTAGTTATACAAGTTATAGTTATGACAACCTACAGACAGAGCTTAAAAATGAGGTTATTACAGTAAATATTGATGTGAAAAACCAAGGAGATATCGAAGGTGAAGAGGTAGTTCAATACTATGTTGGCTTTAGTAACTCTAAAGTAGATAGACCTTTAAAACTATTAAAAGGATTTAAGAAAATTGTTCTGGCACCCCAAGAGACAAAGACTGTTAGTTGTGATATTAAAATTGATGAACTTGCTTATTACAATGACAAAACTGAAAAATGGGAAATTGAAGATATAGAATATGAAATATATGTAGGCCCTTCTTCAGATACTAAGGATTTGTTAGTTGCAAAAATAAATATATAAAAAGGCAGGTTTTCAATATTCAATGATTAGACATGGTTTATTAGGTTAGAGATTAAGGAGTAATCCTTAATAATAAAAACCCAATAGGAGGTATTAAGTAATGAAAAAAATGAGAAAAGTATTTATGTTATTGATTGTTAGTGTTTTGATAATATCAATATCAGGTGGAGTATTAGCTGAGGACTTTAAAATAGGGATTAATAATTATCTGCAGGGGCTTTATTGTCTAGATGTTCTGGAAAGATTTGCAGTCTATACAGCAGATAATTTAGGAATGAAATCAATAGCTGTTAATGATGAGGCCAAATTGGAGAAAACTATTTCCAATGTTGAAAACTTAATTGCCTCAGGAGTAGATGGAATAGTATTCTTTGGAATTAGTGATACCCTATTTCCTGTGGTATCTAATAAATGTAGAGCAGCCCAGGTTCCATTTGTTCTTTATGACCATCTACCTACTGAAAAAACCCTTAAGTATTTAAGACAAAACCCATATTTTGTAGGAGCAGTAGGTGAAAGAGATTACAACGCTGGTTTTCCGATTGGTGAGTTTGCTGTTGAATCTAATCTGAAAAAAGCTATTATTGTAACTGGTAAAAGAGGGGATACAACCCATGAAGCCAGGGTGAAAGGTTTTACCGATGCTTTTGAGACAAATGGTGGAAAAGTGTTAGGTGTTGGTTGGGGTTGTGTTACAAGATTTGATGCAATGGGAATTACTGAGAACTTAGTTGTAGCTAATCAAGATATTGATACTGTATATGTTAGTGGTGGTGATTGGGGTATAGGGGCTTTACAGATATTAAAAAAACATGCTAATATAGATGCTAGACTTTATATAACTGATTTGGATCCACCAGTATTAGAAGCGCTTAATAATAAAGAAGTAGCAGCTGCTAATGGTGCCCACTGGATAAACTCCGGTTTTGCTGTAGCATTACTTCATAATTATTTATTAGACAAACCTTTATTAAATAAAGATGATCAAGCCCCTGTTATTGAAGTGCCTATTCTGGTATTGCCTAATACTCAAGCTAATGCTTATCAGGAGTGGTGGTTAGACAATCAACCATTTACGGCAGAAGAGATGAAAAATATGAGCTATAAATGGAATAAAGATGTTTCTTTGGATGATTTTAGAGAAGTAATGAAAAATTACAGTATTGAGAGTAGATTAATAAAAAGGTATGAAGAAGGTAAAATAAGCAAAGAAGAACTGGAGTCATATGGAATTTAGATTTGTATATATCAGGGATACCTATTTAGGTATCCCTGATAAAAACTTAGTTGCAATGCTAAAAAAAGAGAGGATGAAAAAAATATATGTCTAGAAAAATACGATTATTTATAATTTATATATTAGTTATGTTATTCTTCCATATAATAACTTCTGGTAAATTCCTTATTTTATCAAATGTTCGTGTTGTTATAAGTCATGCAATTATTCCCACATTTATTGTATGGGCTTTATGTTTTATTTTTAAAGCAGATATCATGGACTTATCTTTAGGTGCAGTAATGGTTGTAGCTTCTACTGTTGCTGGTTTTTTGGGGCTAAAATTTGGTTATCTGGGCTTAGTAAGTGGAGGACTAATAACTGGATTATTATTGGAATATATAAATTGCAAGGTTTTTTCTAAACTTAAAATACCTTCATGGGTTACTGGTCTGGCGATGGCCATGATTTATGAGTCTGCTGCTGCTTATTATTCGTTTTTGTGTGTGAAAAACGGACAAGAAATTGTTCATCTAGGAGATAAAGTCCGTGCACTTGGTTTAATACCTTACAATATTATTTTTTGGTTTTTAGGATTTGTTTTGGCATATATTCTTTATAATTATACTTCTATAGGATTAAATATTAAGGCAGTAGGTGGTAATGAAGAGGTTTCAAGTAAAATGGGTGTTAACGTAGAAAAGGCTAAAGTCTATGCAGTTCTAATTGGTGGAATATTTATAGGGTTAGCTGGTGCAATAAATGAGAGTTATGCAGGACGGGTAATGCCTTTAACAGGCTTGTCTAGTATTGCCTTAATTTTTCAACCTTTAGCTGCTTTTTTAATGGCACAGGCAATGGAAAATACATTAAATATAGTTATTGGTGCGACCATTGGAGCAATCTCTATATCGGCGTTATTTAACACATTAACTTTATTAGGAGTACCCTCCGGTACCTGGCAGGAAGTTATCTTAGGTCTTAGTGTGGTTGTGATTGCTGGAATTTCTCAGAAAAATGTGAGGGGTGTTGTCAAATGAGCAAAAGTAATTACTTTCAAATAAAAAATATAAGTAAAAGCTTTGGACCAACCCACGCAAACAAGAATATTAGTCTTTCTTTTGATAAAGGTGAAATAAGAGGATTGGTAGGAGAAAATGGTTCCGGGAAGTCAACCATCTCATCTATTATAGCAGGTATATTAAATAGTGATGAAGGTCAAATGAATAAGAATGGTAGAGAATACCATCCTGAAAGTCCTGTTGATGCCAATAGTAAAGGGGTCAGTATTGTTGTACAGGAGCTAGGACTTGTTCAGAACTTAACTGTAGCAGAAAATATTTTTCTGGGTAAAACAGAGAAGTTTAGTTATAAAGGAATTATAAATAGAAAGGAATTGTATAGATCTGCTGAAAAAGAATTAAAAAAATGGAAGATAGATAATATTCCAGTTAATATTACTGCACGTGATTTATCAGTGGAAGAAAAGAAACTGGTCGAACTTACTAGAGCCTTATTAGGTGACCCAGATATTATAATTTTTGATGAAATTACTGCTGCCTTATCCCAGGATAAACGTGAATTTTTTTATGAATTGGTTCAGAAGTTAAAAAAAGATAAGAAAATTGTTATTTTTATATCTCATGACTTACAGGAAAATATCGACCTTGCTGATAAGATTACTATTATGAAAGATGGTGAAGTAGTAGATACTGTGGAGAGTAGTTCTCTAAATGAAGATAGTTTAAAAAGGTTGATGGTGGGAAGAGATATTAAAAATATGTATCATAGATCTGATTCAATAGAAAAGAATAAAAATAAAGAGCAAAAAGTAGTTATGGAAGTAAAAAACTTGTCTTATAATAATAAATTTAAAGATGTCAATTTTTCTCTTTATCAGGGTGAGATTTTGGGATTAGCTGGTTTGAATGGGAGTGGAACACACATTTTAGGAAAGGCTTTATTTGGATTAATTCAAGCAGACGATGGAATGATATACCTTCCATACTCTCAGGATAATATTACTGATATATTTAGTGCAATAAATAATGATATTTCCTATGTGCCTAAAGATCGTGATGATGAAGGTTTAATGTTAGCAGCAAGCATCAAAGAAAATATCTGTTTACCTTCGATAGATATATTAAAAGGTGTTGTTGGATTTATAAGTCCTGTCAAGAAGAAAAAATTTGCACAAAATATATTAGATAATTTCCAAATAAAAGCTAATAATATTGAACAAAATGTAGGTGAACTTAGTGGAGGTAATAAACAAAAGGTTAGTATTGGCAGCTGGATGGTAAAGGACAATAAGATCATGATTTTAGATTGTCCTACCCGAGGTGTAGATGTAGGAGTAAAAGCATATATATATAACAGAATTGTGGCAGCTAAAGAACAGGGAATTGCGATGATATTAATATCTGATGAATTACCGGAATTAATAGGTATATCTGATAGAATTATTGTTATGAAAGAAGGTAAGGTGAAAAGAGTTTTTAATAGAAATGAAGGGTTTAGTGAAAACTCAATTGTTGAGGTGATGATATAATGAAAAAAAAGTTTGAACAAATTGTACCGTTTATAGGCTTATTAATACTACTAATTTTATTTAGTTTAATTATTGGTGGGAAGTTTTGGAAAACAAATAATTTGTTAGCTATTTTTAATCAAACGGTATTAATTATGATAGGCGGATTAGGAATGATATTTGTAGTAGCACAGGGAAGTGTTGATATTTCTCAGGGTTCTACTTTGGCGTTAGTAGCGACTTTAACAGGTATAGTGGTTAATAATTATGGTCTACTGGCAATTATACCGACTGTTTTGTTAGTTGGGGGATTAGTTGGTTTAATTAATGGTGTTGTGGTCAGCAAATTTAAAGTTTCATCACTTACCTGTACACTTGGTTTACTAATTGCAATTAGGGCTCTGGTTGCTGTCCTATGTCAGGGTACAGTAATATATATACCATTTGAACTTTTTGCTTTTAGTAATTTCAATATATTATTCCCAACATTTATAGGATTAATTATTATTATAGCTTACTTTTTTGAATATACTAAAATGGGTTATTATTCAAAAATAATAGGTGCTAATGAAGTAAAAGCCCAATATAGTGGTGTTCCAGTAGGCAAAATGAAAATATTAGCCTTTATTATCTCTGGAATTATGGCTGGAGTAGCAGGGGTTTTTACTTTAAGCCGAATTGGTGGGGTTGACCCTGGGATGGGTAATTTTTTTGAACTACAGGTATTGTTAGCATTATTTGCAGGAGGTATTCCAGTTACAGGTGGCACATCTTCAAAAATTTACAAATTATTTATTGGGTCTTTAATAGTAGGTATTTTAGAAAATGGCTTAACTCTAGCTAGTGTTAGTGGAGTGCTGGCAGAAGGAATTAAAGGAATAGTATTAATTATGGTAGTTTTCATAACGATGTATCATACAAATAGTCAGATGAGAGAAAAAACCATATAGTATTAAGTTATTGAAAATTATAAGACAGAAGACATTTTTGTCTTAGGCATAGGTATCACTTCCTTGGTGTTACCTATGCTTTTCTATATTTAGAATGCCAATTTCCGTTGAATGTCAATTTTATTATATACTACCATAAATTGTGTGATTTTCAGAATTGTGGATAACTTTGAAGACCGACCAATATATTTACTTCCCTTGTCGTGCACCACAGGTACTCCGTATTTAAGCAGAGTGCACAAGAACAGTTTGAGGTTGCACTACGGCGTTCTGCCTTCGTTTACTGTCGAGAAATTGTCTTTCGGCGTCCATGCCTCCAGACAATTTCTAGAGTCGCCCAGTAAATATATTGGTCTGGTTTATGATAAGTAGTTAACTTTGAGTAAAAAGTGGTTCTAAGAAAACACTAATGATTATTGATTAAGTATGGGTGGCGAAGCCATTTTGTTCTCAAATAAAAAGATTCCTAAGCTTGAGGAAAAGAGAGGAAAATAGAGCAAAAGGAATATATAGTATTTTGGTCATCCGCAAGCGCTTGCGGATGATATTGCAAGCGCTTGCGAAATATTTAAGCTTAAGATATAATACATTTAATGAGTTATATCTGTAAGCTGATATTTGATTAAGGAGGAGATTTTTTAATGCCCTTGACATTAAAAGATATTGCCAGGATGGCTGGTGTGGCTGAATCAACTGTATCAAGGGCAATAAATAATAAACCAGGTGTTAGTGAAAAAACTAAAGAAAAGATACTTAATATTGTCAAGGAATACAATTTTAAACCAAATCAACTGGCACAGGGGCTGGCCAAAAAGGAAACACATATCTTGGCCCTTATATTATCAGATTTAACCACACCCGGGTATACTGAAATCATTAAGAAGGTTGAGGATATAGCCAATGAAAATAATTATCAGGTGATTCTCTGTAATACCAATAATGACCTTGAAAGAGAAAAGGCTTATCTTGACCTGGTGAGTAAGCACCGTGTTGATGGGGCTATTATTCTGGGTGGGGAATTGGCAGATAAAAATATTTTGAGAACAGCCCTTAATAAGGAAGATGCTATAGTACTAGTTAATTGTCTAGCTGAAGAATTTTTGATTCCAACTGTTCTGGTGGATAATGCTATGGGGGGATATCTGGCAACTAAACATTTACTGGATCAGGGTCTCAAAAGGGTTGCTATTATAATGGGTTCTTCTGAAGATTATCTTGAAGCCGAGAAATTAAATGGTTATTTCCAGGCACATCAGGAAAAGGGTATTAAGGTAAAAAGAGAATATATTATTGAAACAACTGGTAAGAGGAAAGATGGTTATGATAGTTTTTTTAAGATCACAAAATTAAGTGAATTGCCGCAGGGTTTTTTTGTGACAAGTGATTTGCTTGCAGTAGGTCTGATTGAGGCAGTCAAAATGGGGGCTTATTTTATACCAGATGATTTTGCAGTGGTTGGTTATGGGGAAAGTATTATAACCTCAATTATTAATCCGCCACTTACAGTGGTAGCAGAACCCTTAGAAGAATTAGGAAGACTGGCTGCTCAATATTTAATAGATTTACTTGATAATAATGATTTAGAAGAATCTATAAAGGTGCTGGAGCCGGTTTTAAAAGTGCGGAAATCATCTAATCCGCCTGTAAAATAAAAATAATTTTAAGGAGGAATTTTATTATGGCTGGTGTAACTTTGACAAATGTTACCAAAAAATATGATGAGGTAACAGCGGTTAATAAGGCAAATTTGGAGATTGAAGATAAGGAGTTTCTGGTATTAGTGGGTCCTTCAGGCTGTGGAAAAACAACTACCTTGAGGATGGTTGCTGGTTTAGAGGACATAAGTAGTGGAACTATTGAGATTGGGGATACAGTTGTTAATGATATCCCACCTAAAGATAGGGATATTGCCATGGTTTTTCAAAATTATGCCCTTTATCCACATATGGATGTTTATAATAATATGGCTTTTGGACTCAAATTACGTAAATTTCCCAAAGATGAGATAGACAGGCGTGTACATGAAGCTGCTGAAATTCTGGGGATAGAGAATCTGCTCGACCGCAAACCAAAACAGTTATCAGGTGGTCAGAGACAGCGTGTGGCTGTAGGAAGGGCTATTGTTCGTGAACCAAAGGTATTCCTTTTAGATGAGCCCCTCTCTAACCTTGATGCCAAATTGAGGGATCAGATGCGTACTGAATTAAGTAAGATTCACAATAGATTACAAACAACTTTTATTTATGTTACACATGACCAAAGAGAAGCCATGACTATGGGCGATAGGATTGTTGTTATGCGTGATGGTTTTATTCAACAGGTAGATGACCCCATTACAATTTATAATCATCCGGCTAATATGTTTGTGGCTGGTTTTATTGGAACACCACCGATGAATTTCTTTGATGCTAAAGTGGTAAAAGAGGGTGATAAATACTATCTTGATGGTGCTGGTTCCTTTAAAGTCCTGATACCAGGTGGATTTTTAGATAAGGCTCCAGAACTCAAAGACTATAATGGTAAAGATGTAGTATTTGGTATTCGTCCTGAAGACCTTAAGGATGCCAGTCTTAATCCTGAAGAAGCTAATGATGATAATTCTTTTATGGCTTCTGTAGAGGTTGTTGAACCGATGGGTTCAGAAATATATCTCTATATGACAGTAGCAGAACATTCCATGATTGCCAGGGTTGAAGCTCAGAGTAAGGCAGCAGTTGGTGATAATGTCAAGTTGATTGTAGATACTGATAAAATGCATGTATTTGATGCTGAAACTGAGGAAATAATTATTTAGAAAAGCACCAGATAAATACCTAAACAAGAGCGGCCGGGAGGCCGCTCTTGCTTTATAAAATAATATTTAAAATTTATTTAAAGAGTTTATTAAGCAATCCTTTACTATTTATCTTATCAGTATATTCCAGTGATGAAACATAACCCTCTATTTTAACACTGCCATCATCTAAATTTAAGTTGTGTATATTTAAATCTTCTCCTTTTATTGATAGATTACCCTGAGTAGTCTGTAAAATGACCTTGTTTTCATTGAAGGTAACGACCTCTTTAACCCCTGTCATATTAAGCTGTTTGCGGTTGTTTAGAGAAAAACTATGTGCAGCAATATTTTCTTTTCCTGTATTTTGTTGATTTTTCACTTTGTTACCCCCTTTCGCACTGCTTCTTATTAATTAATATTATATTCAATTAATAATTATGAGTGATAAAGAATATTTCTGAATGCAGGAATATTAATACTCTTGTAGAAGTTATACATTGAATAATAATTTTAACAAAATCCCTCATTCAGGCATATAATAAAAGTGGTCTTTTTAAGGAGGGATTTTTAGAATGGTTTTTTTATCACAACAATTATATACTTTTGTGATGATGTTTCTGTTGGGTATTTTGATTGGGATTGGTTTTATTCTTTACCAGTATTTATTAAACAGGATTAATCTAAAATCTATTTATATGAACATTTTAGATCTCTTTTTTTCTATCATAGCTGCAGTAGTTGGTTTTCTGGTACTAATTTATGCTAACTGGGGAGAACTGCGTTTTTTTGTAATCCTGTCAATGTTTTTAGGTTTCATAAGCTGCATGGGTTTTAAAAAAGTTATTAGGAAGAGGTAGTATAGGCTTACCAGGGGGTTTTTATATGAAGGCATTAAAAAGTTTTGTTTTTTCCAGGGGTTTTAAACTAATATTAGTTTTATTACTAATATTTACAGGATATAGTTTTTATACAAATTATAAAGAAATAAAGGATATAGGATTTGCTATCAAGGAGATGGAAGAAAAGATAGAAACGGCCAGCCAAAAAAATCTTGAATTAAAGGAAGAACTGGCCTATCTAGATGACCCGTCCTATATTGAAGAGATTGCCCGCAAGGAACTTGGACTGGTAAAACCCGGGGAATTATTAATAATTCCAGTGGAGGAAAAAGAATAGAAAGTTGGGATATGATGGCGAAGGAATTGATTGGTATAATTGCTGATGAACTGGGTATTAAGGATAGACAGGTTAAGGGAACAGTAGCTCTGCTTGATGAGGGTAATACTATTCCCTTTATTGCCAGGTACCGTAAGGAAGTTACTGGTGGACTTGATGAGACTCAGCTTAGAGAGATTGAAGAACGCCTGGAGTATTTACGTAATCTGGAAAAACGCAAGGAAGAGGTTATCCGCTTAATAGATGAACAGGATAAATTAACAGAGGAATTAGCAGATAAGATAGATAAGGCTACTGTTTTGCAGGAAGTTGAAGACCTTTATCGCCCGTACCGGCAAAAACGGGAAACAAGGGCAAGTAAGGCTCGTCAAAAGGGATTGGAGCCACTGGCAGAGTTAATCTGGAAACAGGAAGATACAGTAGTTAACCTTGAAGAACTAGCTCAGGAATATATAAATCCTGAATTAGAAATAGAGAGTATAAGTGATGTTTATCAGGGTGCCAGGGATATAATTGCGGAAATGGTTTCTGATAATGCAGAAATAAGAAAAAAGCTTAGACATGATAGCTTTGAGCAGGGAATAATTGAAAGCTGCTGTACTGATAAAGGGCTTGATGAACAGGGTAAATATGAGATTTACTATGAGTATAGTGAATCATTAAAAAAACTCCCCCCACACAGGGTTCTGGCTTTAAACAGGGGAGAAAAGGAGGGTGTTTTACAGGTAAGGGTCCTTACACCAGATGAAATGATCCTGAATTATATAAAAAACGAAATTATTATAACAGACCAGGGTGCATTTAAACAGCAGTTAGAGATGGCTATAGAGGATAGTTATAAAAGGTTAATAGACCCATCGATAGAGAGAGAGCTCAGAGGTAAGTTGTCTGAACAGGCAGATGAACATGCCATCGGTGTTTTTGCACGCAATCTTAGATCACTATTATTGCAACCACCTTTAAAGGGACATGTTGTCATGGGGATAGACCCGGGTTTTAGGACAGGTTCAAAGGTCTGTGTTATTGATTCGACTGGAAAACTATTTGACACGGCAACTATCTATCCTCATCCCCCACAAAATGATGTGGAATCATCCAGGAAAAAAATAACTGCTATGTTAAAAAAACATGGTGTTAATTCGATTGCTATTGGTAATGGTACTGCTTCTAGAGAAACAGAATTATTTATAGTGGAAATAATTAGGGAGATAAATATTGAGGTAAAGTATATAATTGTTAATGAAGCAGGTGCTTCTGTTTATTCAGCATCAAAGATAGCCCGCGAGGAATTCCCTGAACTTGATGTTTCAATGAGAGGAGCAGTGTCAATTGCCAGGAGATTACAGGACCCACTGGCTGAGCTTGTGAAGATTGAACCCCGTTCCATTGGAGTAGGGCTTTATCAACATGATGTCAATGAAAAACAGCTGGTAGAATCCCTGGGAAAGGTTGTTGAATCAGCTGTTAATTATGTTGGCGTTGATTTAAATACTGCTTCTCAATCATTACTGCAGTATGTGGCAGGTATTAATAGTAGTGTAGCCAAAAATATTGTTAAATATCGTGAGGAAAATGGGGTTTTTAAGACCAGGATTCAGTTAAAAGAGGTATATCGTCTTGGTGCTAAAACATTTACACAGGCTGCTGGGTTTTTAAGAATTGATAATGGTGATGATCCTCTGGCCCAAACCCCTATCCATCCAGAATCATATCAGCCTACCAGGGAACTGTTAAAGGACTTAGGGTTTTTACCGGAAGATATCAGGAATAAAGACAGGCTTAATCTTTTGAGATCAAAATTATCCAGGATATCCATTGTTGATAAGGCTAAAGAACTGGAGATAGGTATTCCCACCCTGAGGGATATTATCAGGGCCTTAAAACAGCCAGGGCGTGATCCTAGAGAGGAACTGCCTAAACCTATATTTAGGACAGATGTCCTTAGTCTGGCAGATTTAAAACCAGAGATGACTCTCCAGGGAACAGTACGCAATGTAGTAGATTTTGGTGCTTTTGTTGATATTGGTGTTAAAGAAGATGGTCTTGTTCATATATCTGAGATGAGTTCAGACTATGTAACAGACCCTCTTAATATTGTAAATGTTGGTGATATAGTTACTGTTAAGATATTGGCTGTTGATGAAAAGAGAAAAAGGATTTCTCTTACTATGAAAATATAAGTATCCTATTTGACAATATACATATGGGTAAGATATAATATATATAATATTAATAATTTGAGGAGGAATTTTTTAAGCATGTCCATTGAGGTAGGCAGTACTGTTGAAGGTAAAGTAACAGGTATTACTAAATTTGGAGCGTTTGTTGAGTTGCCGGGGGGGATACTGGTTTAATCCATATTTCAGAGGTGGCCAATACCTATGTGAAAGATATTAATAACTTTCTTAAGGAAGATGAAAAGGTTAAGGTGAAGGTTATTAAAATAGGTAATGATGGGAAAATTGGGCTTTCCATTAAACAGCTAAAAGACCCTTCCGCACGCAAAGACCATGCCCCACAGATGTCTTTTGAGGATAAAATGTCTAAGTTTATGAAAGAGAGTAGTGAACGCCTTCAGGATATCAGGAACCGGGAAGTAAAGCGCGGTGGTAATAGCAGATAAATTAGCATAGACTAATTTTGTATATTAACATCCTCTTAATAGGGGGTGTTTTTTTGCTTGTATAATGATATATTATAATTGTTATAATAATTAACTCAAACTTCGCAGTTACTACAATTATATTAAAATTTTCTGGTTAGCCATTTGCTGAATAAACGTTAAAAAAGCTCCAGCCCCGCGCATGGAAGGCTATGAATCCTGTTTGAACGTAGCGTAGCGAAGTGAGTTTATTTTGTTATTCATAGCCTGGAAGAGGAGCTGGCAACCTTAAACTGTTCTCGTATGCTCTTTTCAAATAGGGAGCACCTCTGGTGTAATTAGCTTTTTTCCGTGTATGAAGTTATGGCTAACCAGACTTTATGCGATAAATTCATCTGCGAAGTTTGAGTAATTAATACTTAATGAGGTGTATGTACATGAAAGATGAGCTAGCAGTTATAACAAAACAGCTTGGAAGGGAGCCGGAAAACTTTGCAGGTGTTAGAGCCTATTGTCCCTTTGATTATCCGGCTGTAGTCTTAACAGCACCCTATAGTAAAGAAAATGGGGTTTTTCCCACACTCTACTGGTTAAGCTGTCCTTATCTTGTTAAAAGTGTTGCTAGACTGGAAGATGAGGGATTGATCAGGGAATTGACTGAACTGCTAAAAAGAGATACTAATTTACAAAAGGAATTAATGAAGGCACACCAGAAATATGCTTTGCTTCGTTTTTCCTATCTTGATGAGTCAGAAAAGGAGTTGTTATCAGATAAATCACCTGCTATATTAAGGGTCTTGCGTGAGGCTGGTGTAGGGGGTATAATGGATAAACAGGGTATTAAATGTTTACATACGCACCTGGCTGATTATCTGGTAAATAAACAAAATCCGATTGGAAGTCTAGTCTGGCAGAAAACTGCTTGGCCGTCAGAGTGTAGTATTTGTATGACTGGGAGTGATTAAGATGAGGATAGGGGTAATTGATATTGGTACTAATTCCTGCCGCCTGTTAATACTGGATTGTAATAATAGTAAATTCAAGGTTTTAAAACAAGGTTTAATAATAACCAGACTGGGTGAGGGTGTTGATAGTACCGGTAGATTAAAAGAAACGGCGATGAATAGGGTAGAAAAGGCTTTAGAAAACTATGCAGTAGAGCTTGAGAACTATGGTGTAAAAAAGACAAAGATTGTTGGGACCAGTGCTTTAAGAGATGTAAGCAATGCCAGTATTTTACTTGATGGGGTTTATAGAAAAACAGGACTAAGAATTGAAATAATTAGTGGGGAAGAAGAGGCTGTTTATAATTTGCAGGGGGCTATGCTTGACCTGGTAGATGATAATTTTATTTTAATTGATATTGGTGGAGGTAGTACAGAATTTATCTGGCAGGATAGTGATAGTATTATCTATAAAAGTCTTAATATAGGGTCTGTTCGGATGACAGAAAGACATCTTAAAGATACCAGCCGGCCTATTTCTGATAATGAGTTGCTGGCTATTGAGCAGGATGTTTCGAAAACTATAATAGAAAAGCTGAATATAAAAGAAAATAGCCTGCAGGCAGTTGGTCTTGGTGGCACAATTACTACCCTTGCTGCTGTAAATCAAAAATTACTTGACTATGATCCAGATAAAATTCATAATTATAGACTGACTTATGGGGAAATCAGTGATATTAAACAGGAATTAGCCGATAAAACTCTTCAGCAGAGAAAGTTAGTACCTGGACTACAGCCTGGTAGGGCTGATGTGATTATAGCAGGAACGGTAATTTTGCAGGTGATCATGAAAGAATTAAGTCTAGATGAGGTGATTGTTAGTGAACATGATATATTATATGGTCTAGCAAAAGAAATAGTAAAAGCAGTTGATTGATTTTACTTGACTCTTTATCTATTATATATTATAATAACTTCTGTCATCAACAAATATTATTTAAATATTTTTGCCGGGGTGGCGGAATTGGCAGACGCATCGGACTTAAAATCCGGTGGGTATTTTTACCCGTGTCGGTTCGAGCCCGACCCCCGGCACCAAAAGATCCCGAAGGGGATTTTTTTTTATCAAGCCAAGAAAAAATAATAATTATTTATAGAATACAGATTATTTTCCAGATTTATGCATTCTTTTAGCAGAAAATTTGGAAGTCTCCTCCCTTTATATCGACAGACATATTTATGATGATAAGTTATAATATGATTACATATTGTTAAAACTAGGGGGAGAGGGATATGTCTCAGGGTACATATTTTGCTATTAATCAACAGGATACTGTTGATAGGGATAAAAAGGATTTTAGATTAAGATATGATTATTTTCTTTTGTGTTTAATGGGGTTTTTATTAGCCAAGGCAGAATTATTAACGGGTTTATATACTCTGGCTTTGATATATTGGGTAGCGGTAATCGGGCTAAATAGATATCTTTCGTTTTTTACTACTCTATCTATTGGGACAGGCCTGTATCTCAGTGGGGATTATTATAATTTTTCTTATTTAGCAGCTGCTTTCATGGCTCTGTTGTTGTATAAGTTTATTAACAAAAAAATAAAGTTATTTGATTTACCTTTATGTGTTACATTGAGTTATTTACTAATCTCGTTACCTATTTATTATTTTACCAGGGTCTTATACTACCAGTATTTTATATTAGTAGGGGAATCAGTTTTTATTTATATACTTTCTTCTATAGTTCTCCAGGGAAAAGAGAAATTATGCAAAAACGGAAAACTAACTCGCCCAGGCTTAATTACAGTTTTTATTACATCCTGTGGGATTTTAATTGGTCTGGCTAACCTCCAGTTAGTACCAGTAATAGCAGTAAATATAGTAATAATTACATTTTTGATTGCTATGGCAAGTACCTTAGGATTAAATATGAGTATTACAGCAAGTGTGTTAATTGGGTTGTTTATGACCGGTGTTGGGGTTGTACCTATCCTGACCATGGTCAGGTATATAGTTACCGCTTTTATTTCCAGCCTGTTTTACAAAAAAAAGAAGAGGTGGATGTTATTTGGGTCTGCTATGGCTTTTTTCTTGTATTCGGGTTTTTCTCCAACTACATATAATCTTAAGCAAGCTGTGTTGGAGCTATCTGTAGCTTATTTGATTTTTTTAATATTACCCTTAAATTTATGGAGGAACATTTTTTCCCCTTTTATTACTAAGGGTTTTCAGGTAGAAAATATAAGCTTTGATTTTGAAGAGGCTAATAATTTCAAACATCATCTTGAGGAATTAGCCGGTCTTTTTCAAGAATTAAGTGTAACATTTAAAGAGGTGCTGCCTGCTGAGAGAGATAAAAAAGTAGATGACTTCATTTATATATTCAGGAATAAGGTTTGTGGTAGTTGTCAGCGTAGAAGGTATTGTTGGGAAGAAGAAAAAGGGGATACAATAAAAAAACTTGCTTTAATGCTCAGGGATTGTGTCAGAAATGGGGGGTTAAATCGGGTGATTATAACAAGGCATTTAGGAAATAGGTGTACTTATAGTGATAAGATATTAGGGAGTGCTAAAGCAAGTTATGAAATATACCAGGTAAATGATTTCTGGAGGGAGAGGCTTAATGATAAGCAGGAGATTGTATCTGAACAATTGGCTGGTATAAGTGAAATAATTAAGGAATTTGCCAGTGAGCCCAATATTACTGTGAAAGTGCCGTCAAAATTAGAACATATTAAGAAAAAAGCCCTGGAAAGTAATATTGAAATATCTAATATTGAATTTGTTTCTAATCTTAAATCTGAAAGAATAAATTTTCTGGTAGAGATGGAACCATGTGCTGGTAATTGTCCATGTGAAGAGCAGGTATTAGACCTCGTTAATGGTGAGTATGATTATTCTTTTAGAAAATTAACTAGTGTATGTGGTAATAAACTAAAAGATAAGAGATGTAGGGTAAAATATGGTCCAAGTGGTAATTATCGTTTGAATTTGTCACATATGCAGCAGGCTTCAACAGGGGATGTTTCCGGGGATAGTTTTATGTATAAACCTTTGAGGGATGGCAAGGATCTTATAGTTATATCAGATGGTATGGGTATTGGTAAAAAGGCTGCCGTGGAGAGTGAAGCAGCAATTAACCTTTTGGAAAGTATAATTGAGGCAGGTTTTGAACAGGAACTGGCTGTAAAGACAATTAATTCAGCTTTATATCTCAGGAATCAAGATGAAAGTTTTACCACCCTTGATATTGCTATATTTGATACATTTACTGCTGAGATTACCTTTAGTAAGATAGGTGCAATAGCAAGCTATATAAAAAGGGGCTGGGATTTAATTAAAGTTGATTCAGCCTGTTTGCCGGCAGGTATTCTTGATAAAATAGAACTTACTTCCCAGGACTATCAATTAAAACAGGGCGACTTTGTTATTATGTTAACAGATGGTATCATAGATGCGTGTTCAGATATAGAAAATAAAGATGAATGGTTGAGGCAACTATTGCAGAATTCATCTTTTGATGACCCAGGTGATATGGTGGATTATATAATGGAGGTAGTATTAAATAAAAACGGGGTTAATGACGATATGACTATTGTTGTTTATAAAATAGAAGAAGTTACAAAAAAAAGCAGGAAATTTAGGGCCTTCTCTAGAATAAAATAGGTGATTAGGGTAAAAGGTGGTCTGGGTTTGAAATTAATAGCAAGATTTAAAGAGTACATAAAAGAATATGACCTACTTAAAAATGGTGATTCATTAATTATTGGTGTCTCAGGGGGGCCTGATTCGCTAACTTTATTTCATCTCCTGAATAGTCTTAAAAAGGAATACAATCTCTATTTAGTAGTTTTTCATCTTAATCATATGTTTCGTAAGGAGGCATCTGCCGAAGCGGAATATGTTAGAGGGATTGCTAAGAGATATGAAATCAAAGCTATTATTGAGGAATATGATGTCCCGGCCTATATTCAGAAGGAGGGGCTTTCACCAGAAGAGGCAGCCAGAAAGGTAAGGTTTAATTTACTTAAAAAATGGGCAGGAAAATTAGATATTAAAAAGGTGGCTTTGGCACATAATAAAGATGACTTGGTAGAGACAGTGTTTCTAAATATAATGCGGGGGTCAGGTCTGCAGGGGTTAACTGGTATTAACCCTCTTACAGAAATTGATGGGATTAATTTTATCCACCCACTTCTTGACATATATAGAGAAGAGATAGAAAATTATTGTCAGGAAAATAATTTAAAGCCGGTCTATGACCAGACAAATAATGAAGTCATCTATACGAGGAATAAATTAAGACATAAAGTCATACCATATCTTGAAAAGGAGATTAATCCCCGTCTTAAGGGGGCGGTAAGCAGGATGGCCGCACATCTTCGTAGTGTAGAGAATTTTCTTTCCAGGATTACCCAGGAAAAGTTGGCTGAGATTTTACTTGAGAATAATAAGCATAGGATAGTATTATCACTATCAGCTATACAAAAAGAAGAACAGCTTATCAGAAGGAGACTGGTAAAAGGGGTGATTGGACTCCTGCGTGGTGATGTTATTGATCTCTATACAGTACATTATAAAGCTATTGATAAATTGATCTGTGCTGGTGAAACTGGAAAGAAAATACCTATTAAAGAAGAATTGCAGATTCGGATTTCTTATGATAAACTCATTTTTGAGATAAAAAATAGGGGAAAAAAAGTAAGTTCCTATAATAAGAGATTGACAGTGCCTGGTGAGACCCTGTTATCTAATAAAGTAGTTATAAAAACCTGGATTATTCCTTTTTATAACGACTGGCAGCAAGATGCCTTTAGTCAGGATATCTGTTTTTGTGATTATAACAAGATAAACTTGCCTCTTTTTGTTAGAAATCGAAGGAATGGTGATCGATTTAAACCACTTGGTATGAAGGGAGAAAAAAAGATAAAGGATTTTTATATTGATGAAAAGGTCCCCTTAAATAAGCGAGATAAAACACCTATTATTGTTGATAATAAAGACAGAGTATTATGGATTGTGGGAATGAGGATGGATGATAGGTTTAAGGTTAGCCCTGATACAGCAAATATTTTAAAAATAGGTATAAAATATCCAGGAGGGGATTAAAATGAGAAGTGATAGTATTTTTAAAGATGATATAGCAAAGATAATCATACCAGAAAGGGTCTTACAGAATAGAATAGAGGAGTTAGGTGGTGAGATAACGTCAAGTTATCAACATGGTGGAGAGGTTGTTATGGTCTGTATCTTACGTGGGGCTGTAATGTTTATGGCTGACTTGTCTCAGCAGATAAATTTGCCTGTTATTTTTGATTTTATGGATGTGTCGAGTTATGGGGTTGCTACTGAATCATCTGGTGTAGTCAGAATAATAAAGGATCTGGAAGAGAATATAGAAAATAGACACGTCCTGATTGTAGAAGATATCATGGATACTGGAAAGACTTTAAAATATGTAGTAGATATGCTTCAGACCAGAAACCCAGCCAGTATAAAGATAGCCACTCTTCTGGATAAACCTGAAAGAAGGGTTGTTAAACAGATAAATGCAGATTTTAATGGTTTTGAGATACCAGACGAATTTGTGGTTGGTTATGGACTTGACTTTGCAGAAAGGTACCGCAACCTGCCTTTTATTGGTGTCCTTAAAAAAGAACTTTATTCATGATAAAACTAATTGTCAAATAGATATTATTATGATATAATATTACATTGTATATGGTTATTGTTAACCTGAGGGGAGGTTAAGTTTATTGAATGGTTTTGTTAAGAATTTAGGTTTTTATTTAGTATTGATTGTAATATCGATTTTAGTAGCGCAATTTTTTATGCAGCAAACCCCTGATGTTATTAAAGACTTCAGTTATACAGATCTTATTACTCAGGTTGAAAAAGGGAAAATTAATCAAGTAACTATTATTGGTAATGAGGAAGTACAGGGGAGTTATAACAACAAGAGATTTAATGTTCCAATTCCCCCGGAGGCCGTTCCTGAATTAATGAGGGTTCTGGGAGAAAATAATGTTGAAATTAGCACAAAACCTCAGCCAACTGCACCATGGTGGATGAGTCTTTTAGGATATGTTTTACCGATAATAATATTAATAGGTGCCTGGTTTTTTATTATGCAGCGGATGCAGGGCGGCGGCAGTCAGATGATGTCATTTGGCAAGAGTAAAGCCCGTCTAAATGAGAATAGCAAACAGGTTACTTTTGATGATGTTGCTAATTATGAAGAAGTAAAAGAAGAGCTCCAGGAAGTAGTAGAATTCCTTAAAAATCCCCGTAAATTTACCAAGATGGGGGCTAAGATTCCTAAGGGGGTTTTATTGGTTGGCCCTCCTGGTACTGGTAAAACCTTACTGGCCAGGGCTGTAGCAGGCGAAGCCGGAGTGCCTTTCTTTTTTATAAGTGGTTCTGACTTTGTCGAAATGTTTGTTGGTGTTGGTGCATCCAGGGTAAGAGACCTCTTTGAACAGGGTAAAAAGAATTCTCCCTGTATTATATTTGTTGATGAGCTGGATGCTGTTGGTAGACAGAGGGGAGCTGGCCTTGGTGGAGGACATGATGAAAGGGAACAAACCCTAAACCAGCTTCTTGTTGAAATGGATGGTTTTGAAACAAATGAAGGTATTATTTTAATGGCCGCTACAAATAGGCCGGATGTATTAGACCCTGCCTTACTAAGACCTGGACGTTTTGACCGTCAGGTTATAGTTGATAAGCCAGATGTCCGTGGGAGAGAGGGTATCTTAAAAATACATTTACGTGATAAACCTATTGCTGATGATGTAGATACAAAGGTGCTTGCTAAAAGGACACCTGGTTTTACCGGGGCTGATATGGAAAACCTTGCTAATGAAGCTGCTATTCTTGCGGTCAGGCGGAAGAAGAATAATATTCAAATGGATGAGTTTGATGATGCTATTGACCGGGTAATTGCTGGTCCTGCTAAAAAAAGCAGCGTGATGTCTGAAAAAGAAAAGAATCTGGTGGCTTATCATGAGACAGGGCATGCGTTAACAGCTAATCTCCTGGAATTTGCTGATAAGACGCACAAGGTTTCTATTGTCCCTCGTGGTAGGGCTGGGGGAATGACCTGGACACTACCTGATGATGACAAGAATTTTATGGGAAAAAAAGAACTTCTTGATGAGATAGTAGTACTTTTAGGAGGACGTGCTGCAGAAGCTATTTTCCTTGATGATATTAGTACTGGTGCTCAGAATGACCTGGAACGGGCAAGTAAAATTGTGCGGGCTATGGTTACTGAATATGGTATGAGTGAAAAACTGGGTCCTTTAACATTAGGTCAAAAGCATAATGAACAGATATTCCTCGGCCGTGATATATCCAGGCAGCGCAATTATAGTGAAGAGATCGCTGCTGAAATTGATAGGGAGATTAGTTCACTTATCGGAGATTGTTATGAAAGGGCTGAAAAGCTGCTTAAAGAAAATACAGCTAAAGTTGAAAGGGTTGTCAGGGCACTTAAAGAAAGGGAGACCCTTGATTCTGAACAATTGCAGAAATTAATGGATGGAGAACCCTTGAAGGAACTAGAAGAAGAAAGTGCTGAAACAGCTGAAACCAATGAACAGGATAAGAAAAATGATAATACTCATAATGGAATAAAAAGTGATGATGACATAGATCAGGGTGAATAAAATTATAATTTTAAAACAAACAATAAGGCCATTATCCATCACAGGGTAATGGTCTTTTTATTGTAAGGAGTTGACCAAAGATGTGTTTATATCCACTTTTGTTTAATCCAGTATATAAAGAGAAGATTTGGGGTGGAAATAAGATTCGAGATCTTTTCGACAGGGATATTACAGGTGATAAGATAGGCGAGAGCTGGGAAATAGCAGCCCATAAGAAGGGAATGAGCATCATTGCTAATGGTGAGTTTGCTGGGGAATCTTTCCAGGAATTATTAAATAAATATCCAGTTCAGCTTTTAGGTAAAAGGGTTTCATATCAAGAAGGGGATAGTTTTCCACTGCTGGTCAAGCTGCTGGATGCCAATGATAAACTATCTGTCCAGGTGCACCCTGATGACAATTATGCCAGAGAAAATGAAGCTGAACAGGGTAAAACAGAGATGTGGTATATTATAGATGCTGAACCTGCTGCCAAATTAATCTATGGGGTTAAGCCAGGAATAAGTAGAGAGGGCTTTAGCCAGGCTATTGAAAAAGGGACCCTGGAGAAATATCTTTGTGAAATAGAAGTAAAAACGGGAGACTTCTTTTTCATACCTTCAGGTACATTACATGCTATAGAAGAGGGGATCTTACTGGCAGAGATTCAGCAGAATTCAGATACTACTTATCGTGTTTATGATTGGAATAGAAAGGGACAGGATGGAAAACCACGTGATTTACATATAAAAAAGGCTCTTGATGTAATAGATTTTGCAGTAAATCCTTTCAGCAATACTACAAAATCACTGCTTGTGGAAAATCAAAATTATAGCAAGCAATATCTATCAATTTGTCCATATTTTGCAGTAGAAAAATATGATGTTTGCAAAAAATTTACATTGAATCCCGCCGGGAAGAGTTTTTACATCTTAATGAATATTACTGGTAAAGGTGAGATTGGGTATGATAACAAGACTTTTGAGTTTGACAGAGGGATGACATATTTTATTCCAGCCTCACTTAAGAATTTAACTATAAGCGGACAATTAGAGGCTATTGTTTGTTATATTCCTCCCAGTAAAGAAGATATTATTACAGCTCTTTTGCAAGAAGGGTTTTCAAGAGAAGAGATAGCAAGATTGGCTGGTTTTAATTATCAATGGTAGATATATAAGTAGCACTTAAATATTGTACTTTTCCGTTCCAGCCAATTATATTAATTCTGCTTGTCATTCACCACGGGCACTCCGTATCTGAACAAACCGTACAAGAACATTAAGGTTGCGTTACGGCGTCCTGCCTACGTGAAAAATATACGACGCTCTCGATGAGCTAGTGTCTAAGCTAACATTGCGTAAGTTAAGAAAGCTTAGACTAGTCGCTCCATTAATATAATTGGCTTACACAAAGCATTAGTGTGAATAAATTAAATGAAACTTATATAGATTAAAAATTATGCAAGAAAGATAATATTATTTGCTAAGGGAAGTGTTAGAGTTGAAGAGTGATATTGAGATTGCACAGTCAGCAGAAATGAAGGAGATCACAGATATTGCTGCTGACCTCGGTTTTGATAGGGATGATATTGAACAATATGGCAGATATAAGGCCAAAGTAAAGCTAACAACATATGATAGGTTTTTAAAAAGAAATGATGGAAAATTAGTTCTGGTAACTGCGATTACACCAACACCAGCCGGCGAAGGCAAGACAACCACGACAGTTGGCCTCGGTCAGGCCCTTAATAGGCTTGGTAAAAAGGCCGTTATTGCCCTGCGGGAGCCCTCTCTAGGGCCTACTATGGGTATAAAAGGTGGGGCTGCCGGTGGTGGATATTCCCAGGTTCTACCTATGGAGGACATTAATCTTCATTTTACAGGTGATATTCATGCAATTGGTATGGCTCATAATCTTTTGTCGGCAGTTCTTGATAATCATATCAAACAGGGTAACAAACTCGGGATAGACCCCACGAATATCAGCTGGACAAGGGTAGTTGATATGAATGATAGAGCACTTCGTAATATTGTTGTTGGTCTTGGGGGAAAGGCCCATGGTATTCCCAGAGAAGATCACTTTATGATTACTGTTGCTTCAGAAATAATGGCTATACTCTGTCTGGCCAATAACCTAAAGGAATTAAAGGAAAAAATAGGAAAGATTGTGGTGGGATATAACTATGATGGTAAGGCTGTTACCTGTAATGATTTAAAGGTTGCCGGGGCGATGACTGCCCTTTTGAGAGAGGCTATTAAGCCGAATTTGGTTCAGACACTGGAAAACACTCCAGCTTTTATCCATGGGGGACCATTTGCTAATATAGCACATGGTTGTAATAGTATAATAGCTACAAAACTAGCCTTGAAATCAGGAGAGATAGCTGTTACTGAAGCAGGTTTTGGGGCTGATTTAGGAGCCGAAAAGTTTTTCAATATTAAATGTCGTTATGCCGATTTGCATCCAGATGCTGTAGTACTGGTTGCTACTGTCAGGGCCCTGAAGTTGCATGGTGGTGTAAGTCTTGATAATCTCCGGGAAGAAAATTTAACTGCCCTGAAAAAGGGTATGGATAATCTGGCAAAACATATTGAAAATATAGCAAGTTTTGGTTTGCCCCTGGTAGTTGCTATCAATAAATTCCCGGATGATAGTAATGAAGAGCTTGCCTTTATAAAAGAGAGGTGCCAGTCTATCGGGGTTGCGGTTGAGCTATCAGATGTATGGGCTAGAGGTGGTAAGGGTGGAATTGCTTTAGCTCAAAAATTAATAGATATTCTCAATAAAAATGAAAGTAATTTCAGATATCTATATGATACTGCTTTCTCTATTAAAGAAAAAATAAAGCTGATAGCTCAGGAAATATATGGGGCTGATGGAGTTGATTTCTCTAAAAAAGCCTGTCAGCAAATTGATAAATATACTAAAAGCGGTTTTGATAAGCTACCTGTTTGTATGGCCAAGACACAGAGTTCTATCTCAGATAATCCGGTTTTAAAGGGTAGACCTAGGGGTTTCAGGGTTAGTGTGAGGGAGATTAACCTTTCTGCAGGTGCTGGCTTTCTTGTACCCCTGACTGGCCCTGTCCTGACTATGCCTGGTCTTCCTGCCCAACCTTCAGCAGAATTGATAGATATTGACGCAGCAGGAAAAATAACAGGTCTGTTCTAAATTATTGAATTTTAACTTGTATCAATTTTATTACTATGTTACAATTATATAAATGAAAAGTGGCAGAGTAGATGTCATGCGTTAGAGTGCTTAAGGATGGGACGTTGCCTTAAGACGAAATGCCTGTAGAGGCTGCGGTATGGTCATCGCGTCCGCTGTCACCAGAGAGCTCTTCTCTTTGGTGCAGGTTTCTGCCATGGTCCAAAGGGGAGGGAGGTGGCTAGAGATGGAAAATATTTCTAACCGCAGGATTGTTTATATGGCTTTTCTGATAGCACTTAGTATTGTTTTGACACGTATATTAAGCCTCCATATACCGATTGGAGGAGTAGAAGGTATTAGAATTGGTTTTGGTGGATTGCCTATTATCTTTACTGGTGTTTTATTTGGTCCCTTAGCAGGGGGAATTGTTGGTGCAGTTGCTGATATATTAGGGTTTTTCTTATCCCCAATGGGGCCTTATATGCCTCATTTTACATTGACATCATTTCTGACAGGTTTTCTCCCTGGTGCAGTAGTTTTCTATTTTTTCAAAGGAGAAACAAGTTATTTGTCTTTGATGGTTGCTATAGCAGTAGGGCAGTTAATATCATCAGTTATACTGGTACCATTATTCTTAAACCATTTATTTGGTATTCCTTTTCTTCCATTGCTTATCGGTAAAATTAAAGGTCAGCTTTTTCACGTGCCAGTTTATGTCTATTTGATTAGAGTATTACTAAAAAATGTTGCTTTTAATATTAGTCTGGAGACTGGTTAAAAAACACCCCCCGATTAGAATCGGGGGGTATCTTAAGTAATCTATATTAACTCCACCCCTTAGAGTCTGGGGTGGAGTAATTTTTTATAGTTTGCCTGGCCTTTTAGCTATCCTGGCAAATAAAATCTTGGAATTGCCATTTCTAATAATATCTATTCTGATGCTGTCTCCAATATTCTTCTTTTCTATGATCTTTTTCACATCAGTTAATTCTTTAATCTCTGTTTCATCTATTCTGGTAATGATATCATTTGCTAGGAGACCGGCCTCATCGGCTGGACTGTCATCATATACTTTAGCGATGATAACACCGTTAAGTTCCTTAATATTATAATATTTCTTGTATTGTTCTTTAAATTTAGAATCCAATTGGCTATAGTAAATACCTAACCAGGGTTGTATGATCTCGCCCTTTTCTTTGAGGTCATTTACTATTCCCTTAACTTCATTAATGGGAATTGCAAAACCAATACCTTGTCCCTGGGTACTAACAGCAGTATTAATACCAATAACTTTTCCATTAAGGTCTAAAAGAGGTCCACCACTGTTGCCGGGGTTAATAGCTGCATCCGTTTGGATGAGGTTAGGATAACTCCTCTGTTCACCATCTGAGGAAGGGATTGTAATTGGTCTTCCCAGGGCACTTACAACACCTGTGGTAACAGTATGTTCAAAACCAAAAGGATTTCCTATGGCTATGGCCCAATCACCAGGTCGAATTTTATCAGAATCACCTAATTTAACGGCGTGTAAATCTTCTTTTACATCAACCTTAAGAACAGCTAGATCTGTATTAACTTCTGACCAGACTACCTCTGCTGGAACAGGTTCTTCAAAACCCTTAATTGTTACTTCAATACTATTAGCATTATGGATAACATGCTCATTTGTTACTATATAACCATCTTGAGAAACTATAAAACCAGAACCAAACCCTTCCTGTGTCCTCGGTTGACTTTCAGGAATGTCAAATTGATTTCCAAAAAAGTATTTAAAGAAGGGGTCATTAAAAAATGGATTTTCCTGACTACCCTGAACTTCAACCTCAGAAGTGATTAATACTACACCCGGGTCTATTTGTTCAGCAATATCAGCAAAGACATTGCTTTCAGTTATCACAATTTTTTCTGCATTATCAGCATCCCCAGGGCTTGCTTCATTTGCTTTAGAAAAAGGGGTTACTTTATCAGTGGAACCCGCTACAACCCCGATCATTAGAGCCAGTAAAGCTATTAATACATAAGGCATTAATCTAGTTTTCTTAAAAAATTTCATATTATATCACACCTTTCTTTCTAATTATGTTTTATAATAATATTTATTTTGCTTTACATTAAAAATTATAATAAAATATATGCTAGAATACAATTAAAAAAAGATTAGAAAAGCATTAAAATTATATTAAAGGGTGATCAGATGAATAAAATCAATATTAAATTATTAAAATTATTGATAGAAAATAAAGGGGATTATGTTTCAGGAGAGAAGATAAGTCAGGAACTGGGGGTTTCACGTACTACTATCTGGAAACATATCAATAAGCTTCGTGAACTTGGTTATCAAATTGATTCACTTACCAGGAAGGGGTATAGTTTAATTAAATCCCCACAGGGGATGGTTGCAGAGAATATTTATCTGGGATTAGATACTGAAGTTTTTGGTAAGGAGATAAGGGTTTATCCTAGTTTGGATTCAACAAATACAAAGGCAAAAGAGTTAGCAGCTGATGACTACCCAACAGGGACAGTTATTATTACTGAAGAGCAGCAGCAGGGGAAAGGTCGTCGTGGTAGGGGATGGTATTCACCTCCAGGAACAGGGTTGTGGTTTTCGGTTTTACTTAGACCAGACATTTCACCTAATAAGGCCCCTTTTCTCACTATTATATCTGCGCTTGCTGTATCAGAGGGGATCAAAAAAGTTGCCAGTTCATTAGTTCCGGTTATTAAATGGCCTAATGATGTATTACTGGCTGGGAAAAAGGTCTGTGGGATTTTATCTGAATTAAATGCAGACCTAGGTATGATAAAATATGCAGTTACAGGAATAGGCATAAATGTGAACCAGACTTCTTTTCCAGCTGAAATAGCTGATATTGCTACTTCATTAAAAATAGAAGCCGGAAATGAGATAGACCGTACTCTGTTAGTTCAGGAAATAATAGTTTCTTTTGAAAGATATTATCTGGAAATGGAAGCAGGTCATTATGATAAGTTATTAGGCCTGTGGAAAAAGCAGTTAAATATTATTGGTGAACAGGTTATTATTTATGCTAATGAAGGTATTACTTATGAGGGTAATGTCCTTGATGTTTCTTCACAGGGGGAATTAATAATAAAGGACAAAAATGGTGAGATAAATAAGTTTTGGGCAGGGGATGTCAGCCTTCGCAGGAAAAAATAGGACTGTTTTATAAATATGAAGTGGTAGTGTCAAAAAATCTATGAAAAAGTGATGTTGGAGACAGATTTTAGTCTTTTAAGTAATTTTTACTGGTTGGATCGTTGCATAACCCTTGACAAACACCATCCAAATGCTGCTGGTAAGTAGCCGAGGTTGAAGGGGATGGATATAAAGAGCATAGCAAATTAGCCAACCCTCGTACTTCAATTTTAGCATTTGTCTGGTTCGGTTTGTAAAGGGTTCGCTTCGCCAATGCTTAGATAAAGCTTTTAGCTGCCTCGGGTTCTGCTAAATAGATATAAAGATTAAGCAGAATGCTGTTGCTCGTAGAGTATATGCTCTTGAGCTAGTTCAATCAGCTTGCCCCATCTTGCAGGCATGTTAGGCAGATTAATAAGCTGAGGTACAGTTACAGGTACTTTTTTCTCTAGAGCTGAATGTGGTCTTAAGAAATTGAAGTATGCTGCAAAAAGGTTCACGTATGATACTGATCCTTTAGAAGACTTAAAACCACATCTTGATCTGTAGCTTTTTTTAAAAGTTCTATTGAGTCTTTCAATAATTTGTTTTAGAGGTCGATTTTCCTTTGAGACAGGGTCGTCATTAGTAAGGCCGAGAACCTGGGTGATATCAAAATTAATACCCTGTTGATAGAAATAATGTTTAGCCAGAAGATAGATAGGATTACCGTCAACTACGAAGTTGAGGTTATCAGGGATAGTATCCATCTTAGTAAGGACATCATTAATAGCTTTAATTGCAGAAGGTGTATCTCTATTAGGTGAGACATGGTAAGATAGAATAATCTTTTTCACAGCATCAAAGAAGAAGAAAATATACTGCCACTTGCCATAAACCTTAATGTAGGTTTCATCACCACAGAAAGAGTCAGAAAGCTCATAAGGATAATTATCTAAATAGGGTTTAACTAGATAACCAACTGAATCAGCATAGTTAATTACAGTTTGATGAGAGATATTAACATTATGAACATCTTCCATGATAGCAGCTACGTTGCGAGAAGAAAGACCATAATTAACATAGTAAGTAAGGATTAACCCCAGAGTATGTGGTGAAGAATGTATTCCTGAGATATCAACTTTAGGTAAATCTGGAGACTCCTTGCTCAATGGTTGAAAGTCAAAGTCAAATTCTCTGTAAATGTATCTAACTTTAAACTTATGGGGATATTTTTTAAAGTGTTTTTTCTCTTCTTTACTCATGGATCTAAGGTTTTTAAGATAAAAAGAGCAGTCATCATTCTTGCATTTGTAGATATAGAAATTCTTACGCTCTTTAATTTGTTCTAGAGTACGAGAGCAATGGGGACACCTAAAGATAACAGTTTTAGAAAAGCGATTTTTATCATTAAAATTAGTCTTACAAATTTTACAGAGATATTGACCACGACCACCAGTATTATCATAAAGATAAATATGTGGGGCACCACATCTTGGGCAGGTCATAGACTCAGGAACTTTGTATTTGGCGTTACGGCGTCTGACAGGTTTAAGAGGTTTACCATGTTCCTGTTCGTAAGCAATTATTAGTTTTTGGTAATCAAGCTTTTCCAGGACTTCAATAATGGGTAAATCATCAACTTGAAGATGATGATATTTCTTGCTGATGGGAATCTCATCTTTGGGCATGAAGTCTTTACTAACAAGTAAAGTCAAGAGATAGCAAATAATATGATATTGAATTTGAATATAAGTAAGTAAGACATTAATAATTTGTTTCAAAGTTTGTCACCGCCTTTTCTATTTGTGGTTTAAAAAGGTAAATAAGCAACCTAAATATACCTCAAAAAGAGGGGGGGTGACAAGTATTTAAGATCAAATCCCTACTATAATAGGGTTTTGACAATATATTTTAAAATATTTTTGACATTACGTATGAAGTATAAGGGGGATTTATATGATTTTAACAATTGATGTTGGTAATACTAATACTGTCTTAGGGGTTTTTAGTGATGGTGAACTAATAAAAGATTGGAGGATATCAACTGATAAAGATAAAACAGCTGATGAATATGGTATCCTGGTCTATAATTTGTTTTCTTATACAGAACTTGAAATAGCTGATATTAAAGGGATTATTATTTCAAGTGTAGTCCCACCAGTAGTTACTGTCCTGCAAAAAGCTGCAGAGCTTTTTATAGGGGTTAAACCCCTGATCATTGGTCCAGGTGTGAAAACAAGCATGAATATTTTAATGGAAAACCCTAGAGAAGTAGGGGCTGACCGTGTTGTTAACGCAATAGCAGCCTATCGGAAATATGGTGGGCCAGTAATAATTGTTGATTTTGGAACTGCCACAACTCTTTGTGCTGTTACTAAAAAGGGTGATTATATTGGTGGGGCAATTGCTCCGGGTATTGGTATAGCTTCAGAAGCCCTTTTTAATTATGCTGCAAAGTTACCCAGGGTTGAACTGTCCAGGCCAGAAAAGGCTATCGGTAAAAATACTATTATGGCTATACAGTCGGGGATTATCTATGGATTTGTAGGACAGGTTGAAGGGCTTATTAATAGATTTATTCAAGAGATAGATGGAGAGCCAAAGGTGATTGCTACTGGTGGTTTAGCAGGATTGATAGCTAAGGAGACAGATTCAATCCATATAATAGATGCTTTCCTTACTCTAGAAGGTCTTTACCATATAGGGAAACTTAATGGTATAATTGATTAGTGAAAGTGGTGTAATTAATGAAAATAGGTGATTTGCAGATAGATAATCCAGTTTTTTTAGCACCGATGGCCGGTGTAAGTGATTACCCCTATCGACAGATAATAAGGGATATGGGCTGCCAACTTCTTTATACCGAGATGGTTAGTAGCAAAGGGATTGCCTATGGTAATGAAAAAACAGAAGAGCTGGTTGAATATAATAAAAAAGATGGTTTTATTGCTGTGCAAATTTTTGGTGAAGATCCGGCATTTATGGCCAGTGCTGCTGCACATATACAGGAAAAATATGCAGTAAATATCATTGATATCAATATGGGTTGTCCTACCAACAAGATAGTTAAGAATGGCTCTGGTTCTGCTTTGATGAAGGATCTAAAAAAAGCTGGAAGTCTGATTAAAGCTGTGGTTACTGCAGTTGACATTCCAGTAACAGTTAAGATTCGTAAAGGTTGGGATGACAGACATATTAATGCAGTTGAGACAGCTATGCTGGCCGAGGAGATGGGGGTTAAGGCTGTTGCTGTTCACGGTAGGACCCATGAAGAATTTTACAGTGGAAAGGCAGATTGGCAGATAATAAAAGCTGTCAAGGAAAAAGTGCATATACCTGTAATTGGCAATGGAGATATCTTTCAGCCTGAAGACGCGGTAAAGATGATAGAAGAAACCAATTGTGATGCTGTGATGATTGCCAGGGGGGTTCAGGGTAATCCCTGGCTTATCAAGCGGGCTGTACATGCCATTAAAACAGGCGAGTTACTTGATGAACCAACTGACAGGGAGATAATTGAGATGGCGCTTTACCACCTGAAAAAATCTGTTGATTTCTATGGTGAAAAAAGGGCCATTCCTCTAATGAGAAAACACCTGTCCTGGTATTTAAAAGGTAGACCTTATTCTAGTAAAATAAAGGAAAAATTAAACTACTTGAAATCATATCGAAGTGTTAAGGAAGTATTACAGGATTATTTGATGAAATTATCTAATTAAAGTAGATATTTAATTCTTAATTATTTTAAGGATCATCTTACCTGCCTGGTCCATGGCATGTGGGCCCAATAATAAGATAAGGTCGCCCCTGTTTACCTGTGAGATAACATCTTTCAGGACAGGGGTTAAATTATTATAATGATAATATCTTATCTTATTCTTATTTAATATCTTCAAAAAGATTTCTTCTTCATCTTGTGAGACCCTATCAATTTCTTTTACTACTTCATTACAGTTTGAGGTAAATAGGGAGTAGTCCCCTAAGCGGGGAAGCCATTGACTGATTACTTCAGCATTTTTTTTATTAATTTTAACTCCCCTGTTTCCTCGCAGGGAGTTTACTATATAGACTTTATTATATTTTAGTTTAGTAACAGCATTAAATACTGCCTGGTAACTTCCAGGATTATGTGCACAATCATCTAAGATAATAAAGTCTTTTTTATAAATAAATTGAAGGCGCCGCCAGATACCCATAAAATTAGCAAAAAAATCCTGAATTAGTGTCGGCTTGAGACCATAAAAGAGAGCAATACTAATGGCGACCAGGGAGTTATAGATATTATGTTTGCCTGGCAGGTGCATTTTTATAGGAAACCTTAATGGTGATAACAGGTTTCCATTATCCATTTTGATAGGTTTACATAGTCTATAGTTAAACAAGGTACCATTATTCCATTTTTCTATATTCTCTGCCCTAATATTTGCTTTAGAGTCTATACCATAGTTTAATAAGTTCTTAGTAAGTATATCAGGGGATTTAAGGTAAGGGTCATCCTGATTAATTAAGATTAATTTGCTTTTGTTTTCCTGTAAAAACCCCTTCTTAATATTTATATACTCAGGGAAGTTAGGATGTAGGTCAAAGTGGTCAATGCTGATATTGGTACCTACTTTAACTGAAAATTTGCATCCTGCAATTCTATCTAATTTTATACCATGTGATGATACCTCCATACAAACATATTTCAAATTGTTTTTAAGCATTTCCTGCAGATATTTTTGTAAAGTTATCGGGGCAGGGGTAGTTAATTTGCCGGGTATTATTTCTTGACCTGTATCCACTTTAACAGTACCAATAAGTCCGGCGGCTTTTTTTTCTTTTTTGTGATTATGATTTAATAGATGGTAAATCAAATGGGTTGTTGTTGTTTTTCCATTTGTACCTGTTACACCGATTAGTTCAAGCCCCTCTGAGGGATACTCATAAAAATCAGCAGCCAGTTGTGCAAAAACCGTTCTGGAGTTTTGAACTTTTATGATTGGAATGTTTCTATTTGTTTTTGCCACAGGCTCTTTTTCAGTAAAAACAACGCTGGCACCTTTTTCAATAGCCTCATTGATATAATCATGACCATCCCGGTTAAAACCTTTAATAGCAACAAAGGCAAAGCCTGGTTTAACCTCTCTTGAATCACAGGTTATACCGGTATAATCAGGAATGTTATTCTTAGTGATTTGCTCTTTCATTATTTAAACCCCCAATACTACTTTAAACATTATATTATATTATACCGTCTTAAGGATAGAAAGATACTTATATTGAGAAATTCTTGACATTTTTTTCTGGAGTGATACAATATATGTGTACGTATTTGTGCACATTGCCGGGAGGTGCTGCTATGAAGTTTAGCAGGATTGGGAATAAGATTATTAATAATAAAAAGATTGATAGAATAATTAAACGGGTTATATCTTTAAGGGAAAAAGGGTATTCACAATCAATGGTTGCTAATGAGATAGGCGTTGAAAGGACTTTTATATCAAGGCTTGAAAGCATTGGGGAGATCAGGAAGGGGAAAAAGATTGCTTTACTTGGGTTTCCTGTAAAAAATAAGGACGACCTACAACAGCTTGCTGTTGATTTTGGACTTGATTATGTCCTAATATTAACTGAAGAAGAAAGATGGTCATTTGTTCGCAACAAAAAGGGAGTAGAGATATTTAATGAAATTATGGAGATCCTTGTTAAGCTAAAGGGTTTTGATTTAATAATCTTTTTAGGTTCTGATATGAGGCTTGATTTAATTGATAAATTACTTGATGGCAATGTTATTGGTGTTGAATTAGGTGAATCACCGATTACTGAGGATAAGTATGTTAACCCTGAAGAAATAAAGAGAATAATTACTACCTTTTCATAAATACATAATTAAGGGGGAAACCAGGGTGAAGAAAGTAATAAGTATTAGCCTGGGTTCAAGCAAACGTGACCACAGGGTTGAAGTCAATATTTTAGGGGAAAAATTTATCATAGAAAGACGGGGAACAAATGGTGATAAGAAAAAAGCTGCCCGGCTCTTTACTGAATTAGATGGTAAATATGATGCCTTTGGAATAGGTGGTATTGATTTATACATATATTCCGGTAAAAAGAGATATACTTTTAGGGATGCTAAAAAACTGATTAAAGATGTCAAACAAACCCCTGCTGTAGATGGTAGTGGTTTAAAAAATACTCTGGAAAGGCGTGTTGTTGCTTTTCTGGATCAAAAAACGGGGTTAAAACTAGCTAACAAAAAGGTTTTAATGGTCTCTGCTGTTGATAGATTTGGTATGGCAGAGGCCCTGGTTTCCCTTGGTGCTGAGGTTATTTTTGGTGATTTAATCTTTGCTCTGGGATTACCTATGCCTATTTATTCACTTAAGACGTTAGATAAAATAGCCAGAACTTTTGCACCAGTAATTACTAAATTACCTATTGAGTGGGTATATCCTACTGGAAATAATCAGGATAAAAAGTATACAAATGAAAAATATACCAGGTATTATCAGGAAGCAGATGTTATTGCCGGGGATTATCATTTTGTTCGCAAATATATGCCCCAGGATATGAATGGGAAAATAATAATTACTAATACAGTTACTCAGGAAAATATATCTGAACTAGAAAAGAGTGGTATTAAGACTTTAATTACTACAACACCTGAATTAAATGGCCGGTCATTTGGCACTAATGTAATGGAGGGTGTGCTGATTACTCTGGCTGGTAAAAAACCAGGGGAATTAAGTAGTGATGATTATTTAAAATTATTAGATAAAATTGGTTTTAGCCCCAGAGTAATAGAATTTGATAGACAAGCTGTATCTTAAGAAGGAGGATTATTCTATGGATAAATTTGGTTTTATAATTCACCCCCTTGAAATTACTGATTATAGCAGGAAATATAGCTGGGCTGATAAACTGCCAGATTATGTATTAGAAAGGGTTACACGGATGTTACCGGCTTTAAAGGTATCTCACATTACAGGTGTAGAATCAGAGGCGACAGGTAAGGAGATTGAAGGGTATTTTGTTAGTTGTTTTTTAACAACCAGACAGATGATGAGTTTGCCTACTGACAAAGTAATAAAAAAAATAATACATGCTGGGGAAAAAGCCAGGGAACTTGGTGCTCAGATAGTAGGTCTGGGGGCTTTTACCTCGGTTGTTGGAGATAAGGGTATTACTGTTGCTAGAGAATTAGGTATTCCAGTTACTACAGGAAATAGTTACACTGTAGCTACAGCAATTAAGGGTACCAGGCTGGCCGTAAAAAAGATGGGATATCAATTAACAGATATAACAGCAGCTGTTGTCGGTGCTACTGGTTCAATTGGACGGGCAGTCAGTCTTGTTTTAAGTTCAGATTTAGAGAGGCTTATACTTGTTGGTAGGGATATGGGAAGATTAAATCAGTTAAAAAAAGAGATAGAGGGTTTAAATTATCAATTAGAGATAAACTGTACAACTGATGTAAAACAGGCTGTCAGTAGTTCTGAAGTAATTATTAGTGCATCTGGGGCGGTAGATGCTTTAATAGACCCTGTTGATTTGTTGCCTGGGGCAGTTGTCTGTGATGTGGCCCGCCCCCGGGATGTGGCAGTAAGAGTGGGAACCCAGCGGGATGATGTTTTAGTAATAGAAGGTGGTATAGTTGAGGTGCCTGGGGCAGTTAATTTTAATTTTAATTTTGGTTATCCCCCCAAGACTGCTTATGCCTGTATGGCAGAGACAATGATGCTTACTTTAGAGGGTAGATTTGAGGATTATAGTCTTGGACCATTCATTGAAGTTGAGAAAGTAAAAGAAACAGCTAGTATGGCAGAAAAGCACGGTTTTAAATTAGCTGGGCTCAGGAGTTTTGAAAGGGCGCTTTCTGATCATAAAATTGCTGAAATAAGGCAGAGGGCTGAAGAAAAAATGATGATGATGTACTAGTGAGATGATAGCTATTAGCTTATTTCCTTAACTCACCTTGACAAATATTTACGGGTAACTTATAATAATTAATAATTAGAATATACATATTAGTGTCAAGTATTGAATAACTTGACACTATTTTGATAATAGATAAATTAATTGTAAAGGGGTCGAAAATATGGCAGAAGAAATATTGTTAACTCAGGAAGGGTATGAAAAGCTTGAGAGTGAACTTAATAATCTAAAAAATGTTAAAAGGCGGGAAATAGCCAAAAGAATTAAAGTAGCTCGTGAATTTGGTGATATCAGTGAAAACTCCGAATATGATGATGCTAAAAATGAACAGGCCTTTATAGAAGGTAGAATTAAAGAAATAGAAATCATGCTCAGAAATGCCCGTATTGTTAAGGATGACGAGATTACGGGTGATACTGTTAATTTAGGTACAATTGTGGAATTAAAAGATATGGATACTAATGATGAGTTTTCATATAAGATTGTTGGTTCTGCTGAGGCTGACCCGCTTAATTTTAAAATATCTAATGAGTCACCAATCGGAAAAGCTATCCTGGGGCATAAAAAGGGTGATACTGTAAAGGTTGAAGTGCCTTCTGGTATTACTGAATATGAAATTTTATCAATAAAAAAACAAAAAAAGGGGTAGGGGAAATAGATGACAGATAATAATGAAGAATTAAATGACTTAATGATTCAGAGGAGAGAAAAACTAAGTGATATTATCCAGCAAGGTCATAAACCTTATGGTAAAAAATACAATGTTACTAATCATGCTCAAGAAATAGAAGACAGCTTTGATGAACTTGAAGGACAGGAAGTTTCTCTATCAGGTCGTTTGATGGCCATTAGGACACATGGCAAAGCAAGTTTTGCTGATCTGATGGATATTACAGGAAAAATTCAGTTATATGTTAAATTGGATGTAGTAGGGGAAGAGGAGTATAATTTCTTTGCTGAACTGGATATTGGAGATATTATTGGTATCAATGGTGAAGTTTTCAAAACAAGGCGGGGACAAATATCGATTAAAGTTAATAGTTTTAAATTTTTATCTAAATCACTGCGGCCTTTACCAGAGAAGTTTCATGGGTTAAAAGATAAGGAGACCAGATATCGTCAGCGTTATGTTGATTTGATTGTAAACCCTGATGTAAGAGAAACTTTTATTCTAAGGAGTAGGATCATTAGAGAGATAAGAAAATATCTAGAAAATAATAATTTTCTAGAAGTAGAAACACCAATGATGCATCCTATTCCAGGTGGAACCAGTGCTCGGCCATTTATTACCCACCATAATACTCTGGATATGGATCTTTATATGAGGATTGCTCCAGAACTTTATTTAAAACGGTTAATAGTAGGTGGATTTGAAAAGGTATTTGAATTAAACCGTAATTTCAGGAATGAAGGTATGTCGTTTAAACATAATCCAGAATTTACAATGATGGAACTCTATCAAGCAAATGCAGATTATAAAGATATGATGGAATTAACAGAAAATATGATTTCCCATGTGGCTCAAGAAACATTAGGTACAACTATAATTAATTATCAGGGAGAGGAGATTGATCTAACTCCTCCCTGGCGTCGTTTGACCATGGTTGAGGCTGTTAAAGAGTATACTGGGGTAGACGTTAGTGCTATAAAAACTGATGAAGAGGCCCGGGAGGCTGCTAAAGGTGTAGGGATAGAAGTAGATAATAATTATAGTAAAGGGAGAGTGCTGAATCTTCTTTTCGAAGAAAGAGTAGAAGAGAAGTTAATACAACCTACATTTATAATGGACTATCCCTTAGAAATATCACCACTAGCCACTAAAATGGATGAAAATCCTGAATTTACTTATAGGTTTGAACCCTTTATCTATGGATGGGAAATAGGTAATGCCTTCACCGAGTTAAATGATCCTGTCGATCAAAAAGAACGATTTGAGGATCAAGTTAAACAGCGTGAAGCTGGTGATGATGAAGCTCAGATGATGGATGAGGACTATGTCAGGGCTCTGGAGTATGGTATGCCTCCCACTGGTGGGTTAGGTATTGGCATAGATAGATTGGTTATGTTACTAACCAATTCAAGTTCTATCAGAGATATTATTTTATTCCCAACAATGCGTCCTGAGAAATAATATCAATAGACAGGGGATTTTTATGATCCTCTGTTTTTCTGTATCAAATGTTGAAATAATATAATTACTATATCCAAAAGAGGGAAAGTTATATATGATAGATAATTTTATATTTAGTATAAGTATTGTAGTTCCGATATTTTTGGTTATGTTTACTGGTTATATCTTAAAAAAGAAAGAAATAGTAGGTAACGGCTTTGTAAAAGCAGCCAATAAACTTATTTTTAATATAGCTTTACCTATTAAATTATTTCGTGATGTAATGAAAACTTCCATTAGTGATTATTTTGATATTAAATTCACCGTATTTGTTGTTATGGGGACTATTTTAAGTGTTGTTTTTATCTGGATTTTAGGTCTAATTTTTATCAGAGAAAGATCAAGGTTAGGGGCATTTATCCATAGTTCATTTAGGGGAAATTTCCTTTATATAGGTCTATCAATTATGGAAAACATAACTGGTTCAATAGGGAGTAAAGCCCCACTGGTACTGGCTTTTGTTATACCTTTATATAATATACTTGCTGTTATAGTCTTAACAGTTACTGATACAAGTAAGGGTAGTAATATTAGTATCAAAAAAACGCTATCAAACATTGTCAAAAACCCTTTAATAATTTCTATACTAGCAGGTGTTGTTGCCTCTCGATTCGAACTAAGCCTACCTATAATTTTAACACGTACTATGGGTTACTTTGAAGTAGTAGTAACACCACTGGCTTTAATTACAATAGGTGCCACCTTTAGTTTGCAGAAATCGGTTCAAAATTTATTTCAGCCTTTATTAGCCAGTATGTTAAAATTGATTATTCTACCGGCAACTGCGGTATTTTGTGCACACCTGCTGGGCTTTTCTAATGAAGATATCCTGCTGATATATATATTATTTGGGGTGCCTACTTCACTTGTATCATATATTATGACAGCGGCTATGAATGGGGATGAGAAGCTTTCATCTAATATTATTATGACAACTACCTTGTTATCAGTTTTTACTATGACTGGTTTTGTATTTATCTTTAAGACTATTGGAATTGTGTAAGTAAAGTTGTCTTGGATAAGAACTTATGGTTTTATATATTTTTATTAAAAATACATCTCTTTAAAAGAGGTGTATTTTTTGTGTTTAACAATTAAAACTTTTCTACCTATGGGTAATGGTTTGTAAATAAAATTTTTTAAGATGTAATGCAGGAAATTTCCCATATTTATTTAATAATTAAGGTAGAATAATAACAATATGTATTTGTTTTAGATATAGTAGGTCATGATTTTATAGAGGGGATATACCCTGAGGATAAATATTGCACTTTTCCGTTCCAGCGTTTCAGCGTCCTGCCTCCACAAAAAGTTAAAGTCGCTACATTAATATAATTGGCTTACACAGCATTTAGGGTTTAAGCGGAAGTAATATAGATTTATTATAGAACATAAGATTAACGGTATATTATATTGCAAATAGATTGTTTCTAAGAGGGTGTACTATTGTGAAATTAACCATGGATTTAGCAAAAAAAATAGTTAAAAATACTATGGATGTATTAGGCAAGAACATTAATATAATGGACTACAACGGTATAATTATTGCTAGTGGGAATCAAGAAAGAATAAATATGTATCATAAGGGTGCGGCAGAAGTAGTTAAAACTGGTAAAATGGTGATCATAAAAGATAAAGATATAGCTGGCTTTAAGGGGGTTAAACCCGGTATCAATCTTCCAATAAGGTTTAATGAACAGATTATAGGTGTTGTTGGTATAACTGGTGATGCTAATGAAGTAGCTGGCTATGGAGAAATAGTTAAAAATATGGTTGAATTAATATTACAGCAGGAGTTTTTGCGGAGAGAAATTGAGGCAGAAAATAAAGCCTGTGAAAATTTCTTTCAGCAACTATTAAGTAACAGTATAAAAAGTAAAGAACTGTTAGTTGATAGGGCTAAGTTGTTTGATTTGACATTAGACCTTGCCCGGGTAGTAATAGTGATTGAGATCCATCCTATTGATAATAAGTTGTTAACTGAACAGATTCGAATACTGGATACATTTTTAAGACTAAATAAAAAAGAGGATATTATCTTTAGTAGAGGTGATAATCTCATTTTGGTAAAAAGTTTTAGTAAAGATAACAACATTGAAAATTATTATGAGTACACAAAGAAAATTATCAATAAAATATTGGATAGGTTTAATGAAATATTTGATTCTGTAATAATTGGGGTTGGACAAAGGGTCTCAGAATTAGAGAAATTATATATATCATACCAGGGGGCAAAACATGCCCTTAAGGTGGGGAAGAAAGTATATAGTAATCATGAAAATAATATATTTTTTCTCGATCACCTAGGTTATGATTATTTTTTGCCTTATATAGATAAAGAGGAAGGACTTTATTTTCTACATCATCTATTAGGAAACAATATAATAGAAGTCTTTGAAAATGTAGATCTTGGGGAGTTAATAGAAGCTCTTGTAGAAAATGATTTAAATATTAGTAAAGCAGCAGATAGTATATATATTCACCGTAATACATTAATATATAAATTAAACAAAATAAATGAAATAACCGGATTAAATCCCAGAAGTGCTAAGGACCTTTTTACACTATTAATTGCTTACCATTTATATTTATATCAATAAATGGACTTGACAAACGAAACGTCATCTTGGCATCTTCTATCTATTTCCGTCAGAATATACAAAAAATTCGTTATCAAAAGAAAAAAATAAGATAATTTGCACATTGTTTAATTTTCAGAAAAAATGCTATAATATTAATAAGGAGAACTCAGTTTATTAGTTTTTTAACTGGGAGGTGATATACAAAAAAATATTTGATTTAATTTATTTATATATTATAAGGGGGAATTAATATGGTTTCAGGTCCATTATTACTTATTATTTTAATTTTATCTATTGTGTTTATCATTTATATGACTGCCAGG